>NZ_JADYVW010000013.1:0-209576 GCF_020194135.1 Bradyrhizobium sp. BRP23 | reverse complement strand
TTCAGGATAAACGCCTTCTGGGCGTCCGAAAACTTCGAGGCCTTCATCGTCGTCGCTCCTCCCAGTCGAGGGATTTACGCAGCGCCAACTCTAGCCAAAAATGGTCCAGTTTGCCGGCCTCAGATCATGGGTCACAAAGAGGATTGCCATGTCTGGGCGGAGCCGTTCGAGCAAGTCAAGAATCTGCTTTTGCGTGGTTACATCGAGAGCAGAGGTCGGCTCGTCAGCGATGAGAAGCTTCGGCTTCATCGGGAGCGCCATTGCAATCATGACGCGCTGATTCATTCCGCCTGGCATTTCGTGCGGATAGTTTCTCATCGTCTCTTTGGGATCATCGATCCCCACATCGCAGAGTAGATCTGCAGCTCTTTCGCTCGCCTCTTTCTTGCTAGCCGCCGATCATCTGGACAGTCTCGCGAAGCTGGAATCCAATGTTCCGAACGGGGTTAAGATATAGGCTCGGCTGTTGGTAGATCATTGCACGCAGGCGGCCGATCGACATCGGCAAGAGGCCTGCCTTCGATGTGAATATCGCCGAGACATTTCAGCTCGGTACTTGCTACTCCCATGATGGTCGAACACAAGACGCTTTTTCCGCTGCCGCTTTCGCCGACAAGCGCGAAAAACTCACCTTTCCGCAACTCGAACTGAACGGCATCCAAGAGGCGCGTCTCGGGTCGGTCTGCAAGAACAACCGTCAATCCAGTAATGCTCAGAAGCGGCGGGCTGCCAGCCGCCATGGCTGGGCGCCCGGCATTCCCTTGCTCAAAAGTGTGAACAAAAGGTGCTTCAAGTGCGTGCAAACTGGTTTGGTCCATGATTCCACCTTTCGAGCAGACAATAGTCTTCTGCGTCTGGCCCAAGGCGTTCTCGGCTAGGCGTTGATTGCGCCTGGCCGAAAATCTATTAAACCGGTTGGCGTCGGTGCCCACTTGATGTTGGCGCGCTTTCCAAAGAACTCGCCAAGCGAATGGAGCACCGTTCCTGGTGGATCAATCTCGTCGAATATGTCCAGCATCTCTTGATAGGCAGCTCGCCTTTGCGCCGGGTCCTTCACCGTCAGCAAAGTTGTCTCCAGCACATTGAATCTGTCGTTCCGCCAATACCCACCCCTCTGAAAGTTGCTCTGAGACCCCCAGCGCGAGACGAACGATGCTGTGGGATCGGGGTAGATTGCGCCAACCTTTCCCATGCTCCCTCCCGAACCGTATTAAAACATCTGCAGCGATCGGGATTCAAGGTCGGATATGAACTCACGCCCGACGTAGACGCCGCAATAACAGCTGAACGGGTCGTCAACATTTGGGCTCGGGACAGAGAGAGCCATCTTCTGACAGAGATGTATCACAGCCTTTCCGAGGAGCCATGGTTTGGCGTCGCCTTCTCACGTCAGACTTCCGATGGCTCTCCACTTATCGCGAGTACCCTCCCGCTTTCCGCTGTCATGGCCGAACACCCACGAAGTGCGGACCTCGTCGTTTGGTCTCGCCGATTGCGGAGCGGCTAATCGGAGCGCTTCGCAAGATGCCGTGTACTACGATGGGACCTATCCGATCGGCGTTGGTATGCACGGAGGGCTTTCGGGGCACGAGCTGACTTCATTATGCATCCTTTGGCGATGCCTTTAGAAGCGGAGTTGTTGCTACCCCAACCAGTATCGTTGATCTGGTGCCGACGATCCTTTCCAGCTTGGGACTGCCGCTACCGTCGACGGTGCACGGCCGTATCATCGATGAAGCTTTGCAAGATCGCGAGGTCGGAGGTCAGTATGATGTCGAAGATGCGAGCGTCTCAATTGCCTGTTCAGCGCGCCGGTCAACTGTCTGCCGGGAGCTTTACCGGCAACGTCTTTATCTGAGGGAAGCGGCCGTGACCCGGCTCGTGCAACCGAAGAATGATAGACCTGGCGCTGATCCGACGCAATTGAAAGCCTGAACCACGGAGCATTTGACCTATGTATCAAGGAAAGCGCTAGGAGTTTGTTCGGTCGAACATCGAAGAAGCCATTGCCTCGAGCCGATTTCGGCCAGGCGAAAATTGCCAATGACGTAGAGCTTGCTCTCGAATATGGTGTCAACCGGCACACCGTAAGATACGCCATTCGGGCACTTGAGCAGGAACGACTGCTCCGTGTCGAGCAGGGGAGGGGCACCTTCGTTGTCGAACATCCAACACCCTATCTGCTCTCCCCTCAAACCCCTGACCGATAATCTCTTCTCCCAACGTCGCCTGGCGCGTCGTAAGATCCTGTCTGCTGCAACGATAAAGGCAGACGAGCGGCTCGCCGGCTACCTCGACTTGCAAGCTCGTGACGATGTGCTGCGCATCGACACGCTGAGCTATCAGGACGAGATCCCAATCGTCATTGCGCATAGCTACTTTCCGGCGAAACGCACTCCCGGACTGCTGGACAAATTCTCTGGCGCCAACTCGATCTCCACAGCTCTCAGGCGCATCGGAATTGACGACTACTCGCAACAGTGGGTGACGATAAGCGCACGTCTGCCCTCTGCGCAGGAGGCGCGCCTGCTTGGAATGTCCACTTCGGCGCCGGTCTTCGTCAAGGAGAGCCTTGACTGCTCCGGCCGTATTCCGATCAAATTTGGCGAGAATGTACTGTGCGCACCAAGAATCAGCTTCAGATTCGATTTTAAAGAGATTAGTTCCGCGGAGCAGCCGCTTGCAGGAAAGCCTCGATCCGGAAAAGCGCAAGCGAGGAAATCGAGATCATCTGCCCCCTTCAAGGTCTAGGTCCCTCCGGTTCCTGCGGTCGAAGCGGCTGGGAGCGCAATAACTATTTTCTACCACCTCGCTTGTGGGGGTGTGTTTCACGCTTCATGCCAGGACGAGCCGCTCGCGTTTTGCTGAGGCAATAGGCGGCCGCGTTGGTTGCGGCCCCCGATCAAGCTTGCGGGGCTTGGCATCGTTACGCGGCCTGGGAGGCAGCCGCGCAGGTCGTGAAGAGGCGCAGCGTCAAACCTTCCGTGATCGTCGTGAACCTCGCCCCTGCGCGGTTGGATCAAACGTCGGCTTTTGCGAAGATGCGTTCGGCGGTACGAAGATCTTCCGCATCATCAATTTCGTACCACCTGAGGTCATCGCATCTCACCGCAGCAAGCTGCAGGCCTTGTGTTTCCACGAGATAGGAAAGAAGCTCCTCAGTGTAGGCCTGGGTAGCTCCGGCCTTGATCATATCGTCTAGGGCCGGAACGAGCTCTGTCCGCAGAGTAGACGCGGACAGCCGCAACAGATTCATCGTCTTGTAAAGAGGCGGGTCATCCGCCATGAGATTTCTCGCTGTTTGTTTCAAACGAAATTCTGAAATGAAGCCAAGATCGGACAACAGGACCGCTGATCCCTGCATCAGCTGATCGAAGGGAGCGACAGCCGCTGCGTCGGGCGCTTCACTGATGAGCAGCTGCCGCAATACATTTTCCTCGAAGAAGACGTCGCCCTCAAGAAGAAAGCAGTCTCCGGAAAGCAGCGCGTCTCGCGCCAGCCATAGCGAATAGGCGCTGCCAGTACGATCGTAAACGGAGGATTCGACATATTTGACGTCAACCCCGCCAAAGCGGCCACCGCAGCTATCTTTGATCGCCTCTTTGCGATACCCGACAACAATCGTTACCTGTTCGACGCCGACACGGTCAAGGTTATGTAGCGCGTTGTGCAGGATGGGAGTGCCGTTAACTTGGACAAGGGATTTCGCGGTTAGATCCGTTAGCGGCCGCAGACGAGAGCCAACGCCAGCGGCAAGAATGAGAGCATTCTTGGGAGCATTCACTGGCATTTCATTCGCTTTCTTTAATCCCGCGCCTAACTCCGTGAGCATCGCGAGCGTTCTGTTCTTCCCTTCGGCCGCAGACCTGTTTAGATCGTCCCGGAGATCGAAAGGGCTAGGTCGTCACCCACGTGCATCTGGATTGCCTACCGCCTGGCGAGGGGAAGCTGTTTAGTGCTGTGCAAAGCTTCTCTGGCATTATAGGTCCGACTGCCTGTTGGTTGACACTTAGAGGGAGACCGCCGAGAGGGCACATCGGAGGACTTTCGAAGAAGGGGACGTTATGTGATAAACCCTCTCAGCATGGACTAGCGAGGCTGCAGATATCGCTTTTCGGCCGCGGCGAGCTCGTCATACCTCAGAAGCTCGAATATCTCGCTGAGCGGGGCGATATGGGGCTCAATGCCCGCAACGCCCTCTTGAGCTGCGATACTATCGCAGACGCGCCGCATTGCAGCTGCCGCAGCTCGCAAGGAGTGATTGGCCCAGATGACCGTGGAGATCCCCGCATCACGAAAGGTTGACACTGGTGTTCGATAGTACGTCGTCGGAACGATCACAACGGGTAGCCGGTTCCGCCACTCGGTGACGAACGAAAGCATTTCGTAAGCGGTACTTTTTCGCGAGTGAATCAGGATTGCATCGGCGCCTGCCTCGGCATAGGCATGAGCACGCAAGATGGCTTCATTCAATCCATGTCCAGCGATTAGCGCTTCGATCCTGGCCACGAGAACAACGTGTTCAGCGACCGTGTCCTTCACCGCCCGTAGACGACCGGAAAATTCATCGATATCGGCGAGCGGATGCCGCTCACCAATGAGCGAGTTCAGCTTCGGGAAGCAGCTGTCCTCAAGCGAGACGCCCGCCGCGCCAGCCTGATGAAGTTTGCGTGCGAGGAGGCGAGCATTGTTGAAATTGCCGAAGCCCCCGTCACCGTCAACGAGCACAGGTAGCTCGGTTGAGTCCACTATGCGTTCCACGCTCTGGACGAGCTGGGTCCATGAAGCTTCATTGGCATCGCGATAGCCGAGCGAACTGGCAATCGACAAACCAGAGGCCCAGAGCCCCTTGAATCCCGAGCGCTGCGCGATCGTGGCAGACAGGCCATCATGCGCTTCCATCAGAAACGACAGATCATCATTCGAGCACACCTGGGCGCGAAGCATTTCGACTGGCGACGACTGTGTGCATTGACGACCTGCGGTAGGCCGAACGGCTTGTGGTTGATACTGCATGCCTAAATCCTGGAAGCCGATCCTCGATTGGCGCAAATTTCACTGTTCATATCGTTTTGTCGTGAAGTCGATCAATGACCAGCGTTGGTAGTTTATTGGGGCGTAAAAGCTTGCATGATCGCCATAGGGTTATCGGATGAGCGTCGAGCCGACACGCCGGTTAAAGCTTTGGTGCAAATGAAAGATCTGGGCTCGCGAGCCGCGTCCTACGGCCCTTCACAGAGCATTCAGCCCTGGCGGGAGGAGCGCCTAGTCAAAGGGTGATATCCAGCTCACACAGATGTTAAAATATCGACTGCTACGATTGTCGTAAGTGCTGCTATTGCGTTGCGACGTATGTCGCAATCCGGTCGAGAGGGCTGCAGTTCGATGGCAGGCTCCCGAGAATGGACGGGCATCTCCCAGGAACGTGTCCTGCCGCGCGAGTTTGCGTGTGCCACTGAGTGGCATGGCACTTGCTGATCTCGTTCTTGCCCTCTCGGCTCCGGGAAAAATTCATGGCGGATGTGCAAGAAGTTGTGCTGTCGGAACGGGAAAAACAGTGTTTGCGATGGGTGGAGAAGGGGAAGTCATCCTGGGCCATCGGAGTCATCCTGGGCGTGAGCGTTAACACGGTCAACTTTCATATCAAGAATGCGATGCGAAAGCTGGAAACGACCAGCCGCACCCAGTGCGTCGTCAAGGCGGGGCGTCTGGGTCTTCTTGACTAACGGCCGCAGTTTCGTTGCCGCTGAAGATGGCGTGCAGCTATTTCGTCGCCGGCGCTCGCGTTGGATAATCGGACCCTGCATTCCAAAATGATCCCGGCCATAGGGTTTGGAAATGAGATTTTTCGGCTGCGAGCGGCCTGTTCGGATTGTTGTTGAAATCGATGTCCAAGGCCCAGCTTTCGGTCAGCCGCCCCAGACCAGCCGATATCGAACAGCTGCAGCTTGGCGAAAAGAATAATAATCAAGAGTTGTCGGGGCTAAGATTCGTTCAAGGCGACTCGATTGATGATTGAGGTCTATGCGTGTCTCGATCAATTCTGATGAATAACCCACGTTCGAGCCTTTGGGGCCTGAAAAACTGATAGAGCTCGTGGTGTCGGGAGGGATGCGCTTTGTGAATTTCCGCGACCAACGAGTGAACGCCGTTGATTGTTAGGGCTTCGCCGCTCCTGGTACCTAAGTGCGCGCAAACTAGCGCAGCCCCGTCAACTACTAAGGCTAATAATTGATCTGGATCACAGAAGCTGTCACTGTTTAGTTGAAGAACATCGCGCCGATCAAACTCACCTCCAGGTGTGGCATGCAACGTCAACCACTGTTTGCTCTCGCTAGGAGCCCTGAAAGGCGCGCCGCCTTGGCGCCTGCAGAATTGCTGGGCGGTCAGATCTGCTCCGAGAGCAAGCTGTTCTTCACAGAAGCTCATGATGCGGTCTGCGGCTCGAACACCAAGCGCGGAGGTCACTCGGCGTCGGCCCTGTCAATTGCCTCCTTCGTCGAGGTCGAAGGCGACGAGCATCATGGAATCAAGTCGTTGACGTGGCCAACGCCCATCGTGGGCTTGACCGAACTGGCTCGCGGTGACAGCGGCTTCGGGAAAGTCAACAATGCACATCTACGTGCGGAAACTCCGTCATCGGCGCTGCGGCGTCGCGCTGACGACAGCTGCTATACGAAGATGACCCCGTCTGGCCAACGACATCCGCTAGCCAAATGTGGAAGCCTCTCAGGCCGTCTACGGGCATTAAAGGGAACAGTCGCGGAGGTGCTAATCCGTGGGGCCGGAATAGCAGGGCTGATCACCGTCCATGGAATGGATGAAGCATTTTCAAGTGCTAGCGCCTCCGCCCTCTTGAAAACATCTGGCGTCATTCGCCTCGTCGTGACAGCATTTTGCGTTAGGCCACCCATCGTACTTGCGACGAGCGGATATGACTATGCGGCCTGACATCCCACAGGCATTCGCTCCGCCCGAACGCGACCACGCGCGCGGGTGGATCTACCGAGAATTCGGCGTCGAGCCGTTGATCCAATGCGCTGGCGTCCGCACGAATTATGGAGGAAGCAATCCGAGCGACGAGGTCATCGCGGCAATGAACGCGGCCGCCCGGGCTTTCGTCGACCTGGACGAGCTCGCGGAAGCCGCAGGCGAAAGGATGGCTCAACTCACCGGCGCCGAATGGGGTGTCATCACCGCCGGCGCTACAGCGGGGCTAGCATTAGCCACTGCGGCGTGCATTGCAGGAAACAACCCGGAACTGATGTTGCGGTTGCCGGATACGTCCGGGCTACGCAATACCGTGTTGATTCCATCCGACCAGCGTTTTGCTTATGAACAGGCGCTCCGCGTCGCGGGCGCTGAAGTCGTCAGCATTGGCACCACAGAGGAGTTTGCGCACGCACTGGATGGAAGTGTAGCGATGATCTGCTTGCTCGGTCGCATGGACGATGAGTCGGTATTGCCATTGAGCTCGCTCCTCCCTTTGGCACGCGCGCGCGGTGTTCCGATTCTCGTCGATGCCGCCGGGCTTTCTCCAGACAAGCCGGATAGCTGGATTAAGAAAGGAGCCGATCTGGTCGTTTACGCCGGTGGCAAGTATATCCGGGGGCCACAATCCACTGCTATCGTTCTTGGTAAGGAGCGGCTTTGCAGGTCGATCTGGTGGAACGGAACACCCCACCAGGCATTTGGCAGGTCGATGAAGGTCGGCAAGGAAGAGGTGGTTGGGGCCGTAGTCGCGCTCGACCGCTGGATCAATTCTCAATCGGCGAAAGATGAGCGTGATCAGTGGCTTGCGCGATCGAACCGGATCGAGGCTTACCTTGTCTCGCTGCCAGGCGTCACTACGGAAGTGCTGCCTTGGGCGAGTTTTGCAGCAGCTATTCGGCTGAAAATCATCTGGGATGCCGACATCATTCCGTTTGATGCGGAAGACCTAAGGCTTGCGCTCTTGCAACAACGACCGCGGATCCTGATCCACGATTTTTGGTCCACGCCGACATCAATCATGCTGGATCCGGTGAATCTCTCGGATGAGGAGGCTGATATTGTCGGCCGCGCTTTGGCATCCGCATTTCGTATGCCCCAGTCCATCGTTCGAGTGACTCCCTACTTCCCAGCGGAAGTGAATTTCTCCGGCAGCTGGCGTGTCGAAATGCAATTCCTTCATGGGTCTGCGACACACCACATCAAGATTCAGCAGGATGGTGAACTCATATCAGGTGTCCATCACACTGCATCGTCCTCCGGAGACATATCTGGTGAAGTTCATGGTCGCCATATTCACTTCGAGGCTGCGCACGAGCAGGTGCCGATTTCCTTGTTCTACGGGTTCGAGGGCGAATTCGCACAGGACGGCTCCGTCAGTGGAAAAGTGCGGCTAGGCGGTGCCACCAAAGAACATCTCGGGCCAGTGTTCAAAGGTCAGTACGGTTTTGCCGAATGGCATGCAACACACTGCGCATAACCGGTGTCATAACTCGGCCGAGCACGCAGCTTGTCAAGCGCGGCACAAGCCCGATCCACCATGGCTTCCGCAGACAGGAATAACTCTTGGCGGCGAACACCAAGGATGGCGGACCGCTCAGGTTCGACGGGCGAAGGCGGCTCTGGTGTGTCGAGGGCCGCTCGGCTCTTGTGCGAGCTTGGCGGCACAGCAGGCGTTTGCCATGAAACCAAAATGACGGGGGCGGCGGAAATCCCTTCGGCAACCCGCGGGGTAGAAAGCGCTGGTGAGCTCCTCAATGTCCAGCGTGATCACTTCGGACTTGTTGCCGGCGCGATCAATTCTTTCGCCGCAAGCGGATGATCCTGCTCACAGGTGAGGAGCCGATCCCTGGGGACCGCAACGTGATGGGGTGTAGCTGGCTGAGATAGACAAGACGTGCTTTGGATACGCCGAACGGAGCTTGGCGCAGACGTCCATTCGACTTTGCGGAGGGCGTCGACATGGTGGCCAAATGCCGCCCAGCTCGCTCAGGCGCGCCAGGTGGCCGAATAACCGGAGTTTCGCGTCCCCGGACGCTTCCTGCAGGCACTACACGAACAGCCGCCGGCAATCGTAATCGAAGCCGAACGAAAAGGAGGAAGCCCGGGCTAGCCAGCCCGGTTTCCACCAGGGGCAATCCCGCCCGCTGCCAGGCAACGAGAGGCGATGTGCACCCGGATGATGCGTCAGGAGCCGGCCACGGCATGGAAAAGTGCAATCATTCGGTTTCGGCTCCGATATGCATCGGGTTGGCGCCGATAAGACGGAGCGTCTCGGCTGCCTGCTTGAGCAGGATGTCATTGACCACCGCCTTGTTCTGAAGCGCGGTGGTGGCCACTGCCGGCACGTTGAAAATAAATATGGAAACAGGGGACAGGCAGCGGATCGGCTAGGCTCATCTCGATCACGACATCCAGCTGGTATGCTGGTCATAGGCGGTGAGGTACCTACTTGATCAACGGGTGGCTACATTTCCGCGCCGCATCGGCGGAAGTTCAACGGGAGAGGGGGCCAGCCATGGCCGCTCACCCATTAGCCTCGGCGTTATCGAAGCCGCGCTTCGCAAGCTCCTTGTTCCGATACGCAACAAGCTAGAGACCAAGAAGAAGCCCGTGGTCCGCTTCTGTCAGATCATCAACTGAAGCAATGTAATTGAGCAGTTGCGTATCTCGCTTGGCACCTACCAGAGTTGGTAGTGTCAAAAGCAGATGAGGCTTGGTTTGACTAGGTGCCCACGCGCCTTGCGACACGCTCCACTTACCCAGCGCGGCGAGTGCAAGCTCAACGTGCCTCGAAGCGCCGCACAGAAGCAATGCGAAGGCGAGCAGCCGTAGGACCTGCGATCACCAAGAGGATAACATAGTGGCTCGAAACCTCCGATTCTCGACCACGGCCAGTGGCAGCTGCCGCGCATATAGGCGCCTAGCTCTTGCGGAAGACGCTATTGCGCGTGACGCCGCTCTCTGGGCAGAGAGCGAGCAAGCAGCCCAGATCATAGTCGGTCCGTTGTTGAGGCGAGCGTCGCTCGGTCGAGTGGCAGCACAGGACCAAAAAAAAGCGTGCCGCCGTTCTGCTGCAGAGACCGATCGTATGCTGGCCTTTCCAAGCCTCGCCACAAATCTACCCGTCCGGTGCGTCAGCCGGGACAGCCGTCTGTTCGACTGGAGCGCTTGCGTTCCGCCTGCTCCGTCATCTCCGTGAGCATTCCCCCCACGACGAGTTCGTGGCTGCGGCACGACGCGGAGAGCACCCACCGGCTAGCGAAACGCCGTCATTCAGCTTGCGCAAGGCGATCCGCTGCGGCGGCTCGCGTAACTATACCTGGCCGTGCAAATTCTCCTACAGCTAGCTGTTTACCGCAGCTCGTGTGAATGACTGCTCAGCAGATAGGAAATTAGGTGACTTGATTTATGCGTCGGTCGGCGGGGCCTTACAGCCTTAATGAGCGTCTTGCGATGGATACAAGGTACAATGCCGCACAAATTGGCAAAGCTAATGCGCGTTCGGATCATCTGTTAGCGAGGTCAGCGCTCGATCACAGCAAAGAGGAGTACCGTTCGATTGTGCAAGGGGGAAAGCGTACCCGGCGAAATGTATCGGTGCCGGACCATTCTAATCCGCCAAAAGGAATGAGAGCCCATGAACCGCCGAGCGGCTTTGCAGGAGTTTCATGCCTCCAGAAACTCGTCCGACCGGCGTGCTGCACCGCTGAGAAGCCAAGGAACGCGCGTTATCGTAGGATAATTACGAGACTGATATGCGGCCCATCGATCGCAAGAAAAAGTCGGAAAGCACACGCATAGCGCCCTCTCACGACAAGTTGGTGTTTCTAGACCTGGTCCTGGATGTTCGCGCCCAACGCGTCAGCCGCAACGGTCGGCCGATCAAGGTAAGGCCGTTGGAATTCCGCTTGCTGCAGCATTTCCTTGAACACCCCGAGCAGGTGTTTTCTAGGACCGAGCTCCTATCAATCATTTGGGGACAGAACCTCCATGTCGGGTCGCGAAGCGTCGACCTTCAGATCAGCCGCCTACGCAAGGCACTCAATAAAGGCGGCCAGCGCAACTATATCCGCACCGTACACTCGCGAGGTTACTCCCTCGATGCGCAGGAGTAGCGCGCCCGACCCGGCGGCTCCGGCCATTAATCGCTTGGCCAAGATTAAGCCGCGACATTCAATCACTCTCGCACGCTTCGATAGTGTTTGGGGATCCGGGCGACATCATCCCGGAACAATAGGCGACATCATGGGCATCCGCGGTATCATCGAACGCCGCCCGGGGAGAAGCCGAATGTCGGCTGAACTTTGCAATCGCATAGATATAGGATTTGAGTTGATGGCGACAAATTGCGGATTGTGACGTTCTCGATATCCCGCACAGAAGGTTCCTCGTAGTCATCTGAATCTCCTGTCTGGATGGAGTGCGCAATGACCGAGATCCTCTCCGACAGAGCATCACCGTTCAGCATGCTTGCCCTCACTTCGCGTAGCGGCTTCGTATGATCATTAGTCGGCTCGCAACCTGACCACGCGCTTTGGTCAGCGGACAAACGTCTCAGGTGAACCATCTAACACTTTGTGTTTGGGTTGTCAGATCGTCGACACAGGCTTGTTTATTCAATCACTTATTGGGGCCTCTCTAACAAAATTGCTGAACGCAACCAATAAAACGTTCTTCGCATCGAGCAGCCAAATTGGCACGCGTTTTGAAGCCCTTCCTTCGGGAGCGGGCGGAGCTGCCGATTGGCGTTCATCTCTGGTACCGACTTAGGTCGGACGAGAAGGAAAGCAACGTGCCAGATTTACGTCAGAGTGCATTCGACAGTAAGGGGGCATCGGCAAGGCTCACTACCCTGCAAAATACGATCGCAGCCTTTGTCGACCTCGAGCAGTATATCCTTATCGTCGGCTGCGACCTCAAATCGGCTTCACCGCGTCGTGTAGGTTTGTTCGTTCCAAGATTGCCAGACGGTTACAGCAAAGCACTTCGGCGCCTTGGCTTTCGAGCGTCTACAAAGACGCGATAGTTAGATCGAGGCTGAAGCGAGTCTCAGGATTGCCCGGCGATCCCACGGCGATGGACTACGATTTCGAGGGGATCATCGACGGCGATAGCTGACCGGGATCGTTCACTCAGACAATCGCATCGGCGTGACGATCAAGCGGCAATTCAGACAAGCTAGCTGGCACGACCAGCCTGATGGAGGACGAGATGCGAGTTGCTAAGAAGCGGTCCTTTGGAAACTTTTCCGAAGTAGCAGAGACTTATCCGCGGCGTCCGCCTTATTCACGTCGAGTCCTTCAGATGCTTGTCGACCAGGTAAAGAACTTAGCCGACAGTCCGACTTTCGCGGATATCGGCGCTGGTACGGGCGCGATCGCCTATGCCTTGGCTGACATGGGGCTTACCGGCTATGCGGTCGAACCTGATACTGAGATGGTCGCGGTCGGGCAGAGGCTCGGCCGAGCTTATCCAACCGTCTCTTGGATTAATGCGCCGGGCGAGTGCACGGGCCTGGCCGACGGTACGCTCAATTGGGTTTGCTACAGCTCGTCGTTCCATTGGACGAACAAGAGCGAAGCGCTTCGCGAAGTTATGCGGATCTTGCGACCCCGCGGGTTCTTCACAATTACAACCTTCCTTAACGATCTTGAGACCGACCCCTTTCAACTCGAAATTGAAGCGAAGCTACGCGATATGGTGCCGGCGTTGCGGCGGGCGCGTCTCCCATTCGTTGCCGAGATGGAAACTTACGAGGCGCTGCTCAACCAATATCCGGAGCTGGGCAACTGCATTTCTCTTGCTACCACCGAGACGATCTCCATGAGCGAGGAGCAGTATCTCAACTACTGGGCTGGTTTCCACGATATTCCGAGTCAGGTGTCCCCCGAGGTATGGACTTCCATTCTGCAAATGGCAGCCGAGACGTTCCGACATAGGCAGCCGACGGGTATAAGATTTCGCTCTATGGCATGGCATTCTCAACGAGACTGAGCCGAGTGCCAGTCTCATAAGCTCAGATTAAAGACAACGAATCAACAATCGGTCGACGCGACGGTTAGGTATGAGAACCGAGGAGAGGGCTAGCGATCATCTGGAAGGATGACAAAATCGTTGTCGCGGCACTGGGCTGCGCAGAAATCATCAGTTACGGCACACTCTACTATTGCATCGCCGGTGTGGCTAACGAGGTTGCCCGTGACCTCGCAGTCACAGGTGCATGGATACTCGCTTGTTTTTCCTTCGCTCAATTAGCGAGTGCGCCAATGTCGTTGATCGCCGGTCGCCTTATGGACCGATACGGTGCCGCCAGAGCGATGGAAATCGCCTCAGTTCTGGGCGCTACCAGTTTAGGAATAGCCGCAGTCTCCTGGAATGCGACCGTATTCGCGTTCGCGCTGTTCAGCATACAAATAGCGTCTGCCTTTGTTTTTTACGAAGCTGCAGTTTTGTTCTTGATCCAACGAGATGGGGTGCAGGCAAAACAGCAGATCGCTCTGCTGACCTTGATCAGTGGGTTATCGTCAACGCTGTTCTGGCCGCTCACCTCTTTGTTGCTCATTTGGATATCCTGGAGAGAGGTGTTTGGGATCTATGCGGGCTGTAATGTTCTCATTGCTCTCCCGTTAATGGTATGGGCTCGTCGGAGAGCCCCCGTTGGCCCTGCAGCTCTAGATAAATCGCACAAATCGCAAGTCCACTCACAGTCCTCCCCCAAGGCGATTGATTGTGCGTTGATAACGTTTGGTTTTTCGCTCACCGCATTTATCGTCTCAGCATTCCTTAGTCAGATGACTCCAATCCTCTCAACGTTTGGCTTAGGTCCGGAGGGCCCTTTGATTTCAGCGCTTTTTGGACCGTCTCAGGTCTTAATACTGCTTTTTGCGGCTTCGCTCACCGAGAGAATGGCCGAAATTCATCTCACTCTTCTCTCATGCCTCCTGCTCTTCGCGGCTACGCTTATCGTTGCACTAGCTTCTCACTCCGTCCTTGGAGTTACGGTTTTCGTTGTTTTGCTCGGATTCAGCTCCGGTCTAAACTGCATCTGTCGTGGAACGCTACCCCTGGCGACGTACGGGCAGGACAGATACGGAGGTCGAGTTGGGTTGATCAACGGCTTTCGACTGTTATCGGCGTCTCTTGCGCCATTATTCTTCAGTTCGGTGCAAGATCATTATGGCGTCACCGCCGCATTAGTATCCCTTGCGATCTGCGGAGCGGGGAGCGTGCTCGCATTTGGCCTCGTGAGCATCCGATCAAAGCGATCTTAGCGTCGAGTGATAGTGTGGTAGAGGGAAAGAGATGAGGTGGGGCGTCGATCCTCAAGCACGAGTTACAAGCGATCCGGCCGCCATGCGAGTGCCAACAAAACGATCAAAAACGGAGGTCGCCACAGACGTTGGAATCTGATCGGCAAGCATCGCGAATTCACCTTGTCGTTCCATGGAAGCCGCAACGCGATCCTCTCACCGCTTTGGCGTCGTGGATCCGGGGGCCCGGCGGTAAGCCGGCATCGTGATCGCTGGCTTCGGCCGAAACATCGCCATCATTCGGCAAGCCTAGTTATGCTAGAAGGCGCTGCTTGTCGGGGAAAAGATAACAGCGGACATTCTGGCTTTCGATCGTTGGCGGAAAGGCGATCGATTAAGAAGCAAGGCGCCCAGGCGGATTGAGGCCGGCGAACTGCTCAAGGGCCTCTTTTAGACCGGCAGGGGGGCCGCCGTCACGGGGCTTGTGAATTGCATTATCCGGCGCGCAGGCCGCTGCAGAACTGCAGCAGCGATTTGCACCGACGAATTCGGCGACTCCGAGGGCCTGTGTCGATCCGGGTTATACTCCAATAGTTCGATCGGTTTCGACCTTGGGTTTCGATCGCGGCGCATTCGCGCTGTACTCGGGCCATGCATGTGGACCTCTCAACCAGTGACATCCTTGTCTACGCGTCAATACCCAGATAGCAAGCGGCGGAACCATGGTCCAAATCGTTCTGCCGGGCGATTTGTTCACGAGGTTGCGAGTGTCATCAATATCTACAATCTGTCGAACCGAAATTGGACCCTATCGGCAGCATAGATCACCTGGTAGCACCAGACTGGTTCATCATGCTGATCGATGCTTGATGCGCGCTTTTCCATGACCGGCCTAGCCAGGGATTGATCCAGCAGGGTTGCTTCTTCCTCGCTCGGCATCCGCGCGAGCAGGTTGACATCGATCTGGGCTTTTTCCACCAAAGCGAATTGCTGTAGCGCGTTTTCGACGTTTGCCTCGGGACCAAGCGCCGAGACGAAACCGTCGAAACGCGGTAGTTCCAGATAGCACGTGCTCAATGCGAGAGGGCGGTTGTCGGCCTCGCTGACGAGTCGGATGCGTAAGGCCGAAGAATCTAGGGGTAAGCGAAGGGATTGCCGCACCCAGTCGTCGGGTTGGACGATATCCGCCGCGAGCAACCTACGGCTCGGCCTCATGCCATTATCGATGACGTTCTTCGAGAAAGTGTGGCGTCCGCTGAGGCGGTACTTGAGGGCATCGATCTCCACGAACGAGCCACGCCCGTGTTCAATGCGGATGATCCCCTTGCTTTGAAGGCTCGCTAAGGCCTTGCGAGCCGTCATGCGGCTCACGGCAAAGCGTTCGGCGACTTTGGTGTCGGATGGCAGTGGCCTGTTGATCTCGAAATGCCCGCTCAGGATCTCCTGCTTCAGCGTTTTCGCGATAAAGCGCCACCGGGGTCCTTCCAAAGCATCGGAATCGGTGTCAGCCCCATCGAGAGGGTCATCGACTTTATCCATATTGTATCCATTCTGTGTCATGAGGCTGTCATCTCAACTCGTATATACGAGTGCGGCCGTCAAGAGCGGGCTGCTTGGCAAACACAATGCGGCGGCCGTTCCGAGCGGACCAATACTCGATGGGGGTGAGGCCGTTGCCATGGCATCTCATATGATCACGCGTCGCAACTTCACTGGTTTGATCGGTGCCGCTGCCCTGTCCACGGCGTCGCGGCCGTCCAGGGCCCAGCAAACCGCGCCTCGCCGCGGCGGTCGCGTGCGGGTCATCCTGCAGGAGACGGCTTCCTCGTCATTACTTGATCCGACCAAGGTTGCATCGTGGGCGGTCTATTTCGCCTATGAGCTGATAGGAGCTCGCCTCGTTAATGTCGATTCGCATCTTCAGCCCATTCCGGCCCTGGCGGAGAGCTGGGAAGCCGCAAACGGCAAGGTGAACGACTGGATCTTTCGCCTGCGCCGCGGCGCCGAGTTCCACGATGGCAGATCGGTCACGGCGCGGGACGTGATCTACACCATCAACCGATTGCGCGATCCGGCAGCGCAGTCGCCTCTGCGCGTGCTTGTTGACCACGTGAGCGATATCGTTGCTGAAGACCCGCAGACGATCCGCTTCAAGCTGACACGTCCCGATGCCGATTTCCCGCTGCTGCTCGCCCAGGATCGCTTCCATATCTTGCCTGAGGGATATTCGCGCTTCGACAAGCCACTTGGGGCGGGCGCCTTCATCGCCAATGGTCTCGATCCGGCTGGCGTAAACACATATCGCCGTAATCCGAACTTCTGGGACGGCGGCAAGCCCTATCTCGATGAGGTCTCATTTCAAGGCAACCAGGATCCGATCGCGCGCGTTTCGGCTTTGCTCGCTGGGGACGTCGACGCTGTGCAGACAATCAGCTTTGCGCTGGCTAAACGCGTGGCCGCAGTGACCGGCCTTGAGGTCGTCTCATCGCCCAGCGGTGTGCACAACGTGGTCGCGATGCATGTCGACAAGGCACCATTCGACCGTGTCGAGGTGCGCGAGGCACTAAAATGTCTGTTCGACCGCTCCCTTCTCCGCGACAAACTGTGCGCGGGGCAGGCGAGCATTGCCAATGACCATCCAATTCCTCCGTTTAGCCCGTTCTACCATTCCGAGTTGCCCGTCAGACCCTACGATCCGGACCGGGCGCGGACGCTGCTTCGCCAGGCTGGCGTCGACCTCGGCCAACTCGTTTTGCACGCCTCTGAGGCCGTTACGCCCAATGTGGCTGTCGACCTGGCGCAGATGTTTGCCGATACGGCGCGCCAGGCGGGCGTCAATGTGCAGGCGCGACGGGATCCCGTTGCTGGCTATTGGGACAATATCTGGCTCAAAGAGCCGCTGATGGTGGGTGGTTGGGGCATGCGCTACACGCCCGACGCTATGCTGCGCGTTGCCTATCGATCTGACGCCAAATGGAATGAGACACGGTGGAGACGACCCGAGATCGACCGTATGATGGACGATGCCCTGGCTACGACTGATCTAGAACGTCGACGCCTGTTGTACTGGGGGATCCAAGAGGCGATCCACAAGGAGGGTGGTGCCGCCATCCCACTGTTCTTCAATCAGCTCGATGCCAAGGCGAGCTATGTCAAAGGCGTTGCACCGTCACCGCTCGGAGCGCTCAAAGGCTCGGCGTTCTCCGAGATCTGGCTCGATCGCAAGGTTTGATCCCGTGCAAGTGCTGACACCATTTCACGCCGCGCCTGAGCGCGTGCATTCAAAGCGTGCCAAAGCGTGGCTGCTGTTGCGTGGCATCCTCACACGTGTTGCCATTCTTATCGGCGCATCCGCCCTGATCTTTCTCGGAACGGCAGTCATTCCGGGGGATTTTGTCACAGAGTTGCTGGGCCAGGACTACACTCCCGAGCTCGCTCAACGCATGCGCGCTGACCTCGGCCTCGATCGTGGCCTTGTGGAACGCTTCGTCCTCTGGCTCTGCGCCTTCTTGACCGGCGATCTTGGCCGCTCGTTTACGACCCGCACCGGCGTCTGGGAAGTTGTCGAGCCTCGCCTCGAAAACACCCTCGCCCTCGCTGCCGTGACGTTTCTGTGGTTTCCGGTCGCGATCGCGGCAGGGCTTGGAGTGTTCATGACTGGCCGACGCACGCAGCATTTCTTCAGGCTCGTAGCGCAAATTGTCATCTGCACGCCGGAATTCCTAATCGCCTATATCTTCATCTATGTGTTTGCCGTGGAGCTTAGGCTTTTACCTGCGGTTTCCCGCATTTCGCAGGGACAGCCTTTCCTGGACCAGCTCCGTCTCCTCGTTCTGCCGAGCGCTTGTCTCGGTGTCGGCATGGTCGCCTATGTCGGGCGGATGGTGCTCGCGCTGCTCGCCACGGAGGAACGCAAGGATTACTTCGAGTTTGCCCGGCTCAAAGGCTTTGGCCGGGGCGAAACTGCGCTGCGTTATGCATTGCCTGCGATTACACCATCGATCCTCAATCTCGCACTGACTTATTGCGCCTATCTGCTGACGGGCGTGCTCGTGATCGAAGTCGTGTTCGGCTTTGCGGGGCTTGGTGACCTTACTGTGTCCTCTGTTGTGTGGCGCGATATCCCCGTACTGCAGTTCTGCGCGATGCTGATTACCGGCATCTATATGCTGCTCTATTCATTGTCCGATCTCGTGAGCGGTCGCTTCGTCGCGAGGACTGCGCTGTGACAGAGGTGCTGCGGATACGTGATCTCACAGTAGAAATCGCAAGCTCGGACAGCGCCGTGAACCGGATCGGCGCGCTTAGTGCCACTTTCACGGGCGGTCGCCTCTATTCCGTCATAGGTCCCTCGGGCATCGGTAAGACGAGCCTGTGCCTGGCCCTTATCGGCTGGCAGCGTCCCAATCTCCGTATCACGGGTGGCGATACCTCGTTTCTGGGGCGATCACTCACCGGAATGGCTCCCCCTGATCGGCAGGCGCTTTGGGGGCGGGACATCCTCTACATTCCCCAGTCGTCTGCCACGACTCTCGTTTCAAGCCGTGGCGTGGTCGATCAACTCGCGGCCTTCCCCGGGGACACGAGCTCGCAACGCATTGAGCGCAGGCATCTGCTTCGCAGCGCCTTCGATCGCCTCGATATTCCGGGGTTCAACGAGAACCGCTATCCGCACCAATATAGCGGCGGCCAGCTCCAGCGCATTCTCGTCTCTAGCTTGTTCTGCGCTGCACCGCGCCTCGTCATGCTGGATGAACCGACGAGTTCGCTCCAGCCGGCACTGAAGAGCACGGTTATGACTGCCATCAAAGCGCGTATCCAAGAGATCGGCGCTGCAGCCATAGTGGTGACCCACGAGCTCGCTTTTTTCGAAGCCTTGTCGGATGGAACTATCGACCTTGCTAGGCATCTGAAGCGACCGCTTCCCACCCAAGCGGCCACTTCCCGCCAAAAAGACCGCAACAGCATAAGGGCGCTCGCCCCAGAAGACCGTCCTACTCCTCTCGACTCGAACACGGGCGAATCACCGCCGCGGCATGCTGTGCCGCTCCGTGTCGACCGACTGAGTGTGCATGCGCCAAGCGGGCGTTCGCTTGTCGCCGATGTCTCGTTTTCGCTGGGCGCTGGCAGCTGCATCGGTCTCGTCGGCCCGTCCGGCGCAGGCAAGACGACAGTTCTTCGTGCACTTCTTGGTCAGCACCGTGACTCCTCGGGGGAGATCTTGGTCGGAGGGCGCCGTCTACCTCTGCACTATTCGGCCCGCACAACCGCCGAGAAGCGTGTTTTCGAGTACGTCCCTCAGTCGGTTCGGTTGCACCTCAACCCGGCGCTGACGATTGCCTATCTGATCGGCCGCAGATTGCGTCAGGCGGGGGAGGCCGGCAACTCAAACGGGGCTGCAGAGGTTCTCGACTCGATTTTTCTTCCGACCAGTTATCTGCCCAAGCTCCTGTCAGAGCTTTCGGGCGGGGAATGCCAACGGCTTGGGATCGCCTTGGCTCTTGCGTCGCGGCCACGCATTCTTCTCCTCGACGAGGTGACGGCCTCGCTCGACTCTGCCAATGGCGCTCTTGTCGTGGAGCTTCTGCGCAAAGTACGTGATCATCGTTCGGTCAGCATGCTCTTCGTTTCACATCAACCGGACATGGTGGCGCGGCTCGCTGATGAAGTGGTCGAAATGCGTGCCGGACGCGTGCTCTCCTCTGTGATCAGCGTCGACGCGGCATCGCCTCCCACGACGTTCCCGAACTCGGCGAGCGCTTTCGAGCCGGCGCATTCTGTTGGACGGGGCCGCACATGAGGATTGCCGTTTTCGCGATCTTTTCGCTTGTTCTCTTCATGGCACCATCTTTGATTGACGCGCGATGGACGGAGCGTTACGGCGCCGAGCGGTTCGAGCCACCATCCGCGGCACACATTCTTGGAACCGATCACCTCGGGCGAGATCTATTCGCCGAGACACTCGCGGCTGGCCGTGAGACTATGCTCATTTCCGTGACTGCGGCATTCGTCGCCTTTGGTCTCGGCCTCGGCCTCGCGGTGCTCACGGGCCTGTCGAGAGGTTTCGGCGGCTCGGTGCTCGCCCGATCGATGGATGCGCTGATCGCGATCCCGGGTCTGATCGTCGCCTTCGTGCTGATCGCGGCCCTCGGATCGAGTACGTCCAGCCTGATCGCCGTCATCATCGTCGTCGAATTCTGCCGTGTGTTCCGATCCCTGCGCACGCCCGTCGCTCAGGTGATTGCGCAGCCGTTCGTGGAGCTCTCGCGCATTCGCGGAGAGGGCATCGGCTACCTCGTCTTTCGTGACGTCTGGCCAAATATACGGGCCTATGCAGCCGTAGAACTCATCAACCGCTTCGTGTCGTGCCTGATGTTCCTGAGCGCGCTCAGCGTGTTGGGCCTCGGTGTGCAGCCTCCGGCAAGCGATTGGGGCACACTCATCAAACTCAATGCGGCGGGTCTTCTTCTCGGATCGCCTGCGCCAATTCTTCCTGGCCTATTCATCCTTACTACCTCGCTGCTTGCCCTTTGGGCTGTCGGCGAGGAGCGTCTCACCGCGTCCCGCAACCGACCCTGACACTTCGAAACCGGACATGACCAAGCTGTTCTTGCACTCTTACGGCCTGCGCTATCACTATCGTCACAAACCTGGCTTCGACGTTTTCTCATTGATCGATATCGCGGCCGAACTCGGGTTCGACGGGATCAACGTATCAGCTCACCTACCGGGCTATATTGAAATCTCCGGACGCGGACGCGATCACCTTCGGAAGGTACGACGCCATCTCGATCACCGCGGGCTACTCATCGACATCGAGACCCGCGGGACGGAGGTCGCCCATCTAAGCGATTGCCTCGCCATGGCCGCTGACGTCGGAGCTGGATACCTCAGGACCTTCACGACAGGTGCGCCGGATCGCCGCCATCGCGTGAGTGAGGCCAAGAGGAATTTATCTCAGCTCACTCCGATAGCCGAGCGGGTCGGCATTCCAATTCTCCTGGAGAACCACGAAGATTTGTGCGGCGCCGAGGTCGCGGAGATCCTCACATCGGTCAATAGCGCTTGGATCCGCGCGTTGTTCGATTACGTCAATTCGATGCTCTTCTTTGAGCATCCCTGTGATGCCCTCGAGGCGATGGAGCCCTGGGTATGCTCCGCACATCTAAAGGATTGCGTGCTATTACCCCCTGTGCGTCAGGGGGAGGAGGGGACCCTGCTCGGTGTGCCGATCGGTTCCGGCGTTGCACCTGTCGCAGAGCTGACGCAAAAGCTCGCAAGGCTCGGGCTCGACCGCATCTGCTTCGAGAACACGTGGTCTTATCGCGCCCCGCTGCGCGACCGACGCGGCACGGGCGAGCCTGGAGAATCCATTTTTGGTTGGGCAAATCTCCGGGAACTGCCCGCTGAGTGGATGATTAATGCCGCCGAAATGGCGCAGTCGGCCCCTGGAAAGGTGGTTGAGCTGGAGATGCAAGCTCTCGATCAATCCCTCTGCTGGCTTAGAAAACTGTCGATCGGCGCCGGCCTGACGAGGTCGGGTGCGAAGGCATAGCGCACCGGATGCCCGCGGGCGCGCAGGAGACGTCGCCGATCAGTGATGGTTCTGTGCGGGCCGTCGATGGGTTCACGATCATTCAGAACGTGCTCGAAGGCGTGGACGGATGGCGACAGAAGTGTGGAGTTCGACATGTCTCTGGACGACGGCGCCGGCCCAAGTGTGGGGCCCATCTGTTTCGTGGCCGGGCTTGCTCTGCACGCCTGTAGGCGGAAACCAGCGGATCGTCCTTATCTCGTAGTTTAAGAACTCCCGTCGGTTCATACCTAACTCGCGTTGGACGATGTGACCCAAGAGCAGAGCAGTCTATCGATGCTTCCGCGCCCTGGCAGCTGCGTCGTGCGGGCAAGTATGCGGTCCTTTGTCAAAAATGCGATCCTGGCGAGGCTGCCTCTCCAGGATCTCGCAGCAATAGGGCAGTGTCTTGAGCCTATCGTTCTGGGAGAACGCATCGTTCTGCAAGAGCCGAAAAGGAATGTTGATTACGTCTATTTCATAGAGTCGGGGCTCGTATCGCTAAGGATTGTCACCTCCGGCATTATCCTTGAAACGGCGGTAATAGGATTTCGGGGAGCGGTCGGCGCTTCGGTTCTATTGGGAGGTCATCTTTCGACGCATCAATCTGTCGTGCTTTTTCCTGGAACCGCTCTCAGGATCCGCGTCAAAGATTTGCGTCAGCTGATGAACGAGCGTCCGCAAATCCGGGAACAGCTATCTCGCTACGTCGACGCGCTATCATTGCATTGCGCTCAGACAGGATTTTGTGGCGTTTGGCACCATCGCGAAAAGCGGCTCGCGAGCTGGCTCTGTCTATCGAGTGACTCAGCTGACACTCATGTTCTTCCAGTTACCCATGACTACCTTTCGTCCGTCTTGGGATTGCCTCGTCCGGGGATAACCGAGACCCTGAACAAGTTTGCTGAACAGCGTCTTATTCGCAAGGTGCGCGGCGTGTTGCGGATCGATGAACGCAAGTGCCTCGAGCAAAGGGCATGCACTTGTTACAAGCTTGTTTCCGAAGCGTATGCCTCCTTGGGATCCGCAATTGCAGCGAAAGAGTCGACCAACTAAAACAAGTGCAGCCAATTTCGGCTTCGCCTCTTCTGTTCAATTTGTAAACGACTTGTACGGCAGGTGTCGCCTGGAGGTGCGCATGCATATGCCTCGGCTAATGCTTTCACGGCGTTCAGCTCTAATCTCATTGAGGCGCAAGATGCGTTGCTATGAAGCATACGTTCTTAGCCGATTGCAGTCCGAAGCATACCGTTGTGAGACGATTAGAGCACACCTGCCAGAGCGAGCGTGAAGGTTCGTCTGTTTCCTACACAGTTTCCGCGCCGATAACGAGGGTGATCTGACATCATAGCGATGCGAGCTGCGGAATGGTCCGCGCCGCGACGTTCACTGGTTCAATCAGTCAGGTGGCGTTCGAATAGAGCCCTTTCTGTCGAAAGTGATTGGGGGGCGAAGGTGATGGTCTCTTCGGTGCGCCTTGCTGGCCGCCTTTGAGATGGTACAGTTTAGAGGCCAGTTATGAAGTTCGTGGAGAAGTTTTTGTTCGGTTCGGCGGTCGGTCTGATCGCCGTGGTCGAGGCGCATGCAACCGATCTTCCCTGGAAGGCCAGGCCAATCGAGTACGTGAAGATTTGCTCGTTGTATGGGGCCGGCTTCTATTACATTCCCGGCACCGATACGTGCATCAAATTGGGCGGGTATCTGCGCGTTGAAACCACACTGAACACGAGCGGCCACTATGACATGCCCAGCAGCGGCGTCCCTGGGGCTCGTAATCGCCTGACGGACTATTACAGTACACGTTCTCGCGAATATCTTTCTATCGATACACGCACTGCGACCGAGTATGGTGTAGTGCGCACCTTCTTCGATGGCGCCTTTACCTGGACCACAGGTACCTATGCCGGCGTGGGTACAACTGGCGTGAATGGTTCGACAGCGTATACGTCGTCACTCGGTTCTGCGGTTGGCGCTGGTTCCCTTGGTGTCTACGACGCCTTTATCCAGTTCGCTGGGTTCACTTTCGGCAAGGCGGCTTCGCAGTTCAGCTCGCCTTGGACGGGATATCCCGGAAACAACATCGAACTGCCTGGCGGCGGCGGCTGGGAGCCCGTGAACCAGTTCACTTACACCGCTGACCTCGGTCAAGGAGTCACGGCTTCGTTCTCAGTCCAGGATCAAGTCGCCAATTACACGAGCAATGTCTGGAACGTGAGTGGTGCGACAGCCAGCGGTCTAGCCGTCGGCGCATACGGTGCCAACGACATCGGCGGTTCGCGCACACCAGACCTTGTCGGTATGGTGCGCGTTGACCAGGCTTGGGGCCTCTTTCAGGCGTCGGTTGCTGCACATGACAACCATGCTGCATATTATGGCGCATCCGAAGTCACCGGCAATCCGAGTGACAAGTGGGGCTGGGCCGGTCAGTTGGCATTGTCCATCAAGAACGTCCCGACGGGGCCGGGTGACACCGTCAACATCCAAGGCGTGTATACGAGCGGCGCGAGCCGCTACAACTTCGATAGCTATAAGTCGACCACCTACGCGATGTATGGTGGCACCGGACTTTCGGGAGCCTACCAAAGCATCGGGCTTGCTGGCATCTCTGACTCTGTGTTCATAACTGGCGCCGGCCAGGAGTTGACCACGAGCTACGGCTTTAACGGCGCGTACACCCACAATTGGGATCCTCATTGGAGTAGTGCCATCTACGGTGCGTGGACGGCTGTGCGGTACAACAACACGGCCAAGGGCTACGTCTGTGGCACGTTCGTCACGTCCCTCGCGTTGTCAAGCGGCGGTTCCGGCTGTAATCCCGATTTCAACTATGCCGTTCTTGGTACAGTTACGCGTTGGACTCCCGTCAGGAATCTGACTTTCTCGGCTGAACTCTCCTACATGGTGCTCGACCAGAAGTACGCGAGCGGAAGCACTGTGACGCTGCCGCAGCAAGCCAATATCGCTAAGCCGGGTACTGTGTACGAACTCAAGGATCAGAATAGACTGACGTTGCTGCTGCGCGCTCAGCGCAACTGGTAGATCTTGCGAACTAGGGAAAGGAGAAAAGTAACGGCTCCATAGATCAGCGTTAAACACCCAAGAAGGCTTTCGGCATGTCCGCCGGAAGCCTTCCAACTAGACGCGATGATCCGACACGAGATCGTGAGTCCACATTAGTTCCAGCGAGGTAGGCGAGCCTAGCCGCGAAACATGCTTTCAGCCGAGGACACTACAAATGTTGATGCGTTGGAATGCTCGCGGAGCGGCACTGAAGCTCGTATGTTCTTGACGTGGTTCCCACGCCGATGACGAACGCGACCTGCGAACGCAACCATGCTTACGCGGACTTATGGGCGCCGAGATGTTCGCTGGCTTTTCCAATCGTTTCGCCAACATAGCCGATCCTGAGCGATCATTTAACAACAAAACTATCGCTGGGAGGATTCCAGGCGTGAAAAGTGTCAAGAAGGTTCTTGTACAGGCCGGGCTTGTTTTGGCCTGGAGCTCAGGTTTCATCGGTGCACGGATGATCAATGGCGGAGAATCGGTTTACCTGGTCCTCTTCTGGAGGTTCGCAATAGCTGCAGTCATATTCTCTCCATGGCTGGGCTTGACATTGATCCGAGGGGTGGCGCTCCGCGACGTTGCGAACCAAAGCTGTCTTGGCTTCTTAGCAATGTTCTGCTCCACCACCTTTGCAGTAAAGGCCGTCGCAACAGGCCTGCCTCCTGGAACGGCAGCATTGATAAGTGCATTGCAGCCTCTTGCAACGACAATTTGCGCTGGGCCTGTATTAGGCGAGAAGATTTCTGCCAGAAAGTGGCTGGGGTCCTTGATTGCTCTTGCAGGCGTAGCACTTGCAACGGGAGGGCCAACAGGGCATGCCCCGCTTTCGGCGTATGGATTGGCGGTAGCAGCTAGTCTATGTCTGGTGTTGGCGACGCTTATTTCAAAGCTGAGTTCCAACTCTATGTCCATTTTTCCTGCATTAGCAGTACAAAGCGCGGTCTCAGCGCTTTGTATGCTCCCCTTCGCCGTTCTGGATGGAAGACTCGCTCCTCACATGACGGCGCAATTTGCCACTGTCGTCCTGTGGTTCGTAATTATCTCAACCGCCGTGGGTTATGGACTTTACTGGTTCTGCCTACGGGAAAATGCGGCGAGTGAAGTTGCAACGCTGATCTATCTTACTCCCGTGATTACGGCGGCCTGGGCGTACGTTGTGTTTGGCGAGCCGACGACAATGAAGGCAACTCTCGGATATTTTGTGTGCGTGATAGGTATAGCTATAGGAACCAGCGCGTTCACAACCAAACTAAACTTAAGCAAAAAGTGAGATTGCCGGTTTTCCAAATAATCGATTTCTCAATTCACGCTTCCGCCGCCGCGTGGGAAGAACTTCGGGCCATCCGCCAGTGCCCCTGGAACGAATAGCGCGGTTCCCAAGTTGCTGGACGGCGAGGCTAAGCTGGATCAAAATTACTCACGCCGGGCTCTCCTTTGTGAAGGTGCACTCCGCGATCAGCAGATCTTCGCTGGTGTTGATTTCGGAGCATAGCATCTGAGGTCGTCGCGACGTGCCGCTGTCACCTGTAGGACACGCTTTCCACTGGCTAAACAAGAAGCTAGTCGGTGTAGTCCTGCCCAGCACGGGACCTCATTATATAGTCCGGCGCTGGAACGATCATCGTGCTGAGGGTTGTCGCTGAAAATTGTAGCAGGTTCATGGTCTTGAAAAGTCCTCGGCGTTCGCGCTCCGGTCAAAGGTGGTGTATCCCTTCTTCGGACGAAGCCGAAGCAATCGATCAATTTGCCCAGTCTTTTCGCCGGCAGACGCCGGCCGAGCTATTCGCGCGGCAATGGCTAGTGCCATACTTCGTGCGTTTTCCTGGCAAGTGCCCGGAATTCGAGTGATCTGAACCCGACCATTTATCTCAACCTTGTCGTGCGATGTGCTCCCACTGGAGGAGCACGTGCTCAAAGACACACGCTTAGGCCGTTAAGCCCGACAACTGACCTCTCGAACGTAGTTCGGCTGTTTCCGGAATTCGAAGCTGCCGCCCAGCCGGCTTCGCAATCCGAATCCGCCTGGGCAACAACCCGCAACGTCGACCAGGAAGCCGTCGCCGGTGTCGAGAACTGGCAACAACTGCCATAGCGGCGCAGGCTGTCCGGCAGCAGGCGGCGAGGCCGCCGGTTAATGATCGCCATCTGTCCGTCGCACGGCAACCAATTGTTGCACCGACGACGATCGTGCGGTTCACCTCTGCGTTAGCTGTAGATCACGACCAGGCGCGATGCCGCACTTGCGACCTTTCTTTGCGATGCCCCAACATGATGATCGGATTCTCAGCAGCACCAAGCTGGCACCGTAGGCGATGTGGAGATGACTCCTATGCGAAAGAGTGCCACGGGACGAGGGCATCTGGTGCGCTCCACAGCTGCACATGAATGGCCATGCGCACCACCATTCCTGCGATGAGCGGAAGAACGTCCAAGGACACTTCGAAGGATCGACCACTTGACCACGCAAATCTTGTCATCAGCACCGTGGCTGGCCGCACAAAGTGCGTCTGATTAGCGGGGGGCGGCTGGAGAGTGATGCGCGGTGCTGGTCATCCAGAACCTTCGATCCTGCTATCTAGCTCGGCGACCGGTCAGCTTTCGGAAAGCTAGACCCGGCATCCTAGCGTAGTGGAAAGTTGCGGCCAAAGGGAGTTACGAGATGGTTCGAATCCATGACGCGCTCGATACCGCAACGGTGGATTCCGGCGGTACATCAGGCGCAACCCAGGAAGATGAAACCTCAGCCCAAGCGGCCTTCGCCCTGCACCTCGACGAGATACCGTTGGAGCAGGAGCAAGAAGGAGGTGCAGGTCCTTCTCATGCTGTTGCCTCGGGCGACGCGGAGCATCGCTCGGTAAACCAGCAACCCGACATGAAGCTGGTCGTGATTTCGAACCGCGGCGCGCCGTTCGACCCCAATAAACCCCAGACCGGCGGACTTGCCGCAGCCCTCGAGTCGGTCGTCGAACGTTCCGGCGCGGTCTGGATGTTCTCCTCGGAGAATCGGCGACGGGACTGAGCGGCCCCTGCCACTCGTGAAGGCTGGCGAAGGCCATGTGGCCGAACTCGATCTTCCGGCCGCGCACCATCGCGGCTACTATCGAGATTATTCGAATTCAACCTTGTGGCCGGTATTACACTCCCTGTCCGACCGGATGTCGCGCGCGGAAGAGGGATACGACAGCTATCGACAGATGAACAACTTCATCGCGCGTGCGGCGTTCGACTTGCGGGATCGGGACGCATTCTGGGTGCATGATTATCACTTGCTCCCGCTCGGGGGCGATCTGCAAAAGCTCGGCATCGAGCGGCCGACCGGCTTCTTTCTGCACACGCCGTGGCCGACGCCCGACATGATAGAGCGAGTACCCAATCATCGCGAACTGATGAAGTCGATGCTGGAATACGATCTGCTCGGCTTTCAGACGAACCGGGATCTGAACAATTTCTCGGCCTGCCTGCGAACCTATTTCGGGCTGGAGAGCAAGGATGGCGTCGTGACCACGGAACGTGGGCAGTCGCGACTTCAAAAATTCCCAATCGGTATCGATCCCAGGCAGTTCGCAGAGTATCTTTCGGCAGAGCTCTCGCCCGCAGAGCAAGAAAAAATCTCGTCATTATTGCAAAACTTTGAGGGCGCGAGGTTTGCGATCGGCGTGGACCGCCTAGACTACACGAAAGGTATCGACAAACGCGTCGAAGCATTTAACCAACTATTGGCGGTCGAGCCGGGCAGCATATCGCTGTTGCAGATCGCGCCGTCCTCGCGCGCCGACGTCGACGAGTATCGAAAGTACAAGGAGGACGTGGAGAATGCGATCAACCATGTCAATGCCGAGCATGGCACAGAGGAGTGGAGGCCGATCCACTACACGAATGACCCGTTCAGCCAGGCTGCACTCGCGCGTCTTTACCGCGCGGCACATGTAGGTGTCATCACGCCGCTGCGGGACGGCATGAATCTGGTAGCGAAAGAATATGTTGCTGCCCAAGATCCGAAGGATCCCGGCGTTCTGGTACTATCGAAGTTTGCTGGGGCGGCTGAAGACTTCAACGAGGACGAGGCGCTGCTGGTGGATCCAAACCATCCCGAAGAAATCGCAGCCGCCATTTCGAAAGCGGCCAATATGCCGCTTGAGGAGCGTGTCAGGCGCTGGCGGTCGATGATGGATAAGATCGAATCCTATACCATCCACGACTGGTCGGCGGACTACCTCCGGGAGCTGGACAAGAGCCGCATCACCGTTCCGGCTGATCAGTTCCACCATCTCGGTCTCGGATGGACCAACGAGGCTCAAATGCCCCTGTACCAAAACTATGCCGCGGCGCTGACCGCCTATAACGACATCGATCCCGCTGATGCCGCTTTGAAGGAGGCTGCCTATGCAGACGTGAAGTTGGCCTTTGTGGCTTTAGCGGCTCCACTGAAGCATACACAGGACAGACTCTGGGATCTGCCGGCGCCGGCAGCTTCACGCGATGGTCATCACGGACAAGAGTTCGGTGCCAGCGAGGACTGACCGCGAAAAGCATAGCACGGCGGATGAGGCTTCTATAGCAGGACGGAGGAGCAATCCAGGGCGATGACGCGGTTCTTGCGCGCGGCGCAGGGCCGCAGGAAATCAAGACATCATGCGAGTGGTCCATGATCAGAAGGGGGCGATGCAGTCAACTCAGGTTGTATCTCTAAACGACGCTGATGCGGGTGGTGGCGGCGGCAGCCGGCGCGCTGCTGCCCGTTGATCGTTCCGCCCGGAAAGCGGCGCTTGTTCTGGGCCGCAACAGCACCGTTACGGAACAGTTCGCACTGAGGGTTGCACTAGCCTTGAACCAGCCCGGGTGATCTGGTCGGAGCGGGCGTTCTCGACCGAAAATCTCGCCCTTGATCTCGTTTGTGCAATAGGGCTTCGATGAGGATCACGGCTCGTGCGTCGGTCCCCGCCGGGTGGATCAGGATCGTTTAAGCTGGACCGTAGCTCCCTCAATTGCTGCTCATGCCCAGCTTCATTTCGCCGTTGCGCCGAAGAACCTGATCTGGTGCTTGTACTTGTTGTTGATTGTTGGCTCAATCTCAAGACGTAGCGTAACTAGCCCGTTTCTAGGGCGTTTTTACTCTCTTCGCTCGAGCGCAATCCTCTCGACAATCAGTCAACGAACCGAGCTATCGGCTTGACTTGTGGGTTTCGCGAGGACAAAGCTCGTCCAAATCGGCAACGCTTGCAGTCAACGACCAGGAGGTCGCCATGCATACCACCCTTGCCGATGTCGATCTGGCTTCTGATCAATGCGCTGCTCTTCGTGGGGATGATGCCCGTCGACAAGTCTGCCCGGTGACGCCAGCGAGAAGGCGCAAGCTCATATGCGGAGGAAAGCAGCATCGCTGCGTCCCGGTTTTTGACGCTGGCGCTGTCTGGCAGGCGCTTCGCCGACCCGCTGTGATGTCCGCTTGGCAAGCAATGTCGGCAACCGAACAGGGTCGTGCAGCTCCGAACGGCTGAAACTCACGACTCTTTAGCCGGCACGCAGCTTGCAATAAGGGGGCGCGACACAGCGTAAGCCGCGCTACGTCATGCGCTTGCGTGCTTTCCGCCGCTTCTGCTTGACGCGCCAGGGCCCGCGACTGTGGCCACTCGACCTCGGCCGGAGCAAGTCCCTGACGAAATCACTCCTATGCGCCACGTTGCTTTCGATTGCCTGCGCACGGCGCTTTCACACAAGCGAACGGATGCGGCGGTGACTGATGACCCATTCCTTTGGCTCGAGGAGATTGAAGGGCCAAGCGCGTTGGCTTGGGTTCGCGCCGAGAACGAGAAGACGCTCGGGGTACTCCAGTCGGATCCTCACTATCGGCGCTTCTACGAACAGGCGCTCTCCATCCTGCAGTCCAACGATCAAATCGCAGATGTTCGATCGGAAGAGCGCGGTTTGGAGAGTTTCTGGCGAGACGAGGACCACATACGCGGCGTCTGGCGGCGCACCACGCCTGAGAGCGATCGTAGTCAAGATCCAACGTGGGAGACCATCCTCGACGTGGACGCCTTGGCAGTCGCCGAGAAAAGAAACTGGGTCTTTCAAGGTGCGAACTGCCTTCCGCCTGAACAGCGCCTCTGCCTGATTAGTCTTTCCGATGGCGGCAAGGATGCCGCGTCCATATGAGAGTTCGACTGCGACGCCAAAACCTTCGTTGCGGATGGCTTTTATCTCCCAGAGGGCAAGCAGACGTCAGCTGGGTCGATGGTGACACACTCCTTGTTGCACGGGAGTGCGGTGAGGGGACTTTGACGCAAGCCGGCTACCCCTTTGTGGTGAAGGAGCTCAAACGCGCTCAGCCGCTCAGTGAGGCTCGCGAGATGTTTCGTGGCGAGCCCACCGACGTTCTGACGTCCCCCTTCGTGCTTCGTGACAGCGAGGGCAATATTCATGCGACCGGCGCGGGCCGCGCGATCAGCTCTTTTGAGTTCGAGTATGTGGTCTTTCGCCCCGACGGACCCGTCAAGCTCAATCTGCCGACGAAGGCCGCGATGAATGGCCTAGCGGGTGGTCGCCTGCTTGTAACGCTTGATGAAGATTGGACGCCGCCGGGCGATATCAGCTTCACCGCCGGATCGCTGATCTCGTATGACCTCAACGAATGGAAACAGGATCCGCTGCGCGCCAGACCATCGCTTGTTTTCCAACCTGGGCCCCGCCAGGCCCTGAGCGGGTGGGGCGCCACAAAGAATTTGTTGATACTGACGATCCTTGAGAACGTTCAGAGCAAAGCGTTCGTTTATAAGTACGATCGGGGAGCTTGGTCGGCGGCGTCGATCCCGCTACCGGAACATGCATATGTCAGCCTGTCAGGCATCTCCGATGAAGCGGACCAGGCCATGTTCACCGTCTCGAGCTATCTCAGCCAACCTCAGTCTGGTATTTTGATGCCGAAAGCAAAAACCTTAAGGAATTGAAGACGACACCGGCTGCCCTCGATGCGTCCAATCATGTCGTGGAGCAGCTCGAAGCCACTTCGCGCGATGGCACGTCAATTCCCTATTCTCTGGTACGGCCGAAAAACGCAAGGTTTGACGGCACAATTCCGACACTTCTCTATGGCTATGGCGGTGTCCTGGAGTCGCTTCTGCCCTCTTATCTGGGACCGGTCGGGCGGCTCTGGCTCGAACAGGGCAATGCCTATGTCGTGGCGAACCTGCGCGGGGGCGGCGAGTTTGGTCCAGAATGGCACCAAGCGGCGCAGGGAGCAACGAAGCAGACGACATGGGATGATTTCATTGCCGTTGCAGAGGACCTGATCCGCCGCAAGATCACGAGTCCACGCCGGCTAGGAGTCATTGGCGGCAGCCATGGCGGCCTGCTCGTTGGCGCTGCAATCACCGAACGTCCCGAGCTCTTCAACGCGGCGATCATCCAGGTGCCGCTGCTTGATATGCTTCGATACACCAAACTGGGCGCCGGCACCGCCTGGATCGGCGAGTACGGTGATCCCGCCATTGCCGAGCAGCGTGCGTGGATCGAACGCTACTCGCCCTACCAGAAGCTGGTCGCGGGCAACACCTATCCTGCTCCCTTAATTCTTACCTCCACCAAGGACGACCGCGCGCATCCAACGCATGGCCGCAAAGCTGCCGCGAAGCTCGCCGGGCTGGGCCAGCCTTACTTCTATTACGAGAACATCGACGGGGGACACAGCGCCGCGGCCATTCTCATGGAAGATGCGCGTCAACTGGCTCTTGAATACACCTATGCATCGAGGCGGCTTTGTTCTGAGTAAAGTCGGTGGACGGGCTGATCGAAGCAGACAAATAGAGACCATCGGTTATCTCAACCTCTTCACGGTGCTCAGCTGAATTCATCGAACCCAAGGCGAGAGGCTGATGAACCGCCGGCGGCGCGAGGAAGTTCGTCAGTAGTTACCGTTTTGAACAAGCTCCACAGTTGCCGAGCGGGTTTGCTGGCTTCCCAAATACAACATGACGAGCGGATAACTTGCCAAATGCGCTTTATTCAGGATTGTCTCGGCAGACCCTGCTCGTTCGATGGGACTCGACGTGCGGTTGACATCCGAAGGCGAACAGCCAAAGCGCAGCCCTGCGGGCCGTCTTCAAAGCACGTCAGGTAGCTTCAATACAGGCATGCGCGGATTGACAATCCTGCTCTAGGCTGCGCAAAGGAGTTCACGACCGCCCTGTTGTTCAACGTCGATGAAAACGATCCGCCGGCTCAGGATGAGCGCGGCATGTTCGAGGCTCCGCAAGCCTTCTGTAAGCCGGTCGCGCACGACGAGTGAGGCGAAGGTCAAACGTCATCTGGGCAGAAGCCTTGAGGCGAACTGTCGTCGACGTCAGGACGCTTTAGTCGCTTGCACAATGCGGCCTCAGCTAGACCACGCGGTGAAAAACGAGCACGTGACTAGCGCAGCGACTCGTCTCTTGCCGACCCTCTTGATGGCCGGGAGACTCTTCGCTAGATCACAACGGTTCACTATGGAGATGCTGCCGTGGCAATGGGTATTGTGAAGTGGTTCAACTCGACCAAAGGTTATGGCTTCATCAGGCCTGAGGACGGAAGTCCCGATGTCTTCGTGCACATCAGTGCCGTCGAAAAAGCCGGTTACACCACTCTCGAAGAGGGGGCCCGGGTAAGTTATCAGCTCAAGGCCGGGCGTTCGGGTAAGATGTCAGCTGAGGATCTCCGGGTTGGCTGATCCGACTCGCCTCCGGAAACTGCTCTCTGCAAAGCGGGTTCTCGCACCCCGTCGGGCGATGCCTTTGACGGCGCGCTGGGCGTTTGGCCTTTCTACGGTCGGGGGCGGCGGTCTTGCGGACCGGATCGCGCCGGCCCGGCGCGGTCTTACAATCAGGATCATCGGGGTATCCGAAAGGGCTTCTTCCGCCCAACGTTCGACGAACCGCTCCAACACGCAAACTCTAAAATCCCGGTCGATCAGAACTATCAGGATCGGCTGATGGAAGTCATGAGAACGGCGATCTAGCTGGAAGCCTGGAAAACCTTATCCCCACTCCGGCACTTAACTTCTAAGCCTTCAATCGGAATTCGCAGATGTAGAGCGAGATCGCCCGCGCCAGTACTCGTCAGCATCATACAAAGGCGCGCGGCTGGCCCGACACGGCACGCGTTGGGGTGGTGCCGTTACATGGAATTGATCGGCAATTATCTCCGGTGGATCGCGTACGCGTGTCCTTTATCTCAGGCGCAAAAGCACAGCGCATCCCGAAATCCCTGCGCTTGGAGGAGATAGATAAATTGGCCCTCACTTCACGTTGCCTTTCAGCGTCCCAATGAAATTAAGCTGGTAGTGTCGTGTTGCGACATCCTCAAATCGGCGTTCGCAGGTGTGCCATGAACACGGCCTTTTCCTGGCGGCGATTTGGCTACTGCTAAACGAGCTCTTCTTTGTCGCACGATGCCCGCTCGCAAATCAGGCCGCCAACACTCAGGCCGCTAAGAGCTCACACGCCCTCTGTCCGAACGCAAGCGAGAAGCAGCCCCGCCGCAATTTCGCACTGCTGATGCGGTTCCGCGGTCGAACCGGCGGCCTCAAAGGGTGATGCCGAAACGTTACTCGGCGGACACCTGATTGTCACTTCAGAGCCAATGTCGGGAAACTGGCATGGCGATGCGGCACGATGCGGCGGAAACCTGCTGTTTGTCGGCGGCATGCTGCTTGCACAGATCGAGCTGCGAGTGGCGCGACACAGCGCGTGCACGGTCGCAACACGAATTTCGCTACCTTCGCCCACACGCAAGAACTTGTGGGCTCGGCCTGCGTGCCTGGTCCGAGGATAAGCCAAATGAAGAAGTCCCTTCTGCGCGCCGCGTTGCTCTCGATGATGTGTTTCACGGTCGCGCTGCTCCATGGGCAGTCTGGTGCGACTCCAGTGGACGATCCGTTCCTCTGGCTCGAGGAGGTCGAGGGACCGCGCGCATTGGCCTGGGCACAGGCCGAGAACGAAAAGACGCTCGGCTTGCTGCAATCGGATCCTCGCTACGATCGCTTTTACCGGGACGCGCTGACGATCCTCCAGGCAAAAGACCGGATTCCGTTCGTTTCGCTGCAACGGCAAGGTCTCGAAAATTTCTGGCAAGACGAGAGCCATGTGCGCGGCATCTGGCGGCGCACTACGCTTGAGAGCTACCGCGGCCAGGATCCCCGATGGGAGACCATCCTGGACATTGACGCGCTCGCTCTCGCCGAGAACAAGAACTGGGTCTACAAGGGTCGCAGCTGCCTTGGGCGGCGCTGCCTCGTCAAACTCTCCGACGGTGGCAAGGACGCCGTGTCGATACGCGAGTTCGACAGCGAAGCCAAAAGCTTTGTTGCAGGTGGATTCCAACTGCCCGAGGGCAAGCAGAGCGTCAGCTGGATTGATCGTGACACCGTCCTTGTTGCACGTGATTGGGGCGAGGGGACCGCGACCGAGGCCGGCTTCCCTTTCGTGTTGAAGGAACTCAAGCGCGCTCAGCCGCTCGATCAGGCGCGCGAAGTCTTTCGCGGCCAGCACACCGACTTCAGGACCTTGCCGTTTGTGCTTGGTGAAGGGTGGATGGATGTAACCGGCGTGGTCCGTCAAATCAACGGCTTCGAGCGGCAGTATGTGCTGTTCGGGCCCGCCGGGCCGATCGAGCTCGATCTGCCGAAGAAGGCCTTGATCGTCGGCATCGCGAGTGGCCGGCTGCTTGTGAGACTGGACGAAGACTGGATCCGCTCCGGCGATACCAGCTTCAAGGCTGGCTCAATGATCTCGTATGATTTGGCCGAATGGAAGCAGCATCCGCTGCGTGCGAAACCCTCTGTCGTTTTCCAGCCGAACTGCCGGCAGGCACTCAGCGGATTTGGCAGCACCAGGAATTTCCTGGTCCTGACCATTCTTGATAACCTTCAAAGCAAGGCGTTCGTCTACAGGTACGATCAAGGTGCCTGGCTTGCCACACCAGTCCCGCTGCCGAAGAATGCGACCGTAAGCCTATCAGCCACTTCCGCGCAAAACGATGAAACGACATTTACCGTCTCTAACTATCTCACGCCAACATCGCTTTGGTACTTTGATGTCGAAAGCAAACGGCTCGAGCTTTTGAAGACGGCACCTGCGACGTTCGACGCATCGAAGCATGTCGTGGAGCAGCTCGAGGCGACTTCGCGCGATGGCACGCGGATCCCGTACTTTCTGGTGCGGCCCAGGAGCGCCAGATTTGACGGCTCGACCCCGACGCTTCTCTATGGTTATGGCGGGTTTCAGATTCCGCTTCTCCCCTCCTATGGAGGAGCTTTGGGTCGGCTATGGCTCGAACAGGGCAATGCGTACGTCGTTGCCAACCTGCGGGGAGGCGGCGAGTTCGGTCCACTATGGCACCGGGCTGGCCAGGGAGCAACGAAGCAAAAGACATGGGATGATTTTATCGCGGTCGCCGACGATCTGATCCGTCGGAAAGTCACAAGTCCGCACCGGCTCGGCGTGATCGGCGGCAGCCAAGGGGGCCTGCTGGTTGGCGCCGCAATAACCCAGCGCCCCGAGCTTTTCAACGCGGCGATCATAGGGGCGCCGCTGTTCGACATGCTTCGATTCACCTACTTGGGCGCGGGCGCGTCCTGGACCGCCGAGTATGGCGACCCGGCCATTCCCGAACAACGAGAGTGGATCGAAGCCTACTCGCCGTACCAAATGCTGGTACCGGGCAAGACCTACCCGGAGCCTTTCATTTTTACCTCCACCAAGGACGACCGCGTGCATCCTGCGCACGGCCGTAAGGCCGCCGCGAAGCTCGCTGCGCTCGGCCAATCTTATTTTTACTTTGAGAACATCGATGGGGGGCACAGCACTGCCGCAAATCTCATCGAACGTGCACGCCGGCTGGCTCTGGAATACACTTATGCATCCAGGCGGCTTTGCAACAACGCCGAGATTTTGCCGCCGAAAGCGCGGTAAACCTGTGCCACCTTCGCAATGAAGTGGAGATCTCAAAGTGCAGCGGACGATTGGGCTGATCGGAGGGATGAGCTGGGAAAGCACGGCCATCTATTACAAGGAAATCAATGAAATCGTCCGTCAGCGCCGCGGCGGTCTCGCCTCGGCAGACATCTTGCTGCGCTCGGTTGACTTCGGCTATATCGTCACCCTTCAGAACGCAGGAGATTGGAAGCAAGCCGCGGCTTATTTAACGAGGATAGCCCGGCAGTTGGTTGACGCGGGCGCCAGCTGCATCCTGATCTGCACCAATACGATGCATGTGATTGCCGACATTGTTGCTGCCGAGCTGAGTGTGCCGCTCATCCACATCGTCGATGTGACCGCTGCGGCTCTTCTCGCTGCTTCCTTCAAGCGACCACTGTTGCTTGCGACGCGCTATACGATGGAGCAGCCGTTCTATTGTGATCGCCTGCGGCAGCGCTTCGGCCTTTCACCTGTCATACCGGGGGAGGGCGAGCGGAGCCGGATCCACAATGTCATCTTCGATGACCTGTGCTGCGGCACTGTTTCTGATCTGTCGCGCCAGGAAGTTATCGACATGATCGCGCGCGGTCGTACACGGGGCGCCGACGCCGTTATCCTCGGCTGCACGGAGATTGGGCTTCTCATCGGCCCGGAACATTCAGAATTACCGGTGTTCGATTCGGCGAGGCTGCACGCCACAGCGGCAGCTGATTTTGCTGAGGGTAAGCTGTCAGTTGGTGCCGTCTCCATAAACGCGCAGCGATGATCGTCTTGCCGATCGACACTTGATCTTGTCCTCGGTGATGCCGACCTCGGCCTTAGCCGGGGTCCCAACGCCATGGCGGGCAGCGCGGTCGCGCAATGCAATTGTCAGCTTGTGGCAAGATCAAACCGGCGTCCCGATCACGATGAGCTGCCGCCGCCTACAACATCGCCGAGATCGTTGTGGGGCCGGCAGCGCCGCTCGACACCGAGCGGACGCTAAGGAACATGCTTCGCTCGACGGAGATTAGCGCGGATTTTCCCGCCGGTCGTCTCGATTCTCCTTTTCAAGGAACCCAGTGCTCGGGGAGCAGAATTCCCGACCGGTAACTTTTTGGGCCGCTCACCGTTGGCTTGAGGTAAATGTTCCCGCCCGGTAACTTTATCCTTTCTTTCCATTGGAATGGTAACAAAAGTTCCTGATCGGTAACTTTTTCCTGGACATTTGCTGTTTCAACCCATAAAGTTCCCGTTCGGTAACTTATAACGAGAGAGCTATGAACAAGCCTCCAAACGGCACTCCCCCCTCGGGCGGAAACGAGGCTCCTGGCGAGACCGGTGTCGCCCGCCAAGCCGCCGAGTTCGCTGCAGCATTCGGTCGCCTCATCCAGAAAGAACGCAAACGCCAGGGCCTCCGGCAGGACGAGCTGGCCATGGTGAGCGGGACAGGAAAGCGCTTCATCGTCGACCTCGAGGCCGGAAAAAGCACCTGTCAGCTCGGGCGCAGCCTGCACGTGGCAAACGTGCTCGGGCTGCGCATCGAGGATGTTCTCAGGGATGCCCAAGCCCGCCGCGCGAACACTTCCGAGACACCGGACATTCCCGACAGCGACGAGGAGGAGCCTCATGGACCGTCTTCCGGTCTACTTTGAGACGCGAGAGGTCGGCTGGATCACGGCCGCCGACGAAGCGTCAGGCTTCACCTATGCCGAATCCTGGCGCGGGCTGACCGGCGCCTTCCCTGTGTCGCTCACCATGCCGCTCTCGCGGGCGTCGTACGATGCCTCGGTAATTCTGCCATGGGCGGCAAATCTGCTGCCGGAGAACGCAACTCTCGGGACCGTAGGTCATATGCTCGGCAAGTCGCCGGCCGATGTCATCGGTCTTCTTGCCGAGATGGGCCGCGACACCGCCGGCGCGCTCTCCGTCGGACAGCCTGGCACCGGGCTGATCGCCGGCAAATGGCGAGAGATCCCCGACAAGGCCTCCCTCGAGCGCATCCTCAATGAGCTACCCCACAAGCCCTTCCTCGTCGGCGAAGATGGCGTGTCGATGTCGCTTGCCGGTGTGCAGACGAAGCTCGCCGTCGCTCTGGATGGCGACACCCTGTACATACCGATCGACGGCGCGCCATCGACCCACATCATCAAGCCCGATGGCGAGCGCTTGCCTGGCGCCGTCCAGAACGAGGCATTCTGCCTGACGCTCGCGCGCATGATCGGAATCCCGACGCCGAAGGTGACGACCGGGACGGCAGGCGAACGTACCTACCTGCTGGTTGAGCGCTATGACCGGCGTCATGAGGGCAAGAGATGGCGGCGGCTGCATCAGGAGGACTTCTGCCAAGCCCTGGGCCGACCGCCAGCTGCCAAATACCAGAACAACGATAGAGGCCTAAAAGGACCATCATTGGCCGACATGGTCGGCGTGACCCAGCGCCACATGACAGCACAGGAGACCGCCCGCTTCGTCGATCTTGCAATCTTCAATCCGATGGTTTGGAACACGGATTCTCACGCCAAAAATTACTCGTTGATGCTATCGGCGCGCGGCGCCGCCATGGCGCCAGGCTACGATATCGTCTGTGCGGCGCCATATCCGAAGATCACCCGCAACATGGCGCAGAAGATCGGCGGGCAGAAGCAGGCTGACCAGCTCGGACGCAACCACTGGGAGCGCTTCGCCACCGACTGCAAGCTCTCTCCAGCGCAGACGATCCGGCGCGTCTCCGAGATTGCTCAGGCCGTGACGCAACATGCAATGGCGGCCAAGGCCGCGGTCGAAGCCATGCCTGCCGGCGGCGATCCCGTCCTGGACACAGTGGTCGAGGCGGTGATTTCGCGCGCACGCGGCTACCTAGAGCGCCTGAAGCAAGCGGAGCCAGCGCCGGAAGGCGCAGCAGCCCCATCGCCCTAGGAATAGACGCATGTGGCGAGAAAGCCGAGCCCGCCTGCCTCACCGCCGGAAAACGTGGCTGCACTGCGCTCAAGGCTTCCGGGGGGAGGTGCCCGACGATTTTCCGCACAAGGATACGATTATCGCACTCGAGGCGCTGCTCGAAATCGACAACAAAGATTTCACCCAGTAGGCCCCGATCTTCCGCATCGCTTATGTAGCTTGGCGCGGCGCGCAGGATAGCAAGATGTCTGCTCCCGGCACGATATTCGCGACGTGGCGCGCGAAACCGCAAACGGCGGTTAATCGCAAGGCTATGATGCGTGCCGATCGAGTGGCAGACGCCAGGCTACGGCGAGCTTCGTGCTGATGGTCGTAGCCTTCTTCGCCATCAAAGAGACGAACTCGGCAAGCCGCCGCGCCTCATGCTGGTAGTTGTCTCCAAATCCTTGTCTCCAAACGCTTGGCCCGCTCGCGTTGCGAATCGCGCAGTGGTCATTGGATGCGTACCAGCGGCGGCAGGGTCAGTGTGCGAGTCTTTGGATTTCTACCTCGTCAAAGATGCCGCTTACGACATGGCTCTCGCTTCGGAGTTGGCCGATCTCTGACAAAGTCGCGCCGGACCGGAGAAGCTCGCCAGCAAGGCGGTGTCGGAAGATATGGACCATGCAGCGGCGGACATATGACCTTACGTTCAATGGACCACAGGGGTACCGACATTGCGATTTTTCCCAGCATGAATTTTCCAGCGCCCACAAGCCCGGACGTTCTTGACGGGCATCATTGAGATCGAAAAAGAGGTTCGTTGAGCAGCTCATCGCGCATCCCACCATTGAAGCTGTCCATGAAACCATTCTGCATTGGCTTTCCTGGCGCGATGAAGTGCCAGTCGATAACCGGTCCTTGCTCCAGGCCAGCATGGCGTTGCCGGTGAACTCGGCGCCATGGTCAGACACGATCAGTCCTGGCTTGCCGCGTCGTGCGACGATCGCCGTCAGTTCGCGGGCGACGCGCCGTCCCGAGATCGATGTATCCGGAATGGCGCCAGACATTCCTTAGTCACGTCATCGACGATGTCGAGGATGCGGAAGCGCTGCGTGTTGGCGAACTGGTCGTGGACGAAGTCCAGCGACCAGCGAGCACTGGGCTGACCTTCATCAGCATATCGGGGGCTCGTCGCTTGCGGACAGTGAGCCATCCTCCCGGCAAACCCGGTAGATCCGGTTGAGCCTCCCGCCGCAGCAAGTCGAACGGCCGGCGGTATCCGAAATGCAGCCCATCGTTGGCGCGATCGCGCAATCGACCGGGCCGAGGCGTGTCTGGAGGGCGGCTGAAGCTGTAGCGGATCATCGTCCGATCAGCGCTGACGCGCGAACAGGCCCGCCGCTCCCCGAGAGAACGCCGCCCAATGTGCTGAGGTCTTCGCGCGCTACCAGCTGATCTCTGATCCGGCCGCTGACGCGCGATCGCTTCTGTACCCGCGGCCGGATCACCGGCCTCTGATCGCGTTAGGCGAGCCGTTTACGGATATCGAGCTGCACGCCTTCGCGCGATATGGATCGCAGTCGCGCTTAAAGGCTTAAACAATCCAGGACGCCCAGCCCTGGTGAGGTGGGGCACTTGCTATAGGTGTCCCGTCCATTTGGCGTCAGTGGAAAGGTTGAGCGCGCTACCGAGGAGTGACGCACGCGGATTCCTTCGTGCGCGGAGGAATTCTTACAGCGCGACCGCACCGTAATTGTACGGAGTTCACTTGGCATTTAGATACCGATAATTTGACCCTCGCCGGGGCTGGAATTTCATCCCGAAGTCGATTGCAACCGGCAAAGGGGTCGCTAAAGGGCGACCCCTTTTCGATTGTATCGCGCTGTTCGACTTCTTCGAGTCGCACATCACCGCCTGAAAACAAGGGGCGCTCACTCGCGATCGGCCTGCACGCGCATCCATTCCAATCTGATATCGATAAATCCCAAATTGGTATTAGCGTGATCATTGGCGGCGATGGCGTACCTGCAGTACCGCATGGGTACATCGATGCAGTTGATTTCTTCGATGAACTCCAGCGCGAAATGATGAAATTCGCTTGATATCTGCGGTGCCTGGCAGAAATTGACGAATTTTCCTCTTCGTGACGAGGTAAGTTTCCGTTCTGGACGGTGTCCGGCCGACGGGCCCGGGTCCAGATCAAGACTCAAGCCGAATGAGCTCACGCAGCAGCAGCTTTCGATCGATGCCGAGCAGCGAGGCTGCTTCGGATGCTCCGTACCAGAGTTTCTGACTCCGGAGTTGCAGAAGATGAAGTTGGGGGATCGTCGCGAAGGCTTTAAGTCTCTCCGAGGAGCGACAACTGGAAGTGATCGGGTACCTCGGCAATTCGGCTCGCTGCGATCGGGTTCCGTGAGAGTGACCAAAGTTGGTCGTCTCCAAAGCGATAGCTCCGATTCTTTGAACGAGCCGCGTGAATTGTGGGTTCGTTTTCGCGCTTGCACTTCCACTGCACAAGCTCGGAGCCCCGTTTGGCTACGACAACGAATCGGCTGTAATCGGGTCGATTTCTAAGGGGCCGAAAAGCAGTGCGATCCTATTGCATTGGTTACCACAAGGCCCGCGACTACTCTCCGGCCACGGCGGCGCTCCATGTTTTTAGCGATAATTCCATCGCGCGGCAGGATTGCTGCCTTCCGCAGTGAAGAGCCTCTTTACCATTATGGCGGCGTCTTACGTTGCGACGAGGCGGCAGTATCGACTACGAAGTCGATGTCGCAGCGGCCTGTCTTGGGCCGGTCTGACAACCAAAGTCGTCATCTGACGAAGGTCCTGGGCGGATAAACCGCGGTTGCGGCACGGTGTGTGTTCCCAGCCGATCGCCGCATTTGCGAGAATTTCGACGCGAGGTCGCTAGGAAAGCGGCTCGCAGGACTGGGGAGCTAGCTCAGATAAGACCTTGTCCGAACCGTTACCGAAGACACGCTGTCCGCAACATGGATAACGCGATACTCATGTTAAACGTGCCACCGAATCTTCGCGTCGCCCTCAAATTCGGCGGCCCCTTCGAGTCCTCATCGACAATCCCTTTCCGCGTTTGCGGATACTTGGTGACAACGCTCCGCTCAAGATTGCGATAAAAGGATTTTACTAGTTTGTTCTGATTGGAATTAAGCGAGTCCTGTTGTGAGCACTTTCCAATTTATCCATACCGGCGACATACATCTGGACAGCCCCCTGAGAGGCCTGAGCGGACAGGAGGGGCCAGCGGCCGAGCGCATTCGAACGGCGACCCGAACTGCCTTTGAGGACCTCATTACTCAGGCGATCGATAGACAGGCGGCTTTCGTGGTCATCGCCGGAGACCTCTACGACGGCGATTGGCGCGATTTTCACACCGGCCTGTTTTTCGTTCGGCAGATGGGTCGTTTGCGGGGGGCGAAAATCCCCGCCTTCGTGTTGCACGGCAATCATGACGCCGAAAGCCAAATCACGAAGCGGCTGACGCTTCCTGACAATGTTGAGGTGTTTAGCTATCGAAAGCCCCAAACTTTCAAGCTCGATGATTGCCGCGTCGCCCTTCACGGTCAAAGCTTCCGCCTGCAGGCGACGACGGAAAATCTGGCAGCAGCCTATCCCGCGCCGATCAAAGGCTATTTCAACATCGGCGTGCTGCATACTGCACTCGGCGGAATGGGTGGTTCTCACGAGAACTACGCCCCTTGCACGCTCGAAGAGTTGGTTAACAAGGGGTACGACTATTGGGCGCTCGCGCACGTGCATCAGGGCGGCGTACTGCATCAAAATCCGCACGTGGTGTTTTGCGGCAATCTACAGGGGCGCCACATCCGCGAAGCCGGCCCGAAATCGGCGCAGCTCGTTACGGTCCAAGACGGAGCGATCGAAGGCGTTGAGCTGCTCCAAACGGATGTCGTGCGGTGGATGCATGTCGATGTACCGGTCAGTGGTAGCGCGCGGTTCGGGGATGTTGTAGATCAAATCAAACGTTCGATCGACGAGGCGGCCAAGAACGCAGAAGGCCGACTGCTGGCTTGTCGCATCAAACTAAGTGGCCCGACGGCTCTTCACGCCGAACTGATGGCGTCTGCGCCGCAATTGTTGGCTGAAGCGAGAGCCGCAGCACTGGCTCTTGGCGAAGAGGTTGCATGGATCGAACGTGTGATCAATGCGACCGTGCCTGCGACGGCAGTTTCTATCCAGTCAGCGGGCAGCGCGATCAACGATCTCAAAGTCCTGCTAGCTCAGGCTGCGGGGGATTCCGATCTCCAGGCAGAAATCGCGAACGATCTGGGCGACCTTGTCCGCAGGCTTCCTCACGACGCGGCACTTGATATTGACGATTGTCTTCTCGAAGCGGTGATCGCGAAACAATACTCGGTTGTGATTGAGCAGGCTGGCGAATATCTGAGCGCACGTCTGACCGCGGAAAGGCGTTGATCCGTGCGTATTCGTTCTCTTGACCTGATCCGTTACGGACATTTCACCGGCACGACGCTTCATTTTCCGTCAGGCGAACCTGACTTTCATATCGTGTATGGCGAGAATGAGGCTGGAAAGTCGACGACGATGTCGGCGATTGAAGATCTGCTCTTCGGTATTCCCGGGCAATCATCCCGTAATTTCCTGCATGAGAATGCGGCGCTGCGCATCGGCGCCGCCCTAGAACGCGACGGCGCGCTGCTTTCGGTCCGGCGTCGCAAGGGCAACAAGGACACGCTTCTCGGCCCGGACGATCTGCCGATTGCGGCTGGCGATGGCCTGCTTGCTCCTTTGCTCGGCGGGATGGACCGCGCGTTTTTCTGCCGGATGTTCTGTCTTGACCATGAGCGCCTGCGGGCTGGCGGACGGGATATCACCCAGGCCAAGGATGATATCGGCGCGGCATTGTTCGCCGCAGGGGCCGGTGTGTCAGGTCTCCGCGATCGGTTGGGTGCGATGCAGGCAGAGGCGGATGGGCTCTGGGCCAGCCGCAAGGCGGGACACCGAAAATACTACCAAGCGGAAGACCGCCTTAAAGAGGCTGATGCGGCGTTGCGTCAACACATGGTGAGCGCAAGCAAATGGCAGGAATTGAAATCCGCCCTTGAAGAGGCGCGCGGCCTTTGCAATCAGATCGAGAAGGAAATCGAAGAGCAAGTTTCCGAACTTGCAAAGATTTCTCGAGTCCGGCGCGTATATCGCGGTGTGCGTCGGCTTCAAGAGATTGAAACCGAGATAGTGGACCTCGGCGCGGTGGTCGAATTACCTCCCGACGCGGCTAGGCAATTTGAGGAGGCCTCGGGCGATAACGCTGCTGCAGAAGTGCGCATAAGCGCATTCCGCGAACAGATTGCAACAATCGGCGCGGAAATTTCCGGACTTGTGGTTGACGATAGCGTTCTGCTCCACCAAACGGAGATTGAACGCCTCTCGAACCGCAGCATACAGCTCTCTTCGGGCCGGACGGACTTACCGAAGCGGCGGGCCGAACTCGCCGCAGCGGAAGAAGGCCTGAAGCGCGCGGCGATTGAATTGGGTTGGACAGGTCCCGTCGCCGACCTGGTCGAGAGAATTCCGCCGCGGGCCAAGGTTGCAGCAGTCCGCGGACTGTTGACATCGCGTGGCAGCCGATTTGCCGCCGTTGATAGCGCTGAAGCAGCGCTAGAGGGCGCCAGCGAGAAACTCGCTGATATCCAGGCACGGATTGAAACGCTCGGAGCGCAGAAAGACCTTTCGGCGCTGGCTGGGGTCGTCGAGTCCATTCGTGCTTTTGGCGATCTCGATGCGCGTCTTCTGAGTATCCATCAAGAGCATCAGGATGCCGATAGATCATGTCAGCGGCAAATGGCTGATATGAATCCGCCTATCGTGAGTGAAACGAGTTTGCAGGCGTTGAAAAGTCCGGCGGAAGAGGCGGTAAGGGTGCATCGCGATGCTGCCCGCGAGCTTCAGGCGCGTATTCAGCGCCAGCAAGCTGTGACGCGTGAGCTGACCCGTACAGTCGAAAACAATCTAAAGTCTTATGCTCGTCTTGTGTCAGATGAAAGAATTGTCGGCGTTGAGGAGTTGAAGAAACTGCGCGAACGGCGGGATGCCGGATGGTCTATCATCAGGCGCAGACATGTCGACAAGATCATGGTGCCAGAATCGGAGGAGCTCGCTTTTACAAGCGGCGAGCCGCTGCTCAATGCGTATGTGAAGGCCATCGAAGACGCCGACGCCGCGGCGGACCGTCGTTTTCAGAATGCGCAGTCGACGGCTGCGGCCATGGTGCTGGCGCGGCAAATCGCTGAAGAGCAAGACGTCCTTGAATCCGCCAAGCAGGAGCTGTTTTCGTTAGCCGAAGAGCAGAAGGCATTGGCCGAGGCCTGGGCGATCCTGTGGAAACAGGTTACCGATAACCCGCGTTCTCCGGACGAAATGCTGGATTGGCTCGATGCAAGGGCTGGCGTGCTCGATCAAATCGCCAAGCGTGACGCCGCGCTTCATGCAGAGTCCTCGCTCCAGCAGCAAATTGCAAAAGCCAAGCAACAGCTCGCCAGCTTGATGGCGGACACGGCAATCGCAGCCTCGGCAGATAGTCTGCCGCTGAACGGAATTCTTGCGGCTGCCGAAGCGCGCCTCCGTATGGAGGAGGGCAACACACAAAAGAGGAATGAACTCGCGCTAGAGCAACGGAAGGTCGCAACAGAAGTCGAACGCAGGCGCGTGGCTGTTGAAAACGCTGCGAAAGAGCGTGATGTCTGGAATGCGCAATGGAGGGAGGCCCTGAGGGGTATCAATCTGTTACCCGAAGCCCCGCTTGAGACCATTCAAGCGCAAATCGAAGCAATCGATCAGATGCGGGAGACGTCTGCCAAGATCGCGGATTTGAAGCACGAGCGCATTGGAAAGATCGAGCGGGACATCACGGCGTTTACCGATGATGTCGAAAAGCTCGTAAATGCGATCGCGCCGCGGTTTTCCGGGCAGAATGCAGATGAAGCAATCCTCCAACTCCATGCGCAATTGAATGCGGCGAGGCAGACTGTCGTGTCCCGCGACGAAAAAGCTGAGGCGATGCAGGGCCTGCAGAAGAAATTGGAAGAATGCGACAAGTCCAGGACGGACGCCGAGGCGGTAATAGATCGCCTCAAGAGGGCCGCAGCCGTCGATTCGATCGACAGATTGCGAGCGGCTATTCTTCAGTCCGATCTACAACGCGCGCTTAGGGATGAGCGATCGCGCTTGCGGACCACGCTTGAGGCTGATGGCGATGGGCTTGGTGTCGAACAACTCGCCGAGGAATGCCGCAGCGCCGATCTCGATCAAACAACGGCTCGGGAGCAAACGCTGAAGGCAATACTCAAAGATGCCAGGGAACGCCAGCTGATCGCAATTCAGAGTCGCAATGATGCTGAGCGTTTGTTCGAAGCCGTCGGCGGCGACGCCGCTGCGGCCAAAGCTGCTGGTGATCGTCAGCTGGCTTTGGCCGAGATGAAGGAGGTGGCGGCGCAGTATGCGCGCGTTCGCTCCGCAACCATCATCCTGAGGTGGGCGATCGAGCGGTTTAGGCGCGAAAAGCAGGCACCATTGCTCAAACGGGCAGGGGAGCTGTTCTCTATTCTGACCGGCGGCTCGTTCCAACGCCTTACGCTCGAATACGACGAAAAAGATGTGCCACATCTGGCGGGCGTGCGTGGGGACGGTGGAGCGGTGCCCGTATCAGGTCTCAGCGAAGGAGCCGCCGATCAGCTCTTTTTCGCGCTGCGCATTGCTGCCGTTGAAGAGTATCTGATGCATGCTGCGCCGGTGCCATTTATTGCCGATGATCTGTTCATCAATTATGACGATGCGCGCGCCTCGGCCGGTTTCAGGCTGTTGCAACTGCTTGCGGAGAAAACGCAGGTGCTTTTCTTCACCCATCACCAGCACCTGCTTGATGTGGCGTCTACCGCGTTTGGCAGGAGTGTTTCGACGGCAATGCTGGAGCCTCGTCCACATCAAATGAAAAACGTTGCTTAGATGGATTGCAGAATGCAAGTCTCGAGATCATTATCTCTAACTACAAAAGCCGTCCGCGACGCGGAGTTTGCGTCGACATGCTTCTCGGACTTCCTTTTGGGGAAAATCAATCCGAGAAAGTTCACGGTCCTGCAGGCCCTTCGTCGTCTCGACACCAAGCGTAACCTGATCGGCTAAGGGCTAATTTCAGATTTAGCGAGGATGCAATCCTCGCCGAAATTGATCCATTCACTAAATCTCATAGGGATGACGACGGCTGTAGTGGATACAGTCGGCGTTGGCCGGGAAGGGACTGTATGGCGGCCAAGAGCGCGCCGGAGATCGCGCAGGAATTCGCGCAGGCGGCGCTCAGCGCCGCACCGGTGATCATTCTGGGCAGCGGCGCCTCGGCTGCGCACGGTGTGCCCGGCATGGGCGCCTTGGCGTTGCAGCTTTCCGCTGTCAAGCCGCCCACAAGCTGGACAGCAGACGAGAGGAGCGAATGGGATAAGTTCATCGCGCAGCTTGCGGCCGGCGATGATCTCGAAAGCGCCCTCCAGGCCGTGCGCCCGACGGAACGCCAGACCCAGTTCATCGCCAGCGAGACCCGCGCCTTCTTGCTGCCGCACGATCTTCGCGTCCTCCAGACGCTTGTGGCGGACCGGCGCGCGCTGCCGCTCTCGCGGCTGTACCTCCATCTCTTCGACAGCACGCACAAGACCGTTAATGTCGTCACGCCAAACTATGACCGGCTTGCCGAATATGCCGCGGACGCCGCCGATGTAAGCACGTTCACCGGCTTCAACTACGGTTATCTGCAATCGCGCGCCCGCGATTCGAACACGCGCATTTTCGTCAATCGGCAGGTGACCCGTACCGTTGCCGTCTGGAAAGTGCATGGCTCTCTCGACTGGTTCCAGGATTCCGCTGGCCAGATCATCGGCGTCCGCGGAATGCCCGACGTGCCGGCCGGATACTCGCCGCTGATGATCACGCCGGGAATCGACAAATACCGGCTGACACATGGCGAGCCGTTCCGAACGATCCTAGGCCGCAGCGATGCCGCGCTGGAGAACGCCCGCGCCTATTTCTGCGTTGGTTATGGCTTCAACGACGAGCATCTTCAGACCAAGCTGATCGAGCGTTGCGACCGCGATTCCGTCCCGCTTGTCGTGATTACCAAAGAGCTGACTACGTCCGCCCGGACCTTCCTCGGCGGCGGACGCTGCCGGCGCTATCTCGCGATCGAGGAGGGGACGATAGGCGCGCGCGCCTACATGCACGACGTGCCCAACGGGTTTGACGTAGATCAACCGATCTGGCGACTCGACCGCTTCCTCAATGAGATGACAGGAGTTTCCGCGTGAGCATTCTGAATTTTGCGGACGAAGAAGCGCTTGGCCGCGTCCAATCGGTCGACACGACCACGGTAATCGTCCACGTCGATGATGTCGAGGCGCTGCGGGCGCTGCAGGTGAACCGGCTGGTTGCGCTCCAGAGCAGCCTTGCCGGCCACAAGTTGATTGGCGTGATCCAAAAGATCATCCGTACCGCGCTCGGTGAAGCGAAGATCGCCGATGTCGAGCTAGGCGAGGCCGCGCATCCCGAAGTCAATCTGGTGCGGATTATGTTGATCGGCACGCTGCTCGATCGGGACGGACCGCGCGCCAATGTCTTCCGCCGGACGCTTGAGACCGTCCCGGAGATCGATGCCTGCTGCTTCGCTCTCGAAGGCGAGTGCCTTACGCGATTCATGGGCGTGATTTCGGAGGTGACCGGCGGCGCGCAGCGCCTGTCGCTTGGCGCCTATACGCTCGATCCCAACGCTCAGGCGTTCGTCAATGGCAATCGGTTGTTCCAGCGTCATGCGCTCATCGTGGGCAGCACCGGCTCGGGCAAGTCGTGGACGACCGCCCGCCTGCTCGAGCAAATCGCCGAGCTCGACAGCGCCAATGCCATCGTGTTCGACATGCACGGAGAATATGCGTCCATGGCTGGCGACGGTTTCGTCCATCTTCGTGTCGCGGGCCCAAGCGACATCGAAGCGGGGAAGGGGCTGAACGATGGTGTGCTGCATTTGCCCTATTGGCTTATGAGCTACGAGGCGCTTGTCTCGATGTTTGTTGACCGCTCCGATCAGAACGCCCCAAACCAGGCCATGATCATGTCGCGTACCGTCGTGGACGCCAAGACGGGCTTCCTGGAAGCCGGCGGTCATGTCGAGGTGCTCGCCAACTTCACGATCGACAGCCCGGTGCCTTTCAGGATGGAAACCGTGCTCGGCGAGCTCAACCGGCTCAACACAGAGATGGTACCGGGAGCCAGGACGGGGGAGAAGCAGGGCGATTTCCACAGCAAGCTCAGCCGGCTAATCCAGCGCCTCGAGGGCAAACGCACCGATCGGCGCCTCGGCTTCCTATTCCCTGCGTCCGGCGTGGCGGACAGCTATGATTGGCTCGATCGCGCAGTTGAGCTGCTGCTCGGTGGCAGGACGGCCAAAGGCGGCCACGGTGGCGTCAAGATCATCGACTTCTCCGAAGTTCCCTCCGACATTTTGCCGCTGATCGTCGGCATGGTCGCGCGCATGGCCTTCCACGTGCAGCAGTGGAGCGCGCAGGGGCTTCGCCATCCGGTGGCACTGTTCTGTGACGAGGCACATCTTTATATTCCACAGGATCCGACTTCGGGCGCCGCGGAGAATGCGATCGCTACCTTCGAGCGCATCGCCAAGGAGGGGCGGAAATATGGCGTCGGACTGGTGGTGATCAGCCAACGCCCCGCCGAAGTGAACCGCACGGTCGCCAGCCAGTGCAACAATCTCATCGCGATGCGGCTAACCAACGGTGACGACCAGGCCGTCGTGCGGCGGCTGCTGCCCGACAGCCTCGGCGGCTTCGGCGACCTGCTTCCGGTCCTCGACACGGGCGAAGCACTCGTCGTTGGCGATGCGATTCTACTGCCCACGCGTATCCGCATTGCCAAACCGATAAACGAACCGCTTAGCGGCACGATCCAGTTCTGGGATCGTTGGGCCGACCCAGCGGCTGCGGCGACGCTCGATAAGGCTGTCGAGAGCTGGCGCCGTCAGACGCTTGTCAAATAGTTGCCTTCCGGCAAGCCTCTGGCGCATCTCGATGCTGGGCCAAAAGTGACTCGCTCATCGACATTTGTGAAGTCTGAAGTGAGTTGTCGCTCGCGGAACCAAGCTTAAGGTTGCTTCTTCACCACAGTAACGATGCCGTAGATATACTGCGGCGCGGGCCTCTAAAGTTCACATCCGCTCCTAGGGAAGGCAATCGCAGATTTCCGCAGATTGCGCGGCACCCGCGCTTTGCCTCTGCGTTCTCGAAAGATAGAATATGTCCCCTTGTCATCTCGCTCGACCTGTCGATCACCAGCTTGAAGCGGCTGGCGAAATGGCGGTGTCGGTCACGTGACGCGGATTGCGGTCGGAAACCTCCTGATGTGCGAGTCGACGGAATGGCGGAAGCGCATCGAACTGAAGTTTGTGTTTTGGCTGGCGATAGGTTTTAAGCCCTTCACTCCATGACCTCGGCGTGAGCGGAAGAGGCTCAAGGGGGCAGTTGACGGGCGGCCTCAGCGCGTCGAGCGTGAAGTGAAGGACGTCGCTCATGGTTAGTTTGGAAACGCAGTCGCTTTTGGAGCTTGCATACGGACGGCGCGGGCCGCTCGCCGTCGAAGGAGAGCGGCAATCGCCGTTCGAGAACCGGGCCCGTTTCTTGAGCCGCTGGTTGGCTGCTTTCGGGCAACGCTCCCTATTGCTGATCGCGCTGCTGCTCTTCTGGTAGGCAGCATCCAGGTTTGGATTGGTCGATCCGGTCTTCCTGCCACCGTTCACGGAGGTCATCGTAGCCGGCTGGCAGCTTGCGCAAACCGGCCGAACTCTATGACGTCTCCGCGAGCTTGCTGCACGCCTTGAGCGGATTTCTGATCTCTGTTGCCTTGATCGTTCCGCTTGGTTTGGCTGTGGGCAGTCAGCCCGGCTGGGCAGCCAGCGAATTCACACGACGCTTCGCGCCATCAGCAATCGATATGGCCATCTTCTCCGGAAATCCTTTTGGAAGCGCGTTCAGCACCTGATCTATGGCTTTTGCGGCTGTATCGCCGAGCTGCTGGATGACAAGCTTGACTGTTTTGTCGGGGAGACCGCAGCTTTTCGCAGTCTGCACGACATGTCGGCCGAGAACCGTGTGGACGACGTAATGCCGGTTGCTGCCGATCGCCATGGCCAGCCTCATTTGGTTTTGACTGATCTGTCCAGCGTCCAAGCTCGGTTGGGTCGAAATGATGTCGTAAAGCGGGGCAAGATGAAAACGTCCGCCCGGCGCCAAATGAACGCTAAAATTCTTCGCATGGCCATCGGTGGCGGCGAGCAGCCAGAACACGATCTGCGCCTTGAAAGAAAATGGCCTGGTCGTCCTCAGGCGTATCGCTGCCCTTGAGGAAATCCGAGATTTTGCGGATGCCGGGTCCGCCATCGGATTCATACTTTCGCGCGGGTGGAACAGACAGCGCCTGGCAGCAGTCTTCCTGCGGCGGCCGCAACAGGCGGCCGTCGCGCGTCCAGATGCGATCGAACCGCTCAACTGCGAGCACTCGGCGTCCGGCGAAATCGATGATGCTTGATTTGGCGACGGCCGGTCGCAAAGCCGCGAATGCCGCGGCTGCCGACGGTGAATTGGCCGCCGGGGCAAGCCGAGTGCCGCAACCAGCTCAAGGCACAGATGCTCGTTTTCAACGCTGCCGGTCAGGTCGATTCCGTTCGGCAACTTCCCGATCTGCGGCTTGATAATGTGCGTAGTTGCGGTCGTGCCATGAGGCACGTGCCACCTGTCTTTCCAGTAAAGCAGCGCTGTCTTTTCCTGCGCGCCCGCGAGAGAAATGCGGAAGTCCTGGTCGGCGCCGATGCCGAGCGGATTGCTGGCAAGATTGCCGAGAATGGCGGCGACATCCTGATCGCTAGCGGCGCGGCCATCAATGGCGCCGGCGCCCCCGGGTGCGGCACCGTCGGGAAGGAATTGCAGCGCGCCGATGCAATCGCGGCCGATTGCGGAGAGCAGGCTGTAAGCGTCGGCGCCATCAGCATGCGCGCGTTCGGCGACGCGTCGGCGGATGTCGTCATTATCGGGCAGAAGATTGTCAAAAACGGCGACGACGGGATCGCCGATATAACGATCCTCCCGCAATGGCAGCGACACCGAAACGGGGGTGGCATTTTCCCACGCGAGCCACTGCTTGTCATACTGGAAATCGATTGCGCCGCTGCTCTCGCGCCGCAGCTGCCCGACCAGCGGTGCATTGAGATAGACGTTGAGCGGCGCGCGGGCAGGACGACGCGCCATCAGAACAGATCCTCAATCGCTTCAGCCGTCAATTTGGTCCGCGGCCGGATGACCAACTCGAGGTCGAGCGCGGCCAGCGCATCCATCAAGGTGCGCAGCCGCGTTGCAGGTACACCGGCTTCCAGCTTCGAGACCGTCGCTTGACGCGCATGCATCTTCTCACCGAGGCCAGCCTGGGTGAGCTTCTTCTGCCGCCGGTAGCGCCTGATCCCGGCGCCAACTTGTTGGGGGGTGCGGGCAATCGTATCCATAGGTTACCATGCGCGAATGCGTATACATCGTCAATATACGCGATCGCGAATATCAGCACGATTATACGCGTCCGCGTATATCTGCGCATAATACGCAATTGCGTATGAAGCCCCGCGATTTCCCACGACCTTATTGAAATTATTAAAAAACCATCACGGGCCCCTGCTCGTATCTGCCAGTCGGGCGTACGTCGCCTTGATCAGGTCGTCCAACGCCGCAGCGGCGTCCTCGTTGAGATTGGGATCTTCGCGCAGGATGGACGAGACTTGGGTCAAGGGGCTGGCCGCGCCGAAAGCGACTTTGAAAAAGACACCCGGGCGGCAATCCGGGCCAGGGCGGAGGTCATGGCGGTGGCCCCGACAAGCCCGTCAGTCCGTTCGTCATCGAAAAACCGGTCACGGTCGAGGACAACAAGCAGACCGGCCATCAAACAGGCCAGCACGTTCCGATCCAGCTCTACTTCGTGCTGAGCCTCGAGCGCGTCGGCGGCAAGACCGAGCTGATCGAACGGCATGATGCACATCACCGACATGGTCAGCTGCATCGGCAGCGAGATGATCAGCGAGCCAATCACGTGATTCGGCATGCCGACGCCGCCGATGATCAGCAGCAGCACCGGCGCGCCCGTCGCCGATGATGGGCGAGACAGCCTCGTCGACCGAATTGGCATCACGGCGTTGGCGACGCCGTCGGCTTCGCAATTGAAACGCGCGCCAGAAGACCTTCCTTGCCTCCCGTAAGCCCGTACTCCTCTGCCGGCTTGCCGTCGAGTTTGGCCGCTTCGGCTACGCCCTTCGCGAGCATGTCGAAAGTGTCGTCCGAAAGACGCAGGGCGCCAACACCAAGCCGTCGTCGCCATCTGGCTCCGCGTTCCCAAGCTTCGATCCACCCAAAGCCTAGGTCGCTGCTACGTTTGACGGCATTGAATGCTTGAATGAGCGCGCCAGCCTGGTTGATGTCCTTTTTGGCCTTATCCGCAAAGAACACATTCCGTTTGGTCGCGATGATCAGTTTGTGGACGGCGTAGCGCTCCGGGGCCGGTACAAGGACCGGCACTCCGGCGTCGTGCAAGACCACAGAGCGGATGGGCTCATGGATCAGGTAGTCTAGGAACCGCAACACCTGCGCACCTACAGACGGTCCCAATGAAGGCATCTGCGTCAGTCTGGAGGAGTAGTCCTCGTCGCCACGGTTTGGTGTAAGGAATTCGACCTTGAAGCCGGTGGCATTGGCAAAACCGCTGAACAGCTTGGTTTCATCGGGGGAGAATGAGGGCGCAAATGTCGGATCCACCTTTTTCAGGATCTCTTCGATGTCGGGCATGCTTTCATCGATCGAGATCGAGATGCCGTAGAATTTCGCGATGTCCAGATCCTCGGTCGTCACGAGCTCGTCGGGCAGCTTGACGCCGAGTACGCCGCTGTATGTCTGATAGGCCATCGAACCGACGAGCGTGGCGCGAAGCCGGAAGAGTCCCGCGCGCGCGAGTTCGTTGACGACGAGACCTTCCATGTGGGGAGGGGCAGGGTAGCCGGCCCGCCTCAACTTCGCTGCCAGCTCGCGTCGCGCGCGATAGCCAATCTTGGTGCGCTGGAAAGCTTCCGCGCGTTTGGCAATCTCGGGATCATCGGCCGGACCGACATATTTGAGAGTCGTCTTCGTCGGTCCCTCGCCACCGGAGGGCTCGTAGGCCTTGTAGTAATAGTATTCGCGGTTGGCTCGCTTCTGTTTGAGAAAGGTCCCGTTTTCCGGGAAGTTCTCGTCGAAATCCGCGTCGGTCGCCTTCTGAACCAGGTCGGAGAACATGACTTGGTCGATGTTGGAAAACTGCTTCATAGGTATTTGTTACCATTTTGGCGGAGTGGTAACAATGGTTTTGTATCCATCCTGCCAAAATGGTAGCAAATTTGTATCCATTTTGCCATAACGGTAACAACAATGAATTCAATGACTTGAGGCCGGATTGTTCCGATCCACGACCGGCACTAGCTTCGATCGGACTTTTGGAGTCTCGACAGCGATTGAGCTGGAAAGCTATATTAGAACATACTAAGAACTGATCTTCCGGTTGTATTTTCCAAACCCACTCTCAACAACATTTTGCCCGGCAGGCCGTGCGTTTAACGCCGCCGACCCAAGATGAAGTCGGGCCCAGGAGCTGCGTCATTGACCTTGTTCCGCCATTTGCATGACGATGCGTTTCTAGCTTTTTCGCGCGATCACAAGCACCTGTACGCAGCGTGTCTGCTCGATCTACATGAACGCTTCTTTTCAGGCGCCCCGTCGTTCCCGACGCCGCAGCAGGTGGTCCACGCCATCTACGACGTCATGCGCGTCAACCCCGCCCTCTGGAACGAGGGCGATGATTTCGGCAGCCTGCCGGAAATGATTTCCGCGGGACGCCGCCGGATCCGGAAGGCCGACGTCGCGCTCGCTTCCGAGAAGGGCGACAAGGCGCTCGGTCTTGCCCGACAATTGTACGCCCGGCTGCTCGCCTGGGGATGGCTTGAAGAGGAGGAATACGGGCTTCGCGTCACCGTGGACATGGCTATGGGACCGCTGCTCGTGATCCAGCGGCTCGCGAGCCTCAACAAGGATCTCTCGCAGCGATTCGGCGGCTTGATCGTGCAAATCCGCCTCAACCTGGAGGCCGTCGAAAAACTGAGGCCCGAGATCACCGACCGCAAGCAGCGCGAAGCCGCGCTCGCCGTCCGCGAGGCGCGCAATCAGGCCGACCAGTTCACTAAGAGCCTGCGTGCGATTCTGGCCGACCTGAAGCGCGTCCGACGGACCGTCATGGAGTCGAAAACCGTCGCTACCCGGCTGGAAGCCTTTTTCGAGGAGTTCGTCGACCAGCTCCTGTTGAAGGATTTCGAGTCCATCCTCACCGTCAACCATCCGTACCGCTTCCGCGACGCCATTGTCGACCTCGCGCGGAGGATCTCCTACACCCCGGAAACCATGCAGGTCCTCGCCGAGGAGTACACAGCTTCCAGCATGGCAGCCGACTTCGAGGACGGTCGAATGGCCGCGGCCGACGACCTGCTGGCCATCGAAAGCATCTTCGATCAGATCGGGGAGATGTTCGATAGGATCGAGGCCTTCCGCAGGCAGCTCGAAGCCCGGGTCCGCAACACCATTAAATACGCCGAGCGGGGCGGGCAGGGACTCGTCGGCCGGGCCGGCGACCTGGTGCGGCGCCTGGATGCCCTACTGCGCGACGGCAGACACCAGAAGGCTGCAATCGAATGGAGCATCGAGCCGTTGCGGTCCCCCTGGTCGGAGCACCATCAGGCGCCGGCCAGGCAGCCGCGCCGTCCCGTCGAAGCAAGGGAGCTCTCCGAGCCGCCGTCGGATCCGCTGTACGAACTGCGCAAGAAGCTCCGCCTCGAGTACATCGCTCGCATCGCGCCCCGCCCCGAGGATGTCAGACGATTCCTCGAGGGCCAGGTGCCGCCATTCGCGACCAGGGAAGCCCGCTTCATGGAAATCGGCACCGTGGACGACTTCCTCGCCTTCGATTGCGCCCGCCGATATGCGTTGACGGGCGAGGTTCCGGCGCAGGTCGCGGCCGGGTTCGAACTCGAACCGTGCCCCGACACGCCACCACACGACAGCGAATGGCTCCGTTGCGCAAACTTCCTGGTCAAGCGATCGGGCGCAGTCCGGAAGGCGAGGGCGGCTCATGCTTAGTGAATTCGAAAATGTCGAGCGCTCCTTCGGCGCGGAAAAGGCAGCCGACCTCCGCAAGGCGCTGCACTTCCTGCTACGGCGGCAGTTCGTGTTCGCGGGAGACCCCCGGACCGGGACAGTCTACAACACGATCATGGATGGCCGCTTCCGCGACGTGGTCGACGGCTTCTTCGATAGTTGCGGATACCGCGTCCATCGCGATCCGGAGGCGCAGTGGGCCGGCATCGTCGCCATGGACGAGGACGTGCCGCTGCCCCGGATGAAGCTCGACGAAACCATCGTGATGCTGGTGCTGGCGGCCTACTGGCAGCAGGAGGTGAACGTCGGAGCAGTCGAGGACCGAGCCGTCGTAGTGGCCACTTTGAACGACCTGTTCGATCGCTACCGCGAGATGGCCCAACACGGCGGCGGTGGCGCGATCTCGCCCGCCCGCTTCCGGGACATCCTGCGCGAGGCCGCCCAGCGCAGTTTGGTCGAGATCGGTGATTTTGACGACGAGCAGCAGGACTGCGAGATCAGGATCCGCCCGATGATCAAGCTGATTAGTGGCGGCGATGCCCTCCAACGGCTTGAGCGCTACGTCCGTAGCGAGGAGGCGCGGTTTCCGCAGCCCGCAGGAGACGAGGCATGATGGAGCTGCGACACCTCACGATGGTGAACTGGCACCTGTTCGACGTCGCCGACATCGACGTGACAGGACACGTCGGGGTGCTGGGCGAGAACCGGTCCGGCAAATCGACGATCCTCGACATGGCACAGGTCGTCCTCACCGGCGGGAGCCGGCGGTTCTTGCGCCTGAACGCGGTCGCCGGCGATAGCGGAAAATCGCGCAGCGGCTCGAAGCGCAGCGTCGTCGATTACTGCCTTGGGACGCTCGGCGAAGACCAGCGCCGGCGCGACGAGGCGCGCACTTACATCGCGCTCGGCTTCCAAGACACGGAAGGCGCCCGGCCACCGGTCACGATCGGCATGGCGCTCGAGGCGCGCAAATCCGACAGCAGGGAGACTGTGCTGGCACTGTTCGTCGCCGTCGGGACCGTTCTGAGCTCCAAGGACTTCATCGAGCAGCGAGGAAAGTCGCAATTCCCGGCGCAATGGGAGGACGTGCGCGCCCGGGTCCTCGCGGCGGTCGGCGAAGGCAACTTCGTCAATCATCGCGACCGGGCGAGCGACTACGTCCGCGAGTACATGCGCCATCTTCTGCCGCATTCGCCCTATGGCGAGCAGAACGCCAGCGCCCTGCAGAAATCAATCGTCAACGCGATGACGCTCGACCACAACCAGACCGCCACGCAGTTCGTGCGGAACTACATCCTCGAGGACAGTCCGATCGGCATCAAGGAGCTGCGCGAGTCGATCCAGACATACCGTAACATCAGCGAAACCATTCGAAAGATGCGCCTCAGGCTCGAAGCCCTGAGGGCGCTCCGGGGCGTCCTCGGCACCCTTGAAGAGGCGCTCGAGACCAAGTTCAGGGAGGAGTGGATCGCAAAACGCGCGACTTGGCTCGCGGCGCGCGCGACAAACCTGGACTTCAAGACCAAGCGGCGTAGCGAGATGGCGCGCCGGGACGCCGCAGCAAAAGAACTCGAATTCATCGACGACGACGTCAAGGCCGTCGACAACGAGATCGAACGGCTCACGGCCGCGATCGCCGAGCACGATGCCAAGACCGGCAGAAAGTCCCTGCAGCAGACCGCCGATGTGGCCGGGCAGGCGGCGCACCGCGCCTCGGCGGACTTCAAGGCTCGCATGGAGAACATCCGTCGCCTGGAGCCGCTAAGGGCGATGTGCGCGGACGGTTTCGAGGACTTCGTTCCTGCGCTTGAGCGTCTTGTGACGGCCACCGCCGGGGCGGACATCGAGGGCGTCTCCGACGAGGTCACCGCGGCCGAGAAGTCCTTCGCGGCAAGCGGCGCCAAATGGCTGCCGAAGATCGACGAAGCGCGTCAAACGATCATCGCGGAGCTTTCCGGGCTCCGAGGCCGCCGCGACGAGGTGCTCGAACGGATCCGACAGCACGCCGCCGGAGGGGCGCGCGCCTATCTCGGCGACGACACTGAACTTCTTTGCCGCAGGCTGCGGCAGAGGGGAATGGTGCCGCGCGTGCTCTGCGACATCATCGACGTCGCCGAACCCGAGTGGATAGGAGCCGCCGAGGCGCTCCTAGGCCGCGACCGGGAAGCCGTGTTCGTGGACAGAGCGGATATCAGCGCCGCCACGTCAATCTTCAAGGAAGGTCGCCGCGAGTTTCGCCATGCATCGCTAGTGAGCCTAAACAAGCTCGAGCAGTTCAGGGCCAAGCCGGAGCGCGGCACTTTTCCCTCCATCTTCCGGAGCCAGGATCCGGACGCGATGGCCTTCATCATGCGCCGCTACGGCAATGTCCGTCTCGCGGACACGCTCGACCAGTTCAACAGGCCCGGCCGGGCTATCATGAAGGACGGCCTCTACGACGACGGACTCGTCCGGAGCCATCGCTGGATCGAATCCTCGCAGCATAAGATCGGAAAGGCGGCCCAGGCGAACGCCCTGCGCTCCCTGCAGGATCAGGCCGAGGAACTGGGTCGGATTCTGACCGACAAGGGAAAGGAGGCCCATGCCGCGGAGCAGGCTTTTGCCGCTCTGAAGAACATCTGCGAGGAACGTAATGACCTCGCGGCTTGCGCGGCCGCTTTCGCGGCCGCGCAGACTGAGATCGCTGAAGCTCAGGCCAGGCTCGATGCTCTCGACGGCGCGGGGGACGGGGGGCTTCGCGACAAAAAGAGGGCGCAGCAGAAGCTGAAGGAGAAGAGGCTGGAGGAGAGAAAGACGCAGCAGAAGGCGTTTGGCGAGCACGACGGCGAGGTCAGGTCGGCGGAGAGGAGGCTCGGAGAGGGCGAGAACGTGCCCGGCTCCGAACTCAACCTCAGGGTCGCGCGGTCGATATACCGCAAGTTCTTCTCACTCTACTCCACCGCGAAAGGCAGGGCCGTCTACCGCGACCGCCTCGATGCCGCAGCCCAAAAGGGCTCCGCGGAGAAACACCGGGCCATCGCCGAGAAGGCCTTGAAGGATGCGGACGCGTCCGACAACGAGCGCGCCCGGATCGAGCGACGGGTCCGCGAGCTTCTTTACGATTACTTTGACCAGTTCGGGATGAGTTCGCAGGTCGGCGCGGAAAGCGAGCCGCTGCGGGAGGTGAAGCCGTGGATGGAGCAGCTCATCTCGGATATCGAATCCAACGAGCTGCGCCAGTACGAACGGCAGGCGCGGGAAGCGGCGGAGAAGGCGTCCACCCTGCTGCGCGGCGAGTTCATCAACGCGCTCACGGCCCGGATCGGAAAGATGGAGCGGGAGCTGCAATCGTTGAACCGTAGCCTCTACGCACATCCCTTCCATAACGAGCGATACTCATTCCACCGCACCCAGATGGTGGAATTCCAGCCCATCCTGAAGATCATCGAGATCGCCAAAACCTCTCCGGAGGCGCTCGATATGCTGTTCCGGGGCGACGTGCCCGATGACTTCCCGCACAAGGATACGATCGTCGCACTCGAGGCGCTGCTCGAGGACCCCGACAAGGATTTCACCCAGTTCGAGGACTACCGCAACTTCTACACCTTCGAGATCCACATGGAGGATGTGGCCACCGGCCGCTCGACCCGCTGGGAGCAGCGGCGCGGCACCGGGTCTGGCGCCGAACAGCAGGTGCCTATCTACGTTGCCATCGGCGCTTCGCTGGCCGCCGTCTACGGCAGCGCGGAGCGTCGTGCCGGCAAGCCCGCCGGTTTTGCCTTGGCCATGTTCGATGAGGCCTTCTCCAAGATGGACGGCAAGAACCAGCGGCAGATGATGAGCTTTTACAAAAACCTCGGCCTGCAGTTCGTGATTGCCGCGCCGTTCGAGAAGCGCGTCGCCGTGCTCGAGCACATGGACACCATCGTGGAGGTGGACCGGATCGGCGAGCAGTCCAGGGCTACCGTGGTGGAACTCAAAGAGAAGGCCAAGCGCGAACTCATGGCCATCGATCCGGACCTGATGTCCGAAGATGAGCTCGCCACCCGTCTGGCCGCCGAGTAGCCATGGCTCGGCGTTTCACGGATGCGCTCGGCCTGCTGAACGACCTGCTCAACCGCTTCGAGGCGGGGGCCGCAAGCCCGATCGCCCACCCGGACTACCCCGCCTTCCCATCAGTCGTCGCGGCGGACGCCTTCCTGAAACAGATCAGGGAAGCCGAAAGTGCCGGCGCGGTCTCCATCCGCTGGGGGCGCGGCGCCAGCCGAGACCAAGTGGCGCACGTGCGGTTGGTCTCGGCGGAGATCTTATACCGATATCTCGGCCGCACCCCGGCCTCACGCATCGCGGAGCATGCCGCCGTCCGGCTTGTAGCCGGAGTGGCGCTGCACGAGTCCTTGAAGAACAGCGGCTCTCAAATCGCAGAGGTGTGGGCGCGGGGTAAGACGTGGCACGGATTCGGTTCGTCCGACGTCGACACGCTGCGCCACGCATTCGTTCTCGCCCAGGCGATCCTCGACAACAAGCATCTGGACGTCGACTACAAAACTTTCTCGCGACGTACGGTGGGGCACAGCAAGATACTCGAGCGCATCGAGGGGGCCGTGGTCCGGCTTTTGAGCGGCATGATGGACTTTCCGCCTGGCGCCCGCCCCCGCGAGGCACTGCGAGCGATCGGGCTGGAGCGCTTCGCGCCGCCCCTGCTGATCGCGGGCAAGATCGACCTCGACGGAGCCGATCTTTCCAGGATATCTCCGCATTATCTCGGAATCACTCCCAAGGAGGCTGATCGCGTCCGGTTCCGGGAGCGGCCAGCCTACGTTCTGACGATCGAAAACTTCGCAAGCTTCAATCGGCACATCGCCGAGGCGGACCCAGGTCGATTAGGAACGACCATGTATGTCGGCGGGTACCCCTCGCTTGCCACCCAGCAGGCGCTGCGGACAATCGCAGGATTGGTATCCGAACAGACGCCGATCTTTCATTGGTCGGACATCGATCCGGACGGCACCTGGATCTTCCACACCATCGAGCGCGCCGTCGATCGACCGATCCGTCCCCACCTCATGAGCGTCGAAGTTGCCGAGCGTTTGGGACAAGTGCCGTTCAAAAAATCGGCACCCGCTCGATGTCCAGCGGACTCCGGTATCGCAGCTCTGGCAGCGTACCTGGCGAAAGATGGAGCCAAGACGCTCGAGCAGGAAGAACTCGATCCAGTCCTGCCAGAGTTTCATTAGAAAGTGCGCGGATGCTCGTGGTTGCGACCTTGGCTGTCTCGCTCAAGACGCCGTTTGTTTCAAGCGCGACAACAACACCGCCTGCAACTACGTGCTGCGGGAAAACCGACATCGTTTCTTCATAAAAACGCTCAATCGGCATTGGCATGCCGGTTGCTTGAAGATGTGACGAAACCACCTGTGACTATGATGCTCCTTCAGCATCCGGTCGAAGTATTCAGATGAAACTTGCCCGCTTGATCGATGGCAGAGGTCCCCTGATGCGCTTTCCAAACCGTGCGCCTGCCTCGCGAACTCTGCGATCTCCAGGTCGCGCTCCGGTTTGCCGGGCAGAAGCCGATTGTCTTCTAAGGGGCTCGCAACGAATGGTGGTTCTCAACGAGAACGCCAGCGTAAAGGCGTCCTCTGGGCGGTCGTTGGACATCGCTTTAGCCCATGGCTCAGGGTGGGGCATCTGCGACATGCGGAGCCTGCATTCTTGAAGCTAGGTGCCGGCCTTGCATCGGTGCTTGCAGATGGTCAATGAGCTAATGCAGAACGATTCGGATCTTGAGAAAATACTCAGGCAACAGGACGAGCTCAAGGTCAAGCTGCTTCGCGCCCAATCGGTTGTCGCCGAATGTAAGGCAGGATTGGCGGATCTGGAGCGGAGGCTTGAGTCTCGAGCGGTCTCATCGTCCATCGATGAACGCCAGCGCAACTCTGCGGCAAACAATTCAATACGTAACGCACGACCGCCCAAATCGCGAAGCGTCGATGATCCTGTTGACCCGGATGCAGCCGTGGCGTTTCCGCCTCGATCATGGGACCGTTGAAAGCTGCCGCCGCGCACGTTGACGGCGACAGGTTTGGTCACGGACCTGGCGAAGATCTGCCGCAAGGCCGGGATCAGCCAGGCGACCTATTTCAACTGGAAGAAGCTGCGGACGCCCAGCAAAAAGTGGAGACTTGGCGCAGATAGTACAATGAAGAACGGCCCCATGGGGCAATCGGAAATCGACCACCGATTTTGCTGCACACCCACGTCGGCGCCACCAGCCCGCCAACGTGATCAGAGGCGCAAAACTCTAGTTCCGGGTGGTCCAAAGTTCGGTCTCGCTGCAAGAGGCGCAAAACTCTAGTTCTGAGTGGTCCAAACTTCGGTCTCGCTGCAAAAACCCCGAGACTCTAACTGCGGCTGGATGAAAAGCAATGGCAGGTCACTCCTTCGTCAAGCTAATCGCTGTCGCTCAGGGATGCTGCTCATGTACCCTTGAAGCACGACTCAACTTTCAGGAAAAGTGGGGACTACGCTAGGCCAATGCCACGGCTCTTCATGTATTCGCCACTATCGAAAACATGGACAACAAACGCTCTAAAACGCAGTGCTTGGACCATCTCGCGCCAGCTCTCGTGGGGTCATCGCATCCCGGCTTGGTTCGGTCCGCGCCAAGATGTCGAAGTCCAGGGGAACGTTATGGACCCTCTGGAACTGGTGGACGAGTTGGAGCCGACGCCTTGCGCTTCACGCTGACCGCCATGTCCGGAGCTGCACGCGATCTCAAGCTCTCGCGGCAGCGCAAACCGCGGAGATAAACTGCGATGAGTGCGGCGCAACTGCGCGCTGAGGCTTTCTATCGTTGCGGCTTCGTCTGTGGCCGACGTACCAATCTACGGCATCGCGGGTAATCTGCCGGGCAAGGTCACCGCTTGTTTGGCCAGAGGTTGAACCGTCGAGAAGGAGAAATAACACGGCATCGGCGCGCACTCCGACTCCCCCGCAATCCCGGTTATCGCGCGTCCTCTTTCCTTGCTCACTGCGCCAGTTGATCTCCATTCCCCTCTCACTCGCCAGCATCGCTCTGGCTTATGGCAACAAAGCGCTCTCGTACAATATCGACCCGGCCTTCAGGTCCCTTGATATTGCCGTCGAGGAAATGGTCAAAATCCTCATGACCTAAGAGCGCTTTGAACTTCTCTGCAATGTAGCAGCGAACATCATCGTCTGCGTTTTGGATTTCAACCGCCAACAAATACTAGCCGCTCGCGCAGTTCATCTCCCAAAGATTGCGCGACCGTTTGCAACATTTGAAGCAATCGGTCTTTAACGGTGGTCATTTTCTGAGAAGCCTTTCCGATAGACGCTCGGCCGCGAACCCAGCCTCCCTTTGATTTCCAAGCCTGACACCATCGATAGGGCCAGATATTCATACAGACGATCGTCTTTTTGAATGGCCTGGGGCACGCTTTTGTACAACGGTTCTACCGCCTGCCCCATGTCTTTGCCTTTTGCATACGGCCAGACATAAATGTACTCTCCTGCGCTGATAAGATTTTTAAGCGGGGCGGCGGCAAAGGCGGTGGGGATGCCCCGGGTCATCGCACCCGGTTTAGCCGGAAAAACGAACTTCAATCCGTGCACCACAAAATTATGAAGATTGCGGCGGTTAGGCTTTGCGTGGCCGGATTCCCGATCTTTGACCGCAAGTCCCGACGAAAGGCTCCGGTTGATCGAGGCATTGACCTCTGTCTTGCTGATACCAAGGGCTGATTCCAGGCTGCGTACGGAGTAAGGGTCATCGTGATACGCAGCCTCCCCAGGATGCGCATCGCCCTCATTTTTGGCCTGCTGAAGGCTCACGAGCTTCAGCAATACAACAAGGTCTTGACTTTTCGTACAAATTCGCTCCGTCCTTTGTCCTAGGACTAAGGACAATAGACCATATGGCGTGCCTTTCAGGGATACCTGCTTGGTGGCCGACGAGGGGAGGTCTGCCGCCGCTCCTGGTAGCATCTTCGATTTGCAGTCACTTCAAACTGTTGCTGCCTCAGGTCTGCCCTTGCCGGTCAGCCGAATTCATGCGCCCAACCGGCCCGCCAGCGTTTCTAACGAATCCATAACCGCTCCCTTGAGCGAGGCGGTGGCGCCCGTGTGGATTTCTAGCAATACATCGAGCGCGGTTTGCGTGCCGTGCGCGGCGATCCTAGAGACGGCTCCGGAGGCTCCGTTGTAGGAACATCGGGCGACCACTCTCTCGAGAAATGGAAGTGGCAGAAGATGCTGTCTTTCACGCAACTCGTCAGTGCATGCCCCGTGTGCTGCCGTGTCAGAATCTAGAAGATCAATATCGTTCGAACCAAGCACCTGCTTCAATCTTCGCTCGATCGCCGACAAGGCGGCCTCGGATCCGAATCGCGCAAATCCCTCGGCCAAGTTTAGCCCCTCGATCGGTTCATAGTCTTCCATGGCCGCCCAGTCCTGGTTCCCGGTGCGAATGCGATCCGGAGCCGGCTGTAGCCTCGTCAGCTTCTCGAAAGATTCTCCGAGTACGGACTAACCCACTGAAGTGATCCTGGACGGGAGACTGGCATGGACTCGCACAATTTCGAGATATCCAACACAGGACCCCCGCCATCGGTACAGCACGCCGTCAGACGATCAGCAGCCGAACCAGCCGGTAGAAGACGCCTTTGAGCAGCGATTGGATGCGGCGCGCGGGAACGGTTCCGCTGGCCTTGCCCGACGCCTCGGCCGCAAACCGCCGCCGAATGTGTCGCGCGGATTTTGATTACATTCACGAGATGATGAGCGGCGTCAGTGCTCGACAAAAACTGTCACGGCGACTGCTGAGAAGTATCTTCAAATGCTTTACAAGGTGGCGCGTTTCCCCGGCGAGCGCGACCAGTCGCTCGAAGCCAGTGATGACAATGCACGAAATCGGCTCTCTAACACCGTGTTCAAGGAGAACAAACACGTAGGTATGGCTTTGCGGGCGCTTCAAGAACAGCGAGGAGGTTCATCAGCAGTCAAGGTCAGGCGCGTGCGGGCTGCGGCTTCGGCGAGGTGTCGGGTGCACACCCGTGGCTCCCACTGAGGCGATCTGGCAGCGGCTAAGTGACGAGGCCCAATCGGAGCGCCGCGGATCGCCTTCGACAGCTCCTAGCGTCAGCGGCGGTGAACAGTCGATTTCCTTAACCCCGCGAGCGCTCGACCTCGATCTTGCCGCCGTGAAAGCCGATCGCCCCGCGTTCGTCCAACGACGTGTCGCTACAAATGTTGCGGTGCGCCCTCCTGGCTGAACGGCAGCTTCGGTGGTCAGGTGACCGTGGGCGCTCCTGTCACTTCTTGTAGTGCGGCTCTTCGATCAAACGTCGATCCGACGCAGCGTCCGGATTCACGCGCAGTTGTTGATGCCGAAAATCGGGGCCGGTTGGGCACTCTCTCAGTGTGAGAACGCTGAGAAGCTGTTTGGATTTTGGACTAACGCACAACGCTTCGTCTTGTTCGCGCATAGGCAAGGTGCTGCTGCGCAATCGTAAGGTTCAGGCCTCTGCTGCGTCTTATAAATGTCATCTTGCGCGGGCCAGTGACGCGCGCGACGGCTCGATCGAGCCAGCGCTCAATACCAGAAAAGGCACGCGCCAAACGTGGGCGTGACAAAGCACGAGCAGGTCAATGACAAAGCGTTTTCGCAGCTGGGCCCTATTATCCATACTCGCCTCCATGGTTGTCTGCCCCGCCGCAAAAGCGCAAGACCGCCGGACTATCGCCGAACCTGTTGCACCTCAGACGGTCTGCGATCGCCCTGTGCCTTCCGGCAAGAACGATACAGTTAGCCTACAGGACGCCATTCAACATTGCCCCGATGGCGCTGCAGTTTATCTTGGGCGCGGCGAGTTTCACTCAGGTCCACTCGAGATGAAATCGGGCGTGACCTTATGGGTCGGACGCGGTGCGACACTGATCGCCATCCCCGAACCTGCTGCTTACGACAAGGGCCTCGGACAATGTGGTCGCATTGCAGAAAAGGGCGACGGTTGCCGGCCATTCATCAGCTTTTCTAAAACGCGCGGCGGCGGCATCTACGGAGAGGGCATCATCGATGGTCAGGGCGGCGCAATGATCGGCGGCGGCGCGGAAACCTGGTGGCAGCTAGCCCGCCGCGCCCAAGCCCAGGGCGGCAATCAGAACGCCCCACGCTTGATCCAGGTCGATCATGCGCTGGACATCACGTTCTCTGGTGTCACCTTGCGCAACGCTGCCAATTTTCATGTCGCGATGAACCGGGTTGAAGGTGCCACGTTTTGGGGCCTCACGATCGATTCGCCGGCGGATGCCCGCAACACCGATGGCATCGATCTTGGCGCCAGTCAGGATGTGACCATCACCCACAGCGTGATCCGTACCGGTGACGACAACGTCGCAATCAAGGCCGGCGACAATGGCTCAAGCAGCCATATCTCGATCATTGATAATTATTTCGGCTGGGGGCATGGCATGTCGATCGGCAGCGAGGTGAATTCCGGGGCCAGAGACATATTGGTGCGTAATCTGACGCTGGATGGTACGACGTCGGGCCTGCGCATCAAGAGCGATGTTAGTCGAGGCGGTCTGGTCGAGGGCGTGACTTATGAGTACGTGTGCCTGCGGGGCAACCGGTGGCCGCTGGCCTTCGATACAAAATATGATCCGCGCGCTCAAGGCACGAGGATTCCGGTCTATCGGCAAATCGTTCTCCGTCATGTGCATGGCGACACTGGTGTGCTGCTGATGCGCGGCGTAGACGAGCGGCATGCCCTGGACGTGACACTCGAAGATGTCCGATTCGCCAATTCCGCGACTTGGCAACTTGAACATGCGAAGGTCACCGCAAATCACTCTGACGTATGGCCCCCGCTGCCCGGACGAGCTACACAACCGCTGCTGCGCGGATCGGAGGTATGTTCCAGGGCATTCCGCGACGGCAATCAGTAAGCACTACACCCGGCACCGAACTCAGATGGTGAGTTCCGCATCTGGGGCCAAGATTACTGTACGCGGTCGGCCTCATGTCCCGAGTTGGTTGCAATTTGGCGAGGGTTTTGCAAGGCCGAAAATGCCAAGGTGACGAGCAGGTTCTGATTTGGCGTTGACAATCTCGTGTCGATGCGCGGCGACTATCCCGCTGAGAAACGAAGTGTGAGATCACATGCGAATTTTCATTTCCGCCGCTGCACTTCTGGCGGGATGTTTCTGCATCTCGGCAGCGTACGCTCAGGCACTATCGGTGTCGCATGCCGGAACTGCAGACTATCACTCCTTGCAGCAAGCCATCGACGCGTTGCCGGCGGAAGGCGGAAATATCCGGATCGCGCCGGGCGTCTATCGCGAGAAGGTCAAAATCTCCAAATCCGGTATTCATATCGAAGGGACTGGCAGGAAGCCGGAGGATACGGTCATTGTGTATGGCGACGGCGCGATCAATGTAGGAGGAACCGCCCGTTCGGCGACGCTGGATGCCGCCGGCGATGACTTCCGGCTCGAGAATCTGACCATCCAGAACGACTACGCCCTCGATCCGGCCAATCCACCCTCGCAGGCGGTAGCGCTGTCCGTTACCGGAGATAGGGACGTCATTACGCGCGTCCGTCTGCTCGGCGCCCAGGACACGCTGTTTGCGGGCAAGGGACCAAACGGCAGAATGTCACGACAATACTTCTCGAACTGCTACATCGAAGGGCATGTCGATTTCATATTTGGCAACGCCAAGGCCTGGTTCCGGCAATGTGAGTTGCACGGCATCGCCAATCAAGCGGTCATCTACACCGCTCAGAGCAAGGCAGTGCCGGATGAGGACAGTGGCTATGTGTTTGATCATTGCAGGCTGAGTGCCGACCCTGCTGCGCGCTCTATCGCACTTGGCCGCCCCTGGCGCCCCTACGCCACCGTGGTCTTCCTGTCGGCGAAGATAGATGCCCCCGTCACCGCGGAAGGGTGGCGCGAATGGACGCCCGGCAAGACGAATACGTTGAGGACAAGCTATTATGCTGAATACAGATCCTTCGGCGTCGGGGCTAACCCCTCAGGCCGCGAGCCTCATTCCCATCAGCTGACAGAGGGCGAAGCTGCGAGATGGTCGCTGAGCGTGTTCTTCGGGGGTGTCACAGATTGGCTGCCAACGACTCAGGATGAAACAAAGAGCAACGTTCACGGTGAAGGGGTTCGACGGCGATCCTCGGGTGAATGACGGGAGGAGAGCCTGATTGTGATGGAGAGTCTTGTACAGCAACCCAACTGCCGCCGGAGTCACACCGACAGAAGGGGCAGGCGCGACGATCTCATCGGTTCGCGGTCCGCCCACAGCGCCCGCTCCAGCTCGCAGATCATCTTGTCCGTTTTCGGCGGATCAGTGTCGGCAAGCTCTACGGACCGTCACGTCGGCACCGTCGTCATCGCTTGGGAACGGCTGATTTTCTTGCTCAGCGCCTGCGCAGATCTCTGGAGAACGAAGTGGCTGATGCTTCGGGGCTATCTTCGTTCGGCCAGTGATGGTCAGGCCCCTCGTAGCTCAGCCAGCAGCGGTCTCCTCGATCAGCCGACACGCGGTGCAAGTACGGTGGAATCCGGCGTTCTTCCATGCCGGCTCCGAAGCCGTACAAACGCGCGTATCGGCTCTCCGATTTCGACAATTTGCCCGTATCCATGCGGCCCTCGATAGCAGCCGACGATCATCCGCCTCATCGCGAGATCGGCCATCGTCGCTTTCGGGAAACACCCGCTGGAACGAGTCGAGCAGCGCCGGTTTCTAGATCGGCGCCGCTCCGCTTGCTGCGCATCACGTGAAGGCTCTCGGGCACAAACCGGCGCACCAGAGGGAAACTGTAGCAGGAATTAACAGCTTCCTGCAGCAAAGCTGGCTTCACAGGGTGAGGCCGAGATCATTGAGCACCTTGTCTCTTAGAGCGCCCTTGATCTCACGGGCGATCTCTTTGCGAACTGCGGCACCCAACACTCGCTTGGCATCTTCGACGAGGCCAGCTTCAGCCCCGGTCAGGCCTTGATCGGCGAGCTGTTGCTCCATTCGGCTGTCGAACTCCTTTCCCATTGCACCAATGAGCTGGTCCTGCGTCTTGGCATGCTCTTCAGGTGCGATGCGGCGAATCACATCGTCCCAAGGCTGCCAATCCATTGCCAAATAGTCGGCAAATTCCGCCGCCTCCCTGTTCCGCACGGATGTCTCTGCGCTGTCAACGTCAGAGTCGGTAACGCCGGAAACTTCAAAGAAGCGCATGTCCGGCGCGACGTGTTGTAGTCCCAGCCGCTCGCGCAGTTTGTTCTGATAGGCAAGAAAGACTTCAACGGCGTCGATGTCTTCTACGTTGTCGACCGAGGCGAGCGAGTGAGCCTTATCGCGCGCGATCGCCTCGAGCGCGTCCATGCGGAACATGACGCGCCCCAATTCGACGAGATCGGCAAGCCGTGCCTTGTTGTCATAGAGGCCGTTCTCGACTTCCGCGATGAGGCGCGCGGTCTGCATTCCGTTCCAGGTTAATGTTCTGCGGTCCTCGCAGCTCTGGTTGGCATCCCATGCCAGTTGAAAGTACTGGGCACGCAATTGCGGGTTTTTTGCCGCCTGACGCAGATCATTGGCCACCGATTGCCGGAACCCTTCATTGCCAGAGCTGACGGACTCGAACAGCTTGGCGAGGAAAAGCCCGTATTCCCGAGCGCCCGGCTCTTCTGCAAAGTTCTGCCAAGCGGCAAGCACCTCCCGATCGACCTCCTGTGGATTGCCCTTCAGCCATTCTGCAACTGTTTCAGCGAGAGCGTCCGCCTGCTCATCGTCTGTCCCGGACGATTCACTTTCGTCGTCGTGCGAAAGGTGGACAGTCGGGCCGACATAATCCTCCGCGCTTAGGATTGTACTCAGGTTCGCCAGGACCTGCTCAGACAGCGGATTTTCAGTCAGAACTAGGGTGCCATCATCGCCCAAGGCCGTCAGCAGGTCCTCGGGCAGACTCGTCAAACGGTTTTGGCTTACGTCGAGAAACCGGAGCGAAGCTGGGAGAGCCGGCGGCAGATCCGTCAGTTGATTTTGGCTTACGTCGAGATATTCGAGCATAGCAGGGAGCGGCGCCGGTAGAGCCGGACGATCTTCCGGCAACCCTCTCTGAGCTGGAGGTCGCTGATAACAGGTTGACCAGTCTGCCGGCAAACCTTCCGGCCGGACTGCAGATCCTGAACGCAAACGACAACCGGCTAACCAGCTTACCGGACGCTCTCCCGAGCGGGCTCACCGCGCTTGCGGTCAGTGGCAATCAGCTGACCGACATCCCCGAGTCCCTCCCCTCGTGGCTCATTGAACTCAATGTCAGCGGCAATCAATTGACCAACCTCCCCGACCCTCTTCCGAGCACGCTCCAATCACTCAATGTCAGCGGTAACCGGCTGACCAACCTGCCTGAAGGTGTTCTAGAAGCTCGTGTACCGCATAATAGCCTCTACTACCCGCATCTGGAGAGCCTCGACTTCTGGGATAACCCGCTGCCGGACGATGTTCTCGCTCTGGCGGCTGAAGCGCCACCGCAGCTTGCGCAGCAATCCCTGCATGAGGCTGCCGCACACTGGCTCGCAGACGACCCGGCCGCGCTGGGCGAATGGCAGCACTTTGCGGATGAGCCCGGCGCCCAAGACTACGCACAGTTCCTGGAGAGGCTGCGAGCCACTGTGAACTACGGCAATGACGGGTTTCGGCAGGCAGTGGCTGATGATCTGCGGCAGGCGGCCGCCAATCCGACATTGCGCGAGCAGTGCTTTGCGCAGGCTTCCGAGGCCAACGCGAGCTGCGAGGATCGTGTCACCTTGCACTGGAATGGTATGCAGACCGCGCGCCTCAACGCTGACGTCGAGGACGGGGTATATGACGATCGGCTTGGCGATCTGATCCAGCGCGGCCGTGTCGCCTTCCGCTTGGAGGCGTTGGACGAGATCGCGCGCGACAGGGTCAACTCGCTCGCCAACGGCAACCCGAACGTAGACGACATCGAAGTCTACCTGGCCTATCAACATCGGCTGCGCGAGCCACTGGAGCTCAGTCATGTCGCCCCTGACATGCGCTTCCTGGCGGTCTCTCACGTAAGCGAGGATGATGCGACGGAGGCGCTCAACCTGGTCCGGGGGCGGGAAGCAAGCCAGTTCACCGACTACATGGCAAGCCGCTGGCAACCCTGGGAGACGGTGCTGAGGCGCATCGCTCCGGGCGAATATGAAGCGATGCGAGACCGGCTCGTCGAAGCCATGGGCGAGGAGTTTCAAACCCGCTTGGATCAGCGACTGGCCGAGCGTGGTCTTCTAGGCGATCCGGATGCCGAGCGGTTTCTCGGCGCCCAAGTCCGAAAGGAGATCGCTGGCGAGATCAAAGGCGAGGTCATGCACCGTGTGCTCGCAGAGCGCGGCCTGAAACTATGAGGCTCCCAAACCGCCGCAGAGATATTTATCATTGCTCTGCGGGCGATACGTAAAGATCGATCGTGAAGCCTCACCCATCGCTGCCAAGGTGCTTTTGCACCTTGGCAAGTGCGCTGCCGTCGATCAGGGCCTTTCGGTCTTGCCGAGCGACGAAAGTTCCCGCGCGCGAGGCGACGCGCATTTGCGTCGCGTCGAAAGCCGCTTCGGGACGAGAGCTCAGTCGGTCGAAAAGTTGTTCAGGAGACCAAGGCGCGCAGCGGTGAAATTATTGGTTGCGCAGGCGCTGGCTCAGCCAACCAACTCGGTTTGACGAGGTAGCTGACTGTTCGGCAGGTTTATTTGACTTCGGGGGCTTCCCGCGAGCTCCATCGTGGCAAGCAAGTTTTTCTAGTTCAAGCATGCACCGCGTTGGCAGCTTACGATGGCAAGCCGTCGTGCCGGTGAGGTCGTGCGCGCGCTCGAGCGCGGCGATCCCGAGACTGCACGAGAAACCTTTTGGTCCCTCAGTCAAAGACGAAGCCCGATTGAAGTGAGCGAATCCAAGTCTGCCGGATCTTCATTGCCAACTCGGCTTGCGAGGCCCGTAAGCAAGCTGCGTGCTGGATAAACTTTTAAACCTATCCGATCCCGAGAGGCGCTCACCGTTACTGCTGCGAACTCAGGACGGCCTGCACATCTTCCCGAAAAAGAATGTTTGGGTCGTTGACGCCTGAACGCGCTGGTGGCCACTGGGCGAGAATCTCGTCTTCAAGGGCGGAACGTCCCTTTCCAAGGCTTACGGCGCAGTTCGCCGGTTCCCGGACGACCTGGATCTCACATACGGCATTCGAGCAACAGCTCCGAACCTGGCGAAACACAATCGATGACAATTCGGTCCCTCAGAACTGCAGTGAACTCCAAGGCACGAGAACGCCTCCCGGTCTGCGTCGGGGAAAAGACGTTGTGCGTCATCAATGAACGCCTACAACAGGACAAGCTCACTATCAAAAATGATGCCAAGGACGACAAGATGCTCGTCACGTATGATCCATTGAGACTGGTAGCAGCTATGTGAGTCCCGCCGTGATGCTTGAATTCGGCGATCCACCGGCGACCAATTTCGTCGGCTCGAACACGAGACCGGCGAAGAGGTGCGGCAAAATTGGAACGACCCCGTCCGTCGTCAGGCGGGCGCCGATGCGACGCCGGTCTCGCGCGCAGCAATATCCTGATCTCGTCAGCTTTTTGAAAGGTTGCGGCTACAACAATCGAGAATCTGAACGAGCTGCTATCTCGCCGTAATCCAGGTCGTATGGATTGCTGCAGAGTCGATACAAACATGAGGAGAGCAGGATGGATCCGGTTGACCCATTCTTCGATTCAGGAGCCTGGATGCGGGAGTACGCCGCGCTGCAGGGGCGGGCGGGGCAGCGATCGGGCGAGTCAAGCGAGCAAGGCGACTTTGAGCAGCGGATGGAGGATTTGCATCTCGGTCCGTCTGATCAAAGCAAGTCACCTTCGCCTGATCGGCCTCCCGCAGGAGGTGGTCGAGCAGTCCGGCGGGACGATTTCGGCGGTTCGATGCGGGCGCCGCCGCACTCCGCTTTTAGGAAGGGTGCGCTCGGCGACACGCGCCGGAGCGTAGACATTCTCAGCTTTCAGCTTCCCGCTTCGACGCAAGTGCCGCAGTCTGGTTTGCGAGATGATCTGTTCAGCAGCGCACGCTACAGCTTTCCGGACCCAGAGTCTGCCGCGTCGGCCAAGAGCGGAAAAAGCCTCGGATTATGGTCACGCTTCAAGTCGGGAATCGGCAAGGCGCTTGGCCGGAGTGGCAGCGAAAAGTCGTCGCGCGAGGCGGGGCAATCTGACCTCTTTTCGACGAATTTACGAATTGATTATGCGAGGCAGCCGGGCCGGACGCGCGGGGTCTCTGCGGCCGATGAGGAGCTCATTAAAGATTTCCGAAACAAGGCGGCGGGTAAACTCACCGACGGCACGATCAAGAATGCAGCAACCGATTTGCGCCATTTGAGCGCGCGCTTGAGCACGGCCGGCAGGCCCTCAATTGCGGATCGAATTAGCCGCGAATTGGATAACGCGCAGCAGGACAATCCCGAGGTGGAAAACCACCAGCTGGAAGCTGAGCTCGATGAGGACGTCGACACCTATGCAAAGGACCGCGTCACGCGCATCAAGGCGGCCTTGAAGAAGCTCCGTGAGGTCGGTGCCGGAAACGCCCTGGCGCCTGATCTCCGCCGACTGGCTCCTCACGGAGCGGACGCAACCCTCATCGGCATGTGGGTGGCGGCGGAAAAGGCGACACACAGGATCGAGCCGGCGACAATCGACAGGCAAGCTCGCCGCATGTCTAAGCTGAGTGAGTGGCTGCAGACCCATGACAGGCCACCAATGGCCGGCCGACTTTCCGCCCCCGCGTTTGTCCGGGATCTCGAGGAGTACAGGCTCGAAACCAACGATAAGAAGATCAACGCTGATCTGGTCAAACTTGGCCGATACCAGCAGATCCTGGAGGCGAACAGGGCGCTTGGATTGAGGCCTCCTGAGGATCCGGGCCAGACTTCTCGGGAAGCTGCTCGACAGCCGCATGCAGTGCAGGATCCTCCCGCAACGCCAGGTAGCCCGAGCGCGGGAACCTGGGATTGGCGTCGCGAGCAGGTCCCCGGGCCCAACATATTGATGCCACCGCCGCCCAGCCATTGGCAGGCCGGTTCGTCGCAGCAGCTTCCCGCAACCCCGGCGACGCCGAGCGCCGGAGCCTGGAACTGGCTTGGCGAGCAGATCCACGGACCCAGCTCACCAGAGCCAGCGCCGCACTGGGCCGCGCATGCGCATCCGCCACTCGAGCTTCCTGCTACACCGGCCACCCTCGGCCAGGGAGCCTGGGCCTGGCTTGGGCAACAGATGCAAGACCCCGCATCGCCGTCGTCCGTGAGGCCTCGATCGTCAAACATCTACGGCGGTCTGGACTCCTTCGTTGATCTGGATCCACCCACACCTCACAACTTGCGCGACGATGCGCGCTCTGCGCCAGCATCTGAATTTGCAGACGCCTCGTCGTTCGCGGGACCGCCGGGGGCGGCTCCGGAGGTGCGGGATATTGGCGCGATCGTTGGCACCGGCTGGCGCCACGGCTCCCAGACGGCTTCAGACGTGTTGATCGATGTATTGGGCAATATCCATCTGCTGCCAAACCAGTTCGGGCCAAGTCAGTTTGTGATCAATGGGGAGCGCTATTCGGCGACGCTTGGACCGGGAGGCCGCAGGGATGTTCGCCTGATCCATCATCCCCGCGTGAGCCAGCCGGATGAACCTGGCCCGTCTCAGTCGCTCCATCGTCCCCGGCCGATCGTGTCAGCCGCGCAATCCGGTGAGGGGCCTGTTGATCTTGGGTATCTGATCCGCGGGGGATGGGAGCACCGAGAGCGATTCCTGCCGGATTACCTTATCCGCGTCCTTGAAGGCCAGGGCATCATGCCCGAAGTTGGGCGCCCGACTTATTTCGAGATCCGCGGAGTGCCTTACAAGGGCGAATTGGTGGAAAGCGAAGGCGGCCGCCAGCGCGTACGCATTTATCCTGAACGTGGCTGAAGAGGCAGCAGGGCTGCAATCGGACTTTCGGCGGGGCAGCTCGCGTAAGGCGTTCTATGTTGGCGAGGCTATTGGCAGGCGATGGATCGGTTGCAGGGGCACCGCCTGAACCGTCCCGCCGTCCTGCCTTCTCTTTGCAGAATCTGCCAAGCTCAACGGATTCTACGAATTTGGTGCATGCCCGGACCTGCTTTCTGCATCCCTGATCCTTTCACATAGTCCGCCAATTCTTGTCTTGAAAACCGCAGCTACTACGGATTGAACGCATTCGTGATCGACGGAGCACCGCGCCGCGTGCTGGCGATGGACAAGTGCCCAAATTCCTCGGCGGGCGCGGTAGTTCGCAACCTGCATAGCTTAAGCCTTCATGCGCAGTTCAGTTATTGCGCCGCTATGCAAAGTCTCCTCGCGCCGCAAACACCGGGTCCGCTCGGGAGCAGAGTGCAAGTGCCCGCTGGACCCGGGAAGCCGATGAAAGCGAGCTTGGTGCGACAAAAATCGATAAACCATCGTATAGCTCGTTTCCCCCTTCCTTTCGGTCTTTATCGCACAGTCAGCTATTGGAGCGTAGACCCTCGGTGACAATTGTCTCCGCTGTCATCGGATATCTCGATTTCCATGCAAAGAGACTACGCAACAGCGACGTGCCATTAACAATAGGTGCTGGCCAACCCCAGCATGTATTCGGCTGGTTGGATAAAGTGTGCCGAGATGTTGATAGATCATGTAACAGGAAAGATTGTGCCTGAGATAGCGCACGATCGCGATCTCGCTTTGGACTTCACCAAAGGAGTGCTCATCATTTTAGTGATCACCGGTCACCTGATCCAATATATCCTCTACCAAAATGAAGGATTTTGGGATTCGGCATGCTTCAAATGGATCTACATGTTCCACATGCCCCTCTTTATGGCGATAAGCGGTTATCTTTCTTGCCGAGCGCTACTGGCAAAGTCGTTCACGCAAGCTATCGGCAGTCGTGCGACGCAGCTCCTGGTGCCGATGCTGTTTTGGTGCTCTCTTCTGGAGTCATTAAAGTTTGCCGTGTTTCCCCGATCGGCGGGCGCACCAGACACCGTTTTGCAGTTCCTGAATGAGTTCGTCGGCACATACTGGTTCGTATGGGCCGCGTTCATTTGTTTCATCCTCACTAAAACTATTTCGATCTTCAATCGTTGGTTGCCCTGGGCCTTGTTCGTATCCGTCATTCTGGTCGTGCTTGCGCCTCTGACTTTTTCCATATTCCCTCTTATAAAGTATATGTACCCGTTTTTTTGCCTGGGATTCTTATTTGCGCAGTCGAGAGAACGGTGGACGAGCATAATGCGCTCTCACAGGGTGTTCTTGATTATGTCTGCCTCAATAGCGGCTATGATGTGCTTTCTGGCCTGGCGCACCGACACTTATGTCTACAACAATCTCGCTGTGGTCCAGGATTTGCAGTCGGCAAAAAATGTGCTTCTGATGTTTCTCGGCTCCGCAGCTGCCTCAGTGGTAATGATTGAGGTCCTGCTTCGATGCTGGAATATTGGTCGCTCAAATCGGGTGGTCCGCTTTATCGCCGAAAAACTGGGACCGAGCACGCTCGTGCTGTACTTGATTCAGGGTACCGTATTCCGTCTCATGGATTCCATACAGTATGGAGAACTTTGGGACCCCACAATGAGGTCTGCCGCGGCTGCATTTCTGGGGACAACGATTGTTGCCGTCGCGCTAGCGGTTCGCTGGACCGTGCGCGACATTCCTTATCTGTCCCAGCTCATGCTCGGAGTGCCACCCCGCTCAATTCGATAAGTAGCTGTAACCGAGATCTGATCAGGAGGCTCTCGCAAATCATCGTAGGTTGCGTGCCTTGCGAACCTGCTGTCTATGCAAGGCGAGACAATCTGGAAAATGTCCTCGAAAATTGGGTCGTTGCTCCACGTAGTTTGCTTCCCTCGAACGGTCTAGCGCAGATGCGGCCGGTCCCTTCAAGGGGATCGCGAAGGTCCGGTCCCATGCGTCACGATAACGTCGGAGCAGAACGGCGCTTGCGATGATCAGAAGAATATCAACGTAGATACCAACAGATTGAGCGCGTGTTCCGTTTGGGGCGTGTGTGTGATGCTTGTCGGGTAATGAATGTATGACAGTCCGACGCTTGCATATATCCCCGGAGCGAGATGCGCGATGTATGTTCCCGTGACTGCTGTGCTATCGCGGTGCGCAAGCTGGCCTTTAGCCAGAGCAGCATCCACTGCAAGCGTACTCCAGGCCGTGTTGGTCGCAACGAGGGCAATCAGATCACTGGGCCGGTTATCAAAAGGTCCCTTCGCATAAAGACGAAGCTCGTAATACCGGCTTATCCTGTTGCGCTCAGGTGGAGCTCCCATGATGGAAAAGCCGCCGTAGATGCCGCGAGACGGCGACCCAAGGGCGTCACTCTGCCAGAGCTGCCTGTCCGCAGCGATGTAGTGAAAATTATTTCCGCTCTTCCTTTGTTGCTTGGGATCCGCCAAATCCGTGTAGCGGCTAGTGTTGAAGCCAATGCCCGCCCGCAGCCACGTGTCGGGTAAGCCGGGAGCAGCCTTGCTCTTGTAGCCGGCTTCTTCGACGAAAAGGATGCCTGCATTGGCCGTGCTCCAGTTCAAGCCAGTGGGATTCTCCGTTATGTGGGCATAGGGACCATCGGGACTGATTGAGCGCTGGACGGAGACCTTGTTATACAAGCGATCGTCGACATTGCACTTCAAGTTGACCGCCGGCGTGGGCGCGGCATTGGTGCTCATCCCTGCCTGGAACAAGGCAGACATGTTCGATCCTGTAATCCCTCCGAACAATGTACCGGTGAATTCATTCTGGTTTCTGAGGTAGCCAATTTTGAGCTCTAGTGTCCTGTCGAAGAAAGTCTGGTAGTAGGCGAGCGTATTGAGTCCCACTCGATCTGGCCCTGGGCGATCCCACGTCCAGTATTGCTGCTCGGCTCCTACGACAATCTGTCCGTCGGCAATGCCGAACCGGCTCAGATCGTAGGTGACGATCATGAGGTTCGCCGACGCGAAAGTCGGATTCTGGCCCATATAGAGCTGGTTTGCGATAGTGCTTCTGGCTGCATGCGGTAGCTGGTTGCTTGCAAAGGAGTTATGTGTCCACCCGATATAGCCGATGCCGACGTCCGCCAGCGCAGATCTAACGCCCCCCTTGTCCTGATCAATCGTATCTGCAGGACCAGGGATGGGGAACCACAACCCTTTTTCACGCAGATTGTCGTACCTTTGGAAGGGATCGATCGTTTTTTGCGGTCTCGTCTGAGCAGCCCTGTCCGCATTGCCGCGCTTCTCCAAAGGCACTCCGGGACCTGCTGCTAGCGCCGGGGCAGGAGGGCGGATTGCCTGACGGACCAGGTCGATCGGGAGCTTTGCGGCCCGGTCGGAAGTCTTTCCTCTTTTGCGGGTCTCATCCACAGGGTGGTTACTAGGATCAAGTCCGCTGGCGGTTTGTGCCCGAACGGAATTGCCGACCAGACAAGCCGCTAGCGAAAGTGCGATAGCAAGCCCAGATTGCTTTCGCCTTGGTCTGAAATTGAAAGAAAGTGCTGACCTAGCCGAGTATGTTCGAGGCGAGGTCGTCGCAAGAAGGCAATCACGCATGGCGTAGTTCGGGTCCATGTCTGCCGGACATGAATAGATTGAACTGCGGCCTGATTGGCCCAGAGTGAGCTCCCGGCGGAGTGTGCCACGCGCCTGCTTCCACATCGTCATTGCGAGCGCAGCGAAGCAATCCAGAATCCCTCCGCGGCGGCAGTCTGGATCGCTTCGTCGCCAGCGCTCCTCAGCAAGCGGCATCGCCGGCGTCCTTTCGCGTCCGAGGGCGAGGGGGACGAGCCAGAACGCGATCTATCCGAACAGAGCCACTCAGGCTTCCTGAACCTCTCAGCTCGCGGCGCGATGATGATCTGGTCCGAAACTTTGCTTGTGCATGACGTCGGTGCGCCGAGAGCCAGCGGAGAGCGCTGGCTCGGCATATGCTGACGACGAGCGCGCGGGGCTTGCTGTCCTGGCCACCAGAATATTGCGAACGTCCACCTTGCTCACTGTGAGTCAGGCGGTGGCGCGCATCTGCATCGAAGGCGGCTTTCTGAGCCAAACGGCAGCTACCCGAAAGCAAGGCTCGCCGTGCAAGAGGCGTGGCTTCACGAAGCGCTTCATTGGTATCGTTGTCAGCGAAACACGAGACAATCGGCGGGCTTGAAGGCCGAAGAGCCTTTGAATTTGCGCGCGCGGCAACCACACCACAACATCCAACGTGATGGCCCAGGAGACCGGACGAATCAGCCATCGAGCAGCTCTGGCGGATATCGGCGAGCAGTTGCTGGTTGCCGTCAGCGCGGCAAAACTTATCTTGCATCCGAATCCTTGATGTGCGCGGCGTTCGTTGGTCACGCTTGGCACGTGCCCGTCATCTCGAACAACCTGCCGGAACTGGTAGTTGATCAGGTGCAATGGTTGCCAGTCCAATCGGCCATTGCGGCTCGGCCGATCAGCCGTTGCGCTTACGTGGCCCGTCCCAGATGAAGTTGCTGGTCAGGCAAGGCGTGAGGCGGGAGTCCATCGAACACACTGCCGGATCAGTGGACGGTTTGCATTCGTGCCGGGGCAAGAAAAGACGATCTGCAAGGTTCTTCTGAATGATGAGAAAATGCTGCGCCATCGCCGACGAAGACGAGAACCATTGCTCGCTGGTGGCGCTATCATGGAGAACGCGCGCAAATTGTCGCCTTGCGTTGCTCAAGAAGGAGCGTTTCATAGGAGCAGGCGCAGCCGATCGGGAAGCTCGCCAAGATTGATTATTGTCGACGCTGGCAGCTCCTGGAGCGCGGGAGCATCGCGGGCGATCGCGTCGACAAAATAAGCCTGCTGGAATGGGATCTTGAGCGAGAAACAATGGACTTGATTGAACATGCGGCCGCTTCAGACTTGCGCCCGCTCTTGCACGGGCCGTCAAGACGGATTCTCCCGGTCTTGGTGCTCCCGCTTGTCCTCGTCGGCTCGTGTGCTGCTGGCGCCTGGCTTTGGGCTAACCTTGAAGAGCCTGTCGAGACGCCGGAAAGCAGGGATGTCGCTTCAACAATGAGCCTGTCACTGGAGGACAGGGCATCCCTATTCGAGATAAATTGGGCACAGCAGAAAGCTGGCGATGAGATCGCAGAACTCAACCGCCAGATCGATGCCCAGCGGGATGTCCTCAAAGGGATCCTGGATCAGATCACCATGCTGACTTCGCGGATCGATGCGCTGCAGAGTTCAACACCTGTCCCTTCTGCTGCTTCCGAGCCTCCTTTGTCGCCACCCCGGGCTGTTTCGAGCGTCGCCAGGAAACGCTTCGGGCGGTCCAAACCACATGGACCTGTTTCCGTCGGAGGCGCGCCAGTGATTGCCGGACCGAAGACAGCCGAGCCTTGAGTCTGAGACGCTGCGGGCGTGGTCGAGTGTCCAACTGTGCTCGAGGAGGTGGACCATAGCTTCGCAAAGCTGCCTCCAGCCGTAAAATTCCCGAAGCCGGTGCGGACGCCGGCGTCTCCAACGGCACGTCGCGCTGAGGCAGTCACCATTATCAAGAGCACTCAAGGAGAGGTGGGGCAGAGCCCTTTCGGCATGATCGAGCCGTGGCCCTGAACGGCGGAATCCGCTGCGCTTCTCCTTCAAATCAGCTTCCTTTTAGTCAGCCCTCCCGGTTTGAGGCCATATCTGAAAGATTGTTGTCATGACACCGCCGCTGCATCCTCGAAATCTGGCCTGTCTGCCGGAGGTGCCTCTTCAGATCATTACGTCGAGAAAAGCTTAGATCTTTGGGATCTGCTCACATGCGCGGCTTAGTTAATAGGGGGTACGGTCGAGATAAGTGTCGAATGCGGCAGCAACAGCACGAATGACAAACCGGTGTTCCTGCTTGACCCGAATGAATCCCTCTTCAATGTCCACTATCCCGTCTTCGGCAAGCATTCCCAGCCGGTCGGCCGAATTGAGAAGAGGAATCGGATCAAATCCGTGAGCAGCACAGATCGCTGGTACGTCGGCCTGCAAATCGCACATCAGACGCTCGATAATTGCGGCGCGGAGCCGATCTTCGGGGGAGAGACAGTAGCCTTTTGAGGTTGCCAGACGACCAGCCTGAATGTGTTGGCCATAGGAAGCGGTTGCGCTCTCGTTCTGGACGTAACCGTCACGCAGACGGCCGATGGCTGACGGACCTAAGCCGATTACGGTTTTGCAGGTATCAGCTGAATAACCCAGGGAGTTGCGGCGCAGCTGACCGGCTTTCTGCGCCAGCGCCAGCTCGTCGTTGGGCAGGGCGAAATGGTCGAGCCCGATCAGGCGGTAGCCGGCCGAGACCAGCGTATCTGCAATAGCCGCGGCTTGCTCGGCGCGGGCGACATTATCCGGCAGCGCCGTCTCATCGATCTGGCGCTGACGTTTCATATAGGAGGGGACGTGAGCATAGCCGAAAACCGCAAGCCGGTCTGGCCGCATGGCCAGGGCCGTCCGCGCGGAGTCCACGCAGGACCGCACCGTCTGATGTGGCAGTCCGAAGAGAAGGTCGAAATTGATGCGCCTTATCCCATGCTGGCGAAGGCTTTCGACGACAGAAGCCGTCTGCACCTCACTCTGGACGCGGTTGACCGCCCTTTGAACCACGGGGTCGAAGCTTTGCACGCCTATGCTCGCGCGACTGATCCCCGCCGCTTCTAACGTTTCGGCCATCTCGGCCGTGAACGCACGCGGGTCGATTTCTATGGCGATGGTAGCTGATTTGCTGAACGCGAAGCAGCGACGCAGGAGTTCCATCAAGCCCAGGAGATCAGTCGGCGCAATGGTGGTCGGCGTCCCGCCGCCGAAATGCACGTCGCTCACCGGCAGAGCGGGCGGCGCTTGCTCTGCGACCAAGCGTATTTCATCCCGCACCGCCGCCAAATAATTGCGGATCGGACGCTCGCTGCGAGTGAGGCCTGTAGGGAAGCCGCAATACCAGCAGATCGAGCGACAGAACGGAACGTGGAGGTAGAGCGATACGGGTTCGTTCGGCGGCAGCCGCCTCAACCATGTCTCACAAATCTTGGGACCGACCATCGCGGAGAAATCCGGTACGGTTGGGTAGATGGTGTACCAAGGCAGGCGAGCATCGCAATACTTGTTTATGAGGGAGGTCTGCAAGGCTTAACTTTCCCATGCGCAAACAGCGTGAAACTGACCGGTGCCCTCTCTTGTGTCTTTGCGTTATGTCAAACGCGCCTAACTGTTCTTGAGATTGATCCCGCTCTCGATGTCGCTGCCAACCCACCTTAGGGCCGGCAGTGGGAGTGAGCGTCGCTCCTTGGCGATTATCTGGAGTCTTGTGGGTAGAATGAACGTGTCTTACGAGTACGGCCCAAGCGGCTAGACGTCCTCCGACTAGGCTGTGTGCAGTGTCAATCATTCATCCGAGGGCGCGTCGCTTCTGTACTCCCTGACATGCAGCCGTTTTGTGACGAAGACAGGGATCTAAAGGCATCATCAAGAGCGGGCAGGCTGTCCCGAGACGTTCAAACTGGCTTTTCGTGGAAAAATCGATGTGCATGCTCGCAGCATTCGACCGGTGCCTCCCGTCCAAGGCCGGCGTGTCACGGAAAATACGTTGCTTGCTGGATGAAGAGCGCCAAGTTCGCGATCGTACAATGTGACGCTGCGTGCGATTCAAGTCCTTTGGATCAGCTCACGAAAAACATTGTCGAAGTTCAAGTACAAAACGCAATGAGCCTCAATTCCGCCACGCTACTTGTCTCATTGCCGCGAGCATCATCACGGATGTACTGATGATGTTGGGGCGAGCCCGGCGCACTTTCACACCCGGCAAAGTGCGTCGGGTGCGCCTTGGTTCGGCGGCGTCTCGTTCCGGCTCCAATGCAGCTCGCCAACTCACAACAACTTGCAGGTCCTGCTTATAGCGAACGCGAGCCCGGCCAGAAACCTCACACGTGACACTATCTGCAATATTACTTCAGCGCTTGATGTCTTTTGTTTTTTGATATCGCCTTTGCGGCTAGCGGAACCGGCAGAGCGCGCACAATTGCAGTTGCCCCTCATTGGCCTCGCGATCAATCCGGTGCACCAGCAGCAGCTCTCACTGTTTCACATAGCCCGCCTGGTGAAGCGTCGATTATCCCGTCACAAGGAATCGTTCTCGCGCGGCGGCCTGGAGGCCATCTAGGCAGAAGCCAGCTCGGAGATCTTGCACGGGATCATTAGACGGCGGGATCGCACCCTGGCATTCCAGCCCATTCACACTGGATCGAGAAAGTTTGTGCTTCATAAGCCGATCGGGTCTGAAGCTCATCTTCCGCGAATGAGAGCTGATGACGACTCCCCGCAAGACGGTTGGCAGCAACAATCAAGCACAGCGACGGCTACGTACGTCAGTATATGATCTGTGGCGATCATCGCCTTCAGTTCGCTGTTGAAACGTTTGCGGCAAATGTCAATACTTCACGCCCCCAAACCGCCTGACTCTATCAGCAGCCTTTAGCGAGACCGCGTGAGAGGGTCTCGGCGTGTTTCAGATGGAGATGGGATCGAAGAACGACCGCGTCGACTCACCATTGCGGCAGCAAGCGCCATTCCTGTTGTAAAACGGCGTCGAACTCATCGGAGAACCGGTGAAGGATGACTCTCTCGGCGTGCATGATTTCATAGGGGCGGCGCGATGGTGGCAGCTTCGTGGCGGAGGGGGCGCATTGCCGCGCCTCCGCATCCTTGCCCATTTCGAATTGACTGCAACTTTCTGGCGCTCAGCACATCTTCCCTGACAATCTCCATTAGCAGCGCGCTGCAAGGACGGACTTAACCCAACTTTCTCCGAACTTGGACTAAGATGGCTTGCAGACTTAGTCGATGCGCGAGCCGATAACGAGATTGGCGCACCTTTTCAGAATACTGATAAAGATCTCCTGGCCCCTACTCGTGCTGCGGCTCGCGCAAATGGCGCTGTCGCCTTTGCCTCCCAATGTCATGATTGCTTCAATGCACTTACCTTGCGACCAACCGGCCGCCTTTCAAGCCCTTGTCCCGGCGGTGATTTTCGCGAAATCAGCAGTTGGTATGACACTTGCTGGACTGGTGCGATCCGATCCGGGGTCCTCTCCCTTCTGGAGATGCGCATGCAAAGTGTCCTCTGCATCAAGCGGGTCTCGCGACTGCGAGTATCTCCCATTGCGTCTTTGACGTGGCCATTTTCTGCCCCTTCGACTCATTTGCGCCGGACCTGCCGGACGGACCCGCTGAGACGCCGGGAGATGATGCGAGGAGTATGGCTTCGGCTGTTCCGTGTTGCTCATCGATCGCGTCCCCGACGCCGTCATAGGGCGGAGCATCAGCCAACGGTTAGCGATGGCAATTCGCAAGATTGGGAAGAAAAATGACGCTCCTGTTGTCTTCGTCGGCAAGCAGAGAATCGATACCTACAACGCGCAAGTCGAGTCCGGCACCGCCAACCGCATGGGCGTGCTCTACCTTACCTGTATCGCGGAGTTTAGTGCCCAGCATGTCCTCGTGCTTGGCCTCGAGACAAAGCGAACCGTCTTTCGGACAGGACCATGGTTTCTCGCCATCCAATCTAAACAGAGCTGGGCCTGTGACCGCTCGTGCTGTTTGGTTCGTCTCGCCAGCTGAGTCGTCAGGGCCATCGGGCTTTCTATCACCGCCAGGCCATCAACACGGACGACCGCCCGGTGATCTCCGATTTCGCCAGTACGCTATCGGCGAGCTCGACCAATCACTTTGCCTGTGCAACGGCGCTTCGATTGCGCCGTGCCGTTCAGCCTCGGACCAGGGATGATGGCGGTATCTCGGCTGTTTGACGGGACGATCATGCCGGCGCAGCCAGCGGCAGGGCACGAATCCGGGAATGGCATCTGACGCAGGGTGTGGCGCTCAGACTTCACGAAGAACAAACCAAAGGGTTCAGGTCATGGATTTGAATTTGGCTCCGCCTGAAACAAGCGCAATCGAACACAATGACAGGGAGCTTGATCGAGGTTCTGAGGCGCCCATCACGGATCTCTTTAGCTTCACCGAATGCGCGAAACAGACGCATTCGCTCAGAGCGTTGTTCGAGCTTCTTGTAAGCTGTTCTACCAAGGAAGGGTTCAGTGAAGTCGCTTTCGGCGCTCTCAACTTCGTCGAGCCACTTCGGCTGGCGGAGTATCCACCTCCGGCTGTGGCTGTGAAGTGGCCGCCGGACTGGTGCGACCGATACTTCAAACACAAGTACCATACTATCGATCCGGTGATCCGGAGGACGCCGATGCAATCGCGGCCGTTTTTGTGGGACCAACTCGCCGACCGCTATCAACTTCAACCGGACGAGAGACGCGTATTGGACGAGGCGAGAGAGGCGGGCCTGAAGCATGGCATGAGCGTGCCATTGTTTGGCCCGTTGGGTCGGGTATCCGTGGTGTCGTTTGCATCTGCGTCCGACGATGCTGATCCTCAGGATCACATCGGTCATCTCAACGCGCTGGCGTCGCAGTTTCACACCGCCTATGGCGACATCGCTCGTCCCTGCGATAATGATTGCGAAAGAAAAATTGCACTATCGCAGCGGGAGATCAATTGCTTGCGGTGGGTGGGAGAGGGGAAATCGTCATGGGAAATTGGGAAGATCCTGAATATCAGCGAGAATACAGTCAATTTTCATATCAAAAATGCGATGCGAAAGCTGGGCGCGACCAGCCGGATTCAAGCGGTCCTTATGGCGGTTCGCCTCAATCTTCTTTGAATTCATCAGTCGAATGGAACGAGCACCAAGCGCCAATCTTGCTTCAGCTTCTGGCAGGTTAATCGATGCCCCGCGATAATGATTGCGAAAGAAACGTTGCACTATCGCAGCGGGAAATCAGTTGCTTGAGGTGGCTCGCAAGGGGGAAATTGTCTTGGGAAATGGGGAAGATCATGAACATCAGCGAGAATACAGTCAATTTTCATATCAAAAATGCGATGCGAAAGCTCGGTGCGACCAGCCGGATTCAGGCGGTCACTATAGCAATTCGCCTCAATCTTCTTCGAATTCATCAGTCGAACGGAACGAGCACCAAGTGCTAAATCTTGCTTCAGCTTCTGGCAGGTTAATCGATGCTTATGGAGCTCCGCAACCTCACGCGGCGAGAGGTTTCGGACTTGCCTCAAGGAGTGTTGTATTTGCGGCTTCGCCGAAAGTGCCATCAGATGTTGAATCGACGGACCTCGTCCGCCAGTGTTGAGGTCAGGCGGCGTCGTTCCATCCAGCCGGTGATCCCTGCTTAGACGAACTCGGACCTGGTGCTTCGGAAGGGGTAGGAGCGTGTGAAGAAAGAACCCCGACCGCGGTCGGGGCTCCCGATTCACGCAACCGCGTCGAGATCACTATTTGGCAAACCCAGGGCCGAACTTGTAATTGAGCCGTGCCGTGATGAGATCGACGTCCTGGTGGACGCGATCGGCCGCAACGGCCGCTGGGAAGCTTACGTTGCTGCGCTGCATGAACAAGTGGGTATACTCGACGCCAGCTGACCAGCTGGGCGCGAGGCTGACTTCGGCACCGGCGCCCAGCGCGCCACCCCAACGCACATCATTGTCTACAATCTCGGTGCCAGTAGCCACCGAGTTCAAGTGATAGGTGTTGCTGGTCACCGCAGCACCGCCCTTGGCGTACAGCAGCACGGCATTGAACGTGTAGCCAATATGGCCGGTGAGCAGACCGAACGCATCTGTCTTGGTGCCAATGGTGTTTGCTGGGAAGGCGGCGCTGACATTGGAGCCGCTGAAGTCGGCCCAATTGCCCTGGCCTTCGATCCCGTAGACCATGTTGAAGATGTGCCAACGATAACCAATCTGGCCGCCAACGGTACCGCCAGTCGAATTATGGCAACCCTCGGGAGTGACTCCATTGAAATCCCAGCAGTTGCGGCTCGTTCCCCAGCCGCCATTGACACCGATATAGTAGCCGGACCAATCGATAATCGGGGCTGCGACCCGGAGCGGTGGCGCCTTGACCTGGACGGGCTGCCCGGCGAGGTCCGTGCCGAATGCGGGAGCGGCCGCACTGAGTGCGCCGATGCTTGCGGTCAGAATCAGAAAATTCTTCATTCGAGTGTCGTTCCTTTCGGTGCCCCCAGCGCCGTGCGTTTAACAACATGATCGCGAATTGCTGTAACTGCCGCACAACATGTCCTCGAAAGAAAAGGGTCAAATCGCACGCCGCGTCAGATTGTGGCGCGCGCAACTTGCCATGCACTGCCTCGGCCGAAATGCTGCGGCCTGACAGTGGTCGCTTCGCGCAGATGCTTCTTTGAATACGAGCCGTTCGTGATGGCTTGTGATGGGACGCAATGCTGCGAGGTGTTTCGTTCCCTCTCGCTAACTAGCGACAAGGCCAGTCTGCGCCAACACGTCCCGTGCATGCTCGCTGTTCAGAGAGTTCGGCAAATGAAGACCGCTGATCGAAGACGTCTCGGGCGCGCAAAAGCTCATTCTTCCGGCAGGAGGGCCGTGCTGCCGCTTGCAGTCATGGGCGATGCGGCGATGATCGATCACAGGCCTGGATCGCTTTGGCTCCCGACCTATCATAAGTGCAGCACGATTTTCCTCTGCTAAGACCTCGATCGACGATGCCAAGAAGCCGATGCGGCTGTGCCTGACGAGGCTCTCGCTTGAAGTTGAGCAAGCTCGTGCCGAGCCAAGGTCAGGAGAGAAAACGCTAGGGCGTTTCCTGGCGCGAGCGAATATTAGCGCGGCTGTTCCGTCCCGTCGCCGACTTGCTCTGGGTTCCAGGTTACTGGTCTGGGGTCACTAGAAGAGCTGCATAGGCAACAGTCGTCGCGAACGTGCTCGTCTTCAGCGGGGCTGAACGTGAGTGGAGGAAGGTCAGCTCGAGCACGCTCTGCCCCGGTTGTTTTCCCGCCGCATAAGGTCCCCAAGAGCCTTAACGAAGGCGAACTTATATGGCAGTAGAGGTTCAAGCGCCTTATTGCTCCGTCGACGGCGCCAGTTCAGCCCGCAAGCTGCGTATCGCCTCGTTTGCCAGATTTAAAGTATTCCGTTCGCCTTTCCTTATCGAAGACTCAAGGAAAGTGCGCAACCGGCTGTGGAGGACCGTCTTGAGATTATGCGCCAGCAACGGATCCTTCTCAACAAAGCGCCAGGCCTTATCAAATGCGACGCTCACGATAGCATCTGTCATCTGCACTTGCTCCGGTAAGAACTGATCCATCTCAACACTCCACGACGTCCTGATACAAGGAGGTACTTTGGCAAAAACTAACCGAGAGCCTGTGGCTTGTCCCAGCAAGTAAGACATCAGAGCAGCAGGACGCTCGGACATCGAGCTGCTCTCGGTGCTTCAATGAATCTATAGATGTTTGTTGAAGTTCCGATGACCCCGCAGTCGTATTGCCAGGCGCAATTCGAATAATTCTGAAGCGGCTGAAACGAGCACGCGTCGCGCGACTTCGTTACCGCAGTGCTCTTGTTGCTCGGCATCGGTCAATAACTGCGGCTCTTCCTGCAATCGGAAAATCGGCGCCATGCCAATCACGACTAAAGCCACAATGAAAATGGATCGTTCCGCTCCATTCGCAGTCTCAAGCTAAGAAGCGTTTCTGGAAGCGTGTGGCGTTTTCCGAGCACTGCTTGTTTGCTTTCTGATACGTGTCCGGGGCCCGTCGTCCTTTGCTCCGCCCTGCGCGTGGTCTCCTGCTCTCGGTGCAGGCTCCAGCTTTCGAGCATGGTGGCGAACAGTTGCGATATGGAAAAGCCAGCGGAACCGGCGCGCTTACGGGACGGTGTGCGCATAGACGCCAAGTCGTCGATCCCCGGTACGTACGGCCGCAGCAGTCAGCCCAGGGACGTTCGATAAGCGCGCCATCAACCGCAGAAAAAGGCAAATGAAAAGTTCAGTCGGCTGCTGCTGAACGTGACAGTATTAGTTTCGCGATCTTCAGTTGATTGGCGGGAGTTCGAAGCACTGCCGGTAATGCTGCCACGGCCTGATCGAGAAGGCGTCCCAAAACCTGAAGGTCTTCTGGGTAGTAAACGCCACGGTCTCGCGACAGTCGCGTCGTTCGCTGGTCGCTGGCGCGGCCCCCGGTACTGGTATCGCCTAGCTGGCCGAGCTCCACTTCCGCCGTAATCATTTGGTTTGTGAGTGCGTTCAGCAGTCGGATCGCTTCGAGCTCGTTGCCTTCTTCGCCTATGAGGGCGGCCACGATGTCGAGTTGCAGGTCGATGCGTTCCTCAAGGTCCTCTGCGCGTGAATTGGAAGGGTCAAGTTCCACGGTGTTGCTCCAAAGTGGTTAAATGCAGGCAGCAGGCTGATTAACGGTTGTGGCAGACGGCGATAGAACAAATGGCTGCTGCACAAGGCAAGGTGCGCACGCACGGTCGCCGAAGGCAGGGGATGGCAGGCATGTGCCGCGAAACGACCGCAAAGGCGGAATCGACGGTATAGAGCGCTGCGAACTGCTTGTAGATGGCCCGTCATTTGATTGGATCGTCGAGCCGGTCCAGCGCGTTGGGCCGTGGCAGTGACTCCAGCTAGCGGGGACACCGCTGATGACGGCAAGTCGAGAAGCGAGGCCCGAACTGCTGCGGGATTGCTTGCCGCCTGACATAGCGATCTAGACGTAACCGGAGGCCTCGCCAGACGAGGGATAACCGCGTCGGGATATGGTCGAAGAGCGCCGGCGCATAGAATGAGATAGGGTGGCGTCAGTCTGTAAGCAGTGGATGTGGGGGCGGCCCGCCGACGAGTACTGTGCATGCGAGCGGAGTGAGAATCCGCGATCACACGACGTATGGGCGTGGGCAGCAAGATCGCCAGACTGGTCTCATCACGCCGATCGACATCAGTGCATCGTCCTGGCCGGAGGATATGTCGCTTGCACTTAGCCTGGTCAGATAGCTGATCGCACTGCTTTGCCTGAAGGCCGCGACAGCGGCGGATTGTCGACGCTGCCCGCCTGGTCAGGGCGGAAAGTCCCGCCCGCACCGGTGTAGAGGGCAGTTCGACTGCCCGAATTCTATGCAGCGCACGCATTTACTTTGGCCAAGCAGTGTGCGCGAGAGCCGATCTTCTTGGAGCGCCTTAGTAAGATTGCAAAGGGGGAGGCGACAGCGCGATACGTTGCGCGCCAGACGTTGCGATTGGCCATCCGACTGGATTTGCGCCGCACGCGTCTCGATTCCAAAGATTGATGGGTGTCGTTAGGGATGCAGCCACGAGAAGCTTGAATCGGCCTGCGATTATGCTGAAAGCAAGAGGGATCCATGGTCACACGACATTCGTGAAATGTGCTTTCCGGAAACCGGCGATCGACTTATGGGTATTTGGCTGAAATTGGTAAAATCGAAAGTGTTGATGGGACGCATCCAGTTCGTGGATCGCGTACACGAGTAATCTCATCGCGTACATCGAAAATGGGTTATTTAGTGTTTTCCCGCAGTCTTGGTTCAGTGAGTTTGAGGGCCTTTAGGCGAGCCTGCTGATTCGTTGATGACCGGCCATGATAGAGAAGACAAAAAATCGCAGCGAATACGGCTAGATTGGACTCCAGATGTCACGAGGGTTCCACAAAAACTCCACCGATGCGCGTAAGAAGAGAAGGCCGTGCAATCTCGACGGCGACTATCCACCAGCTCCGGCCTCCCGCAGATGCAGGATGACCCCGAGCAATCGCTGGCCTTCATTGAAAAGGCCCGCGAGATCGAAGCGGACGAAGAGCGTCCGCCTGCGGATGAGTTGATAAAGGCTCGCAAACACTCCCTAGCCAAAGCTCGCTCCCAAATAGAAGCGCCAGGCGGGTCAGATATCGCCGATTTTCTCCAGTATAACGTGTACCGGACTACCTCAACCATGAGCGCCTGTGGCTTCCCATCTGAGAAGTTGGCAGGCCAATCGAGCGTCAGGCTCCATCTGTTGTCTGCCGGTACTTGAGCGCCAATTACATGCGTGCCGCCGGTTGGCGCATATAAGTGACAGTCCCCTTTATGCGGCCGCCTGCTCGATGTAGGTACCACTATAGCGAAGGTTTCCAACATCGACCCCGACAATCTTGCCGTTGCCGACGTAGACGGCACCGCCGCCAGTTCGCCCATGCAGACAGTCCATTGCGTAAAGCGCGCTCACAACGAAGAATTCTCTTCGAAAGCAGAGTTTCATGTGCCGAAGTAAGAAGAAGCGCAGTCAGAAAAAGTGAATGCTTGATCGTTGCCATTGAGGCTGACGATCGCCTTCGCGCAAAGGGCAAACGACAACCAAAATCGCAACCAGATTCGAACAACCTCAGTGCGCCGGTCTCCTTTGCCAAGCATATGATTCCCCAATGTAGACATTAGCCACCAAAGCTATCGAGAATTTCAGCTTTGATTGCGGTTGCCGTGTACAGGGAGACCTCCAGCGGAAGGTTTCCAAATGCAAGCTGGCAAAGCAAGTAGTTGGCACCTGCCTCTTCCATCTGCTGAAGAAGAAGCTGCCGGACGGAAGCTGGCGTTCCAACGACACACAATTCGCTCTCAAGTGCTGCATCGAAGGTCAGCGGAAGGGCGGGCGGCGTCGGAATGGCGTTCAGGTCGTAAAGAAACTTGAAGCTCTCCAGCCATCGTCCATACGCAGTTTTGGCCGCCGCATGAGCGTCCTGGTCAGACTTAGCAATTACGACCATGCGGGCGAGGCCGAGAAATGGCTCGCGGCCATGTGCGGTTGTATTGTGGCCGCGTTGGGAGCGGTAGGCCTCCGTAACTTTCCGGACAACAGAGGCGGGGCCTATGCACGCCAGATTGGCGCCATTTGCAGCGGCCCACTGCGCCGACTCGGCCCGATTGCTGGCGATCCAGGTCGGCGGATATGGACGTTGATGAGTCCTCAAGGTTAAGGGTATTTCGCTCAGCTCAAAGTGGTGTCCCTGATAGGATAGCGTATGTCCCTTCAGTGCAATATTCAGGATTTCGCTGGCTTCAGTATAACGGCCTGGTGCGGTTTCTGCACTGATGCCGAAATAGCCCCATTCAATCGGCTGGGAGCCGCGGCCGATCCCGAGCTCGAGCCTGCCGCCGCTCAACTGGTCAAGCATGCAGATCTCTTCGAATGCGCGCAATGGGTGATAAAGGTTGAGCAACAGGACGAGCGGACCAAAGCGCAATTGCCGGGTGCGCTGCGCCAGGCTTGATAGAAACAGGTTCGGCGAGGGCCCTCTGCCATGAGGTGTGCAATGGTGTTCGGCCAGGTGATAAGCGTAGAAGCCCAGAGAATCACAGGTCTCCGCCAGCTTGAGACGATCTTCATATTGTCGTGCGGCATCTCGACCGTCGTCATCCAAATGGTCGAAAATGCCGCACCTTAGTCTTGAAGGAAGGCCACTCTTCACTCGATCAATCTCCGATTATGGGCCGGGACGGCGAGCCCTGGTTGCTTCATGCCGTCGCGCTCAAAGAGGTGTTGTTCCTCATTTGACGGCTTAGGGCGTTTCTCTTTGGGTGCGTGGATCTGAGGTTGCACGTGTGATTGGGTCACGAGAATGCGTAGATGGCGGTCCGGCAGTTACTTTGAAAAGAGGTGGCGAAGCGCCTCCTCACCGAGCATGTGCTCGACCAGAAGCACCGTTAGCTTCGCGTTCTCCTCTTCTTCGCCTGCCCCAACGCTTGGCCGCAGAAATGTCCATGCCACCTAACCTAGCACCATTGTAGATGGCCGCTTCAGAGGTCATGTGCCCGCGAGCCGGATCAGCGCGACAGGCTACTATTTGTCTATGGTCGGACGCAGCGTCTCGTTCAGGTCGACATCAGGTAGCTCTGCGAGGGCTGCAGCGAACGCGACGAACGCTACGAAAGCTGCAATAATAAGAGAGCTTGCGAGTATCGCTGCTCCAACGTCCTGAGGGCGTCTCATCATCCGTGTCACTTTGGGTTTGGGGAGGCGGCGTTGACGCCAATCAGTTCTGCTCGACAGTTTCAACACGGCCGTCGCGCCAGCGGTAAACCAGAAAACCAGGAACCGCATTATCTCCCTTTGTATCGAACCGCACTGGCCCAATCACGGTATCGATCGCCCGTGAACGAAGTGCGCTGGCGACGCGCGCAGCATTGAGCGAGCCGGTCCGGTTCACCGCCTCTGCCCATGCTTGCACGGCAGCATAGGCGTAAAGCGTGTAGCCTTCAGCGGACAGGTTGGAAGCTTTGAGTCCGGCTACCACGCCGGCCGCATTGGCATTCCTGGCGGGATCCGGCATGAAGGTAAACAACGTGCCATTTCCAGCGGTGCTGGTAATGGCCCAGAATTCAGAGGTCATCAACGGATCGTTCGCCATGACGACGAGGCCCGCTCCTGCCTCTGATGCCTGGCGTACAAACAAGCCGATTTCGGTATGATAGCCGCCGATATAGACGACGCGCACCCCATCCTTCTTCATTCTTGAGACCAGGGCCCTGTAATCCTTTTCGCCGGCTACGTAGCTTTGCCGAATGACTTGTTCACCGAACCTCTGAAGCTGTGCCTCAACCACGTCGGCAATACCCTTGCCTGCGGTGCTCTTGTCGTCGAGCACTGCGATCTTGGCGTTAGGGTAGTTCCTGTGAATGTACTCAGCGGCAGCGGTGCCCTGTTGGTCGTCGCGGCCGCAGATCCGAAAGACGGTCTGAAGGCCTCGTTCTGTTAGCTGAGGATTTGTCGAGCCAGGGGAGACCTGAACGATGCCTGCTTCGGCATAGATGTCGGAGGCCGGGATCGACGAAGAGGAACAAAAATGACCAATGACCAACCGTACCCGCTCTGTTGTGAGCTTATTCGCGACTGCGACGGCTTGCTTCGGGTCGCAGGCGTCGTCGGCGACACTCATAACCACCCTGGTATCGGGAAGTAGGCCCGAAGCGTTCAGCGCCTCGACCGCCGCAGCCGCACCATCGCGCATTTGCAAGCCGAACGCAGCGCTGCTTCCGCTCATTGGGCCAGCCACGGCAATCTTGACTTCGGAGCCGCGCGCAGCCGAGGCGAGGGCGCAGAAGAGAAGCGCTGCACTCGCAGCAGAAGCGTAATGCCCATTTAACATTGTAGAGCTCCCAATGCTCACCTAAAGTGAACCGCCAACAGCTGTGATCAGACGTGCCTGCAGGTCGAGGCCGCCAGCCAAGCGAAGCGTGCGTCAGGTCGGCCAGATTGCGACCACGTAAGAGCCTACAATTTGACGTTACGTGCGGTTCAAGCCCCGTTTGAAGGGAGTCTCGATCAAGGCGTCAGGGAGCCCCGGATCGGCGAGGCCATGACGATCTGTCCGCTCGAACCCGTAAAACTGTCGGCCAGCATCAGAGCCGCCGATCAGCCAAAGTACGGCTGATCCTCCAACCCGCCAAGGGCGAGATCGAGATATTGCATGAGGCAGGGATCCCAACCAGCCAGACTGCGGGGGGCGCTTAATCGTGCAAGTACCTTCAGGATCATCGAAACGCGTGAATCGGCGCCGGCGATTTCGCTGATCAGCAGGCGGGCTGCAACTGCGACAGCTTTTGCTCGATCGCCGCAAGGGGGCTCGCCCCGATCCATACAATCACGCAGGTCGTCGCGGATCTGCCGCCACCGCTCCTCGCGATCTGCAGCTAGCTTGCAGGTGCATCGGGATTTCTGACTACGCGTCTCGACCCGCGACATGGCATTCAAGGTAGCTGGCAGGTCATCCACACTTACCTGGATCTCACTGTCGATGGTCATGTTGCGCAGGCGATCTCGCAACAGAGTTGCCCGAGCTACCTGAAGTTCTATGCGCTCTAGATGCTTGCGCAGCAGGTCGGTGAGTGAGGTCGTGCCCTCCATAGCTTTGCGGATCTCGACAAGGGAGAAGCCAAGCTCACGTAGCGCCCGAATCTGGTGAACCCGTTGAACACTTTCGCGGTCGTACATCCGGTGGCCGCCGTCAGTACGCTCTGAGGCTGCTAGGAGTCCCGTATGTTCATAATGATGCAGCGTGCGTACCGTTACTCCGGTCGCCTCTGCAAGTTCGCCAATGCGCCATCGACGCCTTCGTGGTGTAGCTTTGCTCATGTTGTTCAATTTCAAAGCCTACAACCTTACGTCACGTGTGATTCAAGTTATTTCAAAGCTCTAGCTGGATCGTCTTCCATTCCAGCGCGAGAGTGGTGACTATCCTCAGAATGGCGGGGGATCAACCCTGAGGGGAAATGGCGGTCAACAAGCTCGTCAGGCATGCCAGTTGAGCATCGCCGGCCGCCGTACGCTCCAAGATGAGTTTGGCGATTGCTTTGCGATTTTCCGGATTTCGCATCGATGGGGGTAGCGCGGTGACCGCACTATCATAAAGGCTTCCCAGGACGGAAAGCTCTTCCGGATCGAACACGCCGCTGCATTGCTCCAACGTCAGCTCCTTGTTTGTCATTGCGTAATGGCAGCGCACGTCGTCAAGACGTTTGGCGGCGATAGGGCCAAAAGAAGTCAGACCCGCGGCACGGAGCGACGAAGATGCGATGTACTCCAGGCTGATGCGATAGGGCAACACGCGTGCGCGATGCTTGCTTCGACAGCGCAAGAGATCGTGGTCATGTGCATGATCGATGACCACCACGCTCACTGTGCGTGGTGGTACGACTCGGTAACCGCAAAGAACCGTCTCCGCTCGTCGGGAGCCACTACCGATTCGGAGAGTTGACGACGACAACCCGGCGCCGATTCTGCTGTATCGAGGCAGGTGCGCCCGACGGCCAGGTGCAACGTGCGTCCCTGTCTCCAAAAGCAGGCCAACGGTCCAGCCGCCGCTCGCACGTCGAGCCTAATGCCAACGTGCGAAAGACCTACACAACGTCGTCATCATAGCCGTCCCCTGCGACGATCTTTATAGAGCGACCACGAATTCGAGAGAGGCGAGCCTAAATTGTGCGTTGAGACATTCGTTGGGATGTGAGGTTCGCACGATCTTGAGATCGTCCTTACGACAACGGCGAGACGGGTCGTGCGAAATCTCCGGCAGTATCCGGTCGTTCCGAAGTGCAGATGATGGAGGGCTCTTGTCCAGTTGCCATGCGGGTAGCCTCCTGCAACAATATCTCTCGCATCCACTGGCTTTCCGGATCGCTATTGTGAAGCACGGGCCATTGGACCGCCTCAGTGAAGGCGGGGAATGGCTGCGGAAGCTCGGCAATCCGAAGGGGGATCGTTCTTTGGAAATGCTTTACAATCCCTAATGGCATCGTCCCTATGCGGTTCGTGCCTACCAGCAGGGGCGGGATCATGCTGAAGCTCTGCACGAGAATGTCGATCCGCCGATTGAGACAGAGATCGAGTAGAAAGGATTCCTCGACCAGCGTCTTGCGCGCACCTCCGAGCTTAACCGCAACATGGCCCATCGACATATACCGATCAAATGTAAGCCGCCGTAGTAGTTGGCTGTTCGTGCAGCAACCTACACAAACGAGTCTCTCCTCGAATAGGGCCGCCCTGGGGTGCACGCTGGACATGAATAATTCCGGCAAGATAACAAAATCGACTTCGCCGCGGCGGAGAAGCTCATCGTGCTCATCGGTGAGCGTCACGAGTTCGAAGCTGACGGCAGGCGCTTCTCGCGCGACGCGCTCCACGATATTTCGAAAGAATACGACTGTTATAAAATCAGAAAAGCCGATCCTGAATCGCCGGTTCGATCGAGCTGGGTCGAACGCGTCCCGCGCGATTATTGAGAGCTCAATGCGCGTTAGAGCTTCGCGCACAGGAGCTGCGAGTCCTTCCGCGCGTGAGGTGGGGACAAGTTCCCGCCCCCTCATCCCAAACAGCTCGTCATCGAAATAGGAGCGCAGGCGGGCAACGGCTGCGCTCATGGCCGGCTGACTAAGGTTAATCTTGCGTGCCGCCGCGCTGAGGTTGCGCTCAGTCATGAGAGCATCCAGCGCGACGAGAAGATTTAGATCTAGACCTTTGAAACGCATGTCTTCTTATCCGGCAGGAACGTAACTGCGGCGCATACAACGAGCGGTGACGGCTGCGTCTGGAGAGGTCCTATTGGCTCGCCCGAATGGACATCGTTTCCATCCTGCGATCGCGAGAAGACGCTCGTAAAATGACCGCAACAATGGAGAGCAAGGCGGCCGGCCACCCAGCGGCGGCCAGAAACCGTCAGGAGTCCCGAAGCTGATCGGTCTCGCCGCTTCCAGCGAGCCACGCAACAGGACCCGATCAGTTGGTTAATGGCAGTTCAACCCAGTGTCCGGCCAGCGCCGTCAGTTCACCAAACCGCCCAGTCGACGGTCGCGTAGCGCAGCGTTAGCACGGCGGCCAACCTACAACCTGACGCGGGGTGCGATTCAAGCGATTTTATCGGGCAAGCCAAACATTGTCGCACTGGTGGAGGCGAGTTCTGACGCGATAGTGCCGGGCGTCGCCGGTTTGAGGTGCAAGCGCACCAAACCTCACCAGCGAGATCACCGCTCGGCACTCGGCAATTCTTCGCAACCGATCGCCATCTCTGGCCGCTTCGCGCCAGAAACGTTGAAGTGACGAAAGCGGCCGAGCATGTCCAAGGGTTCGGAGCGTATTTGGAACTTGCCGAGAGCGGCTTATGATTCTAGCAGCGCCTGCGAGTTGGAGTCTCCTGAGGCCCAGATGCCATGTTGGATGCTTCCTCCAGCAATATCCGCCGCATCCAAATGCTTGCCGGGTCGGTATTGTGGAACGCAGGCCACTGCACAGCCTCGGTGAATGTGGGCAGAGGGAGCGGTGGTTCGACGATCCGCAGTGGCATCCGCTGTTCGAAGTGTTTGGCGAGTCGTAAGGGCATTGTGCCGATACGGCGCGTATCTAACAATATGGGCGGAATCAGGCTAAAGCCCTGCACAACGATCTCAATGCGTCTCTTGACGCCGTGCTCGAGCAAGAACCATTCTTCGAGGTTTGGTCTGAGCGCCCGTCCGAATTTCGCCGTAACGTGGCCCATCGAAATGTATTTCTCGAACGTAAGTTGCCGCGATAGCTGCTTGTTCGTGCGGCATCCCACGCATACGAGGGTCTCGTCGAACAGCGTCGCCTTAGGATGCGCGCTCGACATGAACAGTTCCGGCAGAATGAGAAAGTCGACCTCGCCCCGGCGGAGCAGCTCATCGGGTTCATCGGAAAATGGCAGCAATTCGAAGCGCACCGCGGGAGCTTCCTGTGCAAGACGGTCCACAATCTTGCGCAAAAAGACGATCGTCATGAAATCGGAGAGAATGATCCTGAAGCGTCGGCTCGACTGAGTCGGGTCGAACGCGTCCCGTGATATGATCGAGAGTTGGATGTGCAGCAGCGCCTCGCGAACCGGGCCTGCAAGCGCCTCCGCGCCAGGTGTCGGGACGAGCTCTCGACCTCTCATGGTAAATAGTTCATCGCGGAAATAGGTACGCAGCCGAGCGATGGCAGCGCTCATAGCGGGCTGGCTCAGGTTAATTTTGCGCGCCGCCGCTGTGAGGTTGCGCTCCGTCATCAGAGCATCGAGCGCAACGAGAAGGTTTAGATCAAGTCCCTTGAACCGCATCTTGTAAGTCTATCCATCGTGTGGATGTGTTCCATCGGAACTATCGATTTTACCAAATAGCGGGATGTTGGATAGCAAACATCAGTTTGGAAAAAATAATCGAGTATATCACCATGGCTGCTGCTCGTTCACGCGGACTCAGAGAACAACTCCTGGACGTGCGAGCTGGCGCCGCATGTGTTTCGAGAGCGGCTATGGGCGCGCCGCGCGAGCCGCGTCGCTTCTTCTCTGTGCGAAGCTCGCTCGATCGAGACGTCAGGCGGACCTCGATAAACCTTGGTATGCGTGTTCCATCCCTTTCCATATTGCAGGTTTACCCGCGTACACTTGAGAGCGCGTTCAGCCGCATTCTAGTGTCGCGACATAACGGCAGGCGCAGATTGCGGATGCCAAGTAATTCAGGCGACTCTGCAAATGGCTCGCCTATCCACCGCATTCAGGGCGTGTCGAAGATGGATAAGAACCAGTGTGATTTGATGGCGTTCCGATGCGCCATCGATGAGGCCCCGCGCATCGAAGACCTGCCCTCCAAAGCGTCGACAGCGATGCTAGACGAGGCGGCAAAGCTTCGTGGTGCAGACAGGCTCTCGCCAGTCCAATCGCCTCGTCGGCATCTTTCGGCATATCTCGCGCAGGGCTTTGGCCGGATCACGAGCGCGAACCATGCGATATCTTCATCGCGAGCGAAGGCGCACGGCGCGGTGCAGGCGAGGAGTGCCGCGCTCCGACGGGTCATAGCAGCGCATTTCACTGTTGACCAGCGCTTCGGCGACTAGCGAGTTCAAGTGACCATCTCCGCTCTTCATTCCACTGGGGCACAAGGAAGCTCGCCATGAACATTGCCGTATCCCGGACTGCGGAAGCTCCTTCTACACGCACTCAAGTGCAGTGGAGCCGTCGCTGGGAAAACGAACTGCGGCTCACCGATCATGCCGAACTCGCCGAGTTCTTCCGCAAGAGCTACGGGCCGACCGGTGCGTTCAATGCGCAGCCATTTGAGGGCAACCGAAGTTGGGCCGGGGCAAGACCTGAGCTCCGCGTAATTGGTTACGACGCGCGCGGGATAGCTGCTCACCTCGGGCTACTACGCCGCTTCATCAAGATTGGTGGGGTCGATCTCCTCGTGGCCGAACTGGGATTGTATGCGGTGCGTCCGGATCTCGAAGGGCTGGGAATCAGCCACGCAATGCGCGTGATGTATCCCACACTGCAGGAGCTCGGGATTCCATTCGGCTTTGGCACGGTTCGGCCTGCGCTTGAGAAACACATGACCCGACTGCTCGGAAGGCAGGGGCTCGCCACCCTCATGTCCGGCATTCGCGTCCGCTCCACGCATCCGGATGTCTATCCCAATTTGTCGCCGACCCGCATCGAAGACGTGATCGTGGTGGTTTTCCCGGTTGGACGCTCGATAGGCGAGTGGCCGGCCGGGACGGTCATCGATCGGAATGGGCCTGAGTTGTGAAAGAACATCTCCCCCTATCTGCTGTCCGTTGCGACTATGCTGACGTGGCCGGAAGTCGCCCCGTCTATTTGACGTTCGATGACGGGCCAAATCCATTTTGCACGCCAGAGGTGCTCGAGGTGCTGGCGCAACATGGGATTCCGGCGACGTTCTTTGTGATCGGCACGTACGCGGCCGAACAACCTGAACTCATTCGACGAATGATCGCGGAAGGTCACGAGGTTGCGAACCACACGATGACCCATCCGGATCTTTCCAGATGCGGACCAGCGGAGGTACGCGATGAAGTTCTCACGGCGAGCGAGGCGATCCGTTCGGCGTGCCCGCAGGCCTCACCTAGGCACATGCGAGCACCTTACGGCATGTGGACGCACGAGGTGCTCGCTGTGTCAGCGAGCGCCGGTCTCACAGCTGTGCACTGGTCGGTCGATCCGAGAGATTGGTCCCGCCCCGGGGTCGATAGAATTGTGAATTCAGTACTCGCGAGCGTTCGCCCGGGTGCAATTGTGCTCCTGCACGACGGATATCCTCCTGATGAGGAGCGACCGTGCACTGATGCCACGCTGCGCGATCAGACCACGATGGCCCTGTCACATCTGATCCCGGCACTACAACGGCGCGGGTTTGTAATCCATCCACTCCCTCAACTTCACTGAGCAAAAACTGACACCCTATGGACCTGCTCGCTACAACCAGTGCTGTCGCTGTTTCGTCTTATGCGCTGCTCTCGACGATCTACAAGAGCGCGCAAGCGCTTTATGCTCAACCGGCGATTAACTCATCGCTGCAGGACAACCTGGGACGATCGGAGGTTGTCCTTCCTAGTGTAGACGTCATCGTGCCGTGCTTCAACGAGGATCCAATCACGCTCGCCGAATGTCTGGAGTCGCTTGCGAGTCAAGACTACACCGGAAAGCTACAGGTTTATGTGGTCGACGACGGATCTGCAAATCGCGACCTTGTCGCGCCTGTGCACAAAATCTATGCGAACGATCCGAGGTTCAGCATCATCTTGCTGGCAAACAACGTTGGAAAACGCAAGGCGCAGATCGCTGCGATACGCAGCTCATCCGGTGACCTGGTCCTCAACGTCGACTCGGATACGATACTTGCCGCTGACGTTGTCACGAAGCTGGTATTGAAGATGCATGACCCGCAAATCGGTGCGGCCATGGGTCAGTTGATAGCGAGCAATCGCAGCCAAACCTGGCTGACCAGGCTGATCGATATGGAATACTGGTTGGCATGCAACGAAGAGCGCGCGGCGCAGGCGCGTTTCGGTGCGGTCATGTGCTGCTGCGGCCCATGTGCCATGTATCGTCGCTCCGCGCTCGCCTTGCTTCTTGATCAATATGAAGCGCAATTCTTTCGAGGGAAGCCGAGCGATTTCGGCGAGGATCGCCATCTAACGATCCTCATGCTCAAGGCGGGCTTTCGAACCGAATACGTCTCGGACGCGATCGCAGCAACAGTCGTCCCGGACCGCATTGGGCCATATCTACGTCAGCAACTCCGCTGGGCCCGCAGTACCTTCCGGGACACGTTCCTCGCATTGCGCCTGCTGCCAGAGCTCGATGGCTATCTGACGCTAGACGTTATCGGGCAAAATCTCGGCCCGTTGCTTCTCGCCTTTTCATCACTCGCTGCGCTCGCGCAGCTCCTAATGGCAGGCTCTGTACCCTGGTGGACGGTATTGACGATTGCAGCAATGACAATGGTCCGGTGCAGTGTGGCAGCCATTCGTGCTCGCGAACTGCGGTTTCTCGGCTTCTCGCTCCACACACCGATCAATATCTTTCTCTTACTTCCTTTGAAGGCTTATGCGCTTTGTACATTGAGCAACAGCGATTGGCTCTCGCGCAAGGTCGCCAACGTGCCGGCCGATGGGGAAAAGCAATCTGTCATTCTGCACCCGAACGCTGGACGAAGTGCTGCAAGTAAATGGGGAATGTCTAGTATAAGTCGTAAGGCGAGGGTTTCCCAGAGCCCATCGAGCCTGACGGCAACAAAGAGTGTTTGCGGTAGCGATCGTTCGACTGCCTGCAAGTAGGTAATTGGCTCATGACCCTGGACGCAAACCATCAGCAATTAGCGCGAGAGCTGGCTGCCGACGATCCATGGCGTCTCGACAGTAGTGCCTTCGAGCAGGAGCGATACGCTCAAATGCTCCGGATGTCGGGTTGCAACGGAGATGTTTCGTGTGGCCTCGAAGTAGGATGTGCAGCCGGTGCATTCACGGACATGCTGGCTCCGCTATGCGAACGACTCACCGTGGTCGATGTCATGCCGCAGGCGATCGAGCGAGCGCGACTACGGACCAGGAAGTGGTCACATATCACGTGGGTGACCTGCGACATTCAGCGGTTCTCGACCACTGAACAGTTCGATTTGATCGTCGTGGCCGAGGTTCTTTACTACCTCAAGGACATTGTCGAGATGCAAGCGGCTATCCGCAACCTGGTGAGGATCCTAGCGCCAAATGGGGCTCTGATATTCGGGTCCGCACGTGATGCCACATGTCAACGGTGGGGGCTTGCTGCTGGTGCCGAAACGGTGATCGCCCTCTTCAACGAGAGCCTATCGGAGGTCGAACGTCTGCACTGCCACACCGAGTCAATCAACGAAGACTCCTTGATAGTCCGGTTCCGGAAGCCGGGTCACTCGTCAGAACAATCAAACGTCGGCCACTAGACCAGGGGATCGTATGCGCATCTGCGGCATCAAGTTAACCCATGACGGGGCAATTGCTGTCATCGAGGACGGGCGACTTGTCTTTTGCACCGAGCAAGAGAAGTGCGGCAACGGTCCACGCTACCAATCCGTCGAGAATCTCGATGCAGTCGTGCTCGCCTTGGCGGAGCATGGCCTGGATCCGCGGGATATCGATCAGTTCGTCATCGACGGCTGGGATGGGGAGATTGAGTCGCAGTTCCAGGTCCTAAGTGGAGCTGTGCCGATCGCGCTGAAGGGGGCGCCATATGTCGAGCGCCATGCTGAGGGCCTTCTTGATTCCGTCGACGGCTTTGGCGTGATCCTCGGAGACAAGGTGTTTCCATATAAGAGCTACCCGCACGTTACAGGCCACGTCGCGTCAGCATATAGCACCAGTCCCTTTGCAGGTGCGGGAAAACCCACGTTCTGTCTGGTATGGGACGGCTGCATCTTTCCACGTCTTTACTATGTGGAACCTCGGGGGGCACGGCTCATTGCATGCCTGTTTCCGATGATCGGACATGCCTATGCTGCCGCGGGCCTTCACTTCGGCCCATACAGGCAGCCGAACCGCTCCAGTTGGGATTTGGGCATCGCCGGCAAGCTGATGGCTTACATCGCGCTAGGCTCTGTCGACGAAAGCATCGTCGCAGTGTTTCAGGAGCTCTATGAAAAGCGCTTCGCCGCTGACACGGAGCAGGCACGTCGGTACCGCGCTGAGATCAACAATCCGGAAGCGTCTCTTGCAGCTCTGCACGACTTCTTCGAGGCAAGCGCTTTGCGCCTGACGGCCAAGCGAGCGGAGGACGTCCTTGCGTCGTTTCATGTGTTCGTGGAACGTCTTCTTGTCAAGGAAATGGCGATGGTTCTGCTGCAACACTCGTCGCTTCCGGGAGCGCGAAATCTATGTATCGCCGGCGGCTGCGGTCTCAATATCAAGTGGAACAGCGCGCTTCGTGCGACTGGATTGTTCGATGATGTTTGGGTGCCGCCGTTTCCGAATGACAGCGGCTCGGCGATCGGCGCTGCTTGCGGCGCGATGGCGGCGCAAAATGGCTTCGGGCCATTGGAATGGTCAGTCTACAGTGGTCCGGCCCTGCACGACAGCGAGCTTCCGCCGGATTGGGAGGCGGCGCCGTGCAGTCTGCGTGAACTTGCGGCGATTCTCGCGGACGACAAGCCGGTCATCTTCCTTTCCGGGCGCGCCGAACTTGGTCCGCGGGCGTTGGGCGGCAGAAGCATTCTTGCAGCCCCGACCTCCCCGGCAATGAAGGATCATCTCAACGACATCAAGCGTCGCGAGCAGTTCCGACCGGTGGCGCCGATCTGTCTGGAGGATCGGGCGCCGGAGATTTTCAGCCCAGGTACGCCAGATCCCTACATGCTGTTCGATCACCAGACCCGCGCGGAATGGCGCGACAGGGTCCCCGCTGTCGTCCATCTCGACGGTTCGGCGCGGCTGCAGACAATCTCCCGCAACTCTCCGCACAAAATCGCCGAGCTTCTCGTCGAATTTGAGAAGCTTACCGGCATTCCGCTGCTCTGCAATACCAGTGCTAACCTCCACGGGCGTGGATTCTTCCCGGATGCTGCCGCGGCCTGCCACTGGGGACGCGTTGAGCATGTGTGGTGCGACGGCCTGCTCTGGACCAAAACGGTGGTAGGGAAGCCATTGTCGGACGAACGACTTCTCTCAGCCTAAGAGTGATCATGTCCACCGTAGCAATCGACCTTGCCGGCGTGAGAAAATCATTTGGCGACAAGGTCATCGTCAATGAGCTGTCGTTCTCGGTCGCGCGCGGAGAATGCTTTGGCCTTCTCGGGCCGAATGGAGCCGGCAAGAGCACGATCGCGCGCATGCTGCTTGGCATGATCTCGCCGGACGGAGGAAAGATTACGGTGCTCAATGAGCCTGTGCCTGCACGCGCTCGTGTCGCACGTGTGCGTATCGGCGTGGTGCCGCAATTCGATAATCTTGAACTCGAGTTCACCGTACGAGAGAATTTGCTGGTGTTTGGCCGCTACTTCGGCATGAGCGCTCGCGAGATCGAGGCGATCGCCCCCTCGCTGCTCGAGTTCGCACGCCTCGAGAGAAAAGCGGACACGCGCGTTGCCGCGCTGTCCGGTGGCATGAAACGGCGGCTGACGCTGGCACGTGCGCTAATCAATGACCCGCATTTGCTCGTGATGGATGAGCCGACGACTGGTTTGGATCCGCACGCCCGCCACCTGATTTGGGAACGTCTGCGAGTTCTACTTGCGCGGGGCAAGACGATTCTCTTGACCACTCACTTCATGGAAGAGGCCGAGCGCTTGTGCGATCGGCTGTGTGTCCTCGAGGGTGGACGCAAGATCGCTGAAGGCAAGCCAGACGACCTGATCGACGAGCATATTGGCTGCAATGTGATCGAAATCTATGGGGGTGATCCACATCAGCTCCGCGAGCTGATCAGGCCGTATGCCCGGCGCGTTGAAGTGAGTGGAGAAACGCTCTTTTGTTATGCGCCATATCCGGAGCAGGTGCGCGTGCAACTGCATGGGCATGCGAGCCTTCGTATTCTGCAGCGCCCCCCGAATCTCGAAGACGTGTTTTTGCGGCTGACCGGGCGCGAGATGGAGAAGTGAGCGATGGGTGAAAGTTATGCGGCGGTGATGCCCGCTAACGCGTACAACTGGATCGCGGTATGGCGTCGGAACTTCCTCGCATGGAAGAAAGTCGCACTTGCATCGATTCTCGGCAACCTCGCAGATCCTCTAACCAATCTGTTTGGCCTCGGCTTTGGCCTTGGACTGATCCTGGGGCGCGTTGAGGGGACGTCGTACATCGCCTTCCTGGCGGCAGGCATGGTCGCGACCAGCGCCATGACGTCGGCGACCTTTGAAACCATGTATGCAGCCTTTGCACGCATGGACGCCAAGCGCACCTGGGAAGCAATTCTCTCTACTCAGCTAACGCTTGGCGATATCGTCCTAGGTGAACTGGTGTGGGCGGCCAGTAAGTCCGTTCTGGCCGGAACAGCGATCGCGATCGTCGCCGCCGCTCTCGGTTACGCATCATGGCTATCCATTCTCTATGCGATGCCAACAATCGCCCTTACTGGCCTTGTCTTCGCCAGCTTGGCGATGGTCGTCATATCCCTTGCGCCAAGTTACGATTACTTCGTGTTTTACCAGACACTTGTCCTCACTCCTATGGTGTTTCTGTGCGGCGTGGTCTTTCCGTCAAGCCAACTGCCCGACTCATTTCGGCACTTCGTCAGCTTATTGCCTCTCGCACATTCGGTCGACCTTATTCGCCCAGCGATGCTTGAGCGCGGTGCCGACAGTGCTGCCCTGCACGTAGGTGCGCTCTGCGTTTACGCGGTTTTGCCCTTTTTCGCGTCGACAGCACTATTTCGGCGCCGCCTGCTGCGTTGACGTGAGTTGAGCGAAACGGACAAAGTCAAATCGATGCAGTGTCACGATGCTTCTGCGGTAGCTCGGGGGTGACCTCGTCTATTAGAGCAGCTTCTGCAATGGCCTTAAGAGGCCGCAATCGAGCCGGTTCTACGGCCGCCTGTTCGGTCGATCGGTGTCGGGGGCTAGCAGCCTTGCTTCTGAGCGCCTGTCGCTAGGCGCCGAGATGGACCCAGCAAAGTTGTGTTGTGCTGTCTGGCACGCGCGCCCGGCGGGGCGCGACTGTACAGATTAGATCGGTGGGGCGGCAGTTAGCCTTCCTGTCATGTTCAAATGGAGAACGGGATGTTGTGCCTGGGAGTGAGTGGCGGTCTTGATAAAGTCTATGAGAGCTCTCCGGAGCTGCCGACTACATTTCTTCACGATGGCGCTGCGGTTCTTGTGCAGGATGGCCGCGTAATTGCTGCTGTCGAAGAGGAGCGCCTCAACCGCGTCAAGCACTCTAACAAGTTCCCGAGCAATTCGATCCGATACTGCCTTTCTACCGCAGGAGTCTCGCTCGGCGAGATCGACCGTATCGCGTTCTACGCGACTGAAGCCTACTGCAAAACCATGCTCGAGCGTCTTTCTGTTTCTCAGCCCGTTCCCTTGGACCCCAAACTGTTGCTGCGGCAGCTGCTGGCACGGGAGTTCGGCGCCGAGATCGATCCGTCTCGGCTTTCCTTCGTGAATCACCACGAGGCACATGCCGTGAGCGCGTTTTCCATGTCCGGGTTCGAGCAAAGTCTCGTTTTTACGATCGACGGCGGTGGCGATTTTCTCTCGGGCTTATTGGCGGCGGGGTCTGGCACTGAAATTGCGCAACTTGCAAGCTTCCCGGAACATAACTCCCTGGGACTGTTCTATCTCGAGACGATTCGATATCTCGGCTACGGGTTGTTCGATGAGTACAAAGTGATGGGACTTGCCCCATACGGTGATCCCACTCCCTATCGCGAACTCTTCGCGCAGTTCTACGAATTGTTGGACAACGGTGGCTATCGCGTTCACCTGGATCGAATCGGTCCGGCCCTGGTCCGCAACATCGATGTTCGGCGAAAAGGAATGCCATTCACCCAACAGCATCGAGATGTCAGCGCTTCGCTGCAGGAAGCGCTTGAGCGGATCGTGTTTCACATCCTGCGGCACCATCGTGAAGCGACGGGCATGAGACGCTTGTGCCTGGCTGGCGGGGTAGCCCATAATTGCACGCTGAACGGTAAGCTGCTTTATTCCGGGCTATTTGATGACATCTTTGTTCAACCCGCGGCGCACGACGCCGGTTGCGCGCTCGGCGCTGCATTGATGGTCTCAAACGAACTGGGGAGGCCAGCGCCGCGCGAGCGACTGCCGGACGTTTATTGGGGGCCTGATCTCGGGAGCGAGCAAGCCGTAGAGCATGAGCTCAACGCATGGTCAGGCCACCTCGACATTCAACGAAGTGATGACATAGCATCCAGTGCGGCAGACTGGATGGCAAATGGTGCTGTAATCGGCTGGGTGCAGGGCCGCTCTGAGTTCGGCCCACGTGCGCTTGGTAACCGCAGCATTCTTGCGGATCCGAGGCCTGCGGAAAACAAGGACCGCATCAACGCGATGGTCAAGAAGCGCGAGGGCTATCGCCCCTTTGCGCCATCTGTACTGGAAGAGGATGCGAGCGAGTTCTTTGAGCTGCCGGACGGCACGCGGCAGCTCCCCTTCATGAATTTCGTGGTTCGTGTGCGTGAAGCCAAGCGTAACGTGCTCGGTGCGGTTACCCACGTTGATGGGACCGCTCGGCTGCAGACAGTATCGCGAAGGACAAACCCCACCTATTGGGATGTAATTAGTGCGTTCAAGAAGCGAACGGGCATTCCGATACTTCTAAATACCTCGTTTAACAACAATGCCGAGCCGATCGTGCAGTCCGTGTCAGATGCGATCACCACATTCTTGACGACTGACCTGGACGGACTTGTTGTTGGCCCTTTCCTCGTCAGGAAGCGGCCAGCTTCACTGCAGGATTGGTGTGCACTGGGCGTGTCATTGCCGCCGTATGCATCCCTTCATCGTGTTCGATCCTACACAGCGCCAGATCGCCAGGAAACGGTGTGCGAGATCCGCACGGGACATTCCGCCCACCATAGTATGCGTATCTCACATGAGCTTTTCGAGATCTTGATGCGGATCGAGGGCGAGGCGTCGCTCAGCTGTCTTTTCGACGCAACCATGCTGGACCAGGCCAAGCGTGAAGATCTCGTGAAGGAATTGCGGCTCGTGTGGGAGGTGCGGGGCGTTCGCCTGCATCCTCCGCGCGCTCGAGGGCACAATAAAGTGCAAAACGAAACATAGCCCGAACTCATGAGCAATGGCCATGGCTATACCTGCATGTGAGGGGGCAAGGCTATCCAGCGCAGAGGGTGGCATCGGGCATCCGCCTGAAATCGGGTACGTCGACGCAACACCGCTGAAGAAAATACGCAAACTGTTGAAAGAACGCGGCTCACCAGGGATAGCGCTGCTATGAAGTTCTACCGACGCAGCTCGCCGGCACCGCGAAATCAGGCCATGGCCTCGGACGAGATGATACGTGAGATGTCTGCGATGACGTCTATTGTCCAACCAGGAGCCCGGGAAGAGGAAATGCAGATGCTTAGCGGTTCGAGGAATGACCGGTTCGTAGTTTCCCGGCGACGTACGGGGTTCGGCGATTGCCTGTGGTCACTGGCGGCAGCCTGGCGTTTTGCAAAGCAGACGGGACGGACGCTAGCCATTGATTGGCGGGGGTCTTGTTATCTCGATGAGCCATTCACCAATGCCTTTCCAGTCTTCTTCGAACCGGTTCAAGACATTGCTGGCGTGCGGGTGATTTGCGGTGACGAGATTAACCAGTGTTCATTTCCGGGACCATTCTTCCCGGCATGGTGGAACAAGCCATCCATCGATTGCGTCTATCGCCCGGACGAGCAGATTTTCCGGGAACGCGACGAACTCGATCAACTGTTCCAAAGTCAGAAAGATAGTGAGGCTAACACGGTTGTGTGTGACGCCTGCCTGATGTGGCGCTGTGATCAGGAGGCCGAACGAGAAATCTTTCGAAGCATCAAGCCACGACCTGAAATTCAGGCTCGGATTGATGCTATCTACCGCGAGAACTTTGAATCGTACAGCGTAATCGGCATCCATGTCCGGCATGGCAACGGCGAGGATATCATGGGGCATGCTCCCTACTGGGCTGACCCGGAGCGCGCCTTGCGACAGGTCTGTAACGCCATTGATAAGGCCATGGGGTTACCCCACGCAAAACCCGTGAGGGCTTTCCTGTGCACGGACAGCGCGCTCGTCCTTGAGAAGGTTTCGACTATATTCCCTGATGTTTTCACGATCCCAAAACGATTCCAGGCGCCTCAGGCTGGCCCATTGCACAACTCGGCGCTCGGAGCCGAGGGCGGCTTTTCCGCTCTCATCGAAATGTATCTCCTTGCGTGCTGCGACACCGTGATCCGTTTTCCCCCGACGAGCGCCTTCACGCGCTATGCGCGTCTCTTTGCCCCACGCGTTATAGAATTCGATTTGAATGATCCGAGCCGATTGATCTTGATTGAAGAAGAATCGAAAGATCTCGTAGCTTCATGAAAGTCGTAGCTCGATTGATCGATCTGATAGCCGCTCTTTGCATCCAGCAGTACTGGCAGTTCTTTTCGGGGCGGCAATTGTCTGTCCAAAGGGATGCGCTGCCGCGAACTTCCAGCGGAGAACAGAACGATGCGGCGGGCGAATGCCTTCCGCAGAAGCTCGACGTCGACAACAATGGCGGCAATGCGCTGCAGCCGCGTTAAACAAGTGGAACACGTCTTCGTCTTCCTCGGGCGGACCCGCAAGTCGAAGCTGATCGGCGGTCGATCGCGGATGAACATATCGAAAGGTTCGCCGTTCAGCCGGCGAGTTCCGTCGTGGCGGTCGGGCGCTCTCGAGATCCACTATTTTGGCGAAACAATCACGCCAGGTCGTGGTCTGGAATCAATCCGCCCGGCGATGTGCCGGTGCTGGACACAGCAGAACAAGGGCGCGATGAAGTCAGCATCAGCTGCCACAGAATCTAACGTACGAAGCTGGTGACGTCAGTTTTCGAGTTGACGCGGCTACTGGCCGTGGCCGCGATCCTGATCGATCGTTGCTTCGACGAGAGCACTGGCCTCCGCTGGCTCTTCCTCCTGTGCAGTCAGGAGATAACGTGCGTCTTGCCGCCGGGTCTTGGCGCAGGCGAGTGTGCTCGTGACGTTACGTAGCCGATGCACCATCGCTGTCACAAAGCAAACGCACCGTGTCTTGAATACGCCAAGCATTCCGCGTGCGCGACATTAGGACGCAAAACGGAAGCGGATTTACCTGCATCGCGGTGGCCCAAATCCTGCTACGCGTGCGGCGCGCAACAGGAGGGGAGGCGGGCGTGGATCTCGATCTGCCAAATGACGATCTGATCACAGGCTCGCTGCCCGAAACACATTTGGGTTGCCCCTTTCACGCCGATAAAGCCCGCGTTCATGGCGGAGAACAGAAGGCGATGCTGCTCACCGGAGCATCGCGCGGAATTGGTCATGCCACTGCCAAGCTGTTCTCGGAGGCGGGCTGGCGCATCATTTCTTGCGCGCGTCAACCGTTCGACGGCGAGCGATGTCCCTGGCACGCAGGGGACGAGGATCATGTCCAGATCGACCTCAGTAATCATCGAATGCTGCCGCGCGCGATCACTGAGGTCAAGAAGCGCTTGGCCGGTGCACCTTTGCACGCACTAGTGAACAATGCTGGTGTCTCGCCGAAAACGCCCGCTGGCGATCGGATGACGTCGTTGACGACGTCTACCGAGACCTGGATGAGGGTGTTCCATCTCAATTTGGTGGCCCCGATCCTGCTGGCGCAGGGTTTGTTTGACGAGCTAAGAGCCGCGTCAGGATCGATCGTGAACGTGACTTCGATCGCGGGCTCGCGGGTGCACCCGTTTGCCGGCAGTGCCTATGCGACGTCGAAAGCTGCGCTTGCGAGCCTCACACGCGAAATGGCGCACGATTATGCGCCGCATGGCATTCGTGTGAATGCAATTGCGCCCGGCGAAATCAGGACGGACATGTTATCGCCCGACACAGAAGCGCGTCTCGTGCCAAGCATCCCGCTGCGCAGAGTGGGAACCCCGGATGAAGTGGCCAAGGTCATCTTCTTCCTGTGCTCGGATGCGGCGAGCTATGTCACGGGGGCCGAGGTGCCGGTCAATGGTGGGCAACATCTGTGAATCGGCCGGCCTTGGCGACACAGCTAACTTGAGCTGCAGCAGCGGCGCTTATGGTCTCCGCTGACGATGCGCACGCAATCCGCAAAAATGAATGAAGGCACACTGTAAGTTTATCGTCGTGCCATGAAAAGGTGTCACGGTTCTATGTCATCTCGTCAACACTTGGCGTTAGATCGAGAGTGACATGCAAAACGAAGCTCGCCAACCAGGACAAGGTACCAGGGAGGACGATCAAGACAACGGAGGCCGCCTCATGCTGGATATCCCTTTCTCACACGAAAGATCTGCCTCGCAACCTGAGCCGGAGGGTAAGCCCCCGGGGGAGCCGTTGCGTGAGAGCGCGCTCACCGGCATCTTCGAAATATCGAAAATTCTTGCCGCTCCTTGTCGGCTCGAAGTCACGTTGGCCAACGTTGTTGGTCTTTTGCAATCGTTTGTGCAGATGCGACACGGCATCGTCTCACTGTTCGACGAGGACGGCATGCCGGATATTACGGTGGGCGCCGGCTGGAACGAAGGCAGCGACGAAAGTTACCGGATGCGACTGCCGCGGAACGCAATCGACCAGATCATCGCGACGGACAGGCCTCTTGTCGCCGAGAACGTGGCCGCCGAGCTGGTATTCAGCGCTGCCGACCGGGAAGTGCTCGGCGCCTCCGATAGTATGCCAGTGTCGTTCATCGGGGTTCCCATTCGCATTGACCGTAAGGTCGTGGGCACGCTGACGGTCGACCGCATCCGGGACGATAGGTCGAGTCTCCGGCTCGAGTACGATGCGCGACTGCTCGCCATGATCGCCAACCTGGTGGGTCAAACAGTGAAGTTACACCGCTTGTTCGCCTGCGATCGCGAACGACTGATGGCGGAGAAAGACCGGCTACAAAAGGAGGTATTAGAGCTCAGGCAACCCTCTCGGGAGCGCAAGAAGCTACACGCCCATGGGATCATTGGCGACAGTCCGGCGCTGCGCGGGCTGCTCGAGAAGATTGCCGTTGTAGCCAGATCGAACAGCACGGTTCTGCTGCGTGGTGAATCCGGCACCGGAAAGGAACTCGTAGCCAAGGCCATTCACGAATCATCGTCCCGCGCCAAGCGCCCGTTCGTTAAGCTGAATTGCGCGGCGCTTCCTGAGACCGTCCTGGAATCCGAATTATTTGGTCATGAGAAAGGCGCCTTTACCGGTGCGTTTAGCTCGCGCAAGGGACGCTTCGAACTTGCTGACAAGGGAACGCTTTTTCTTGACGAGATCGGCGAGATCTCAGCTCCGTTCCAGGCGAAGTTGCTGCGCGTTTTGCAAGAGCAGGAGTTCGAGCGCGTCGGGAGCAACCAGACTATTAAGGTCGATGTTCGAGTGATAGCTGCGACCAACAAGAACCTCGAAGAGGCTGTCGCAAAGAGCGAGTTCCGGGCGGACCTTTACTATCGCATCAGCGTAGTTCCCTTACTGTTGCCACCGCTACGCGAAAGACGCAGTGATATTCCTCCGCTTGCCAGGGAGTTCCTCAGAAATTTCAATAACGAGAATGGCCGTACTCTGACTTTGGAGCCGAGTGCGATCGATGTACTGATGAACTGCGGCTTTCCGGGAAATGTCCGCGAACTCGAAAACTGCATCGAGCGAACAGCGACGCTGTGCGCCGGATCATCGATCGTGAGAAGTGACTTTGCATGCTGCCACGGCCAGTGCCTTTCCGCGATGCTGTGGAAAAGCACGTCGGACGAGAGGAAAGAGCAGCCCGTACCCATGCCAGCGGTGCCGGCAAAGCCCATCATTCCGCTAGCTGAAGCGAGCCAGCCGGTCCAGTCTGTCGGCGACGAACTGGCCTCACTGGGGCCTCCCGGCACAGCTCTCGTTAGTGGCGCGAAGATGGCCGATCGCGAACGGGTCGTTGCGGCCATGGAAAAATCTGGCTGGGTGCAGGCAAAAGCAGCGCGCCTGCTCGGACTAACGCCGCGCCAGATTGGCTACGCGCTGAGGAAATATGGAATCGAGATAAAGCGGTTCTGAACGACGACATCGGCCGGAACTGCTACTCCCAAATAGCTATATGAGGACGATCTCCGATAGGCAATCTCATCGCAATCTGAACGGAATGGTCCGCCCTCGGCGGCAACTTGGCCCCGAGCGAAACCACCCGCCCGCTTGCGGGACTGCTGTCGAAAGGCGGGTTTACCTGGTTCGGTGAGAGATGGACTCGCGCGCCATGACATACCGAGCGTCACCTGTGGGCCATGCAATCGCGAATCGTCGGTTGCTCACCTCTAACAAGCTATGATGCCTATCCGCCGATCCCCGGAAAAGTGTGAAGCGTTTTCCGAAAAGATCATGCTCAAACAAAGATCTAAAGCGCGATGATGATTCATCTTAATCTCATCGCGCTTTAGTGAGCGGCAATGCTCAAAAAACGTCAATCGGTCCGCCGCCCGCTGGTGATTAGCGACGGTAATCTGTCAAAAGGCTGGCCTCACTCAGCTGGCGCGCCGTGCGGAACAGCGCTGTCGCAGCCCTGACTTATGTTGGCATTGTTCGTTGGGAAGAGCGAGCTAGAGGGGCGCATCACCCGATCTAAGCCTGTGTGATAGCAAGCCGATTCCAAAGGGGCGGGTGATGGTACAACACTTGCTCTGCTCTTCGCAGCTGTCGCAATTGTTGGAGCAACACCGTGCACAATGTCGTCTGCATCAAACAGGTTCCGGACTCGGCGCAGATCCGCGTGCACCCCGTGACCAACACAATCATGCGTCAGGGAGTGCCGACCATCATCAACCCATATGACCTCTTCGCGCTCGAGGCCGCGCTCGAGCTGCGCGATCGGTTCGGCGGCGAAATTACCGTGCTTACAATGGGACCGCCATCGGCGGAAGAGTCTTTGCGAAAGGCGCTGACTTATGGCGCCGATCGCGCCGTCCTACTCACCGATCGCTGCTTTGCGGGCTCCGACACCCTGGCAACAACGTATGCACTTGCAACAGCCATCCGAAAAATTGATAAGGAATATGGCCCGACAAAGCTCATCTTCACGGGAAAGCAGACCATCGACGGCGATACGGCGCAGGTTGGGCCCGGCATCGCAAAGCGGCTGGGCGTAATGCAGCTAACTTACGTTGCGAAGGTCAGATCCTTAGATCTCGCCAACCATACAATTGAAGCGGAACGACGCTCCGAAGGTGGTGTCCAGGTGCTGCACACGAGGCTGCCCTGTCTCATCACCATGCTGGAGGCAACGAATCAGATTCGGCGCGGCGCGATGGTGGATGCCTTGCGTGCCGCGCGTGCTAAAATTGTGAAATGGAGCGCGCACGATGCCGGTATCGAAGACGTCTCCAAATGCGGCCTCAAGGGATCGCCGACCGTCGTCAAGCGAGTGTTCGCCCCCTCTGCGCGGGCTGAGAAGGCGGCGTTGGTTGAGGCCGCCGAACAACCGGCGCAAGCGCTGATAGACGCGATTTTCAAGCGTGAACCGAAGCTCGAAGCCGATCTTAAGGCACTTGTCCGTGACGCTTGATCTGGAGAGTCCTGGCAACAACAGATTGAAACGGTCCAAGGATGTGCCAACGCCAAGAGGCACCCGAGTCAAGTGAGCGCGCAAGATGTAGCTAGGCATCGGGGCCCGCGACCAGCGCATTCGGGGTGCATGCCGTTCTCGATTGCTCGCGATCACCTGGGACCGCATGTTCCGTAGACCACGTTATGGCCTCGATCGATGTCCGGAGTTGGCCGCGATTGTCAGGCAGATCGACAAAGGGCTGCGCATGCGTCCAGATCCCACTGCATGGTCGTGTTCGACGGCGTTGAGGCGACTGTTTCGCGCGTAGTTGTCACGAGCAAGGACGGAATACGTCCGCGACCGGGACCACCATACTAGCGCCCGAACGCCCAAAGCACTGTCCCGCTGTTGAAAGTGCGAAGCCCACCTATGTGGCACCTTTGGACCAATCTCCGCGATTCAACAGCCCTATACCCATTGTGAGTGGCGGCTGGCTCTTCGCCGGTTGGTTTTTGACGGCCGTGCAAGCGCCATCAGGTTCAATACACTTGCAATGAGAAATCGGTCGCCAGCGCTTTGTTTCAATGTATTCAGAACCTGTGGGGTGAGTGCAAGAGTTGGCACGGTGATTGCTGTAAGCATGCAAGAAAGCGGCGGGGCGGTGCTCGCGAAGCGCGAAACCTAGCGGCGGTCTCTTTGAAAAGCTCGTGCCGGCCAGCAGCCGGCATTCGCGCGGCTTGCGGGCGAAGGCCCCAAGAGTCAGGTGGATGCGGATAGTCCTTGTAATGCTGTACGAAGATCATAGCGGTTCGACCAACTGGCAGGAGCAGAAATCGAGAGGGCCTGCGCGGCGCAAATCTCGCCATGGCTCTGCAAGCGAATGCTGGCCGTGTCGGGAATTCGCGGCATCGGACTTTTCGTGCACCGGAATTCGTCTGGATCGCCGCCGCTCAGCTGATGAACGCGTTCCCTTCCATGCGCGCGAACAGGACTGAACATGCCGCTGTCTGCTACCGCGAAGCTGGCCACCAAGAATTTCGCCTGGATGGTAAACGCGATCACAAGCTCATCGAAACCAACGAAATGGCGGTAGCCAATAGTTGGCCCGGATACGAAGTTGCTCCGTCAAGGACCGTTCTCTCCTCATCGCCAGGGGTCAAATGGCATCTCAAGCGTCTCGATTTACACCCGGTCAGCCTCCGCAGATATGCTGCGAGTATTTGACCGAGCAAGCGCGAGCCCTGTTCGGCCCGCACCCGTTCGCTGCGGAGATGTCCCAGGACCAGGTCGCTAGCCTGCTGCCTGAATATCTGGCGATGTCACAGGCGTTCCCGTACCTGCAGGCGGGGTCGCAAAAGGATCTCATATTCGATGCAATGAATCACAATCGAGATCTTGCGAGGGACGTTGAACTGACCAGCGTGGTCGCAAATTTCATCTGTTGGGATGAGACGGGTGGTTATGGCCAAATTCTCCAGGGCGGAAAGGCGGCGCTACCCGATATTCTGGTGACTGAAAACTTCCACTCGAACCTGTTTAGAAAGGATGCGTCGCAACTACTCGGCAGAGCAATACGGCCCAACTACAGCGCCACGACGAAGCGGTACCTGCATTCTCTCTATGCCGGATTGTCATCCAAAGATCCTTTGGTGCGTTGCGCCTACATGGTCGCTTTTGAGCTACACGCTGCAGATATGATCCAGTCGCTATGGACCACTCTGGTCAAAACCTTTAAGGCGCGGCCTGACGATCTTGAGTACTTCCGCAGCCATGTCGGCGGAGAAGATCCCGCGGAGAAGTATCACGGAAAAATGACAAGCCGGCTGATTGGCGAACTTGTCCCGGCTGACCGTAACGATCGCTTTTTGGATGAATTCGATCGAGCCTATCGGCTCAGCTTACAGTGGTGCCGCGATCTGCTCCGAATTGTCTCACTTCATGATGATCGGTCGGAGATCGAACACCATGGCCGTTGTCATTGTGGTTCTGTCAAGTTCTACGTCCAAGCGCCGCGAGAGCTCTCTGCAGTTCGATGCAATTGCTCAATCTGTCAAATGTCTGGATTTCTGCACTTGCTCGTACCTGGCAAAAAGCTTGGCATTGAGTGCGGCGAAGAATTCCTCACGGCGTACCAGTTCAACAAGAACATCGCTCGGCACACGTTTTGCCGGGTTTGTGGCGTAAAGCCATTCTATAGGCCGCGGTCGAACCCGTCCGGATTCAGCGTAAATATTCGATGTCTGGATAACAGGACCATCGAACGCATAACAATAAGCGACTTCGATGGCGAGCATTGGGACCAAGCGTTCCGCTCGATGCACCAGGACCTGGAGCCCTGCGTCGAAGATAAAACCCTGGAGTGAACTCGAATGGCGCGCGCAATGAATCATAAATCCCGTCTGCTTTCAGAAGAGGCTTTGACAAAATACCGCATAGAGCTGTTGGTGAAGGGTACGGTCGTGATTGGCCCCCAGGTATTGTTCACCCAAGATGACTTGGCCAAGATCGATCAGCTGCAGGCTGAGATTCCCGAAGAAGAAGTGAGGGAGGGAGATGCCGGCGACTCGCACAATGTTTTCGTCAAACGCGTGAGGATAGACCCGCCCGGCCGCGCTCCTAGCGACGCGAGTGGTGCAGCTCCAAGGGAGATCATGGAACTACTTGAAAGGAAAGACCGCACCTTCGCGCTAAGAAAGATTTTGGGAGCCACGTCAGATTACGTGATTCGCCGATGCCAAATGCATCGGATGCCCCCTGGCTCCTTTGTTGGCATTCATCTGGATGCTGCGAGCGACCCGGATTTCGAGTACTCGGTGATTGTGCAGCTGGCGAGAGACTTTGAGGGGGGTGAGTTCGTGGTATATCCAAGCGGGTACGAACAGCAGGTGTTCCAACCGCCATTTGGTACGGTACTTGTCACCACATGTAAGCTCCGGCATGAGGTGATGCCTGTGCTGACCGGCGAGCGCCGATCGCTGGTCTACTTCTGTTCAAAGCGCAGCGGCGCGAACCGCCGGATCATCGAAAGCTCTACCAAGGGCCCTTGAATGAGGTGGCTGAAATGGCTTCGAATGAGTTGGGTAACGGGTGAGCTCTCAGGAGAGATTGGTAGCTTGGCCATCTTGTGGTCAGACTGTCGCTCGCAAAGGCTGCCACAATGCAGGTCAGAAGCCACAGCTAGCTTTGCTGCCTGTATAAAGGCCACCACGCGTAATCCGAGCAAAGGTTTGCTCAGGGTAGTTGTGGTAAGTCATCGTCGCTGCCTCGAACCGAGAGGCGTGTCGGCGCGTGATGGTGTAATCGCGCCGCGCGCGGGAAGGCCCTGTTGTCGTCAGGTTCTCGACAGCTACACACCTAGCAAACAGCCGAATGCTCGGGCTAATTTGCGACGGATGTGCGGGGACTGGGCCTTTGCAGGGTCCATCAGAAGAGAAGTCTCGTCTGAAGCCCCTAATCGCGCGCGGTGTTTTGCTCGATCGTCCTGCATTAGCCGAGTCCTGAGTATTCATTTCGAAAGAGAGAACGGATGGACTTTACCTCAACTCGAGGGAAGCTCCATGAGTCGGGCAGCGCGGGCCAGCAAAGAGAACTTGTCGGTCTCCCCGTCGGCAGACGCCCGGCCGACCACGCCCTCGTGGACGAGTTGCACAGGAACGATCCGGATCTCATCGCCCAGACCCGATTCGTTCAACCCGAGCAAGCCCAGCTGGTGCGCTTAATCCGGAGCCGGAGCGACGACGCACAAACCTTCCGGCAGATTGTCAATGATCAGGATGACAAAGGTACCGCCAACTTCCTGTTCGTGACTGTGAACGATGGTGGTGTTACTGGCGGCGGCGCCGACTGGTCGCTGCTGCTGGTTGATCGCCGCGTGCCCGCCGCCCCTGTTGCCTATCACTATGACTCCGCTGGGTCTCACAACAACACCGTCGCAGAGCAGCTCGCAGCACGTCTCGGCTCCCGTCTGCAAGCGGCCGGCATGGCCCGGCAGCAGAACGGCCTAATTGCGGAGTACTTTGTGGTAGACGCGAAGCGAGCGCTGATTAGACGATTGTCGCGAGGGGCGAGCGGCCAGACGAAGCCGCTGCACATCGAGCACCTCATCCGCCGAACCTGCCCATACGGTACAAATGGTTACCGATGTTCTGCTCCTGTGCAGCAAATAGCCAAAAGACTCCCGTTGTGTTCCTTCCAGGCCGCCTAGATTGCCTCGTGAGGCCACTCGTTCAGCGATGAAATCGTAGCGCTCAATGCTCAATGAAAACCGACTAATGCAACAAATCCCGCATGGGCGCCTAAATTCGGCATTCCATCGCCTTCTTTCGCGGTTTTGCTGCGCGTATTATCGGTTTGTCCGGCAGAGCGCGATGTTTGATCACTGCGCCTGCTGTGATCATCGATGAAAGCCCGCCATGTAGCGGATTACGAAGAAAGTCACGGCGACGACGGCGGACGTTACAGCGAGTGAAAACGCTACTCGCGCCAAGAACTGGCCAGGGCTAAGCCCGTCCCATGAACTCATTTTCGTGCTTGCCTTACGACTCGGATTTGCGCCTGCAGGATGATCGTACCAGACGCACTTTGCGAGTAATCAGCGGAATTCGGTTTGTGCGCGCCGCGAATCGTCGCGCCCCTTGAGGCAGTCACTCTGGAACACTAAGCTCCATTAGGGGTACAAAATTCCACTGCTGAGCAACTGACCCGTTGAATTGGTAGAGCCAAGTAGGATTGCCATCTTTCGTGACGCGGTTTTGTTGTCGATGCACAGCTTATTGTCGGCGATACTCAGAATAAAACCTGGACTCTTGAGTAATTCCCATCGCTGCTTGGGATCGGCAGGGTGTAGATTGCAAGCGTCAGCGCTACTTCCGGAGCGATGCGATCGCCCTTCTGTGCGATTGCGAGCTTACCTGCGCTTGAGTTCAACGTTGACACGCGAATGTCGGGTTGCAAACATTTTGCGTCCTAACGGACTATGGGACAGAACAAAATAGGACAAACTGGACAAGTACACACAGCCAGGCGAGGTACAGCAGCCTTTTGAAAAAAGGCACGTTGCTTGCTTGGGTGCAGTGAGCGTCACCGGTCTTGCAGGGGCTGTGATGCTGGGGCGGGCCTGACATGTTTCAGTGCCATTTCGGGTCCGCCCCGCTATTGCTCGCGAGGCAACATGGAGCAACGTATTCGAGCGGCTTCAGCGGCTATCGCGTTCGCTCATGCGTTCGGTCGTGAAGTCCTCAGCGTGTACGAACATGAAGGCCGCAGGTACAACAGAATCAGAGTCCGCGTAACCGCGAGCATAACAAACGGTTACGACTTCGAAAGTGAATGTCCCATGGCCGGTGCGCTACCGAGTATATATCACTTCGGTGCGGAGCCGCATTGGCTACCGGGGCCCAAGTGCCCACGACTCTACAGCGGCCTTGATTATTGCACCTCAACCCACTTCTCCGTGAGAGTGACGGACAATGGTGTCCAGATAGTCGATTGGCGGAGGAATTCCTTCACATACACCGTCTGGTGGGTGGTCCGCGCAATAGAAGGAAGCCGACGATGGAAATTGCGCTAGCAATTGGCGCTGTGTTCGTTTTCACCGCAATCACGGTCGCTTGCCTGTGGGCGCTTGGAGCCCGGGGTGGCTGAGTATCATTGATGAATGAGGCCCATGGAGAAAAGCGTTTGCTACCATGCCGCCCCTTCTCGTTGAACTTCTGTGCGGTCCCACTTGGATTGGCCTGACGGACCCCCTAGCGGTCGTGCTGTTGTGGATGTTGATTGTGTGCGAATGCCGCCCGAACAAACGGGTGCGGACTGCTCGAAAGCTATACGGGTGCGGTGGTCTAACTCGCGGCCCGCTCTCAGGGCCGCGCGTTTTGAGCGGATCACTCCGCAAGCTTAAGGTTCAGGTAGTTCGGAGAGTAGAGCGGGTCAGCGGTTTCGTTGGCCTGGACAGCACCGAAACGTCCATCTTGAAGGCCATGATCTGATTGGCGCTTCCTTTGTAGATCTTCAGTTGCGGCCGCCTGAGCTCCTCAAGTTCCAGCTCCAATTGATCGAGCAGTCGCGCCGACCGCTCCGAGCGCGTCCCATAAAATGTCCGCCGCAGCTTCTCAATCTCGAGCTTGAGGTGGGAGATCAGCGCTTGCTGCTCGATTGCTTTGCTTGGGCATTGGCCGCTTCAGCAAGTTTGGCCCCCCGCCGCAAGCCTGGCCGCACGCTCGGCCAGGATCATTGCATGCGCGGCAGCGAGATCGGGCGGCAGTCCGTCGCCGGCGGAGTCCATGACCAAATGGAATCATGTTCGCCGCCGGATTCAAACGACAAACTCTCAGCCCACGCTGGTTGGACGCAAGGACTCCTGGGGATTGCGCCAATCGATGCCGGACAAAAGATAGCTCATCTGTGCCTGCGAGATCGACACCACGCCGTCCGCCAGCGACGGCCATATAAGACGACCTCTCTCCAACTTCTTTGTAAACAGGCATGCTCCCTGGCCGTTATGCCAGATCACCTTCAATAGATCGCCCCGGCGCCCGCGGAAGCAGAACAAGCGACCGCTCAGGGGATCACGGCGCAGCACCTCTTGGACCTGCAACGAAATTGAGACGAAGCCTTTGCGCATGTCGGTGTGGCCCGTCGCCAGCCACACCCGAACTCCCCTAGGGATTGGAATCACCCCGGATCCGGAGCCTCGATAGTCCGACGAAGCGCCTCAACGTCGAGCCTCGCATCGGCAATGACGCGCCGCCCGCCAGCCAGCTCTATCTCAATCCGATGCTCCGTCCAATGTGCTGTCGCGCTCTCCGATGAGGCCGCCACCGGGGCCATGCCCCACCCTCGGCCACAACTGCCTTGACAAAGCCAGCCTCGGATTTGGTCCGGTCTGCCGCGACGGCCCTTCGCCAAGTCACCAGCAGAGAACGCGACAAGCCATATCGCCGCGCTGTCGCCGCAACCAGGCGTGGCTCGGACATGCTTTCCAAAGCAATCCGAGCCTTATCCTCTCAGACCAGCGCCGCCGGCCTGTTTCCACCACCTCAAGTCGATTCAGCGCACTGATCTTCTCAACTATCAGGCCAGTCCGCTGCAAGGCGTCTCTTCTCGGAGGCTTACCGCCGATCGGCACGCACGAGCGACTTAAGGGTAGCCGCGATTTGGGCTGACAGAGCCAGAGCGAGACGGAGCAGACATTCACGTCACGTCCTCAGGTACGGGTTTCAAGGTGCGATCGAAAGCAGGGGCAAGTTCGGATCAATTGAACGGTCCAAGATATGGTCGATGGGATCTCAATCAAGCAATTCTCAGTAGGCGGTGCTGCAGATCGCGGGCCGCGGGCCTGTCGCGCGCGATCACAAGGCACTCCACCGTGCCAGCCTCTTCGTCGGCAGCAAGCGGGATCACGCCCTCCTTGCGTGTGCGGTCGAATAGAAATCCTTCCTTGCCGAAACGATCATGCGCTGTTTGGAGGGATCGTGATCGAACATTTCTCACGGATAAAATAACGTTGCAACCGGAATAGTCGAAGCCCAGCAGTCGGACCGCAATACTGTGTAACACCGAGCCGCCACCCCAGCGGCCGTTCGCTTCATTAAACAGCAACCGACCGTGATTCGCGAAAATGGCGTCAATGTTGATCATTCCGCGATATCCCAGGTCTCGCGCAAGTGCCACAAATCGGTAGGCGTGTGCCTGGGCGGTCAACCATTGCTCGTTCGTCAGGTCACTTGGAAGCTCAAGTCCTGTCCAGATCAGAGCTCTTTCGGATCGATCTGTGCTTTTACGCAGACGTATGTTTCCACTGTTGATGAAAACGATTGAACCATCATCCTCGATTTCATACTCGAGATAGAACAAAGACCGGGCCAGGTGGTACGACTCCACGACCAGCGTCCTACACGACGCTGTTGTCATCTCAGACCAAAGCGCGTCAGGATCAAACGACGGCCATGAAATTAGCCGGGTATCTCTTGCCCCAGGTAGTGGATCGCTTTCTTTGCCGGTCAGGATGACATTTCCGACCCCACCGGCTCCATTGTCCAGCTTTACAATGACTCTGCCGGTCTCGGATCTGAGGGAAGTGACCGCTCTGAATAGTTCGTTTGAGTCCGTCGTGACAGATCCATTGGGCAGCGGAAGTGCGACGCTTGTCGCCAATTGACGGAAGTGGCTCTTGCGGTTCAACAGATCAGGCCCTCGCTGCAGAGCGAAGTCGTCGCCGGTCTGCGGTATGCCCAGCATGGCCGCCAGGCGTGCGACGCCTTCAGTAGAGTAGCAGGGATGCAATCGCCAGTTTGATTTCTGACGAATATGTCGGTTGATGCGCTCAACGACAGTCTTGGACAGCAATGTGCAGTCATCAAGGACCGGCGATTGGCGGCCGCCTTCAGGTACAAGGAGAAAAAGACTCGATGCGTCGAAATCGAGCGTCGCGCCAATGAAGGATAGCAGATCCGCCGGGATGACTACCGGGGAGACTATTAGGTCGCCGTGCTGGGCAAACCACGCTGAACGGTATGCCGAGTTGGCGGCCAGCGAAAGTTGAGCTGATGTCAGATCGGCGCCCGACATTTGAGCCGTACCGGCATTCATGATCAAGATCCGCGGCATCCGCGACCTCCGGGCATCTGGACGCGATCAGACAGGGATCGTCAGGCCACAATGTTGAACTTGCTGCGCCGTGGTGAGGCACTGAGCGAAGGTTGATTTTGCGCCGTCTCGATATCACCTGCGATGTAGCGGGAGAGTACGGCGCGCCTCCAATCTGCCGATCTCAATTGATAGCTCCTTTCGGGCTGATCACGTGGCGATCCTTCAGCAAAAAATGCTGGATCTTGCCCAACGCGGTTTTCGGTAGTTCTTGTGTGAAAATGATTTCGCGCGGCACCTTAAAACGGGCGAGCTGTGACTGGACATGTGCCGTCAGCGCTTCCGCCTCGACCCGGGCGCCCGGTCGCTTGATCACATAAGCGACCGGTACTTCTTCCCAGCGCGCATCGGGTCGACCGACCACGGCGCATTCCGCGACATCCGGATGGTCCGCAAGCACACGCTCTACTTCTGCCGGATAGATATTCTCTCCGCCCGAAATGATCAGGTTTTTCTTGCGGTCGTGGACCCAAATATATCCATCTGCGTCGCAGCGGCCAATGTCCCCAGTGCGATACCAACCATTGCTAAGAGCCTCACGCGTTGCCTGTTGATTGCCCCAATATCCGCAGAAAACGTTGGGTCCACGGACTGCGATTTCGCCTGGGTTACCGGGCGGCAACTTGCGGCCCGAATCATCCAGGATCGCCGCTTCGCAGCAGAGACCTGCCAAGCCGCTTGAGCCCTCAGGCACGAGATTTCCGCCGAGCTTCGTATACACAGCGATCGGGCAGGTCTCCGTTGAACCGTAAACCTGCAGGACTGGAACGCCGCGCGCGACAAAGCGCTCGACAAGGTGCTGAGGCACCATCGTCGATCCGGTACAGATTGCTCTGAGCGAGGATAGGTCGGTGCTTTCCCATCGACCATTGCTGGCCAGGGCTTGCATCATGGCTGGCACCAGGGCTGCCAAGCTCGGCCGGTCACGCTCGAACGCATCAAGCATGGTCTCCGCCCCAAAGCGGGTGTGGATACTCACCGTCGCGCCGTGATGCAAAGTCGGCGTCGTCTGGATGTTCAAGCCACCAACGTGGAAGAACGGCAAAACAGCCAGCGTATGATCGGCCGAGGTGAGGTCATGCATGTGCTGACTCATGATGCCGTTCCAGAGCAACGCTTCCTGACGCAGCACGGCGCCTTTCGGTCGCCCTGTGGTGCCCGAAGTATAGACGATCAGAAGCGGGCAAGACGGCTCCGCGCGAGGATTGCGTCCGTCGCCACAGTCTCCGTCCAGGAGATCGTCCAATTTGCAGCCGCCGAGAGGCGTAAAGTCCAACCCGACAAGAGAGGCATGGGGCACTTGCTTCGTCAGGACAGGCAAAGCTGCGCCGAAGCACTGCTCAAGAACGAGCACTTTTGCCCCGGAGTCCGACAAAATGAAAGCGTGCTCGGCGGCCGCAAGACGCCAATTCAATGGTATGAGGATTGCGCCGAGCCTCGCGCACGCATAGAGCAGCGCCAGATAATCAGGCCTGTTGAGGCTGAGGATCGCGATCCGGTCTCCCCTTTGGACGCCGAGCTGGCTCTTGAAGGCGCGAGCGATCCGCTCGATCCGTCGATTGAGGCTGGCGTAGCTGAGACTCTGCCCTTCGAAACGGATCGCGGTTTTGCCGGGAGTATACGCAGCGTTTCGCTCGATCAGTGTGCAGAGATCCAACTTGTTATCCATGCGCCTCAGGCTCGCAAATTACGTTTGTCCCGATGCGCTTCAGCCGCAACCCGGAATTGCTTGGCGAGGCTCCGATCACATGCTTCGGTTGGCCCTTGTACAGGCTATGATGACACGGCCTAGGCCTTCTTGATGGATGTCATGGGTTGCGAACAATGGATATTGCTTGAGGGATCTCGGGCGATTGATCACTGACTCTCTGCTCGGCGGCGGTCGTGTGCATCTGTCGGTAGTGATAGGCACACCACGAAGACAGTTTCTTGCCGCGTCTTTGATATACAGGCTCGCCGCACATATAGGCCGCTCTGGCATCTCCATCTTTGAAGCCGATGATGCAACGGCATTGGCCTTCAATATGGTCGATTAACAGGACCTTCTTGACGTCGTCGGGCGCTTTCAACTTGCTGCTCCAGAATGCCAAGCAATATCTGCGATGCCGGGTGGTTGCGCGGAGCGGCACTTGCAGCTCAGGCTCTTTGAAAACCTGCGCAGGCCCGCCGTCTGCCTTGCCAGCCATGGGAAAGCAGTTTGAACAGAGCGGAAAGCCGGTTCGGCCAACTGATTTTGGCGCGGTGTCGCGCCAGAGGAGGGGTTTGGTTCAGATTCAGGAAGCAGCGACCCTCCGCTGGGGCTTCGGATGGAGGTCTACGTCCATCAATTCTGACCTCAACGCCTGTCTGGTGGCCCGGCCCAGCACAGTCACATAGTCTCGGTTCCGGAATGCCGAACCATTCAAAGCTACGTGCGAGCAGTAGCTCCGCAACCGGCACTCGCTGCATAGCCCTTCCGACCGACCCAGCATCGGGGATGAGGATCACGACCGACCATGGGGGCTTGGATCTGACCAGCTGAGACATTCTCAATCCTTCACAATCCCGGCGACAGACCGAGATAGGTGCTAACCTCAAGACCGTACAACTTAACGTTACGTGAGATTCAAGCCCTTTTTTGGGCCTGTGACAACGTGGCCAAGCTCTCAGGCTGCCGGAAAAGGGCCGCCGGCCGGTGTGCTGTCGCAAGCATTCAGCGCTGCGATGTGAGCCAAGAAAGTTCGTCTCCCGTCGAGATCAGGGTCGCCTGCCGATGAGCCCATTGCCGGAAACGCTTGCCCTTCGACCAGGCGCTCGCTGCCCTTGCAGCCGATTGCGCGCGTGAAGTCCGCTGCGCCGTCATTGAATAGCTCAGTCACGTCTATCTGGCGCCGACCGTGCGATGCCAAATGCGGCCGACCGATAGTTTTCGATGAGGTCGGCCTGATAGGGGCACCAGCCTATAGCCCTTGCGGCGTTGGAGAAACGATCCCGCGAATGTGCCGGCGGGCGTCATCCAACGTACCTCGTGGTCACTGACTTCGCGATTATCGCAGTGTCTGATAGAGGCGGTACAGCAGCCGCGCGCGAGGTTCAATCGACGAGATGTAGAGTTGCTCATAATGCGTATGCGCGCCCTTGCCATCGACGCCAAGGCCGTCAAGGGTCGCGGTATGCGGCGCGGTGAAATTGCTATCGGAGCCGCCGCCGCTGAACGCGTCGAGCAGCTCGAATCCAAGCTCGGCAGCAAGCTGTTTGGCGTGTGCGTAAAGCGCGGCGCCGGCGCTGGTCTTCTCATATGGCGGACGGTTCAATTCGCCTGATACCTTCACCTTGACGCCCTCGGTGCGCGAGCTGATGCCCAGAATCTTCGGCACCAGCTCGTCGGCATGGGCCATGGTCGGGACGCGCATGTCGACTTGCGCGTAGGCCAGTTCCGCGATCACGTTTGGCCTGGTGCCGCCGCGGACGACGCCGACATTGACGGTGATACCGCGCGTGAGATCGTTCATCGCCTCCAGCGTCTGGATCACATGGCCGAGTTCCCGAATCGCGCTGCGGCCGTCCTCGGGGCGCGTGCCGGCATGCGCGGCCGCACCCTTTATGAATACCTCGAAGCGCGCAACGCCCTTGCGCCCGGTGATGACCTTGCCGCCGTCGCGCGCCGGCTCGGTCACGAGCACGTATTTGGCCTTGCGGCCCTCGGCCTCGATCAGCGCGCGCGAGGTTGGGCTGCCAATCTCTTCGTCCGAGACGTAGAGCTGGGTGATGCCGAGCGGCGGGCGTGCGTCATCGGCGCAGATCTGCCGGAATGCGTGATAGGCGAGGTAGGCGCCGCCCTTCATGTCGTAGATGCCGGGGCCGAACGCACTGTCGCCGTCGATCTTGAAGGGTAGCCGTTCGATGGATCCCATCGGATGGACTGTGTCGAGATGGCTCAAGATTAGAAGGCCCGGTACGCCCTGCCCCCAAGAAGAGCGGATAACCAAATGATCGCCGCAGCCGTCATGCCCCGCAACGCGCTCGACGCTGGCGGGCAGGTCGCGATAGCCTGCTGCGACGACATCAGCCAGTTTGTTGATCTGATCCGGCCGCTCCGTCGGAGATTCGATCATGACCCAGCGGCGAATGCCCTCGAGAATCGGGGCGATTTCGAACGCGTTGCTGGACATAGTTGTCTGACGCCTTTGAATTCGATTGTTATCGTTCTGCAAGATCATGACATCAACCATGTACTCACATCAGAATCGAGGCCGAACATCTAAAGGGTCGCCAGCCGTTGTGACCCAGGCGTGCCTCTGGATCCGATCTTGCTGCGGCAACGATGTACGCGCCTGTCGATCTTAACTTGAGCTACCAAAGCTGGTAGTTTTCGACGGGATTATGCGGACCTAAGAAGAAGGCCCTTCTGGAGTTGGTCGTTCTGGTGAGCTGTAATTATTCTGATCAGGACCTTCCTGCGAGATCCGCGCAAATCGCATTGTCCTGACCAGGTGACCCCCACGCCTCTCAACGCGGAAGGTCGCCGGCCAGCGGCAGCATCGTACGAGCGGCGAAGCGCCGAAATCGCCTGAGCTGAGGGGACGGACCTCTCAATACGAGCTCTAATCAGTGAAACAGTTGCAGCCCGGTCGATTGTTCGACGACTGTCGCTGGAAGCGGCCAGGGATCGATGCCACCGCGCTCAGTCAAGCAGTAGGGTTCCGCGCCCCGGAAGTTGATCAATGGATTGCCACGGCCTTGTCGGGTCGCGATAAATTCATCCGATAAAGATGGTATGTGTGCCAAGCACCTTGTGGTCATACAAAACGCATTCGAGCGCGCAAAATGCGTTCGGCAATAGCGGTGGGCGCTGTATCGAAGCGGTGAACACCCTTGGGCCCCTCCCGACCGCCAGCGGCACGGCGGCTCCATGCAGATGGACGTCAAAGAACTCACCGCCAGTCCACGTCGTCCGGCTGCCGTTCCGCTCGTCACGATGGCGACACCCGCTGGCCAGATTGCGCATGGTCTGACGGAACTCTGTCGGTCGGATAGACGGCATTTCAAACTGGTGGCTCATGATCTGCCTCTGGACTTGTACCCGATTCCGACTTTTATCCGTATTGGGCGGCCCCTAATAAGGTATCCGGTGTCGGAATTACGTGACGAGCAAGCTCAGGTCGAGCTCGGCTATGACTTCGATGTCCTCTGGATTAGCTGAAGTCATGACCAGACGGACGTGCAGTATCTCACCTTGTTATCGGGATCGGCGATTGCAGCGGCAGAACTGAGAATTGCCGCCGCCAGGAGTTTCAATAGGACCCTTCTCAAGCAGAACCGCGCTGAGCGGCCGCCGACGCGCCAGTGCACACAGAGTTGTGGTCGCGATCCGACCAGCTGGGCTGGAACCTCGCTGGGCCGCCGGGCGGAGGGGATGATGCCGATTTCGGTACCGGCGCGCGGCTACCAGAGTTTCTCCGCATGTAGACGGCATCGGCGTACCTAAAGCGCCTTTAGGAGAATACGTTTTTTTGCCTCGAGAAGATGCTTATCCAGCGTCGCGTGCAGCGCTCCCCGCAACTCCGGCGGGATCGAGCCATCTGTATCGATCAATTCTCGGAACTTCCGAATGATGTGTTCTAACACTGCAATAGATCCTTGTGCTTCAACCTTCAGCCAGGACATCATCGATTCTCTCCTTTGGCGCGCAGCGCGCTTCCTCGTGGGTCCTCACCTCGGCAACTCTGGCTGCAGCAGACTCTCGTCGAAAAAAAGTTGGCGCTCGGGCCGCGTGCTCAGCGCGACTTGCTTTGATGAGGGCGAGCGCAGGCGGCGCACGCTCCTTGAAATCCCGCAGAAGTGACGCGCATTCACGCCTGCAATACTTTCGCGCTCGTGAGCAACAGTCTTGGTCGGAATACTGGAACATCGGCCAGCTCGGCTGTCACGCGTTCGAAACCGCGATCAGGCGCTTCAGTCGAGCGGCTGCGGCGCCGCCATCAAGTGATTCTTGTCCAAGTGCTACGCCTTCCCGCAGGGTCGAGGCCCGCCCGGCCACAACCAATGCCGCTGCCGCGTTCAAAAGCGCAGCGTCGCGAAATCGACCTGGTACGCCATCAAGCACATTTTGCAGCGCAACGGCATTAGCCTCTGCATCGCCGCTCTCCAGCGCGTCGCGGCAGCGGGGGAGCCCGGCTTCTTCCGGCGTCACTTCGAAGGTGCGGACTATACCCGCCTCAAGCGCAGCAACAAAGGTTGGACCGGTAAGGGTTATTTCGTCGAGCCCGTCCGAGCCATGAACAACCCATACCGACTCGGCACCGAGGTTCTTCAAGACGTACGCCAGAGGCTGGACCCATTCGGGAGATAATACCCCAACGATCTGCCGCTTGACCCTGGCCGGATTGGACAGAGGCTCGATTAGATTGAAGATCGTGTGGATTCCAAGTGCTGTCCGGATCTGGCCGACGCGCTGCATCGCCGGATAATGGGCCGAGGCAAACATGAAGCCGATGTTGGCTTCCTGTACACAACGTGCAATAGCTTCAGGCTTGAGATCGACCTTCACGCCGAGGCGCGCCAACACGTCTGCGGTGCTTGAACCCGAAGACGCAGCGCGGTTGGCATGCTTGGCGACAGGAATGCCGACCCCGGCGACGATGAAGGAAGCACACGTCGACACGTTGACCGAATATATAGGGGTGTCGTTCGTGCCAGCGATACCGACGGGGTCGCAAGCCGCCTCCACGCGCAGCATTCTATTCCGCATCGCGGAGGCGGCCCCGGTGACTTCTTCGACCGTCTCGCCCCGGACCCGCATCCCCATCAACAAGCCTCCGATTTGCGAGGGAGTCGCGTAACCCGACATCACGCTGTCGAAGGCTGACGCAGTTTCCTCGCGCGTCAGAGTGGCGCCGCTGGCAACTTTGCCAATGATCGATCTAAGCTCTTCCATCGAACTTTACACGTTCCTTGTTCAAACCTCGATCTCTTCCGCGACGTTTGAGGCGGCAGTCGGTTGAGTGTGGGCGCCCTCGGCGAGGCTACAACCTGACGCTACGTGAGGGTCAAGCTCTCCATTTCGTGCCGTCGAGAGGAGGTCGTCGGCCAGTAGAACACTGTAGTTTCTTGATGCCAGGACCGATGGCACTCTCTCGCGCCCGCTTGCCACGCCCGCAGCGGCCTCTTTACCGCGGTGTTCCGACCGGATCACCGCCAAAGCCTTTTAGCGTCGGGCGCCGCCGTCGTGGAGCATTGAAGCGGCTTCCTCTACCTGCTTCGCGAGTATTGGTGCTGGGGAGATGGAGCCCGATCTCAGCTGGGCTCTACAAAATAACGCCACCGGATTGTAAATGAAGGTGCGCAGGACGGCCTTCATAGAGCGATCGACGCGTCCCGTTGATCCGCGCGCATGAAGCGGTGAGCCAGCCGTGTTCGGTCCTGCCTTACAGTCGGAATACGCCGTATTGCGGCGCATCGATCGGCGCATTGAGCGAAGCGCTCAATGCGATTGCGAGGGCAGTTCTGGTATCGACAGGATCAAGAATGCCGTCGTCCCAGATTTCCGAGGTCGCATAATAGGCACTTGACCGCTCGCGATATTCTTCAAGAATTGGTGCTCGAATGGCTGCCAATTCCTGCTCCGAGAGGCGCCCTCCGGCGCGAGCCAATTGTCTCGCCTTGACGTGTGTGAGAACTCCGGCGGCCTGCTCGGCGCCCATCGCAGATATCTGAGAATTCGGCCAGCTGAACACGAATCGAGGATCAAACGCGCGTCCCGACATAGCGTAAGTTCCTGCGCCGTGCGAGCTATTGCAAACGATCGTAAACTTCGGCACGGACGCTCCGGACACCGCCATGATCAGCTTGGCGCCGTCCTTGGTGATCCCACGCCGTTCATATTCGCGGCCAACCATAAAGCCAGTTACGTTCTGCAGGAAGAGCAGGGGCGTCCGGTTCTTGTCGCACAGTTGAATGAAATGAGCCCCCTTTAGCGCGCTGTCGCCGAACAGCACGCCATTATTGGCAATGATCCCGATTTGATATCCATAAAGCCGCGCAAAGCCGCACACGAGTGATGTCGCATACCGCGGCTGGTATTCTTGAAATCGGCTGCCATCGACCAGACGAGCGATGATCTCTCGCATGTCGAACTGCGCTCGCGCGTCGTTTGGAATGATACCGTAGAGTTCGGACGCACTATAGGCGGGCGGCTCGGGGACCACTCGATCGATCGAGGTCTTCGCCGGTTGGTGGAAGCGAGCAACGACGTCGCGGGCAATCGCAATCGCATGGATTTCGGAGCTTGCGAAGTAATCACAGGTGCCCGACACGCTGGTATGCATGAGAGCGCCGCCAAGTTCGTCGGCGGACACTTGTTCGCCGGTGGCAGCCTTCACGACCGGAGGACCGCCGAGAAAAATCGCTCCAGTGCCTTCGACGATAATGTTGTATTCACTAAGCGCAGGGACGTAGGCCCCTGCCGCGGTGCAGTGGCCCATGACGATGGCGACCTGCGGCACCCCCATCTTCGAGAGAACGGATTGATTGCGGAGAATTCGACCGGCATGGTAGCGATCAGCAAAGAATTCCGCCTGCAAAGGCAGAAATCCGCCGGCGCAGTCGCACAGGTGAACCACCGGCAGACGGTTTTCGATGGCTATATCCAGTGTCCGCACGATCTTCTTGACCGAGAGTGGATACCATGCGCCGCTCTTCACGCTGGCATCGTCGGCGTGAACAATAACCTCTCGCCCCGCCACAATGCCGATGCCGACAACCTGGGCGGCGCCGGGCACCTCGCCGTCGTATGCCTTGTTAGCCGCCAGCGTCGAAAGCTCTAGGAACGGAGTTTCCGGATCGAGCAAGGCCGCGAGCCGCTCACGAACAAAAAGTTTATTCTGCCGACGCAGCCGCTCGAAGTCCCGCTCAGGCCTGTGGAAGCGGGCAACGCGTTGGCGCTCTTTCAATTCGGCGGCAAGTTGTCTGTTGTGCAGGTCGTTGCGACGAAATTCCTGCGAGTTCACGTTCGCCACGGAACCGATCCGCTGCATTTCAGCGCCCTTCTTTAGAGAGCGTGACCAGCACAGCGTCGTGCTCGAAGCTCTCACCTTCCTTGACGTGAATCCGATGGACGATGCCATCCTGTGGTGAGCGTATGATCGTTTCCAGCTTCATGCTTTCAATCGTCATCAGTGCCATTCCCGCCGAGACCGATTGACCGGACGAAACTGTGATCGCAACAACAAAGCCGGGCATCGGCGCCCGGGCCTCCAAAGCGTGAGTCTCGTTATTGCCGGATGCGCACGCTCGCAACGGGTCGTTGTAGCGCAAAATGCGCGTCCTGCCGCGGATGTGGAGGTGAATTAGCTCCCCCTCGATGGCGAATCTGACCGGTTCGCTCTGGCCCGCAATGGTCAAGATGCCGCTACTGTCATTGCAATGGCTGAACGCGACAGGGGCAATCACCTGGTCTCGAAGATGGAGCCGGTAGTCTCGCTGGTTGGGTGAAAGCCACAATTCATGATATACGCCGTCGACCTCGAATGAGTGATACACGTCAATTTCTCCAACTACCGAGCGCTGCGTGAAACTCGGGCACGGCATCGGCCGACTCGCGGACCGGTCTTGTCAGGAGAGCCGCAGATGCCAGGAACGCAGACATTTCGGCAGCAAAGTTGTCGGCGGCGAGATGTGGATTTTCTTCTAGGTATCCCGTATGGAACTGACCGCCAAGAAATGCCTCGTCGCAAAGAATCCGTGCGAGCAAGCTCGCGTTGGTCCCGCACCCAAGTAGAACCAGTTCGCGAACGGCGCGGTAGGCTTTCAGAGCAGCCTCTATGCGGCTCGGTGAATGCACAATGATCTTGGCGAGCATGGGATCGAATGCCGCCGTGATGTGCTGGCCTTGCATGATGCCGCTGTCGATTCGTGCGCCATCCGGATACTCGAGAAGAAGTACTTTGCCGGTGGTCGGGACGTATCCGCGTTCGGGAGCCTCGGCGCAAAGCCTGAGCTCGATTGCATGCCCATTTGAAAGAATGTCGGACTGCGAAAGTGCAAGTTTTCGGCCCGCTGCCGCATAGACTTGTTCGGCGATCAGATCGACGCCGGTGATCATCTCGGTCACCGGATGTTCGACCTGAAGGCGTGTATTCATTTCTAGAAAGTAGAACTCTCCGCCGCTGAAAATGAACTCGACCGTTCCTGCATTCTGATAGTTCGCTGCACGGGCGATGCCGACGGCGGTTTCGCAAATCCGGGTCCGCAATTCTGGTGATAGCGCTGGCGAGGGCGTTTCCTCGATGATCTTCTGGAAACGGCGCTGCACCGAGCATTCGCGCTCGAAGAGATGGACCAAGTTACCGAAGGCGTCACCGAGCACCTGTACTTCAATGTGTCGCGGTCTTTCGATATATCGTTCAACATAAAGTCGGCCATCTCCAAAGTAGCGACGCGCTTCACTGCTCGCCTGCTCAATGGCTGCCTCCAACGTAGCGAGGTCGCGTACAATCCGCATTCCCTTGCCGCCACCGCCAGATGATGGCTTCACGAGCAAAGGAACTCCAATAGCCCGCGCTCTCGAAACGAATGTGGCCGGATCATCTTCCTCGATGGCGCAGGGTGCGACTGGAAAGCCGTTGCTTTGAACGAACTCACGGGCGCGGATCTTATCGCCCATTAGCTCGATGGTTTCTGGAGCGGGTCCGATGAATACAATACAGGCCTTTGTCACTCTACTGGCGAATTCCGCATTCTCGGAAAGCATTCCATAACCGGGATGTATCGCGCCGGCGTTCGCCTTGCGGGCGGCAGCGATGATCTGCTCGATATCCAGATAGCTTGCGATCGGCGTGCGGCCGCTGATCGGAATAGCCAGGTCGGCCATTGAGACGGCCGGGGTTCCCGCGTCAACCTCATGGTAGGCAATTGCAGACCGAAGCCCAAGCTTGTTCAAGGTTTTGATGATACGTGCGGCTATCTCACCCCTATTGGCGATCAGAACCGTATCGAAGGGTAATTTATGCATTCGCCTATCCGGACAAGCGCGATTGAACCAGAGCGTCGGTCAATTGTAGGCGGCCATGCTCGTCATCTGACCTCGGGTGACCGTCCTGCAGGTCAGGCTTGGACCACTTCTGTGGATGAGGCAAACGAACAGGCAGCACATCTTCACTTCGAGTCGCTGCTTTTTTTGCCAGTGTCGCGCACGGAGATCACGTAGCGACATTGCTGACTGAGGCTCGCTTGCTTGGATCTGAGGCAGGCAGTGATAGCGGTGCGATCTGGTATGTGGCTGCTACAAAGGCGGAACACGTCCTCCATGCAAGCCTCTTTCTCCTCTGCGGTCGGCGCTTGATCGCGCGCGTTGACCAGCCTGGGTATTAGAGCTGTCATTGCGACGGCAAGAGCGACGGCGCAGTAGTAGAGTGTGAGGCGCGAAGGCAGCTGAGTTCGTTGATTTTGAGTCATGATATCCCTTTAGGTCGGTCGGGCAGCGGTATTGTTCTTCCTGCGCGAAGTGCCAACATGACCTGTCAACCGCGAAACAAGCTGGAACTGCTTAAGTGCTGTGCCGGCAAGCTCGTCCTTTCACTTTTGCGGTCTGACTGTACGGTGCTGGTCATCTGTCCGGCACGACGAAACGACACCTGCCCTAGTGGTGGAGCTCCGCGAAGAGGGGATGCACTGGCGGGTGAGCTGGCCAAACAAGTGATCATTTCGGAGCTTCCGGTGATTGTGCGGTTGTGCATGCTTGGATGTTGCGAGGCATTGCTTGGGCGTGACATGTGCTTAGGTACTCTGGCTGAGCCTATCCGCCAGGCGACTATTGACGCGGTAGCCGGCGGGAAGGGCACGTGCCAACTATCGCGAGGCAGAGAGATCGGGCAAAAGCCAGGTGCGCTCAAGCCACGGTTGATGATGCATTCGATCGTTCAGAGCGAACCATGATGGCGCGGGCCGAGACTGTGTTTGGTGTAGTCGCGCCCGTGTTCGTTGGGTGGGGTATCTGAGGCGGAGCCTCCGTCTTGCGTCCGTTCCGGCGAGGCTACGGTGATGGAAGCGCCTGCCGTGCAGATCTCGAAACGCGCGATTTCGTCCAGCCGCGACAGGAACAGCTCCGACGAAGCGCGGACAACGATGCGCCTGGAAGATCTTATCGTCCTGATCGAGTCGCGCCAGGTGAGTTTAGATGTTTCAAACATTCGCAATTCTCATGACGTGTCCGGACCGCTGGATTGTCGGACGTGGTTCCCACTTGTCCAGGATCGTACAATCTAACGCTAGGTCCGATTCAAGCCCCTCGTGCATCCCATCGTCTGAGGATGTCGGGGCTGTGCATTCTTCGTACGAGCCTCGGCTGCAAGGCGCACTTTGGTGTTTCAGAATAGCAGCTGTGCATGGCGACTGCCCGCTTCGGCAACCGAGGCCACGAGCGTCGCTGTTACGTGATTATACGGAGCGCCGGTGTCGCATTTCTTTGATCTGCCAATTGCATGCTCTCGGCATGAATCCGAAAAGTAAACTCTACCAGCCCGACCACTGGCGAGGCCGTGCGGAAGCAACGCGAAAGAAAGCGGAAGCGCTCGCTGACGGAAAAGCCAAAGACAGGCTGCTTAAAATTGCCGTGGAATACGACAAGCTGGCTCGGCGTGCCCACGTGTGGCGGATGCACAAAAACGAGGACGATACGTGGCCTGAGGAAGAGCTGTAAAGCGTCCCTGCGGATCATCAAAAGGCCCCCAGCCCGTTGATCGCTACCCGACCTAATGGTCCGCGCAAAATGTCGCTCAGCTGCAAGTCAGTGCCTGGAAGGGACGTTGAGGGGCACCGTGGGCCAAGGCATCCTGACGGTCCTGTGGCGCGCTCCTGATCGCGACACGTAGGTGAAGGCGGAGCAGGCCGCCTGCCCAACGCTCCTTCAAGTCTACTTGTTTAGTCAGCTTCTCGAAAGCTAATTCTCATATGACGAAAAATGCGGGATCCAGACGAGTCAATGCGTCGCAGTTAAAGCGGAAGCCCGGATGACATCCGCGCGGGGACATGTTGAGCTGTTACAGGTCAGTGTTTTGCACTTCGTCGCGGCTGCAATGGCATATCAGTTTGGCAAATTCGAGAGTTCTGCGGCATCGGTCAATATTTACTTTGCGCTGGTCGGAGGGACGGATTTCCAGGTAGTCGCGCGAAGTGTGTCACTGGAACCAAGTCTGTGAAGAGGTCTCCACGTCCGATTGATGGTGCGCATACGGTGCGGCCGCGGCATGCGAGAGGTGTCGGTAAGCTCCTCGCGCCTTTGGCATCCGCGAGATTATTTCAGAAGAGCGCTGCGATGATCCAGTAGATACCGGCCCAAAGCAGCGCATTTATGAGGAGTGCAGCCAGCAGCCAAAGGTTCCACCTCCTTTGCACCTGCCGGGAGCGACAATCGGCGCCGTAATGCTTGATCGGTTGTTGCTTTGGTGCGCGCCAATGCGTCATTTCATCAGACGTCGCGCTGGTCCACGGAAAAATGCCGGGTTTTGCATGCCTCGTACTACTCATAAGTTCGCGGTCCTCTTTCATAAGGAGAGTGTCAGAATCGTTTGTCTGAGCGCGGCGAGCATCCGGCCGATGGTATGCTCGTCGTATCGTCGGTGCATTTAAGGTCGGCGTTCCGTTGCCACAGCAATCTACATGCCACGACGGAGAAGTGTCGGCACCGCTTTGATGTAAGCAAAAACGCCTCTGTCGGGCGTTGGCGACACGGAACCGCTGTCCAAGGTCGGATTCGCGACGTCCATGTCTGAAAGACAACACCCGCATTAGCAGCAAAAGCGTGAGCGCTTCGCGAGCGTCATACCGTGAGAAATGCGTAAGAGCTGTATCGTAGTAGCGCGGGAAGGCGGCCGACGGTCGCACTCATAGAGATCGATTAATCATTGTTTCTGACCATCACCTTACGAGGAGACACCGAGATGGCAGGCGATCCGCTGGATGCTATCAGCTCGAAAACAGTTCGTGCTCGGCGTCAGCGGCTCTGGTGCAGGCCCGTTTGATTTGGTCCCGTACAATTCAATCGAGCTTACGTAGATGGCGCATTGGCACCGTTCAGACTCGACCGAAAGCTGCGAATGGTCAAGTACTACGATCTCACCAAGCAGTAAGATCGCCGCGAAGCATCAACTGGTGCCAGCAGTGGTTTTGCGAGTCATCATAGAATGTGGATGTCAAACGCCACCATAGGGAGCATGCCATGATGCCGACCAATTCATTGAAGAGGAGGTGACGGCCAAGAGCCGACAAGTTCTTGTGAAGAAGGTCACCATGAAACATGAATGGGCGCTAACGCTTGCTTGAAGTGGGCAAGAGCGATGGCGGACATTGCTGTTGCTGATGCGCGATCTGTTCGGCGACGTGCGACCAATACTGGCTGGCATCGATAAGTAAGATGATTCGCATGAGAGGGGCTTGATGGCACAGCTGCCTTACGAGCGGGAAGGTGCAATCGGCGGACTGATTCGCCATCGCGCAGATCGTGTTATCGCGCATGCTCAGGCAATCAGTGGCCCTTGAGAGCGACCTTCGCCCACAATGCGAGTGTTAGAAGACTATAACAGGAGAACGAGTGATGATGAACATCTGCGGCTTTCTCAGATGGTGCGCTGAAAAGGGGTATAGGAGCGCTGGGCCGAGGATCGAGCCGGTTGACGAGTTGCGAGACAACGTCATCTGCGTCGAGTTCAAGGCCATCCGAGAGGCAAAGGAGCGGGCGTGCGGGCGCAGATGATAGAGAAGCTGGAGGCCGGCCGCGTGCAACACGGCCGGTTCGCTACCGTTCCGGGATCAGGCCCTTGCGGCGTGTTCCTCGTGCAGGGGCCTTGCGGGTGTGAACTAAAGATAAGTGGATTCGTCCGTCCTGGCTGGGAGCATGTCGCTGTCTCGACGCCGCGGCGCTGTCCGAATTGGGACGAGATGTGCTTTGTCAAAGACCTGTTCTGGGATGAAGAGGAGTGTGTCATGCAATTGCATCCGCCACATTCGCAGTATGTGAATAACAGCCGATATTGCCTGCACCTGTGGAGACCCACTCATCGCGGCATCCCAATGCCGCCGCCGAGCTTTGTGGGCATCGTTGGGCTAGGGCCATCAGAAGCCGCAAAGTTGTTCGCCCAGATGAGCGCGACAGCATGATGAGCTGAGTTAAAAGGACATCTGAGCGGAAGATGAGGCCGAGCGGGTGCAGAAGCACCGGTTCGGCGCCGCCGGAACGCGGCGTCGCAAGCGGATATAGTCGCCGATCGCCTGTTGCACTGTGCAGGGGTGCTGAGCCTGAAATCGCTGTTTTCAAAGGAGCTGCTGATGGTGCACTGATCCGGTTCAAGAGATGTCTCGTATGCGCTTGGGACCAATTATTATCGAAGGAACGAATTGGAGTTCGGGTCTTGGTGGCATTCAAACCAGTGTTTGCAGTACCGTGCTGAACGCCGGTTCGGCAGCAACAACGACGTCTCACCGGGCAGACGACTTGTCACGAGTCAATCACTGGACGATCCGACGAAGCGAAAAGCATGTGCCGACCGAATGGCATAACGCGAAATGCTGAGACCGAAGCCAAAGCGAAGGCCGAATTCAGTTTGACGAAGGCGCTGTCCAGGCGCCGCCTACGCCACGAGCCGGGGTCCGGTCACCCTGACGGCATGCGGAATTGCTCAAGCTAGGCCTACCGGTCGCTCTGCAAGAGCCGGTAGCTCGTCGGCACTACTCCTCATCTGAAGCGGGGCTGATGAGCAGAGACGGTCGAGTCGCCAAATAGCCAACTCGGGCGGTAGCTTCTCCAAGCCTATTTGGTTGTCAGCTCGTCGTCAGCTTGCCGCAATAGCATTCGCAGGCAGGGCGTAAGCAGCCCGCCCTCGCTCTGAGGAAACGTACGCTGAAGAGGCAGGCGAGCCGCCATGTATAATCGAGTTAGTGGTCAATCCACACGCCCTAATCAAACTAACGAACCGCGTCAGCCGGCAGACAGCAGCGAATTTGCGCAAACACTGATGGATCTCGCTCGACGGGAGAGCTCGTCACCTGGGGAATTGCCCGACAAAATGGGGCTCTGCTGCAGCAGGCCACATACCTCCGATGCAAACATTTACAGTCCAAGCACCTCAGATTCCAGCATAACCTCTTTGTCCTCCAGCTCAAGTCCATCCTCTCCAGCGAGGCCTATCCCTCCTCTGTTCGGTTACAGGACTGCTGAATTGTCCGAGGCCAATGTCAACGGCATCTGCGTTGGATTGGCAGCGGAGTGGATCCGCAATCTCCCAAGCAGTCCTTCATCCCGGATGAGGGCGCTCCGCCCGGGTACTGAAACTCACAGCTCAGCCGCAGTGCTGCAGCAGCGGTATGAACGCCTCAAGTCGGCGGAAAGTTCTCACAATCCTCAGGCAAGAAGCACGATGTTACGCGAAGCTGGCCTAGAGCCGTCCGCCGAGCAAAAGCGATATAGGTTTGGTACATCTTCGCGCATTGACCAGATCGTGAGCGAGGTCACCCACGATCCATCGATCTATTTGGTCAGCTTGCGATTCGCCGAAGGTGACGCCCACATGATCGCAACGTCTACATCGAACGGAATGACGACCCTCTTTGATCCTAACTATGGAGAGTTTACAGTTCGGTCAGATCAGATGGGTGATTTGTTCAAAAGTCTTGCCGACCGCTACCGCAACCCGCCGAACGGACTTGATATATCGATGGTCGTCACACAGAGGATGACGTGAGTGTTGCGGAGGTTCCAAAACGGGCCTTGCCGATCCCACGCGCGGATGCTTTCGCGATTAATGCCGGACAGCCGCGTCGCGTCCGACAGTGCAACACCACGGCACGGAAGACGGATTGTGGCACCCTGAACGTGCGCCCGACGTGGTAGCGGAGCTCACCGGCGCCCTTCGGACGTTGGAGGGGCACGCTCGACGGAAGCTCTCTGGAAGTAGTGCAGCGAGGGGGAGAATATTCAGAGAGAGGCTGGCCGGTCACTCGGGTTCATGAGCTCGTGCCCTCGCGCGTCAAAGACTGAATGGGCTTCGCTTGCACTGAAGCAGGACCGTTGGCCCGTTAGAGCTTGCATGAAAGCTGGTTAAGCTCCTCGCGTGGGGTTCGGCGCTTTTCGTCCTTACGCTCAGGGCCAAGGGCAAGCATCACGGATCCAACACAGGCGGCACAAGCTGTATTTCGTCGGCTTCGGAATCGTCGCCGGCCACTTCTCTACTGAACTCGCCAGCCAGACAGCTGCCGTGGACGACAATGCATGCCGTCGCACCAGCGCACGACCGAGTCGACGTTCGCCACGAGCTCCGCAACAATCCGCGCCTTGTCCTCGTCGCTGCACTTCCGCTGACGTTCAGCTCTGGAGAAGACCTCAGCCCCGGAACCGACGCAGGTTCGTTCCAAGCCTGACGGTCAAACTTTGCATCGAGCTGGGCTAGAAGGTCATTTGACACTTCCCGAACAATGCCAGGTGACATGCGACCCGGAGCCCTCTCCGCGGAATGCGCGCAAGCTGGCTATTAGCTTGATCTGGAAGACGTCGCCCCGTGGTTTAGATATGATTCCAGTCTCACACCGGAAGCAGCGCGGGCGCGACTCGGCGCTGGTCGGGCTGGATGGATCAGACGCTGTCCCTGCCACGCCCGCACTGGTTGAAGTTAGCAGAAACGTGACTCGGCGCCCAAAAGCCCCACGCATACACGGAGCAAGCGCTGTCCCTACCACGCGCCGCTAACTTCAACGGCATTGTACACGGACTAGCTTTCCGAAAGCTGACGAACCCGACGCGATCTATAAAACGAAAGCGGCCGGTGTGGGTGGGTCGATGCTCCTGTCTGGAACCCACGCGTCTGTCCAGCGGACGTCCGACTTAAGGGTATGGTCAAGCATAGACACAAGCCGATCTCTTCAAAGAGGTCGTGAAACTCGCATGTGCCATGTGTCGCAGAAAGTGTCATCAGAAGCCCATCGATGTTTGCAAGGCGCGGCTCCGCGACATCATTCACGAAAGACGATCCATTATCTCTGCGACTTCGACGACAGCTGGGCCCATCCGATCAAGCGCGAAAAGTGATCCGACAACAGGCGAACGAACGGCCTTCCACTCTTACTCGATGCCGCCGGATGTCGGCGGTGTGCCGGACTATGTCGGAATACCTCGATGTCATAGGTGACCCCTCTCGTCCCGAGCACGGACATATGCGTCCGTGCGGCCCAGAGAGATTCGATCGCCGCTTCATCGACCGGATAGCGCTCGAGGCCGCTGTCTCCGCATTGTCCGGAAAATGGAAGGCGCATCAGCGCTTCACGCGGGCCAAAATAGCCGTGAACGGCCAGTCAAAACGGGATCCGATCTACGCTTGCCTTTCACGGACCCCTCTTTCTCGACATTGTGGTCGGGTGTCACGTAGATGATACGATGCGATCGTGTCCCATGTCATAGTGCAACGGGCGGCGGGTCACGGCGTCCAGCGGCTGGAGCCGGGAGGTCAGTTGGCGATCGCCGGTAGGCTTGATGGTGGGATCATCGCTCAACGTTGCGATGGCTTCCAGCGTCATGTAATGGGCGCGCTGGACGGCCCATTCGTGGTTCTGATCGGGCAGGAATTGCACCGATGAGGCGGACGATGGCGTCCTCGTTGGGGAAGATGCCGACCACCTCGGTCCGCCGATTGATCTCGCCGTTGAGTCTTCGGCTTTCCGGAGTTGCATAGTCGCGCGCGGGACCACCAGGTGGAAAGAGGTCCGGCATCCGCTAGTTCTCAGACATACTGCACTAGCTTAAGGTAATCGTCAGTGAGAACAGGTGAGCGAATAGAACAAGCCGCGTCTTGAAGGAAGGTGGTCAGAGTCCGACTGGCCCGATTGCGGACTTCGACAGATTGCCGTGCCGGCGCGCGAGTACGGAGAGTTGCTAGCTCGGAACTGACCAGGTCAGCCGCTGCTGCGGCGCAATCTGAGATAGAGAAGCAACCAGCAGACATGACAGCTTTTGCCAAGCCCAATGTGGTGAGCCAACCCGCATAGATCAGCACGGCACCGTCTGTCTCATGGAGCCCAGAGAGTTCCTCAACTGCAGCAGCATGGACTGAAGCCGCACCAACTGACCGAAACAGATCGGCTATTTCATCACGGGTGGCTTTAGAGAGGAGGCAGCGGCCGAGGTGTGATAAGAGCGCCTCAGTCGGACCTTCGAAGATGCGGAGGATGCGAGCGTCTCGATAGATTTTAGCTAAAGGCGTTCCCTCATCGTAACCACGGCCACCTAACAGCTGGACGCATTGATCAGCGACAAGACCGCACCATTCCGAGGACAAAACCTTCGTTGCCGACGCAAGGTGGACGTTGGGCGCGCCCTGCGCTGAAACAAGTCGGCAGGATGCTGCCAGCATCGCCTTCACGACCTCCCGCCGCAGCACCATCTGCCCAAATAACTGCTCGATGTAGCTGTTCTCGATCATACGCAGTTTACCGAGTCGACGATGGCTTGCATAAGAGGCTGCGAGCTGGATAGCGCGCTCAAGCGCTCCAAGACCCATAGCAGCCACACCGATGCGGCCGCGGTTCATACTAGATGACGCCGCGCCCCAGCCGTCTTGATCGCGAGAGAGCACGTAAGCACGCGGCACCTCGACATCCTGAAACTCCAGAGTATTCTGAATAATGCCACGTAGACCGAGTGTGCGATGCTCGTGCGTGACCTTTAGCCCTGGAGCCTGCCTGTCAACGAGTACACCAACGAGCCGACCTTTCGCATCGGGACCAGACGCGCGAGCAAAGCAAACGATCCAGCGAGCCCAGTCAGCGAGGCCGATCCAGATCTTGCGGCCAGAGATCCGAACTTTATCTTCGCGCATGAGAGCCGAAGCTTCTATATGCCTCGGGGCAGAGCCAGCTCCAGGCTCGGTCAAAGCGAAAGCGCAGAGATCGCCGCGTGTTGCACCCCGAATGATATGCTTTTGTTCGGGGATGTGCGGTGCCGCTTCGATGCAGGGCAAGGCTAGGAAGTTATGGATGACGAGGGTGGAGGCAGCGGAGACGTCGAAGGATGCAGTGGCGGAGATGAGGTCGATGGCCTCTTGCAAGGAAAGAGCTAATCCGCCGTGCTCTCCTGGTGTGGTGAGCCCGAACAGTCCATGCCTTGCCAAGATGCTGTGTAGGGTTGGAGGGAATGCTCGGCGGTCATCAGCGTCTGCGAAATTCAGCTGACTGAGGTCAGCGATCAAACTGGAGAAAAGTGCAGCTGCACGGCCCTCAGCTGTGCGTTCCTGCGCCTCACCGAATTGGGCGTTAACCTGAGTATACATAGCCATAAGGCCCATAATGATCCCGGCCCCGCTTCGGGCCAATTCATCCGCGTGGCTAGCTTGGCTACACATTGGTATAGTGTGGATGCAAGCGCAGTATAAGCACGTTGTCGGGGACGGGGGTTTATTGCGCCTACCGCTTCCCGGCCGATCTCAGCGCCGATCAGTTCCTCAGCCATGCAGACGCCCAGGAAACGTGGGGATTTGGCGCAAATTCTACAACAAAGAATGCTCCCGGAGGGCAATCGGCAATAGATCGCCGATTTTGCTGCGAACTCACGTGGCGCAACCAGCCCGCCAAAGTGTTCAGAGTCGTAAAACTCTACTTCTGGGTAGTCCAAAGTTTCGGTCCCGCTGCATCCTCAAAAGTCATTCCCCGTGATTTGCCTGGCCGTATGCTCAACAGCCTCAATTGCGCAACCTGCTGACACACACTCTCTCTAAAACAGATATCATGGTAGGACCCTGCGGCGGAGTTCAGGGCCCAGTAGGCGAAGCGGAGCCCATCCGCGAGGACAAAAATGAAGCGCACGCTAAATCATGGCACTTCCACGGGACATCTTGTGGCTCTTGACAATGAGCACTTCTCCTGAGGGGTTTCAAACAAGCGCTCTCGCCATGAGATGTAAGTGCGAAACTGCAGGAAAGGTATTTGGGCGCTTGGGACCACGCGTCAGGACAGGAAAGTAGGCAAGAAGGTCGAAAACGGGTAGGCGGCGCCGGATAAGCGCCAGACGAAGGGTTCAAACACTCAGCAGAGGTAGGTTCGTGAGACTGAAATAGCGACAGGCCCACTTCCATCGCAGTGCTGGACCCGTTTAACGTCGACCGAGGCCATTTCCCCGCCGAAGGAAAAGTCACAAGCAAATTAAGTCTGGGCCCTACCGCCGTTCATACGGATAGGCGGATGGGTTGGGCCTTTGGCGCGGCTTGCAAGGGCTACGTTGCAAGCTCGCCCGAGCAAAACCCTGGCATTCGTGCCAGGGTTTTTGATGTCATCGATACTTTGAGAGAGTGGATCAGAAGTCCATACCGCCCATGCCGGCGCCTGGAGGCATTGCTGGACCAGCCCCGGCCTTCTTCGGCAGCTCGGCAACCATCGCTTCCGTCGTAATCAGCAGCGCCGCCACCGAGGAGGCGTTCTGGACTGCGATGCGCACGACCTTGGTCGGGTCAATGATGCCTTTGGAGACAAGGTTGCTATACTCGCCTGTCTGCGCATCGAAGCCATAAGAGTACTGCTCGTTGTCGAGGACTTTGCCGACCACGATCGAACCGTCTTCACCGGCGTTGATCGCGATCTGGCGGGCCGGCCAGGACAGCGCCTTGCGGACGATCTCGACGCCGGTCTTCTGGTCGTCGTTCTTGGTGCGCAGGCCCTTGAGCTGCTCGGAAGCCCGGAGCAGGGCGACGCCGCCGCCCGGCAGGATGCCTTCCTCGACTGCCGCGCGGGTCGCGTGCATCGCGTCATCAACGCGATCCTTGCGCTCCTTTACCTCGACCTCGGTCGCGCCGCCGACGCGGATCACCGCGACGCCGCCCGCGAGCTTGGCGAGACGCTCCTGGAGCTTCTCACGGTCGTATTCCGAGGTGGTCTCCTCGATCTGCGCCTTGATCTGGGCCACGCGCGCCTCGATGTCGGCCTTCTTGCCGGCGCCGTTGACGATCGTGGTGTTCTCCTTGTCGATCGTCACCTTCTTGGCGCGACCGAGCATGTTGAGCGTGACGTTCTCGAGCTTGATGCCGAGATCTTCCGAGATCGCCTGGCCGCCGGTCAGGATCGCGATGTCCTGGAGCATGGCCTTGCGGCGATCGCCGAAGCCCGGAGCCTTGACGGCCGCGACCTTCAGACCACCACGGAGACGGTTCACCACAAGCGTGGCCAAGGCCTCGCCTTCGACGTCCTCGGCGACGATGACCAGCGGCTTGCCACTCTGCACCACGGCCTCGAGCAGCGGCAGCAGCTCGTTCAGCGAGGAGAGCTTCTTCTCGTATATCAGGATGTAAGGGTCCTCCATTTCAACCCGCATCTTGTCGGCGTTGGTGACGAAGTAGGGCGAGATGTAGCCGCGGTCGAACTGCATGCCCTCGACGACGTCGAGCTCGGTCTCCAGCGACTTGGCCTCTTCGACCGTGATCACGCCTTCGTTGCCGATCTTCTTCACGGCGTCGGCGAGGAACTTGCCGATCTCCTGGTCGCCGTTGGCCGAAATGGTGCCGACCTGGGCGATCTCCTCGTTCGAGGTGACCTTCTTGGAGTTCTTCTGCAGGTCCGCAACGACGGCCTCGACCGCGAGGTCGATACCGCGCTTGAGGTCCATCGGGTTCATGCCGGCGGCAACCGACTTGGCGCCCTCGCGGACAATCGCGGCGGCCAGGACGGTCGCGGTGGTGGTGCCGTCGCCGGCAGCATCCGCCGCCTTCGAAGCCACCTCGCGCACCATTTGGGCGCCCATGTTCTCGAACTTGTCGTCGAGTTCGATGTCCTTGGCGACGGCAACGCCGTCCTTGGTGATGCGAGGCGCGCCGAACGACTTGTCGAGCACTACGTTGCGGCCCTTCGGACCGAGCGTGACCTGCACGGCATTGGCGAGGATGTCGACGCCGCGCAGCATGCGGTCCCGCGCGTCTACTCCGAATTTGACTTCTTTGGCTGACATAAAGAATTCCTCAGTTCTTATTTTCTCTTCCTTCAGCGCGCCCGCCGGGCGCTCGTCAGGGGGTGGGCTGTGCGAGCGCTGGGTTAGGCGGCTTTCTTCGTGGAAAACACATCGGTGAGAACGCCCATCACGTCGCTCTCCTTCATGATCAGCAGGTCCTGGCCGTCGATTTTGACCTCGGTGCCGGACCACTTGCCGAACAGCACGCGGTCGCCGACCTCGATGTCGATCGGAATCAGCTTGCCGGTCTCATCGCGGCCGCCCGGGCCGATTGCAATGACTTCGCCCTGCGAAGGCTTTTCCTTGGCTGTGTCGGGAATGATAATGCCGCCAGCGGTCTTCTCATCGGCGTCGATGCGCTTGACCACGACGCGGTCGTGAAGCGGACGGAAATTCATACAAGTCTCCTGAGCGTCTGAACAAGTTGGAGATAGTCACATTGTGACGAGCCCAATTACAGCAAGAGTCAGGCCAAAAATGAGCTGAACGATCATGCCTGCAGTTCTGCTGAATCGCTGCCTGGTCTGCGCGTGTCTTTGTCCGGAAGCAAACGCCCTCAGGTACACAGTCCGCCAAGCTGTTGCGAAAATGACATTGCGTTTCGTCGGAACACCCGGTTGATCCCAGGGTTCCTCAACTTGGCGGCCCTTACACCGATCGAAGCGCCGGCGTATTTCGACGGCGGCGGCCTGGCTGCACATAATTGGTTCGTCTTACAGCAGCATCTAGGAGCCGGGGAAACGTGCGGCGCACAAGATTCATCGAAGGGCGGGTTCGAACAATATGAGATCCTCGCGCATAATAACGATTATGCCAACTATCTTGAGCGCGGGACCTTCAAGAATTGATCTGGACCGAGCTCGATAAGGTCATTGCACGCTGGTACGAACCCAGCAGAGGCCCGCCATGGCAGTCGCTGCACCTGTCGGTCCGAGAGGTTTCCCTTTTTATGTCGATGGCATCCAAATAGCCGTCATGGATCAAGGGGACTGAGGGGCATATGAATAATATACGTTGATATACGTTGTGCCGGCGCATCTGGCGTGTGATTGCAGCTTCGAAGCTCGAAATTCACGCGATCTCCGCGCCCAATGGGAAAAGCACCTGTGTCCTCTGTAGAAGTCCACCAGTACATCGTCTCACTTCTTCAGAAGCCGAATCCAGTCATCCTGGATATCGGCTGCAATGACGGGACCGATACGCAACAGTTTCTCAACCTCTGCCCGCAAGCTCAGCTCTACTGCTTTGAGCCGGACCCCAGAGCGATCGCGCGCTTCAAGAAAAAGCTGGGCTCGTCCCTCAATAAGGTGAAGCTGCTTGAAATCGCGATCAGTGATCGAAACGGGATGATCGACTTCCATCCAAGCAATGCAGATGGTGACGCGAAGGAATGGGACCTCTCCGGCTCAATACGCCGCCCAAAGAATCATCTCACTGAGTATGATTGGGTCCGATTCGATCGCCCTGTCTCGGTTGAAACGCGGCGGCTGGATGACTGGTGCGGCGAGGCGGAGCTGAACACGGTCGATTTCATCTGGATGGATGTCCAGGGAGCCGAAGCCGATGTTATTGCCGGCGGCATGCGGACCTTGAGCAACACGCGCTTCATCTACACGGAATATAGCGACCGTGAGCTCTACGAAGGGCAGTTGTCCCTGCAAGCCATTCTGGACTTGCTACCATCATTCGAAGTGGCGGCCCATTATCCGCGCACAGTGGAAGGTGATGTATTGCTCAAAAATACGCGCTTCTAGTGGCTGCTCGTATCGAGCGCCTCATTCATTGCTGGGAGACCTGACCAGCGCGCTCCATGCCACCCAAAGCTGCACAATTGGCGTCATGAAGGCGAGGGGATGTCAGTAGCCGAGCGGGCACTCCGGTTTCCGGCTGCCATTGCAGACCACACGCATCACGTCGGCGTCGGGCGGGTGGTGGGTCTCTGACAATCATTTATTTGGCGAGCCGGCACGACCGAGGACTTTGCAGCCAGCAGGCCGAGCCGTTTCATATGTTTGAATCAACACTGCCAGCTGGGGCTCGAAGCGTGGAATCATCTGAACGGCAGCTGATGGTCTGAACCTCTGGTAAGCTGGTGCACTGCTTCGAAGCAACTGGTTCTCGTAGTTCCTTGTCTCAATCGGAAAGCGAGCTGAAGCATGTGTTTATGCCATATGAAGGTCGCCGTGAGGCGTCCAGCATAACTGCAGCAGCCGATTGTCCAGCAAAGCGTGCGGCGCAGGAGAAGGGGGCCGCGATCATCAGCGGCCGATCTCGTGCCGGATCGGATCAAGACCGCCATCGTAATCGCGGTTACTTGCTGCTCATGTGTCGCAAGCGGAGTTGATCATCGAATCTGCGAGCACGCTCGGCCCGTGCGGCTGCGGCGCGATGACGAAGATCGGCGAGGATGTCAGGAAACGCCTTGACGTAATGCTGGCGCAATGGCCGAAGATTCTCCTAGCCGCGCCGCCCGATCACCCGCAATTCCAGATCGGCCCGATCGGCGTCCGCGTCCAGCACGGCCCGAAACCGCCGCCATTGTAGCGGCCGCCGGCGGAAGCCGGGGCGGCCGAAATAGTGCCATTCGCCATCCCAACCGTGGTACTGATGAACCGGGTCAATATACCAGTGGCGCCGGTCGGCGCGCGAGAGCCGGCGCATCGCGTCCTTATGCCCGTAGAGCGGAATGCTGTTGCTGAGCGGCTGGCGATAGCCGGGCAGGAAGCCGTAACCTTGCCAGACCGGCTTGGGCCGCTTTTGGATTGGCGCAGCGTTCGCGACGACCGACAGCAGCGACAGGATGATAGTAGCAGTTAGACACACAAGGCGCGCGACATGGATCGACAATAGTCGGTCTGTTGCGCGGAGGCTATTCAAATTTGGGTGCAGAGTCCTGCGCAATCTTGCGCAGAATTGTTCTCTCAGCTGATCACGCCCTTCCTGATCAGAAAGCACGCATATCCGGTGCTGTCACCCACCTGCACCGCGCCAGCCCTAAGCCTTAGCGCGAGAAGATCCGGACATGAGAGTTTGCTGCGACTGATGGGGCGACCGACCCAGCGCTCGATCTCGGTCTGCACCGTGCGTGCGTCCGGGCACACGGTCGAGATCGTCGACCGGCATCATCACGCGCGCGGATCGGCGAAATCTCAAGCGGGTAGAAGGTTAGGATGGCGTGGACAGTCTTCTCCATACTCATGCCCGGGAGCTGGATCAGGCGCTCCGAGCAGAGTCGTGGGTGCCCGGGCCGCGAGGGTGGTCGCCATGGCCCATGGAGGCGAGCAGCCAGAGCAGCTCGGGCACTAGGATCGGATCAATCGGCTTCAGGATGTGATGAACTATCCTCTCGATCATTCTGACGTTTGTCTCTGTCTCCCCAAGCTTCGCAATCATCAGATACCACGGGCCAGAACAGTCCAAACTGTCGTCGATCGGTGGCAAAAAAAAGCCCGGCCTCATTTCGATAGCCGGGCCGAAGTCAGTCGTCGACAGAGGGAGAACTGTCGACGGTTATTTGCGGCAAAACGTTCACCGCAAATTCTAATTACGAAAGGATTAATGACCGGAGAAATCTCGCGCCTTTTCCTTTCTATCAGACGATATTGACCGAATGCGGCTCAACGCTGGCTCGCACAAACCTTGAAGGGTGTATTGTCCGTTATCCTGAGGATCGTCGAGCCATGGTGATAAAGTGAGCGTTGCCGAACAGAGACGATCCGCAGCTGAATGGCGTCAATGTGTCGGCCGCAGAGCGCAGCAACCCAGCTTCCCCTGGGCTGGGACGAAGTACGTTATTTTTCGCATGCGAGCACTCGTTGCCCGTTCGCGCGATCCCGCACGCGAGGGCCCTCTGCTGCACACACAACGACCGCATTGGCATCATCGTCTCACCGATGGCAGGAAGCCGCCGTCCGCTCCGATTTTCGGGGCATCCTCGTCATCTATTTCTCATGGTACACCGTGACGTCGCGTGCGATTCAAGGCCTTTTAGCCTGACGATGCAGATGTTCTGGAGCGTGCTGGCGCGTGTCCGGAATGTGCGGGCCGGTTGATCTCCGGGCCGATAGCCGCGGTCGTATGAGGAAATGGGGCAAGTGCGGCGGGGAGGGGATGCTCTATGGAGATGCGGTGGTGTTTTTGAGAAGCGCCTGACCGCAAGGGTCTCTCTCTTTCTTGTCCTTTAAACAAGGCCGGCAGGCCGCCAAGTCCTTGCAACCGCAGGCCGCATCATATCGCAGGCTCTGCAATTCGTAGCTGCAGAGCGTGTGGGGACGTGGGTGAACCACTTCATGGAAAGCCCGGCTGTGCTGCACTTCCGAGCAGGAGTCGGCCGGCGCTCTGGAGCGTTCCCTCGTTTAGAGCTGCGTGTTGGGCAACCACGAAGCTGTCGCACATGGCGCGCGCCAGATTGCTGGTGGTATAGAGCGACGTACTTCCAGCGAGACCGCTCGCAATCCTACAGACCTCAGCGCTCTGCCGCGCGGCGTTCGTTGCGGCGAGTCGCATCAGCGTCGCCGTGCTCCGGTTTACCGCACCCTTGAGCGCTTCCTTCCACAGCTCCTCGGTGGCCTCATAGAAGAAGGAACGGGCGGAACGCAGCATGGCTTCGGCTCTGGCCATCTCCAGTTGGACATAGCCGCGCTCCGCCATCACGGGCGCTCCAGTGATCGAGGCGCGGCTTCCGGCCATGGCGACCACCTCGTCTAGCGCCGAGCGCGCAATACCGATGCCGACAATTGCATGCACCTGCGCAGCGAAAGCCACGGACGGATAACGATAGACCGGCCCGTCGAGTGTCGGCGGACCGCCGCGGATCAAGGTCCATTCCTCCGGCACAATGACATCGTTGACAACGACGTCGTGGCTGCCGGTGCCTTGCAGGCCGATGACGTCCCAATTGGGGCGGATTGTCACCTTCTCGGCCGGCATTACGGCTACGCGCACAAGGTCACCGGTCGAATCGTCTTCCACAGTGATGCCAACGCCTATCAGGTCCGCGCCCGGTGAGCCGCTGGCGAATGGCCATACGCCGTTCACGACAAATCCGTCGGTGCTTCGCCTGGCGGGCTGGAGTGGGAAAACCGCACCTGCCAACACCACATCAGGTCCATTCGCGTATACCTTGCGAAGCGTGTCGTCCGGAAGAGCAGCGAGGTAGCGAGCCCCATCGCCGAAGCTGGCGACCCAACCGGCGGAGCCGTCGGCTTCAGAAATGCGCTCGATCAGGCGACAAAAATCGGCCGGCGTTCGCTCCTCACCGCCGAATCGCCTGGCCGCCATAGCCCGATAGACGCCAACGCGCTTGAAGCCCTCGATGATCTCGTCGGGAATCTTCTGCGCTCGGGCGAACTCGTCTCGACGCGCGCGGATATCGACCAGTAGCGGCGACAGATTATCCCAGGTCGCAGCCATAGCGTCGGCTTCTGCAGTGATCTTCTCTGGTGGAGCGTTCATAAACTTTCCTCGGGTGTTGAGCCGGTCGACGGCGCGTGTCATTGATATGGACTGCCCGCGCATGGCGAAGCCGGCCGGATTGATACCCAGCCGGAGGGATCGTCGAAACTGTCGCAGTTGATAATCGGCTGTGATGCGATTGCAGGCGGTTGCCAGTCCAAACCGCACCCCGAGCGGATTGGCTCAAAGAAAAGGTGTTGAGGGCCAGGAAGGCTGATCGAGATGTGGCCTCGATGTTGCCATTGAGGCTGAACTGGCAAGGCAACCGATATGAGGCGGCGAGATCGATCCGCCTCTGCTGCACTATGTTTCGGACGGCTGATGGCAGCGCTCGTTTTGTCATGTCTTATCCAACGGACAGGTTGTCACAATTGGGGCTCGGCCGGCGCGAACCACGTTGTGAATACCTGACTTGGCGACCGGTACCCCAAGCCTGCGGCTCGTTTCCATATCCCCAGCAATCGACGTGCCACCAATCATGTCTGCCGGTCGTGGCTGAATCGAGCGAGATCACGTGACCCGTGCCGCGCCAGGAGGATGCTCGCGCCTCCCGTGTCTGATACCAGGCACAAGAAGTCATCAACCGAACAAGGCGGGAGGAGAACGACTGAAGTGGACCTCGGCCGCGGACCAGTCGGGCTCGGCTTGCCTGCTGGAGTTTCAGCCCCGCTGCGATCTCCTGAGACTACCAACAGCGCAATTTACCGTGGTCGCGGAGCCTGAGCGGCAGCAACGCCTGATCAGTCTGGTCGACGATGCGTTGGTTGAAGAGACTATGGACGACGTGCGATGACCGCGCGAGTCGCGATCATCAAGCTGATGTCCGCATTGGAAAAACGCACTTCAAAGGTGCACGCCGGCCGCGAAGATGCTCCTTTCCGATGCGCCACTTCGGAACTTCCAATGACAAGACCCGCCTGCGCAGAGCCACGAGTGCCTTTTAGATGGCACGTCAACGCGTCTGTCGATAGTTGACCGTCAGGCTTCACGAACTCCGGCGCGGGCATAAAAGATTGTTCTCCGCTCGAGCCGATGGTCGCCATCGTCGTGCGCGCGACAAGTTTCTGTTTATGCTGATCCAAGCTAGGCCCAAGACAGATGCAACAAGGCTGCTTTCCGACACTTGTGGTCTCCCAAATGGCTGATGCAGAGAGACGTCCGATGCCTACGCGAGTAGCTATTTTCTTTACGTCGGTCGGCTGGTTAGTCATGTCGGTCGTAATCCTGCTCTATTTGATCTTCGGCCCTGGCTGAGCCTGGTGATCATAAGCAGGACCATAGATGGCTTGCCGGATCGGGAGTGAGAGTCTGCCGGAATTGTCGCTTGTTCCGGGGGCCGAGAGCTCAGACCCTGCATGCCTCGCACCGCGATCTGCCGCTTGACCCCCCTCGGCCCGCCTCGCGCATTAAGGTGCAGGCTTGAATACTGTTGGCCGCGATATGAGTGTTTCTTGGTGCTGGCCTCGCGTTGCCAACATGAGCGCGTAGAACACAAGGAGGATTAAGAGGCCGCGCATAACATAAAGCTTCCCGAAGCTATAACAATTGTGGAGCTGATTGTACTCGGTGCAGTTGATGCAGCCGATGCACGAGCGAATTGCGCGGAACTCGATGAAGCCCTGTATCAGGCGGCAAACGACCAGCTGGCCGCGCGAAGGTGCCAGCGTCAGCTCAGCAATTCGACCCTGCCGGTGTCGAGCCGATATAGCCCCCCGACGACCTTCAGTCTGTTCTGCTCAACTGCCGCGTTGAGAATCGGCCCCGTCGATTTAAGTTTGTTGACATTATCGACTACATTTCGTCGGGTTGCTTCTGCGAACGTGTCACCTGTTTGCTGGCGAGATGCTGTTACTGCAGGCGCAAGCGCAGCGATGAGGGATGAAATGTGCCCCGGCGGCGGCTTATCGTCGTGGAGCGACTTGATCGTGGCGTCTATCGCACCGCAATGATCGTGGCCAAGTACCAGGATCAGCGGCGTATTCAGCACGGCGACCGCATATTCCATACTGGCGACCGTGTCATCGTTGGCGAAGTTGCCGGCGAGGCGGCAGACAAACAGATCACCGAGTCCGCTGCCGAAGACAAGTTCAGGCGCCACGCGAGAATCGGCGCAGCTCAGAACCGCGGCATATGGATTTTGCCCATCCACCAAAACAGAGCGCTCGCGCTTGAAATCGTCGCCTCGTGATACGCCATGGACATAACGATCGTTACCTTCCATCAGCCGCTTCAGGGCAGCATCCGGCGAGAGCAGGTTATTCGGCTTGGGCGGCGTTTTTGCTTCCTTCGCATCGACAATGTTGTTGTCAAGCCGCAGGCAAGCCGCCGAAACAGCGAACAGCAACAGCGAGCGGCGCGAAGGCGCGATCTTGGTCAGATAGGACATATTCGGATAATGGCCTGCATGCATGCATCTCACCTCATCGCGCGGCTTTGCGCCACCCGGTCGCTTCGGCTTCCGATTCGCTGCAGAGCCAGCGTTCACCGGGCTTCTTCGTCATGTCGATTTGTTCGTAACCGAATTGCCCGGGCAAGTGATAAAGTCGCTCGCCGTTGTGGCCCACGGTGCCTTTTATCAGACACTCTGACGAGGGCGGGTCCGATAGCAAAGCGGATCCGAGCAGGAGCTCCTGAGCGTCGATCGGAACCGAGCTCGCGCCGATGATGATCGTCCCCTTGTTGCGGCGACGCCAGTCCCAGGGCGCGATGAACGCCCCCGACCACAGCCCCGCATAGGCTTTGCTCGCCACAACCTCATAGATAACGTACGTATTGGCAGAAGGCGACGATAGTGCCCAGCCGGAGCGTACCATCCAGGCGTTCACGTCCTCGCCTTCGATGAAGCAACGGCCACGCGACCTGCCGTATTCATCAACTCCTGTGGTATGACAATCCCACGTTCGTCCGTTCGAATGCTTGATAAGCTCGTCGCGAGCAGCCACGCCGCAAGCCCATTTCCGGCCGTGGGCGTCGAGGCAAATCTGGTCAGTCTCAGGAGCGTCGATGCCTGAGAGCCGAAGCGTGGTTTTCTCGAGCTCGATCGTATTGCCGTCGAGGATGCGCGGAGGGCCGCTGAGCTTCGCCGCGCAGACCGGAGATGTGATGACAGCCAACAATGCGACCATCATTACGCGGTGTTTCATTCCGACAATAGCCTTTCGTCTTGATTCATGTTCACGTGCGATCCGGCGCCGCGTTCGACGCTTAAACGCACTATGTCCGTTATCGGGCCGCATCTTTCGACGTTTGCTTTATGAAAGCTTGGCCCTCATTTCCAAGCTACGACCTGACGCTGCGTGAGGTTCAAGCGATTTCTTCCGGTGTGCGTATCGCGGTATCCTTCGAGCCTCACCGGTCTCACTCAGTGGGCGCGCACAGCACCCTCTCTCGGCCTGAGGAGGAGATCCCCATCGCTCAGCCGCCAACTCGGCATGCGGGAGAAAGCCGAGCCTCGGAACGCTGTTTCTCACGCGATTGAAGAAGAAAAGCGCCTGTGAATTGTGACAGTCGAGTGGAAGTCAGGCGTGGAGGACAGCAACCTGGCTATGCTTTGTGCCAACCCCCATCGGCACACAGAAGGCTGCCGACGGTTTCGGCGAGAGCGATGACATTTTAAGTTCTTGCCACGGAAAGACCGACGTTCGAAAGAAATCTGGTCTCGCGTCCTATCAGAGATTTGGACGAAAGGCGCCACGGAGTCCAGCTCAACGCTCGCAGCGCAAGTGAATCGGTATCGTTTGCGCAAACCGCGGAAAACCAGGAGCTCTCTTGAGAGCCAGCCGGGATGGTCGGGTGGTGCCGCGGCCCCGTTCGGAGAAGGCCAGGATTTTTCATGACCCGGTCGGCGCGACTGGCGGCCGCTCTTTCGTTGTGCGCTTCCCCGTACTCACGTGTTGAGAGTTACCCAGCACGGCATGAGGGCATGCGTTTGCGCCGGGAAAATTTAAGGACAACCATGTGGAGCCGTGGCTACTTCGTATACGCACCGGCGAGGGGTAAGCCGCCCGCGTGTTCGGACGATCGCGAGTGCCGTCCTGATGCCATTCGGTGCGAGGCGTCAATCCACAAGGCCCATCGCGGCATCCGAGCAGGTAGCTCTGGTGTGGTATGGCCGACTCAAGCTACACATCATTCTGAGCCACCTCACTACCCAATGGAAATGAAATGGTTTCAGCCCCCCGGGAATTGCCCGTCTCTTCTTACGCGCTTGAAGTGGATGGCCGACTCAGAGCTGAATTCGCAACCAAAGACGGCGCCAGGGCAGGTGGAGCAGAACTAAAGAAGCGCTTTCCCATGCTTCAAATCCGGATCTACGATGCGCAGACGAATGCGTGCGAGGAAATCTAGCGGGCGACTCAGTCCGGTCTTCGATGCCTCGCGCACGGCTCCGGCTCCTCGTTGGGGGCACTCGAAGGACCGGTGGTCAAGCCGGGGCCGCTAACACTGCCCCATTACCCTATTAACCGGTTTCGTCGCAGCAGTCGATCCCGCGTGCCACCTCGGCCTCGGAATGGTCACGCTCTTGCGGGTGCCAGTCAGTCGCGCGATGCGCGGTTCGCACGCCGGATCGGGCTTGGGCCCGAGGCATCTGCAGGCCCAGTCCCGTGAAGAATGGCATGGAGAGCTGGTTCTCTCGCAAATGGTGTCCTTCCACTGCGTGGGGTGCGCCGAGGTCAAGCCGCCTCTCGCAAGGCGGCACGCGCCGCTGAGCTCGACTCCTCGCAGAAAGAATCGGAGGTAATCGTGCTGCCCCATTTTCTCGATGGCCGGCTGAAGGCCGCGGGAAAGCTCGCGACTGTTCAAGGTGTAAACACCGGAGAGTTTAGAGCTGATAGTCTTGCCGTTGCTCTGAGGCGTTCGGCCCTGCAGGAGCTACGGCGCGATCTTGCTCTGCGCGATCATTTACCGAGGCCTTTAGCTCCCTTCTAATCCTCCCGTTCCTTTGGCTCCATGCGAGCGAACCAGGAGCCAGGAGGAAAAGCCGCGATACGCTTGGCAAAGGAGGATTGCGGCTCCCAATCTTGTCCTTCGCTCTTCTCGAAAGTGATGACCCCGTTGTATGTAAAATAGCGGGGCCCTGGGATATTACAGTTCACCACAAGCAAAACGCGCCACAGATCACCTTTCTCGGTCGGCTTGTCATTCTGCTTCGGCAAGTAGTCCACTCCAACAGGATCAACGATAGTGCAGCTGCCCTGCCGCAGAAGATCACCGAGCCGACCTTGCATGGTCGTCACAAAGTTGAAGTTGGCCGGGTCATGCAGAAAGCCAAGATTTGCGTCCCTTTCGCCATCCTTGACTTCACTGGCGATCAACGAGAGCGCGAAGGCGCGCCAGCCCAATTCCATTGGCTTCGCATAGGTCGACGCAAGTTCAATCGTCCCGTCGAGCGCGACCTTCCAGGTGATAACGTACTCTTCGTCTGATTTATCATCCCGGTGCCTGGTCCAAGAAACAAAAACATATTCATTTTGGTCAAGTTCAGCGACGCCCCACATCCGAGGGACGAACTGTGCCACCTTCGAGACGTTGGAGATAACTTGTTCTATTGTCTCACCGTCTTGCGCTCGCCACGTTGACTTGACTCTTTCGACAAGGGGGCTGTCGTTAGCGCGAACAGTGTTGCTCGTCGCAGCCAGCCCGGCCAGGCAGATCAGGGATCGACCGAGCCAAAGCCATAGCGCGCGTCTTCCTGACGTTTTCTTCATAACCGTCGGCCTATCCGGTCTCATCCACACGTCATTCCAGAGCAGGCAACCTTCAACCTGTTATGCGCGAGCGCAAGAAGTTAGCGGCGACGCGACGGGGCGACCACTGGTTTTCCCGTGCGAGCAGGCGCTCCCCTCTATGTCACGCGCCGCTAACTTCACTGCCACCGACAGCCTCAATTTGCTGTGCTGGACATGCCCAGCAGGAGGACTGGGCAGGCAGAGGACGTGCATTCTTCGTGCCAGATAATAGACGGCAATTCGCACCGGTTTTGTGTCCTCTTTGTCGACTTTCCGACTGGCGCATGTCTCGATGTTTCCGTTCAACCTCTCCAGCACGGCTTATGCATCCCCGTCACGCACCGGATGTTCGACGGCACAGCGGAACGCCTCGGTGCCAAGTTCCTGATGAGAAGTGGCAGCACGTTTGCCGTCATTGAACCGTGTGGTTCGGTTATCGTTGCCGGAATGTGGGCTTTTGATCGCTGCCATGCCTTCGGGCACTTTCGGCCAAGGGGCCATGGCGCGTTTGGCGCTCCTTTCGCGACGTCCGGCGCTCCGGAAGTCGAGAACAGCCTCAGTCAGGCGCGCTTTGTACTCGATGGCGAACGACGGCAAGCCGATCTTCGCCGAGCATTTGGGGTGTGGCTGGCACCGCAAATCAAACGTGCTGCCCGGGTAAGTTGTAAGTTGCTGGCTTAGCCAGGTGTCTTGGCCTATTCAACACTGATCCTGTTGGTCGAGAAGGTGGCTGGATGGCGCGCGTGCTCGAAAAACCGCTGGGAAGCTGGGACTGGCGACAAATGCGTTCTGCTCGAGGCAGCGGCCCCGACCGCGCAAGCCGCATTTGTCCTTTCCACCGATCTGGCGTGCAACCCGCGGGCAACTGCGATGCTCATTGCGGTATCGCTGATTGGAGAGCACTGCTACATCATCTCAATGCTAGAGATGCACGGTCATTCGCGTAGCAGATGTCGCAGCATCAGCTTGAGACATGATCTGAGAGGTTGACGGAAGACTGCTCTTGCCGATAATCCAAGTCGTCGAGGTTCTCCGGTTTCCATTTGATCCGGAGCTAAGAGGGAAGCCGGTGAAAATGCCGGCGCTGCCCCCGCAACTGTGAGCGGCGAGCCGCTGTCCAACGACGTCACTGAAGCCTGCGCGGCTTCGGGAAGGCCGGACAGCAGCGATGACCTGCGAGCCAGGAGACCTGCCCCGACACTATATTCGTCCACGGGCGGGGTGTCCCGGTGGTGCGCCAAGCAGCCGTCGCACCGCGACTTCCCCTGCCTGCGTCCGCCATGGCCTTTGCCCCCAACATGGGTTAACGCTATGTCTCTTCTCTCCCTCCCTGTTGCCACGCTCGGAACGCCACGCATCGGTCCAAGGCGCGAGCTCAAAGTCGCTCTAGAAAGCTACTGGGCCGGAAAAAGCAGCGAACAGCAGCTGCTCGAGGACGCAGCTGGCCTGCGTGCCGCGAATTGGGCCCGTCAGAAATCTATCGGCGTCACGGTCATTCCATCGAACGATTTCTCGCTGTATGACCAGGTGCTCGACACAAGTGTCATGGTTGGCGCCATCCCGGAGATCTACGCCTCGAAAGCCGAATCCGTTTCGCTCAAGACATACTTCGCCATGGCCCGCGGTTCACAATGCGACGACCAGGAAGCGAGTTGCGGTCACGGACCGCGCGGATTTGGCGCACCCGCGCAGGAGATGACCAAGTGGTTCGACACCAACTATCACTATATGGTCCCCGAGTTTCACAGGGGACAGACTTTCAGGCTATGCTCTCGCAAGCCGATCGAGGAGTATGAGGAAGCCAAGGCCCTTGGCTTTCAGACCCGCCCCGTCCTGATCGGGCCGGTCACATTCCTAAAGCTCGGCAAGAGTCCCGATCCCACGTTCCAGCCACTCTCACTGCTGGATGAACTGATACCGCCCTATATCGAGGTTATGCAGGAATTGGCCAAACGTGGGGCAAATTGGGTTCAGTTCGACGAGCCCAGCCTAGTTCTTGATCTGGATGAGGGGACGCGAAAATCTTTGCGACATGCCTATGACCGGCTCGCCAAGGAGGGGCCGGCGATCAAGCTCATGGTTGCCAGCTATTTCGGCGACCTCGGCGACAATCTGGACACCGCCTTGAGCCTGCCAGTTGCCGGGCTGCACCTCGATCTGGTTCGAGCGCCACAGTTGTTGCACCAGATCATCGCTGGCGGCCGAAGTGATCTCGTCATGTCGCTCGGTGTCGTCGACGGTCGGAATGTATGGCGGTCGAATTTGTCGTCGCTGCGCCAGCGGCTCGAACCCGCGATTGCGAAGCTCGGCAAGGATCGTGTACAGATCGCCCCATCCTGCTCGCTGCTTCATGTGCCGGTCGATGTTGAACTCGAGACCGGCCTCGCTTCCGACGTCAAGAGCTGGCTTGCTTTCTCGGTCCAGAAGATGCGGGAGCTTGCGATCCTAGCGCGTGCACTCGCAGGCGACCAGAATGTTGCGTTAGCTCTTGCCGAGTCGGAAGGTGCCGCGACTGTCCGCCGGACTTCGCCGAAAATCCGTGATGCCAATGTCGCTGTCCGGATGAGAGCGATCGACCAGACCATGTGTCGGCGCGCGAGCCCATTTGCCCGTCGGGCCGAGATCCAAAGCAATCGATTCGGACTACCGGCTTTTCCTACCACGACGATCGGATCATTTCCGCAGACCACAGAGATCCGGAATGCCCGTGCGGCGCATGCGCGAGGTGCGATAAGCGACGAGCAATACGACAAGTTCCTCAAGGAGGAGACTGCGCGCGCCGTACGTTGGCAGGAGGACATCGGTCTTGACGTCCTCGTGCACGGCGAGTTTGAGCGCAATGACATGGTGCAGTACTTCGGCGAGCAACTCGCCGGCTTCGTATTTACCAAGAGCGGATGGGTGCAGTCCTACGGCTCGCGCTGCGTCAGGCCACCGATCCTGTTTGGCGATGTAGCACGGCCGAAGCCTATCACCGTGGACTGGTGGCGCTACGCGCAATCACTAACAAGGAAGCCGATGAAAGCGATGTTGACCGGACCGGTGACGATCTTGAACTGGTCCTTTGTTCGGGATGATATTCCCAGAAGCGAGGTCTGCCGCCAGATTGCGCTCGCGATCCGAGACGAAGTCCGCGATCTCGAGAATGCTGGTGCGACCATGATCCAGATCGACGAAGCTGCAGTCCGCGAAGGATTGCCGTTGCGTCGATCGGAGTGGGCGGCTTATCTCGACTGGGCCGTCGATTGCTTCCGCATCTGTTCATCGGGCGTCGCCGATCAAACGCAAATTCATACGCATATGTGCTACTCGGAGTTCAACGACATCATTGGTGCGATCGCTGCAATGGACGCGGATGTCATCTCGATCGAGACATCGCGCTCGAAAATGGAACTACTCGACGCGTTCAGGAACTACGAATATCCAAATCAGATCGGGCCGGGCGTGTACGACATCCACTCTCCACGCGTTCCCGAGACGAGCGAAATGAAGGAGCTGATGGTGTTGGCTCGGACGCGGCTGCAGGATTCGCAGCTCTGGATCAATCCAGACTGCGGCCTGAAGACGCGCAAATGGGAGGAGGTTCGGCCAGCGCTAGCGAACATGGTCACTGCCGCCCGCGAACTGCGCGCTGCATTCGATCCGCGAGGCCGTTGATCCGGGCTTCGGTCTCTTTTCGACAAAGCTGATCCGCTTGTGGTCATTTGCGCGGGAGCCTTAGGAACATAAAAAATGCCCCGCCCCGCTTAGCGGGCCGGGCGAAAGTCTGGGAGGAGCGAAGCTGACGCATTCGCGCGGACTTCCATCGGCGAAGCCGCCAGTTCGATCACGGCGAGGACATTCGCCGAAAATCTGAGCCGAGTTGAAGCACAAGATCAGCGTAGCTCAATTATGCCGTGGTATGCGACCGTATAGCCTGAGAGTTAGAATCTACACCAAGGTTTGTCGCTCATGAGCACGTCGGCACGATTACGACAGCAGCGAGGGGGCATGCCGGGCGGTCGCCGCAGGACAGCAAACTCGGTGCGCTTTCCTGCCTGGAGCCTTATGTTCGATCAGGGCGACGTAAGCCCGGCTCCATGGATCTCGCAAGCTTATCCAATGCATAAGCGGTTGCTAAATTTGAACCTTGCTTAAGGCAGTCCTTGGTCGACCGGTTCCACCCGATAGTCGGGTTTCGGCTTGGGCGCTGAGGAGCACCCTATCGGCACCGCGGCATCATCAAGCTCGTGACACCCTCCGCATGGTCCGCTCATAGATCTCAAACAGAGGTTTCTGGACCTGATTACGGAGTGTCGCCGATGCCTATGGCCGCTCCAAGGCCAATGGGAGGGCATGCTGCACGCCGCATACACGTATGTAGGATCGCGTGAAGCGGTCACGCGTCAGGAACGAGCATCATTTACGATGCGGATCCCCATAGGTTGTTGAAATCCAATTGCGCCAGAACTGGTCGTGGCGATCCACGTCCAGCGCCTTGCTGTTGGTGCTGAACGTACCCGGGACTGGCAGTGCCTCGCATTCGCGTGCAGTGAGTAGGACCGGCTGCGGCCGGATGTCTCAGAGCGTATGGGGCGGGGCTCAAGGAGTGGGTGCTTCGCCGCACCCGCGCGGCGGCAATCGTCCGTCCTCATCGGTCGGCGGACACGAGAGGCGTCCGTTTCGCGCGATATCACTGCGCAACTGACAGACCTGCGAGGTTTACATTGTGGTGCCGGAACCAGAGCTCAGCTAGGCTCCGCCATGCTGTTTGCGCCGGTGGTCGAGGAAGCGATCACGTTGCGCAGAAGCCATTTTGGGGGGGGGGCGGCAGCCTACGTGCCCGCGAGCACCCCCATTTTCTTTCGACAGAATGAGCATGAGGTCCACTTCCTGCTGTCAAACGGCCGCGTCAATACGGCCCGTCCGTCTCGGCGCTGTGTCACGGATTGCCGGCCTTGGCGGACGACAACGCGACCGAGCTCCGTTCGGCCTCAGCTTCTTGCTCCAATTGCAGAATATGCGCTCTTAGCGCATCGGAAGTCGCTGCCGCTGTCTCGCTGAACAGCGGATCTCCATCATTGGTGAGGGCGGAAGCGATTTCGGTCCAATCCTTAGCCGAGAGAGCCTTCAGAGCGGCGGGAAAGAAATCTCGTTCTTCCCACATCATGTGGTGCCGCTCGCGTACTATAAAGTCGCGTATGATATTGCCGACGTCTTGCCGAAAGAGGTCACGATCCGCGAGGATAGCGTCAATAGCTCGCGCGAAGTGGTGCAAACGGTCGACGACTTCCTGGTGTTCAAGCGCGAGATCGCCGACGATTGCAGCTGCCTCCGGATCGCGAGACTTGAGCTTGAAAAAAATCAAGTCTTCCTGTGGATGATGGTACACCTCGGGGTAAACCTCGAAATAGCTGATAATCGCGCGAATGACCTCATAATCGGGCCGGATCCCCTTCTCAAAAATCTCCAATTCGCGTTGAAGAGCGACCAGAAGAAGATCAATGTTGCGATGCTCTCGAAGCAGAAGATCGATGATCATTGCGGTGTTCCTGGAGGCACAATCTAGGCTGGAAGCGATTTCTGCCATTTGCAAGACTGCCCAAGCCGAATTCGGTGTCCTTCGCGGGGCTGCGATTTGTCCGCGCCATTCGACGCAAAAAGTAGCGCGCTTCAATTTGAGCTGGCGTAAATCAACTTAGCTGAAGTGTTGCACAAAGCTCCTGGGCAGTCCGTCGTTACGCAGCACGACCGCACAGCGCACGAAACCACCTGATAGAGGTATTGGGCTGCCTGGTCTTCGCGGTAGATCTCGCTATTGGGAGTGAGACGCTTCGGTCTCGGAATTATGCCAAATGGTTCACGACGATGAGGTCGCCCACGCAAGACGCTGGTCGGATGGCGTCTCGTCTCGCTAGAACTGGCGGCCTGGGCGTGCATGGCGGACCCTATCTTACCAACGTCGATTCGACGCAGATTGGCTGCTCCTGACGAATTGGAAATTTGGATGTTTTCCCTAGGTAGAAGCCCCTAAGTATTTACACGTAAGTCCATGAGCGGGGCGTGTATGGGGCGACGCGGTCACTTGGTTGCTCAAACATGCTCAAATCGGATTACGAAGCTGCATGCTGGCTTCGTCGGCCGCGCACTGCCGTACCCCTGAAGAGCTCCAGCCAGCCGAAACGTTGTCGTCCATCGCCACTTTCGGCTCGCCGCAGGAAGTCTTGTTCGGCGCCTTGACTTTGATCCTCGTCAGCATCGGTCGGCCGCGGAGGTGACGGGGCCGATGTTGACGGCATCCTGATCGATGTACGCTGGCGTGGTGACGTGCTTGATGATCATGCGATAAGTACGCATGTGGACCGAGTTGGGGTCTAGCCCGGATCATAGGTCTCGGCTCGCGTGACATATTGACCTGGCGCAACGGCCGGCCTGGGTGTGTTGCATCGGCAGGCGTCACCGAAAACATGATCGGCTCGGTGCGCGCGAAACCTGCCGTTCGTCAGCTTGATGCATGAATAAGCCATTCACGCTATTTTGCGCTGCTGCTAGAGTCCCGCGGTAATGGCGATCCGCATCAACTCGGACATGCTGCGGACATTAGTCTTGGCCATCAGGTTCGCACGGTAAACCTCGACTGTCCGCGGACTGATGCCGAGATCATGGGCTATCACTTTGTTAATCTTGCCGGCTAATAGTCCCTGCAGGACGTCGCGTTCGCGGGACGAGAGATCCGCGAGGCGGGCTTCCGCCTGCAGTTTCGCTGCGTCGGCTGGCTTTGTTGGCCGCGCTTCCAAAGCACTATTGATCGCACGCAATAGCACCTCCTCCTCGAACGGCTTCTCGATGAAGTCGACCGCACCCGCTTTCATCGCTTCCACTGCGAGCGATACGTCGCCATGACCAGTTATTAAGAGGACGGGGCAGTCGGCGCGATCGGCTTTCACTTTTCTGACGAGTTCGAGACCGCTCATAGCCGGCAGACAGATGTCTGACACAATGCAGTCAACCGGACCGCTTGCGACGTCATTGAGAAACGCGGTCGCCGTCTCATAGGTTGCTACGTAGAAACCATTAACATCAAGCAGAAACGCGAGCGAGTCCCGCATAGCGGCGTCATCGTCGATCACGAGAATGCGCCGCCCAGTCATGTGTCTTCACTAAGCTCCGCAATCGCGCGGTGAACTGAAAGATCCTGTCGCCGCCCGGATTCCTCGTGGCTCGATGATCGTCCAGCAGATCGATAGCCCCACACCCATGCCATGCGTGTTAGACGTGACAATGGGCTGGAACCGGCCGTCGCTGATGCAGAGCAGGGTAGCGAAGCTCCCCCAGTCCGCGGCCGCGGCGAAAGCGGGAAAAACGACCGGAAGGTAGATGATCGTGCCCGTGCGGTCCTGAAGATGCGGACTAACGCCCGTCGCAGCACGAGAGCCAACGCGGCGTCTGCCGCGCCAGGCCCATAGCCGTACCTGATGTGGTCCGACATGTTTCTGGCAGGCCCTCTCATTGATCAACTCTAAATTGTTTACCACGAGAGGCCACCCCGAGGCAGTCCCGGCCTCAACTCACGCCAATCTATTGCGCAGGATGGTCGCCGCTATCCGGGCCAGATGCGCCAGTGCGTCGGCTGCACGGCGACGCGTTCTCCGGTCTTTGCCTTAATCCAGCCGTCGAAGATCCGGCGGCAAGGAAAGACCACCCGGTGAATGGTGTTACCCTCGATCACGGCAATCTCCAGATCCCGATCAAAGGGCGGCGCAGTTTCGAGCCGCTCCCAGGTCAGGTCGCCACTAGATCCTGGACGGAGTTCATCGCTGCGGGCTGACAAATTCAGGCAACCTTCTGAACACTACGGACGAGATCGCTTGGTGTGCCGCGCGAACAGGCTCAACTCGGTATAACCTAGGCGGCGCGTGCTCTCGATGGGGTCGGCCGCGGCCGGGATTTTATCGGCCGTGGCGCCGTTGAACCTATCGTGCCGGGACATGATCCGCTCGCTAACCGAAATATTAGGATTGGCGCTGCGAAACAACTCCCGGGCTTCGGTCGAATCGATCTGAATCAGCTCAAGCCCGCGGCGGTTGGTATTCATCGCTGTTCTGCAGAAGTTAAACTGGACTGCGCTGCGACGATCTGGCCGGCGCCGCGACAAATGTCGCCGTAGTCTGTCATGCCGAAACATCCTCCGTTGGTGAAAATCTCCTTGTCCCACGACGTCAGCGCGGGGCGTTGGGTTGTGATGACGTCAGCCGCGCCCTTACGAGCGGAGCGGCATCCCCAATCGAGAACGGGAAGGCGCGGGAATTTTCTTGACACCATTCGGATGGGCCTAGTTGCGCTCGGCGCTGATCATCGCGCCCGTCCGCAGGTCGATGAAGTGGACGCCATCGCACGCAGCGCAGGTTATTCTGTGCAGGTCATCGGCACGCGGTTCGGGTGCGTCCGGCAGCAGTCCTTGAACTCGGTCGCCGGTATCTGGACATGAAAAGATGATGGGGCGCCAAGTCTTTCTGTCTGCCATGTGTGTGACCTTGGACTGGAAGCTCACTTCTATCAGTAGGCAGTCGCCGCAGAATTGATACAGGTCAAAAAGAGCTGATGCGCGTCCAAAACGGCCAAGCTCGAGCGGCTGCTGCGAGCCCGACAGGCCCGCGTTGGCAGGCGACATGTCTCAACTCGGGCGATCCGCCAGGGTCCCGCGTTGGTCTGCAACACGCCAGCGTGTAGCCGAGTTGATTTGAGGCGCATCCCTCGCGATGGGCCACGACAGCATCTGTCCTCAATGCTGCGATAGCCAGCAAGCAGATAGTCAATTGATCGCTCGCTTCGCATTGTCGGCAGCCTTGCCGGCGCTGATCCCAGATAATCTTTGGCGCTGAAGTCCGGAATCTTGGCCTTATCAAACGTTGGCTGCGACAAGCCTGATCATCGGCTTTGCTGTCGGGGCGGCAGGGCGGACCGTCAGAAGGTCGGGGCGGTTCGCCTCATTGGCCCGCGATCACGTGCGCGTAGTCTCGCCGTCGATAGTCCTGGCCGCCGGCACGCCTCAGAAATGCCTCTGCCCGGTCATTGGCGCAATGACCTGGTGTTTGCGGCAATGCCTCGTGAGACCACCAAATATCGCGTGTAAGGTTCGCGGCGTCTCGAGCCTCCATATTGCCAGCGGTTGAGTATGGGAGTTCAAGGTGCAAAATTGTAACGCTCCCCCGAGATCGCGATCGATAGAGATCAATAGCCGGCATCTCGGGCGTGACGGCGCATGCTGCTCTCGATCCTCTCTTCGAGACATTCCCCAATTCATCGTCACCCCAATTTGTTGGTCGAGGGCTTGAGCAGACCAGAAGACGCTGTCCCTCGGCTCAAACAGAGTGCGATCTGCAAAGCTAGACAGATAGAGATAGCGCGGCTTGCGGGACAACAGGAGCGCGCGGGCCGCGCTGCCAAAGTCTCGACTTTATCTCGACGGAGCAGCGGACAACCAAACCTCTTGGGGGTGCTGCTTGAGGCAGATCAAATACTCTTGAGGCGCCAATGGCAGGATGGTGGATAAGCAAACCCACAAGAAGAGGGGGCCATGCCTTCATTTAACGTTCGGTTCATTAAGACCGTTTGTGACGATACCGGTCACGAACATCGTGCCTGTCAGGCAGCGTTTAAGATCGATGCCGCCTCGCTAAGTGCTGCTGCACAGCAGGCGGAGACCGATTTCTGCAAGCAAAAGAGTGTCCGCGATTGGACAGTCTTCGCCGATGTGATCGAGCTTCGAACCCCGCCTGCATTGCCGCCGGCATAGGCTGGTTAGCTTGAGTTTGGCGAGAAGTCTGCGAATTGAGTTGTGGGGTCAATCTGTAATCTAAGCGTGATCCCGGACAGGGTCGTGTCGACCGTCGATTCGAGAGAACAACTGGTGATGCTTTCGTCAATTCGGCGGGCACCCTGTTGTCTCACCACACCTAAGCGGACCTCGCTGGACGGTTTGCCGCCTGCCGTTCAATGGGGTCTGCAGCGCTCCGCCAAGCATCGTACCGGCAGGGCCATCCGGATCGAAGGACCTGCTCCCACAAGTCGGTCTTGTTTGATCCAATGTCAAAAACAAGTCTGCCTCCGGCAGCTATGGCTGTTTCGAAGGGTTAGGCTTGGTTGTCCAATCTGCACACATATCCTTGACGGTTTAGACATCTCCTCAGCCGGTTACGCGCGGGCCTGTCCCAGACATCCGAACCGGCTTAGTTGAGCTCGCAGGACATCGATGCGATCGCACGTGACCTTAGTCTGTCCGTATCCGCCTTTCGAACCATGGCGCAAAGACCGGGCTCTCCTGAACTCTTGAGCAAGCGCCTCGCACTTGGCGGTGTTTCCGAGAATGCGCTTGCTGCCGCAATCGAGACTGCGATCTGCAACGCGTGTGTGGCCTGTGTCAGACCAAAGTCCGCTGCGCCGCCGACCTCGAGAGCCAACACCATGCAAGTCCGCTCAAAGACTGCCCGAACGAACAGACCCGGCGCGATCGGTCGTGAGATATCCTCCGGCTGCTCTTTCGCGATCATCTCGCTCAATCAGTTCCTCACCGAAGATCTTGACTCCTGAGCATGCCCGCATTCAAAGAAGGCCGATACAGGACAAGCCCATCGCCGCCTCGAAGTCCACGACATAGTGAAGCAGCCCTTATGTCTATATTCGCTGTTTCTGCCTACGTCTTCTTCTTTGCCGCAGCGATGGGACACGATCCGGCGTTTACGTTCTGCGTATTGCTGGCTTTCGTCGCCAGCCTGGCCGCCGCCGCCGTCGTCGTCCTCAATCGCCGCTATGAACCGCCGGCGCGACTACCCCCGGCGGAGATCAAAGTTCGGCCGAACTACAACTCGGTCCGATCAGATTCGCCTCAGCGACGGCGAGGTGGCCGCTGGATAAGGGAAATCAGTCTCAAAGGGCAAGGCGTGTTGCATCCAGACGCTCAACACAAAAGAGTGCGCTCCACCTGCTCGGGCGTATATTCGTGACAAGGGCGGCAATATTCTTAAAAACGCGGATGGTCATTATCGTGTCGATCTGACGAAGCCCCGATAAGTGGATACGTTAGCGACAATAAGGCGTGAGAAGCCTCCTGTGTTCTCGGCGATGCGGAGCACCTGAAGGAGAAGCGGGATTGCGCCATGCACCCTCAAGTGCGGCAACATCCGGAGAAAACTCGCGTAGAGTTCTTAATCGCGACTGTTGCTTCGATGTCACCAAATGTATGAACCCGCGATCTACGCTCGTGCCTGACGAGGGACGACATGTTTGATGTTTATTTGAACGGAAGGCGCGATCTTTTGGTCGTTCCGCGAGGCATTGCGATCCCCGCGGGGTTGGACGGCAATTGGAAGCGAAAGAAGCGGGCGGTGCGTTTAGTGAGCGATGCCATTCGCCAAGATGTCCAACGGCGCGGTTACCACCGACGTAGTTTGACCTCAAATCGGTCGGAGACGGCAGTTGAGACCTCGTCACAAACGTAGCCAAGGCGGCTATCTCCGCTGACCCTTTCTTCGAAACACTATGGGCAGAAAGCATGACCGAACTTATACGCTGGCGCGAGTTCCGATGAGTGCCTCTTTTTTACGGTCGTCGCTCCGAAAAAAATGTGTTACAGGCGCTCCTCTCAGAAGGAGCATTCATCGTGAAAAAAGCAACCAAGAAACGCGTTAAGCGGCGCGAGTGGACGAAGGCAGATATCAAAGAGCTCAAAGTCCATTCGAAGGCTCGGACCCCGGTCATAAAAATAGCAAAAATGACCAAACGCAGCGAAGGTGCGCTACGCCAGAAGGCCTTAAATCTCGGAATCGGACTCGGACATCAGCGGTAATTGTGAGCAACGCTGGCTAGTGGCCGGTAGGGCGGCTCGCGGGCCGCCCTCTTTGGCCATACAGACTTTGTCGCACATTAGCGTGGCCGACCCGCGCTGAGAGAAGTTTTCAGGCACGTACTGGATGCCTTCAATGTCGCGGAACGTGCTCCAGCGCTTTGATCAAGTTTCTTGGAAGGCGGTTTCGACAGCCGCTTGCGATGTATGATCGCGAGTGAAGAGATAGTCTTAGCCATAGCCCTGTCTCGAAGATAAAACCCCAAGACACTCGGCCCCGGAACGCATGCGATGGTGCCACTACGCCCAGTCCTTGGCGCGTTAGTTCGAGAAGCTGACCAGTCTCAGAGGAACTCCTGTAGGGGCCGAATCTAGCATCCGTTCGGCCAGCAGCTTCTTCAGCTTCGGCGAGGCAGTCTTGGCCGCGCTGGGCCGAACACATCGGCTGATCGCTTTAGCGAAATGGAAACAACTCGCGAATGGGGCATCCTCGAAGCTCGTGCCAGACTAAAGTTTGGGCGTAAGCGAACCTCGCCGAGCCTGTTGGCTAGCTCGAGCTCCGAGGCAATATGGCGCGCTCAACAGCAATTGAAAAAGCGCTCTGTTAGCTTGATAGGTGGCGGCGCGGCGGTTACATCCTGAACCCGTCATCACCTGAGCGCCCTCGGCGTTGTGAACGGACCACAACCACCTGATCGTGTCCCTGAGCGTGGTGTAACTGGCGGTGGGACACCGCGTTCGCCGGCAAGAGCCGGACTGGTCAGCTGGCGATGGCCGGGAGGCTGACGGTTGGATCATTACTCAACGGCGCGATGGTTTCCAGCGTCATGTAACGGGCGCGCTGGACGGCCCATTCATCGTTCTGTTCGAGCAGGATCGCGCCGATGAGGCGGACGATGGCCTCCTCATTGGGGAAGATGCCGACGACCTCGGTCCGGCGCTTGATCTCGCCGTTGAGGCGCTCGATCGGGTTGGTCGAGTGCAGCTTGGTGCGGTGCTGCGGCGGGAACGTCATGTAGGCCAGCACATCGGTCTCGGCCTCGTCGAGGAAGCCGGCGAGCTTGGGTAGCTTGGGGCGGAGCTGATCGGCGACCTTCCGCCATTGCGCTCGTGCGGCCTCGGCATCATCCTGGGCAAACGCAGTGGCGATGAAGGCGGAGACGACACGCCGTCCGCTTTTGCCGGCATGGGCCAGCGCGTTGCGCATGAAGTGCACGCGGCAGCGCTGCCAGGTGGCGTTGAGCACCTTGGCGACAGTCGCCTTGATGCCCTCGTGGGCGTCGGAGACGACCAGCTTGACGCCGCGCAGGCCGCGGCGGGCGAGCTTGCGCAGGAACGCCGTCCAGAATGTCTCGGCCTCCGAGGGACCAATGTCCATGCCGAGAACTTCGCGCCGGCCGTCGCTGTTGACGCCGACCGCGACGATCACCGCGACCGACACGATGCGCCCCTGCTGGCGCACCTTCACGTAGGTGGCGTCGATCCACAGATACGGCCAATCGCCCTCGATCGGGCGAGCGAGGAACGCCTTCACCTTGTCATCGATCTCCGCGCACAGCCGCGAGACCTGGCTCTTGGAGATGCCGCTCATGCCCATCGCCTGCACCAGATCGTCGACCGAGCGGGTCGAGACGCCCTGCACATAAGCTTCCTGCACCACGGCGGTGAGCGCCTTCTCGGCCATCCGGCGCGGCTCCAGAAAGCCGGGGAAGTAGGAGCCCTTGCGCAGCTTGGGAATGCGCAGCTCGACCGTGCCGGCGCGGGTCTCCCAGGTCCGGTCGCGGTAGCCGTTGCGCTGCGCCAGACGCTCGGGGCTCTTCTCGCCGTAGGCGGCCCCGGTCTGGCCTTCCACTTCCAGCTCCATCAGGCGCTGGGCAGCAAAGCCGATCATCTCGCGCAGCAGATCCGCATCAGGGGTCTTCTCCACGAGCGTGCGGAGGTTCATCATCTCATCGGTCATCGGTGGTTCCTCGAATCAGGTTGGTGTCAGCAACCCGACCCTACCGGCGAACTGCCGGTGACCACCGCAAAGCCGCCCGCCCGCTACGGCGCTATGGGAGGGCGCGCGTGCGGACGGCTTTGCTCTACCGAGCTACACCATCACTGGGGACACGACCCAACCACCTTCGACCGCGCTGCTTCAAAACATATTCGAAGGATGGGAGACTCATGTTAGCGAGCTCCATTTCTGACAGTCGTGCGTTTGATCTTCTGAACGCCAGAGCGGGCCCTTTCCAGGCGAAGCCTCACTGTAGCAGCCTTGGCAATGAACTCGCTTGATCGGTCAACGCCGCTTTCATCAAAAGCGAGCTCAACCAGGGCTGCCTGTCGTGGCTCCAAAGTCGGAGATGCTTGCGCGTTTTGGCCGTCAGCGACATCTGCCCGATCCGGGCATCGTCTGCGGAGGACTTATGCCGCAGCAAACCGTTTTTCTCTAGCAGCTTTGAGTGGGTTGTCACGAAGGAGGGGTCGACGAGCATCAATCGTGACACCAGGTTGACCGGTACACGCATTTCTTTGCCCAAATAGTTCACAGCCATCAGGATCGTCCACCGTGGCCGAGTGATGCCCAGCACATTTAATTTGGCAAGTTCTTCGACGCACGAATCGATCTGATCTCCCACATAAATGACCGGACAAGCTCGTCTCCGTCAGTAGAGATGCGGCCAAGCGCGCTTGCTGGATCAGGTAGATCCGGAGGCATCTTAAGTCAGGTTCCATCGTTTACAAGTCTCCTTGCGCCGATTAAGGGAGGGGCAACTCTCCAAGAGCAGGAAAATCAATTACTTGGTATAACTCGGAAGGATAGGCTGGCGAACAACAGGCTGGCCGGACTATGGAGTGTCTTGGCGGACCAAGGGCAGCATTCACGCTTGCGTCGGCAGCGATGCGCGCTGACAAGATTGCTGCACCTTGCCACGTGAGATGTCCGCGACATGGTCTGCTTCTTTGCCGAGCTCGCCGAGCCGTCCGCTCTTTTGCCGAACTTCTTTGGTGTATGCCGAGCATCAGCGAGGTTGCATGTCGCATTTACGTCTTCAATACCTCAGCAACAGGGAGCTGTGATTATACGTAATAACCTTCCCATGTGCCTTGGCGGTCTTCGGCAAACGTCTGTATAGTTCGTTCCAACCTTCCCATATCCGCAATCAATCTTCGTGTAGTTGAGCTGGCTCGTGACTTCGTTTCAACTGTCGAGTAATCGAGGACGCGATTGCGGTGTCTTTCTGTATCCAGCCGATCGATCGAACTGAACGGTTCTCAAGTCATGAGTGGCAGACAAAATTCTGGTCGTTTTAGCGCTTTGCGGCTGGCTTTCTGTCGATCAATCGAGCGAGCGCCGACAGGGTTCGCTTTTCAAGGACGAGGCGTCTGAACGATGAGCGGATGTTTTGGCCGTTCGCCTGCGGTGTGCTTTCTCCTCGGTCTTCCACGATCCGGGACGACACTCCTGGCGCATTTGCTGCAGCACCATCCAGACATTGTGGCTCCGCCTGAACCCTGGTTGATGCTGGCGGTTGAAGCATTTGGCAGGGTGGATCAGCGCCATCCGGCGGGTGGCTCGCTGATTGAGGCCGCGACCTCTGAATTCTTGGGTCGGATAGATAGCACGATCCCTAGCCGCGCTTTTGCCGATGCAGCCTATGATCAGTATCTGGCACAAGCGGGCAAGCGCATCATCCTAGACAAGACACCACGCTATTGGACGGCGCTTGAGTTTCTTGAATCTGTCTATCCAGAGGCGCCACACATCCTTCTGATGCGCAATCCCTATGCCATCGCGGCTTCACTGAAATCGACGTGGGGGGTCCCACTGCGGGCAGAAAGCTCGCATCCGGTCAGCGTCTCCAGTCTCGTCGATCTCATGCTCCGTCTGCCCGACGGCATCATAACGTCACTCGCCGATTTGGTTCTGGGCCTTCCCAAGCTCGCCGCCCACCGCACTCGCCCGCGCACACAGTTCGTGCAATACGAACTGTTCGTGGCGCATCCGGACGAGGAAATCCGGCGTCTGTTGAGGGGCCTCGGCTGTGATCCAGCGGCCGTCGCATCGGCGGGGATGAGACAAGCAGATTATCTTCGATCGAGTAGCTTCGGAGACCGAAAAATCTTGGAACGAAACGCCGTCGACCAAAGCTCTGTCAAGGCATGGCAATCTCAATTGAGCGTCGAAGAGATGCAAACCGTGACCGATCTGGTCGGCGCCGAGCTTCTGCTAGAACTCGGATATGAGCAGGAACTGGTACATGCACAGCAAGCCGGAGTCCTGGATAGGGGAGGGGAGGTAACTGAACCTTATCGTCAGGTATTCCGAACCTGGTGGGATTTGCGAAGCTCCAAGGCGGGAGCATTATCCGGCCCACCTCACGCTGGAGAGCCGGTCCACACGATGGCTGCCCAGTTGCAACAGACGCTGTTGGCGTCAGAAGCTGATCGAGCTGCGGGGCTGGATGGCATTCGCAACAGCGAAGCGGCTATCGAGATGCTGCGAGGCGAAGTCGCGCGGCTTGAGCGGATCCTCAATATCCGCTAACGGATCTGAATGCTTGCGAATAAAACACGCTGGCTGATTTAGCCATTATCCTTAACCCGCACGAGCTGATCTCCCGATCAGGTGTGACCCAGGCGCCGACCGCACCAGCGGCGGAATGCGATATGCTCCCGCGTCTGCAAGTCTCCTCTCCAGTGGGGCTTGAGCTCATCGACGAGCCATGCGTCTTGGCCAGCCGTTTCCGCCGCGGATATTCCCACTCTAGGCTGGAGCCATAGAACGGCGAAGAACAGAGATCCTGCATCGAAAAGAAGGCACATGCTACCGAAACATCTGCGCCGCCTCGAAGCTGAATCGATTGAAATCATGCGTGATGTGGTCGCCGAGTTCAAAAGGCCGGTCATGCTTTACTCGATCGGAAAAGACTCAAGCGTAATGCTGCACATTGCAATCAAGGCGTTCTATCCGGCAAAATTGCCGTTTCCCCTGCTTCACGTTGACACGACCTGGAAGTTCCGCGAGATGATCAGCTTCCGGGACGCGACAGCCAGGCGGCTCGGCCTCGACCTGATCGTCCATGTCAACAAGGAGGGCCTCGCGCGCGGGATCAATCCGATCGATTCCGGCTCCGCGCTCCATACCCAGGTGATGAAGACCGACGCGCTGAAGCAGGCGCTCGACCTCCACGGATTTGATGCTGCCTTTGGCGGAGCGCGGCGCGATGAGGAAAAGAGTCGCGCAAAAGAACGGATACTCTCCTTCCGTTCGGCCGGACACGTATGGGACCCCCGTAATCAGCGGCCGGAGCTCTGGAACCTGTTCAACACACGGATCCGCCAGGGCGAAACCATGCGCGTGTTTGCGATGTCAAACTGGACCGAGCTCGAGGTGTGGGAATACATCATGCTCGAGAAGATTCCGGTGGTTCCGCTCTACTTCGCGAACCAAAGACCGATAGTGCGTCGAAATGGTGCGATGATCATGGTCGATGACCAGCGATTGCCGCTTAACGGCGACGAGACGCCGGAAATGCGCATGATCCGCTTTCGCACGCTTGGATGTTATCCTTTGAGCGGAGCTATTGAATCCGATGCGACGACGATCGAAGATATCGTCGCGGAAATGCAGACTACGACTGTGTCGGAGCGCCAGGGACGCCTAATTGATGCCGACGAAGCCGCTTCAATGGAGAAGAAGAAGCGGGAAGGCTACTTTTGATGTTTACGAATCCGGCAACAGAACTGGTCCCGGCCAGGACGAAGGATCAGCTGCGATTCATCACATGTGGCTCGGTGGACGACGGCAAATCGACGCTGATCGGCCGATTGCTGCACGACAGCAAGATGATCTACCACGATCAGCTCACGGCGCTGGAACGCGACAGCATCAAGCATGGTAGCACCGGCAATGACATCGACTTCGCGCTGCTCGTGGACGGGCTGGAGGCCGAACGGGAGCAGGGCATCACAATCGATGTCGCCTACCGCTTCTTCACGACGCCGCGGCGCTCCTTCATGGTGGCCGACACTCCCGGCCACGAGCAGTATACCCGCAATATGGCTACCGGCGCCTCGCATGCCCAGCTCGCCATCATCCTGATCGATGCCCGCAAAGGCGTGATGGTTCAGACCCGCCGCCACTCCTTTATCTGCTCGCTGCTCGGTATTCGCCATGTCGTGCTGGCAGTGAACAAGATCGATCTTGTGGCATATAACAAGGAGTGCTTCGATCGGATCGCCCGTGACTATCTGGCCTTTGCCGCCGGTCTCAGCTTCACCTCGATTGTTCCGATCCCGATCTCGGCCCGCTACGGCGACAACGTCGTGGACCGCTCCGCTCATGCCAACTGGTATCATGGTCCCTGCCTGCTCGAGCATTTGGAGAGCATTGACATCCAGTCCGGCACCGCAAGCCAGGCTTTCCGCTTTCCGGTCCAATGGGTAAACCGGCCAAACCCGGATTTTCGGGGCTATGCCGGGTCGGTGGCTTCCGGGAGGATCTCGACAGGAGACGAGATCGTTGTCGCTGCGTCGGGGCGGACCACGCGCGTCAAGCGGATCGTGACCCACGATGGTGACCTCGTCGCCGCCGAAGCCGGGGATGCGGTTACCATTACACTGGAAGACGAAATCGATATCAGTCGTGGCGACATTCTGTCGCGACCGGACGACCGACCGAAGGTGGCCGACCAGCTTGCTGCTTATGTGATCTGGATGGACAAGGAGCCGCTCGCTCCCGGACGCAATTACGTCCTGCGGATTGGATCGCAGACGATTTCTGGCAGCATTACCACAATTAGGCATCGAATCGACGTCAACACTTGTGAGCATCTGGCCGCCGGGACGCTTTCCCTCAACGAGATCGCCTTCTGCGATGTTGTGACCGCAACGCCCGCCGTATTCGATCCTTACGACCTCAATCGAAAGACCGGATCATTTATCGTCATCGATCGTTACACGAATCGTACGGTCGGGGCCGGCATGATTGCCTTTCCGCTACGGCGGGCCACCAATATTGCTAGGCAAGCGCTATCCGTGGACAGGAGGGAGCGCGCCGCGCTCAAGAATCAGAAGCCTTGCGTCATCTGGTTCACTGGCTTGTCTGGCGCGGGAAAGTCGACGATTGCCAACCTTGTTGATCAAAAGCTGTTTGCGATGTCGCGGCATACCATGCTGCTGGATGGCGACAACCTCCGGCACGGATTGAACGCGGACCTCGGTTTCTCGGAGACGGATCGCGTGGCGAACATCCGGCGTGTCGGCGAAGTTGCCAAGTTGATGGCGGACAGCGGCTTGATCGTGATCTGCTCGTTCATCTCGCCCACTAGGGCCGAACGGGACAGGGTGCGCAGCCTGGTTGGCAAGGATGAGTTCATAGAAGTCTTTGTCGATACGCCGCTCGAGGAATGCGCGCGGCGAGACCCAAAAGGCCTGTATTCAAAGGTGAGATCCGGCAAGATCAAGAACTTCACCGGGATCGATTCGTGCTACGAAGCACCAACGACACCGGAGGTTCATCTCAGGACCATGGAGCAGACCCTAGAGCATTCAGCGGAAGCGGTAGTGGATGTCTTGATGGCGCGGTCAATTCTTGATGGTTAGAGGTCCCTCGCGTCGCACCATCGATTCGCACGATATCCCGCAAGCCGGCCAAGGCGATCCAGCTCTGGCGAGCCTGCGATCGGACTTTTGGCTCTAAAGGAACAAAATGGTCGCACCCACTCGTCGATTGCCCGCTTCCGGTTATGTGCTCGAAGTGGATGGCCAACTCAAAACCGAGTACGCGAGCAGAGATGGAGCATGGGCGGGAGCGGAGGAGCTCAAGAAACGCCGTCCCATGCTCCAGATCAGAATCTACGATGTGACAACAAAGTCCAGAGAGGAAGTCCGACTTCCAGTAAGTTGACTTTTCGCTTGGCGCTTCTTGCTGCGCGTACGGCCAGCGACACGCCGAGCTCCCGTTAAAGCCGAGCCGGACAGCGTCTCGGCCGGCTTCGATCTCTCGCGCAGTATGAGGGGCCTCGGTTTCCGGGCTTGGCCGCATCCGGCGAGCGGGCACTTGTTTTCAGGACCCGAATTTGGCAGTCGACCACGACTCCCTCCTGTCGCGGCCATGCCGGCTTTCGGCAAGCTTGCTTCGGTGGCCCGCCGCTCGACGGCGGACAACGCCTGCCTACACCCGCGCCTTGGCATTGCGAGACAAAGCAGCCGCGAACCTTAGCCATCCCGTGCTGCGCTACGGACTTCCGCGCTTCGGGTTCTGCTCCGTACCGCCTGCCGTCGTTGATCGTCATGAAGGCGGCCATGGCGCGGCCGAAAAGGCAAGGGAGCTCATCCATGGCAAGCGACAAGGACGATCTCTTGATGATCTGCTCTGGTCAACCGTCAACCTGTTCGACCGCGCGGTAGACCGCGTCGAACGCGAGCTCGCCATCAACGAGCAGGCGCTGCAGAGGGGCCAACGCGAGCAGAACGGCTGCGAGATGCGATCCGTCGAATCAGAGCGCCTTACCGCCGAGGTACTTGCGCTCCATTGAGTGTTGGACGCGATGGAACTCCTTTCACTTTGGGCCTTACGATTTGGACCAGCCCGTCAACCGCGGCACGCTCGCCACGACGATGATCGTTCGTGAGACTTTCTCGCCACGAAGCGGAGTGCAGGCCCGAGAGATGCTGCCAGCCTAACGATCGCGCTCACAGAGGGACACGTGCCACTCATCTGGAGTCGAGTCGACCTGGTCCTAGCAAAGCAGGACGACAGGTTCTGCGTCACGGCGCCTCGCCGAAAGGTCGAACTGTTCGTTGCTAAAGCGACAGCAATCGCAAGGTCGCTCAGATTACCTTCAAGCCGGATTCGACCACAGCCTGCCAAGGGCGCTTCATTCAGCGCAACGACACCTGACAGCGGCGGTCATGTGCGACGAGGCGTACACTTTCCAGGTGCCAGCTATCCAGGAGGATCTCGGCGGCATGGCGGAGAAGCTCGGTACCTCCATCTGCGGTATGGCGAGGAATACGTGAACGGAAAGGCTGGCCATCCTTACCTGCTGGTATGCGGCCGCAGGCGGAATGCCGAATGTCCTGATGTCGAACTCTCAAAATACTTCAGCTCGCTGTGAACCTCCGCACTCCGCTGCCTACGTCGGCTTGTCGCCGCCAGATGGGAGTACGTCAGGAAAAAAATCTCACGAGAAAATCCCCGGAGAGGGTTGAAACGCCCCTAACGTCAAGTTGTACGATCTCGAAATGGACAGCGACAGTCATCAGCGTCCCAAACCTCCAACGAGCTACGAAGTGCGAATGCATCAAGTCTCAAGCCCATGCATCAGACTCCCGCTGCCTGCGACGTCATCAAGTGTGCCATGCCTTAATCTGCATCCCGGCGCGATGATCCGGCTGCATCGCTTTCCTAATGTCAGGTTTGCCTGAATGACGCAGGTTCGCACGTAAGTCGGTCGGTCGACCTGCCGCTTCGCGACGCAAGAAGGCGACCGCGCTCACGCCTGCGCATGCGTGATGGCTAGATGACAGCGCGCGTCGCCGCCGGTTGCGTTCGAGGGCGCGGTCGCAAGGCCAATATCTTGGAGGTGATGAATGGTATCGGTGAGCAGCTTTGTGAAAGATCGCTCTGCATCTGCGATGAGATGTGGAGGTTGTCATCCGGCAGGGTTTCGGACACAGACGCGAAGCGCGCCCGCAATCTATGGGCATCTGACCCGAAGCTGTTGAACGGAGGAAGTCGACACTCGCCACAGGGGCTCCCTGGTGGGGTGGGCGTACTCCAGGTCTATTGAAGAATACAACTTGAGGAGGAATGGTTTGATAAGACAGCGCTCTTTGCTGACGCCTGGTCCATTGTCGTTATCGCTGGCGGTCAGGAGCCAGATGCAGCTTGATCTCGCATCGCGCGATTGCGAGTTCAAGGAAGTGACCGCCTGCATGAGGCGGCTGATGCTCAACTTGCTGGGAAATGCTGACGACTATTCGGTCGTGCCTATTCAGGGAGGGGGCTCCTTTGCGATGGAGGCCGCTCTCTCTTCATTTGTGTCCCGAGCCCACAGGCCGCTCGTTTGCATAAACGGCATCTATGGCGAGCGTATTTTGCAAATCTTGCGGCTGTGGGGCGTCGAAGCACTGAAGCTTGTGAAGCGAGCGACCGATCCTTTGGATCCTCAAGAAATTGGCGAGCATCTGAGCCGAAATCCTGGCGTTACGCACCTGTGCTTCGTGCATTGTGAGACGACAACCGGAATCGTCAATCCGCTGGACGCGATCGTGGAGGAGGCGAGAAGACGTGGCGTAAAGACCATCGTCGATGGGATGAGTTCCTTCGGCGGCCTTAATATCGACCTGAGCCAGCGTGGACCTGACGTCCTGGTCACGTCGAGCAACAAGTGCATAGAAGGGCCGCCGGGAGTGGCGTTTGTCATCGCGTCCCGCGAGCTGCTGGAGAATGCGGTTCAAGAACCGAGGTCGTTTGTCCTCGACGTGAGAGATCAATGGCTCTCGCTCGAGCGCACCGGTGAGTGGCGGTCGACCCCTCCCACCCACATCGTTCAGGCAACGACAAAGGCCCTGAAGATTCTGCACGAGGAGGGCATCGATGCCAGACGCTGCAGGTACGAAAAGGTCAGGGACGATCTCGTCAAGGAACTCGAAGGACTGGTGTCTCCGCTGCTGTCCGCGGACTTGCAGTCGCCGGTCTGCGTCGCGTTCAGTGCGCCGTCGGGAATCGTGGACCAGGCAGGATTCGATGGGCTTTATCGCCACTTGGCGGCCCACAACCTTTACATCTACTCAAAGCTGCATCTTGCCACGCGGAGTTTTCGCGTCGGTTGCATTGGGGAAATCCAATCCAGCTGGATCGAGCAGTTGGGGTGCGCTTTTCGTACATATTTCCGGTCCGGTCAGGCTCGGTTAGCAAAGCCGATGTCGGGCCAAGAGGCATGCGGGGCTCGCATAAAGATGCCGGCTCGAGTGGCTGGGGACCCGCGGCTGCCGTTTTCGGCCGAGACTGCTGTTCTGCATGCGGGCTATCGGCGAGACCCGGCGACGAAAGCCGTCGCAGTGCCGATTTACCAGAATACGGCTTATGAACTCGATGGCGATCTCAACCACATCGCTGACGTCTACAACGTCAAGGCCGATGGGTTCACCTACACAAGGATCATCAATCCAACGACCCGCGCGCTGGAAAGGCGCTACGCCGCCGTCGATATGGGGAGCGACTCGCTCGCCGTTGCGTCAGGTCAAGCAGCGACGTTCCTTGCGATCGTCAACCTGTCAAGTGGCGAAGTGGGGGACAATGTCGTCGCCTCTCCGTATCTATATGGCAATACCTGGAACCTGCTCCACAACACATTAAAGCGTCTTGGGATCAGCGTGAGGACGGCCGATCCTCGAAAGCCCGAGACATTTGAACGTGCCATTGATGATCGCACGATATGCCTGTTCGGAGAGGTGATTTCGAATCCTTGTCTGATTCCGCTCCCCGTCAAACAGCTGGCCGAGATCGGCCGAAAGTACGGCGTGCCTTTGGTCGTGGACAATACGACGACGCCACTGGTATGCCGGCCGTCAGATCTCGGCGCTGCTATTACGACGTACTCCGCAACGAAATATATATGCGGCCACGGTACGACGCTCGGTGGACTGATCGTTGACAACGGCGAGTTTAGCTACCGGGGAGCCTCTCGCTTTCCCTTGTTCAACCGTCCCGACGATGCGCATGGCGGAGTTGTTTGGCATAATGCGGTGCGCGATGTCGACGATCTTGGAAGGAGCGAGTTTCTTCTCAAGGCTCGCATGACCTGGTTGCGCGATACCGGCGCAGCCATCGCCCCGTTTGCGAGCTTTCAACTGATCCAAGGGCTTGAAACGCTGCCACTTCGCATGAAGCAGCACTGCGCGAATGCCAGGATCGTGGCCGACGTTCTCAAGGAGCATCCAAAAGTGCGCCGTGTCTTCTACCCCGGGCTCTTCGAAGGCGCCGATCGGGAAACCGTTGAACAGACACTCAATGCTGCATACGGACACGGGGCGATGGTCATGTTCGAGGTGGAGGACGAACAAGCCGGGCGCAAGTTCATCCAGAACGTCGACTTGATGTATCACGTTTCGAATGTAGGCGATGCCCGCACGCTCGTGACCCATCCTGTCTCGACGACCCACACCACCGTCCCGCGGGAAAAGCGCGAAGCCGCCGGCATATTTGGCGGCTCGATCCGGCTTTGCGTCGGCATCGAAGATGTCAACGACATCCTGCGCGATCTGGACAAGGCGCTTTCCGCAATCTGACAACCTGCAAGGCGATCAGGAGGAGGTTCTCATGAATCAGGCAGACGCTTGGAAATTGAGGTCATCACGCTATGAGGCCGTTCAATTCAGCCGAGAAATCAATAAGCAGCTCTCCGAGCTCAGGCCCGACAACATAACGGGAGCGGCTTATATTGCCAAAGATTACGCTGTCATCACAGCGTGTACGCTCGCGACTGTGTCGGTCTCATGGTGGCTCTACCCGCTGGCCGTCCTTCTGATTGGCGCCTATCAGCGCGGATTGACAACCATTGCTCATGATGCGGCTCACCGCACGCTCGCGAAGAACACGACCTGGAACTACGTCCTGGGCATTCTGTTCGCTTCCTATCCCTTGTTCCAGCGCCACTGGGCCTACCGGATCTCGCACGTCTATTTGCATCATCCCTATCTCGGAGATCCGGACAAGGATCCCGACCTGAAGTTCTTTCTGGCCAGCGGCGTTTACAACGTGCAGCCTCCGGAGCGGTACGCTTTCAACATGATCTGGAAGCCGATCTTCGGCGGCGCGACAGTAGCGTATCTGAAGTATCTTTGGGCCAATCGATTTTCGATCACAGATGTCGAGGAGCAGAGCCGCTCAGGCATACTTATCGACAAGTATGGCTTCTATCTCTTCTGGATCAGCATCCTGGCCGGGTCATATGCTGTTGGGCTGCTCCATATCGTCGTCCTGTTTTGGATCGTGCCCTATCTCACCACGTTTCAGGTCCTCGGATGGTTTATCGAGCTAGCCGAGCACTCACCTATGTGCGAAACCGAGACGCAGAACGTCTATCTCACCAGGAATCGGAAAGGAAACTTCCTCGAACGAGCCATCCTCGGACAGAATCTGGATGAGTACCACCTTGAGCATCATCTTTCGCCGGGCATCCCGTTTTGGCTGTTGCGCAAAGCTCAGAAAATCCGAATGCAGGATCCGAACTATGCGAAGGTTGCCGCGACCTGGGGTGGTCTCTTTGTCAAGGGACCTCAAGGTCAACCTAGCGTCATAGGTCAGTTAAAAGAGCGAAATCGACGCTTGTATGAGCAGGCCGTTGCCGAGGTTCGCGCGCGAGGGCAGCTCGCGTGACGTTTCTACGGCCAGAGAGCACCCGAGCCGTGGTCGGCGTCACTTCGAACCGTCTTCTGGTCGATGGTGTGCATCGCGACTGGTTGCGGCGCAAGTACTTGCAGGCACTCCATCGTCATGCGGGAGTGGCTTGCGTCATATTGCCGACGATCGACGCCGAAGATGCGAGGGAGGAGATCGCCCCGGCGATCATGCGCCGGCTCGACGGCTTAGTGTTGACAGGTGATGAATCGAACATCGACCCCGCCGTCCTGAGAGCGCCTGCGTCCTTGACGCAGGCTGATCGGCAGGACGTTGAGCTTGGGATCCTTGACCGTCCGCGGGACAGGCTCTCTGCCGTAACTATAGAGAGCGCCATCGCGCTCGGAATGCCTATTCTGGGCATCTGCCGTGGGCTTCAGGAACTCAACGTCTATTTCGGCGGCACGCTCCGCTCATCGCTTGCGGAGTGGAAGCCGGAAAGTGGCGCGATGCATGCCGAGAAGCCAGATCGTCCAAGAGACCGTCAGTACGACGCCGCGCACACCGTCAGGATATGCTCCGATGGCGCGCTCTTTCCAATCGCGCGGACGATCGAAGCGCAAGTCAACTCGCTGCACAATCAAGGCATCGAGGCGCTTGCCCCGGCGCTGAGGCGCGAGGCGTGGGCGCCTGACGGTTTGGTCGAGGCGGCTTCGGTCATTGGCGCCCCGACGCTCCAAATCGGTGTGCAATGGCACCCCGAATGGCACGTCTCAACCGATCTCCTCAGCAAGCAACTGTTCAAGGCATTTGGAGAGGCGTGTGTTGGGTACTACCGAACTAAGAAGAACTAGAGGCAGGTTGTGACATTTCAAACCAAACGTGGTCCGTGCACGTCGAAAGGACACTCCCTCGGAGCCGAAGCACGCGTCCGGTCCTGCGAGGGCCGTGCGCCGCCTCGCGGGCACAGGAAGACTGGAGGATTGGCGAATCGCTTCGTTCTGGGAGTCCTATTTGTGGCGCTTTATGTCGTCGTGAGCGCGGCAGGCGAGGTTTATGCGGCGTCGTATTTTCAGCAAGCGGATGTGTTCGTCGCGCTCCTGCTGACCTTCGCTGTGGTTTGTCTGATGTTCAATCTCCTGGCTCGCCAGGAAGGACGCGAGGCAACGGTGGCGAAATGGTCGCTCCTCGTCTTCGTCGCGCTCAATGTCGTGACAGCAATCAGCTGGATCGGCCTATTTATCGGACTGAAATACGCTGAACCTGCGATCGTCATCGCCTTCATGGTGGCGCTGGGGCCCACCGCAACAGTGTGGTTAAACGCACTGATCAGGCGCCAGGGTGCCCCTCCAGCATCCGATATTGTCGTGAGCGTTACGATCGCAACGATCGGGAGTTACATGATTTGGATCTCGGCCAGCGGCAACGCAGGCGTGGAGTGGGGGGCTCGATCGTCCTTCGGCATCGTCTTGGCGATCGTGGCCGGCCTATCGCTGGCCCTTACAAATATACTTGTCAAACTGCTGTTCGATCGTGGGTTTTCTGGCCGACAAGTCCTGGCGCATCGCTTTTATGGAACGATTCTCTTGCTGCTGGGACTGGTCGACCATTCATCTATCGTGCCTGAGATCTCGCAGCATTGGTTTGCGATCGCGGCAATTGGGCTGTCGACGATCATTGTTCCTTTGCTCTTGATCCAGCAGGGCATTCGCCGGGTAGAGCCCTTCACCGTCAACATGGTCCTGTCCACCGCCCCTATCATCACCTTCCTGTTCCAGTACTTCGATTCTCGCATCGTGCCTTCGTTACATACGTTCATAGGAAATGCTCTCATTACGGCTGTCGCTGTCGGAAACATCTACTTGCAGTATCGGAGATCCGCATGAAAGAACGGAGTTGTGTAATCGTAGACGCATATTCTACCGGCCGATACCTACCGGAAGAATTCAAGCGCTATGGAATTGGAACGGTGCATGTGATGTCGGCTGCACAGATTCCGTCCATATTCCAATCGCATTTCAATGCGGATCTTTATGATGAAGTCATTCGCCCCACCGAGCGCATGGGATATGACGACATCGTTGATTATCATCTTCAGGCTCTCCATGGCCGGGAATTGGAGTTCGTTGTCGCGGGCTGCGAGACCGGAGTTGAACTCGCCGATTCTCTGTCGGAGCGGCTTGGCTTACCATCAAATGGGACTGCGCTATCCGCTGCTCGGCGTGACAAAGCGCGATTGTCTTGCGCGCTGACCTTTGCAGGCGTGCGATCGATCAGACAAGTCGTGTCCGACAGTCCTGTAGAGATCGCGAGCTGGAAGCGTGAAGCGAAGTTCGATCAGATCGTGATCAAGCCGCTGAACAGTACGGGTACCGAGGATGTATTCTTTTGCTCGACAGACGCTGATATTCAGCGGGCTGTGAGCGCAATTGTCGGGAAGACGAACCGTGTCGGAGCGTTGAATCGTTTTGCCCTTGGGCAAGAAAAAATAAACGGCCAGCAATATACCGTAAATGCCGTCTCGATCGAAGGGGAAGCCTTCGTTACGGAGGCGTGGACCTATGACACGGTTCCGATTGAGAGGGCATCATCGGTCTGCTCACTTGAGAGATTGTTGGGGGGCAACGAACCAATCGTTCAGGAACTGTCCGACTACTTGGTGCGTGCGTTGCAGGCACTACAGATCGTCGACGGACCGGCTCATGCTGAGATCATCGTCGATCATCGGGGACCGGTTCTGGTGGACTTCGGAGCGAGGCTTCAAGGGACCATGTCGGCAAAAGCACGAACGATGGCGTTGGGGCACAACCATATGACCTTGACGGCCTGGCGTTACGCAGATCCCAAGGGCTTTGGTGAATATATGAGGCTGCGCGGGCCCTACAAGCGGCAGGCTCACGCACTTTGCGTCTCGCTGATCTCAGATATGAGCGGTGTCGTTGCCGGTTACCCGGGACTCGAAGCAATCCGCAAGCTCCCGAGCTTCGCGGATGCCATTGCATTCGTCCCGATTGGTCAAGAGCTAGTTCCCACGATCGACTTAGTGTCGACACCAGGCATCGTTTATCTCGTGAATAGCGACTTGACTCAGCTTGAGAATGACTATCGCAAGTTGCGAGCAATGCGGATGGACCAGGTGTTCGATTTGGTGATGCAGGATCGCGACTGATGCCAACTGATCCCAGGTTGACCGGAGCGAATCCAGCCCGCGCGGCGATGGTCGGCTTAAGCGACTTCGATGGCGTTCTGCGAGGCAAACACGTCTTAGGTGAAGATCTCGCGGGTGAAGATAAAGTTATCAAGTTCTCTGAAGCGGTGCTGGCGTGGGATTGTACGGACCGGGTCATTCCGGCCAGTTTCACGCAAAAGCCGCTATCGGCGTTCGGAGATGCTGACCTGCGGATTTTGTCAGGCACCGGCCGTTCGGTGTCTCATCTCGGCGATCAATATCTCTATCTCGCGGAGTTCGCGGGCGCACATGAGAACATCTGTCCGCGCGGTGTTCTGCGTAAGGTCCTGCGAAGGACTGCTGACCACGGATACGACTGCACTGCCGGGTTCGAGTTTGAATTTATGCTGTTTAAGGAGAACGCAGACACGATTGAAGACAAGCCGTTCGGCGAATGGGCTCCTTTAACGCGCGGCCCGTTCGGCTACTCGATTGCGCGCTCTGTCGCACAACATGAGCTGTTCGATGAGATCTTGGCGATTTGTGAGAAGGCTAGAATACCTCTCAGCGGACTACACTTTGAAACGGGACCTGCCGTTGTCGAAGCGTCACTTCGTCATTGTGATGCGCTGGAAGCCGCCGATCGAGCAATCATATTCAAGTCGATGATAAAAGCCTGGGCGCAAACGCGAGGCATGATGGCTACATTCATGGCCAAGGTTTCCGAGAAATGGCCCGGCCAGTCCGGCCATATTCACATCTCGATGTCCTCGGATAGTAAAAATGTATTCTACGACGGTGATGCGTTAGGCAACGTCTCCGATCTTATGAGGCAATTCATCGCCGGACAACTAGAATACATGAATGAGTTCTGTGTGCTCGCTGCGCCGAACGTCAACAGCTACAAGAGATTGGTACCTGGCTGCTGGGCACCAATCTGTCCAAGCTGGGGCCTTGACAACCGCTCCTGCGCGGTTCGCGCCATTCCGGGAGAGCCATCTGCGCATCGCCTGGAATATAGGCTGCCTGGCGCAGACGTGAACCCGTATCTCGCGCTCGCATGTGCGATTGGTTCAGGAATATTGGGCGTCGAGACAGGTCCGGAACTACCGGCTTCGATCGTCGGTGATGCAAGCCTGGAAATGTGTCGTCCGTCCGCGAGGCTGCCTCAAAGCCTATCAGAGGCAACATCTCGGTTTGCAGAGTCTGCAGCGGCCAGTGATGTCTTCGGAGAAAGGTTTGTTGAAGCGTTCGCTTGCTCGCGCCGTTGGGAGTGGGAATCCGTTCAACATCGGGTCACCGACTTTGAACGTCGGAGATACTTCGAGATCATTTAGCTTGAGCTCTTCGCTAGTTCTGAACCTCCTTCCGTTGGCCGGTGCCGGCGCGACCATCGCGGCTGTCTGTGCCGCTGATGTTGAGCTTCATACAGAGCAAGTGTGCGTTACTCGTTAAGTGAGGACCTTGGGAACGGTGAGGAGGTCTGCTATTATCTGCTCTATGGCAGCAACCGCGATTGCTCCGTTCTAGCAACGAACAACACCATTTCCATTCGCATCAATGAAGACGTTCTCGACTTCTTCAAGCGGGAAGGCATGGTCGATTATGCTCAGAGCACGAGCCGAAGAGGCCCGTGATGCGCGACGCTGTAGCCGAGCCGCAGAGCCACGCAGGACGCGAGGCTCACCATTAATGGGGGCAGCGCGACCAGACGATGGCTTAGCCGCCGCCGGCCACAACGAGGCTGGCGTTGATCGGTGCTGACTTATACTCTTGGCGCGGCGCTCTGAAATCCCATCAGGGAAGAGGTCCCAGTCACCTTGGGTCCATTAAGTTCATGAGAGAGCGATGGCGGCGAACGCTACACGGCCATCTTGGGACCGAAAGGCCCCAACGACGTTCAACTCATTCATCACCCTCGGCCAACTTTGCCGAGTGAAGCTGCGGCACCAAGGACTTCCTCAGATATCTATGGCGGTCTTGCGCCAGGGTTTGATTCGCCGGCACTTTTCGAATGGCGTGAGGACGCTCCTTCGGCGCTGGCGCCAAACCTTTCCCTGCCGTCTGCCGCACCGGCATCAGGCCATCAGCCACTCCCGCAAGTGCCTGAACTGAGAGAGTTGTTCGGCGATCACTGGACGCACGGCCCCCAAGAGGCTTCGCCTGTCGTGATCGACATATTGCAGAGCCTAGGTCTTCTGCCGAGCCGGGATGTCCCAATGACCCGTTTCTTAGTCCACGGTCAGCCCTACACGGCCGAGAGCCTACCGGGAGGCCGCGTTCTTCTCTTCCATCGGCCGCAACTTGGCTGAACGGGGCTCGTGGGCACCTAGTGTTTCGGCACAGAGATTTTGAGTCTTTTTGCTTTCGGCACTCTGGTAGATATTTTAGAATAGAGAGCGGCCTAATTTGGTGCGCGCCTTCTCGATCGCGAACATCCAATTGATGGGTGCGCGCTCGGCGTTGCGGCGTTCTCCCATGCAGCGGTCTCTCTGACGAGATGGGCATAACTGTCGATGCGCCGGTCGAGACACTGACGGGCGAGCGCGCTAATCTCGATCTCGATGATGTTGAGCCAATTGGCATGCTTCGGGGGCAATGAAATTCGCGCATGCGCTCGGCAAAGTCGACGGCGGCCGGTGCTAGATGGCCTTCACTGGCCACATACCCCATTTGTACCTTTGGAGTGCACCACATGCTTCTGCGCCATGGCTTGAGATCGTTCTCGGCCAGGCGCCGTCTCGCGCGACAGGCTCTCCTGCGACGTCAGTCTGACCGTCTCGTCGGCCAGCAGCTCCAGTGTCCAGCGCGCGCGGTCGGAGGGCTGAAGCAGGAGGTGGCCACCAGAAGGACCTCTTCTTTGTCGTTGAGCTCGCGCTCTGCCCCTGCACGGGCTCTCCGCTCTGGGCGGCCACCGGGTTGCCTTGCGACAAAACGCCGACGGGTTCGATAGACCATCGAGTGGCCGACGTCCACGCTGCTGGCGATATCGTCACCACTCATCCCGGCATCGGCGGCATCTGCGCCTTTAGCTTGCGCACCGCCTGTCTGCCTCCGGCGCATCGAGGATGTGCTTGATTTGTACGCCGAGCCGCCCAATGAAGCAGTGCGGGCGCGGTCCGGATCCTACCGGCGGGGGGCTGAGTTGACGAAAGGTTCCTGCCGCATCCGCACTGCTGATGAGGCTGACGAGAAACATGACTCGGCGCCGACCGTTCTGGTACGCTAGCACTGTCCCTGCCACATCCCGCCAACCTCAACGGCTCTGTATCCGGGGGAGCTTACTGAAAGCTGACAGACCTGCGCGACAAATCACAAATGGAAGGGGCCCCAGGGCAGCTTGCCACTAGACGTCAGGACGTTCAGGTCCAGACAAAAGGCCGTTCGGCGCGCTTACGATCAGCGGCCGCTACAGCGGCGCGACGGACCGGAGGGGCGGTCAGCCTAGTCCACTGCAAGCTTTATGACTGATCGCCGGTTACGACATCCGGCTTCGGGCGGGTCTTCGAGGAGGAGAGTTTACCATTTGGATCACGCATCAGGCGCGTCCGGACCAAATACGTCGCACCGCTTACACAGTAGCGGTCTAGCTGGCTAGACATTCCTCGTGAACATGACCATATTGCCGAGCCGTCTCTCGATCCAAGAGCGCGCTATTGTCCGCAAAATGATAGACACAGCAGTTCTATTTAAGCCGCTCGGCTGCAGCCGTGATAACTTCGAAATTCTTGGTATCAGACATATGTTCCCTCACATGAACTCCTGGGACAAATCGCCAGGAGATTCTCTGACAATCGAACATCATCCGCTACATGGGGTGACCTACGCGCTTACGCTTGTTTTAGCGCTTTGCCGTCGATACGGGCTCCGGCCATTTCGTTATCACCGCCAGCGACGCAACACGGTGATGATCCGTGCGTCACTGGGCTTCGTCGACAAGGTGCTGCTGCCGGAGTTCACCGAGCTGGCGAGGTCGCTGCAAGTCTATCTGCACGAGGTGACGCCGCGCGTGATCCGCGACGAGTCTATGACGGACGACACCCGCGATGCGCAGGAAGTTACAGATGCCCTGCCGTCGAACTGATCAGGCGGCGAGCTTTGCCTCAGAACCATCGCGCTCGGCTTTCCAATTCCACGGCAACAGCATGTGCAGCCGATTGATCTTTGTACGTCCGGAGACGATGCGCTCGAGAACATTGGTCAGATAGTGCCGCGGATCGATGTCGTTCAGCTTCGCCGTGTTGATGAGCGACGCGAGAATGGCCCATGTCTCGGCCCCGCCTTCACTGCCGGCGAACAAGTAGTTCTTCTTTCCCAGGCCTATCGGCTTGATGCTGCGTTCGACCGTATTGCTGTCGATCTCGATGCGCCCGTCATCGATGAAGCGCGTCAGACCTTCCCAATGGTTGAGAGTGTAGCTGATGGCCTTGCCAAGACCGGACTTCTTCACGCGATCTCGGCGCTTGGAGCGGAAGACACAAAGTCCGCCGTCGTACGGATCGGCCCCAAACGCCTCGCTCACCAGCATCGCTAGCTAGTCCATGCCGTGACGGAAATCGATCGGCTGCGTCGCGATCCAGATCGACAACCCTGGTCGGAGCCCGATCATCGGCCAACCGTCCCTACTGCGGCCAGCACCTCGCACCGCGCCCGGCGGTCGACCGTCCCCCTGACACGGATACAAACCGCGCCGACCTCGATCTCGATTGCCGCCTGCTCTTCGCACGAGGGCAATTTGCCCCCGCAGCCGGTGATCGCGACCGGCAAAAGCCAGCTGGCACGTCTCCGTACCCGCGCTCCACCACCTTCGCCCGCATTGTCCGACGACGCCACAGAAACAACAGGCTTGGGCTGATGTCGTGTTGTCGCGCCATCGCGGACACGCTTGCACCCGGCGCAAAACTCTCCGCGACAATCGCCGCCTTCGCATCGGTCGACCAGCGCCGTCGCCGGCCCGTCCCGGTAATGATCTCGACACGCTGCAGCGTGTCCGAGCCGTCCTTGAGGATAGACGTATGCCTATCCTTATCGCCATCCTTACGACTATCCTTTGACATGGTGATCTCGTGACGAACCATTCCACGAGATCTTTCTAACCGACTAGATCAGCCCTCAGCGCGTGGTGCCTCGATGACGCTCACGAAACCGCAAGGTCCGGTTTCTGTCGGAGGCGCGCCGCTGACTGCGGAGCCGAGCACGGAACAGCGCTGATTACCACAAAATGCCTGCCATATGGCGCTGCGCCTTCCAACCACGTCGGAAACCAACAGTCCACCATCTTGATCGGCAGGCGAGCCGCCTCTCATTGCTCCGCGTGGTTTCGAAAATCCTCTGTGAGTCGCAAGAAGTTCATAAGCAGGACGTGCCCCTGTGACGTAAGTATCGACTCGGGATGGAACTGGACCCCATAAGTGGGATAATAGCCGTGCGTGAAGGCCATGATCTCGCCTTCCTCCGAACGCGCTGTCACTATGAGATTCTGCGCACATGACTGATCAAGCTCGACGATAAGAGAATGGTAGCGTCCGACGTCAAGCGGGGTTGGCAGCCCCTTGAATAACCCTCGGCCGTCATGCGCAATGTACGAGCGCCGACCGTGCATGGGCCGATGCGCACGCGCCACCCGTCCTCCGAAAACGCTTCCAATACATTGATGTCCAAGGCAGATGCCGAGAATTGGTACGCGTCCTGAAAGTTCGCGAACCACTGCTGTCGATATTCCTGCCTCATTTGGGGTGCAGGGGCCGGGCGATATGACCACCGCGCGCGGGTTGAGACCAACGAGCTCGCTGATGCTGATAGCATCGTTTCGGATCACTTCCGTTGCTTCACTGAGCTTGTGGAAATAGCGGGCAATGTTGAACACGAAGGAATCGTAATTATCGATGATGACAATCAAAATGCACCAGCTGGTTCAGAACCAAATGCATCAAAGATTCGCTCTGCCTTGGCGAGCGTTTCCTCGTATTCGGCCTCGGGCTCCGACAGGGCCGTTATACCGCTGCCCGCATGAAACACAGCCAGGTCGCCGTCGATCGTGACCGTGCGGATCGCAATACTTGTGTCCATGTGCCCGTTGAAGCCGATGAAGCCGATCGCCCCACAATAGACCTCTCGCGCTATGCGCTCGATTTCTGTAATAATTTCCATCGACCGCAGCTTTGGCGCTCCCGTAATGGAGCCGCCGGGGAAGCAAGCACGGAGCAGGCTAACGGCGTCTTCGCCTCCGGCAAGTTTCCCCGTAACGATCGACACGAGATGGTGCACTGAGGCATAGGACTCGAGATTGCACAGGGCCGGAACCTCGACCGAATGCGCGGTGCAAACGCGTGACAGATCGTTGCGCAAAAGGTCAACAATCATCGTGTTCTCGGCATGATCCTTTTCGGAAGCGAGGAGAACAGCCGCACGGCGCTGGTCTTCCTTGAAATCAGGAGAACGCGCGATCGTGCCCTTGATAGGTCGTGTCTCGACTTGTCGTCCCTCAAGCTTCAGGAATCGTTCCGGCGAACTTGATGCGATGGTCAGCTTTCCCCATCGCAGCAGGGCCGCAAAAGGCGCTGGATTCAATGATCGTAGCTGGCAATAGAAGGCGAGTGGATCAAACGAGGTCGACAGGCGGGCGCTGAAACGCTGCGCAATATTCGCCTGGAACACGTCACCCGCCAGGATCAAGTCGATCACGCGTTGTACCGCCGCAACGTAGCCCTCGCGGCTGAAGTTCGAGCGCCATGCGCCCGCTTTGCTGGGACAACCCTTCTGTGGCGCCTTTGGACCGGCAAGCAATGCTGCAAACTGGTCGGCTCGACGACGCGCTCGTTCGCTCCGTCGCACCCGATCCTGCTCCGGCCATCCGGTCGAGACGATCCAGCATTTGTTATCCCGGTGGTCGAAGCTGATGACCACATCATAGAAATGCAGGATGGATTGGGGCAAACCCAGACCGGCAATTGCCGGCGCAGACAATCGCTCCAATGTCCTGTTCATGTCGTAGGCAAGGTAGCCCGCCGCTCCTCCCTGGAACGGCGGGAGATCGGGACGATGCTCTTGCGGGTACTTCGCGAGTAGCGTGCGAAGGACCTTCCATGGATCGGCCTCGAGAGTCAGTCCGTTCCAACTGACTTGGCCGTTCGCGACCCTATAGGTGCTGAACGGGTCGCACGTTAGATATGAGTAGCGCCCAAGCAGCTCGTGCCTTGCTACGCTATCGAGAAACGTGAGATGCGATCGATGCCCGAGACGTCGCATCGCTATGACAGGGTCAACCCACTGCAACTCGCGAACGTACATCGTGGTTATCGGTCACCGGCGGCTGACGTCGTGAAAGTGCCGTTCCATCTGTTGGCCCCCCCGATGAGAACGACGCTTGCCTGCGATGGGCCGAAACTTGAGGCCCATTGCCAAGTTAACCAGGCGGTGGACTTTTTGCTGCGACAGCACCTGGATCATCCTGCCGTGGAGGCGCAAGGGGTATCTATGCATCGTAGTCGGCCGCGAACCGCAGCTCGCGGAGCGGTCGGACCCGCTTAATCGACTCCCGGTAGAGATCGTGCGCCTTGTACGCTGCGAGCTCCGCCTCGCTGTCGAACTCACCATAGACCACGACATCGATATCGTTGCCGAGCTGATCGGTCTTGCGGTTGCGGGCAACCTCAAGCCGGCGCGCATGTGGTATCGTGGTGAGAAGCGAAAGACCTTCGATGATATGGTCGATATGCGCCTCGTCCTTGGCGCTGAAGAAGACGATGTGACGAATCATGGCCGTCCGTGGAGATGTCGCTAGTGGGTGGCATAACTATCTGGGAATAGAGCCCGTTGCAATGAGGCTAGTCGCTTGCCGCATGATCGTCGCTTGCGATCGTCGGCGATCCGCAATGAAGCTTGCCAGATTTGCTCAGGGCGCCGGAAGGGCAAGGCGCTCAATGGTTTGAATGTGCCGCGTGAGCAGATTACAGGCTTGATCGACGTTGCGCGTTCGCAAGGCTTGCAGAATCAGGCGGTGATCTTGATTGGAGCGCGGTCGCCAGCCCACCGATCGCGCCATCGCGAACACCAATCGAGAATTGGCAAGCTGCAGTCCATCGAGGCTCGCGAGCAGACGCGGCATTCCGCACGGCGCGACCAAGGCTTGGTGAAAGGCGCGGTTGGCTGTCTCAAACTCCTCGATCGTCTTTGCATTGTCTCCTTCGATCAGGGCGAGCTCGATCTGAGCCAAATGAGCTGTTGTGAGCCTTGGCCCCGAATGGCGCAATGCCACCACTTCGAGCGCGGCGCGCATTTCGGCGATCTCCTTCACTGAACGGGTATCGAGCGGGGAAACCCGAACACCGCGACGCGGCACCGCGACAACAAGATGTTGTGCCTGCAACTGCCGAAAGGCCTCGCGCACGGGGACGTGGCTGGAATTGAATTCTCGTGCCACGTGATCCTGACGGAGTGGCGCGCCTGGCTCTAAGGCGCCGCTGATAATGCGCTCAGCAATTGAGTCCGCGATGCGCGCGACCGTCGTCATGTTGTCACTAGTGATCATAGATTATCTACCGCAATAACCGGTGCATTTGCGAGACAGCTCGATTAGCATCTCTTCGAGGGCAATGACTATAGATAATTGACGCGATTATCTACAATTGAGCGGGATTGGCTTATGGATGCTGCTGCGCAAGTCCAGCGGAAGGAAGCAGGCAACGGGACGCAGGTTCGTTATCATTGGAATGTCGAAGAGGCTAAGGCGCTCTACGACCGTCCTTTTGCCGACCTGATGCTTCAGGCGCAGCACGCTCATCGCAAGAACTTCGATCCAAACCACGTCGAAACTGCGAGCCTGCTCAGCATCAAGACCGGCGGCTGTCCGGAAGACTGCGGCTACTGCTCGCAAAGCGCGCATTACGAGACCGGCCTGAAAGCCACTCGTCTGATGCGTTGCGCCGATGTGGTTGCGACCGCGCAGCGCGCGAAGGGTGCCGGCGCCACGCGCTTCTGCATGGCCGCGGCCTGGCGCACGCCAAAAGATCGCGATCTTGATTCCGTCTGCGACATGGTCAAGGCGGTCAAGGGATTCGGCATGGAAACGTGCGTCACGCTCGGCATGCTGACAACGAAGCAGGCCGCGCGCCTCGCCGAGGCCGGCCTTGACTTCTACAATCACAACGTCGACACATCGCCCGAGTTTTACAGCAAGATCATCACCACCCGCAGCCTGCAGGACCGCATCGATACGCTGGCGCATGTGCGCGATGCCGGCATCAAGATCTGCTGCGGCGGGATTATCGGCATGGGCGAGCGCGTCGAGGACCGCCTGGGTATGCTCGTGCTGCTCGCCAATCTTCCCAACCATCCCGAAAGCGTGCCGATCAACCTGTGGAACAAGATCGAGGGCGTGCCGGTGGAAGACACCGCGGGGCCTCCCGATCCGATCGCGCTGGTCCGGCTGCTGGCGACCGCGCGGATCATGATGCCGAGGAGTGTGGTTCGCTTGTCCGCCGGGCGGCAATACATGACCGATGAATTGCAGGCGCTTTGCTTCTTGGCCGGCGCAAATTCAATCTTCGTCGGCGACGTGCTCTTGACCACCAAAAACCCGAAAGTTGATCGCGACGCGGATCTGCTGGCCCGGCTCGGCATCACGTCCGGGCTCTCCTGACGGAAGCAGTGCGCGCAATATGTTGCCCCCTACATCCAGCCTAGGTGAGAAATGCAGATAACTTTGATGAAGGGCAAAATCCATCGCGCCTCAGTGACCGAAGCTGATCTTCACTATGAAGGCTCGATCTCGATAGATCGTACGCTCCTGGACGCGGCAGGAATGGTGATCAACGAGCGCGTCGAAATCTACAATGTCGAAACAGGGATGCGCTTTGCCACCTACGTGATCGAGGCGCCGCCGATGTCTGGCACGATAAGCCTGAACGGTGCGGCCGCCCGACTGGCGATGCCCGGAGACAAGATCATTATCGTTGCATATGCCTCATTCGACGAGGCCGAAGCAAAGATATTCAAGCCACGCATTGTGCGTGTGGACAGAGACAATCGCATCCTGGCAAGTTGAACCTCCGGCCATCCTTCCTTCTTAAACGGCCAACGCATTTTTTGCGTGATTTGATGCGAGCCTCGGAGTGATGAATGCGGTCAATCCAAACAGCTAGACTTGGTCCCTACGTCGCAGCGTTGAATGCGTTGAACGAAGATAAACGGCTGCGCTGCCTCAAGCCCCGCGTGGGGATCGATTTCGCATCGAACGACTATCTGGCGCTCGGCAACGACTCGCACATCAAAAAGGCGATGGTCGCCGCGCTCGATGCGGGCACTCCGATTGGAGCCGGCGGGTCGCGGCTTCTGCGCGGCAATTGCGAGGAGCATGAACGGCTCGAGACGGAAGCGGCTCAGTTCTTTGGCGCGGAGGCAGCGCTTTTCTTTGGAGGCGGCTACATCGCAAATTTTGCCCTCCTGACAACGCTGCCGCAGCACGGCGATCTGCTCGTTCTCGATTCGCTCGTGCACGCCAGTATTCACGAGGGGGCACGGGCCGGCCGCGCAGAGTGTCGAATTCACGCGCACAATGATCCCCAGTCACTCGAAGACGAAATTCGCGACTGGCGAAACAAAGGTGGGGCGGGCCGCGTCTGGATTGTGGCCGAAAGTCTCTACAGTATGGACGGCGATTTCGCTCCACTCGAAGAGCTGGTGGCAATCGCCGATCGCCACGACGCGTTTCTGATCGTGGATGAGGCTCATGCCACAGGCGCTTACGGGCATCAGGGACGAGGGCTCACGGCCCCTTATGACAGGCGCGAAAATCTCATCGTCGTTCATACCTGCGGCAAAGCGCTCGGTGCGGCGGGTGCACTGGTTACGGCCTCCGGCATCTTGCGCGATTTCATGGTCAACCGCTGCCGTCCGTTTATTTTTGCCACCGCCCCATCACCATTGATGGCCGTTGCCGTTCGAGAGGCACTTCTCACCCTGCAGAAAGAGCCGGAGCGGCAGCAGCGGCTGGCCAATCTCGTTGCGTTCGCCCATCGGCAGATCACCTTGCTTGGTTTGCGCACACCATCGACCTCTCAGATCGTGCCGTACATCGTAGGTGATAATGCTCATGCAATGCGACTTGCCTCTGCTCTGCAGGCGCGCGGCTTCGACATCCGCGGAATTCGGCCGCCAACCGTCCCTGCAGGCACCGCCCGGTTGCGAATTTCGTTGACACTCAATGTTGGGGAAGAGGACGTGCGCGCAATGCTCGATGCGCTGGTTGAGGTGACGAGGGCTCGTTTTGATGAATAAGCGGATCGTCGTGGCTGGTACGGACACCGGGGTCGGCAAAACGGTATTTTCCGCAGGGCTCGCCGGCCTTCTCGGCGCGAATTACTGGAAGCCGGTCCAGGCTGGACTCGAACAAGAGACCGATTCCGAGTGCATCCGCCGCCTCGGTGGCCTCTCGTCCGATCGGATTGTCCCGGAGCTCTACCGACTTCGGACGCCTGCGTCGCCCCATTACTCCGCGGAGATCGACGGTGTTCGCATAGATACAGAGACGCTTCGACTGCCGGACAGCGGCGAGCGGCAACTCGTGATCGAGGGCGCCGGCGGACTCATGGTGCCGCTGACAGCGCGCACTCTTTACATCGACATCTTCGAGCGCTGGCAGCTCCCCGTCGTGCTTTGCGCAAGGACGGGACTGGGCACAATCAATCACTCCCTGCTCTCCATAGAGGCTCTGCGGAAGCGTCAGATTCGAATCCTTGGAATTGCGTTCATTGGCGAAAGAAACGCCGAAACTGAAAGCGCGATTTGCGAGATCGGGAGAGTGCGTTGGTTGGGACGGCTCCCGTGGGTTGTTCCCCTCACGGACGATAGGCTGCAGGCGGCTTTCAAAGACTCCTTTGTTAGCAGCGATTTCCTGAACCTATGAAGATAGCCAGGAGGTCGCCGATCTGGCACCCGTTCACGCAGCATGCTCTACAGCGGGACATGACGAAGGTGCTGCGGGGAGAGGGGGCTTATCTCTACACCGAAGATGGCCGACGCCTTATCGATGCAATCTCCTCCTGGTGGGTCGTGACCCACGGCCATTGCCATCCATGCATCGTGAACGCGATCCGAGAGCAGGCAGGCAAGCTCAACCAGGTCATCTTCGCCGGATACACTCACGACCCGGCTGAGCAAGTTGCGACGGAACTATTGAAGGTCACCTCCCCGGCGCTCGAACATGTGTTCTTCTCCGATAGCGGGTCAACCAGCGTCGAAGTCGCGCTGAAAATGGCGCTCGGCTACTGGCGCAATACCGGAAGACAGCGAACCCAAATTGTGGTGATGCAGCACTCGTACCATGGCGACACGATCGGGGCGATGTCGGTAGGTAGCCGAGGCGTCTTCAATGCGGCCTACGGGGCGCTGATGTTCGAGGTGACCTCGATTCCGTTCCCGGCAAGAGATCGTGAGCAAAGAGCGCTCGATGCGCTTGAAAACGCGTGTAGAAACGAACATCCCGCAGCCTTTATCGTGGAACCCCTGATATTGGGTGCCGGTGGAATGCTGATGTATTCTCCCTCGACCCTAAGAGAGATGAAGCGGATCTGCGAAGCCTTCGACGTCTTGTTCATTGCGGACGAGGTCATGACCGGCTGGGGCCGGACGGGTACCTTGTTTGCGTGTGAGCAGGCCGATGTCATGCCCGATATTGCCTGCTATTCGAAAGGCCTCACGGGTGGGGCGCTGCCGCTCGCCGTCACACTCTGTCGTGCCGATATTTTCGATGCGCATTATTCTGAAGATCGCACACGTACGTTTTTTCATTCGAGCTCATATACGGCCAATCCAGTGGCCTGTGCCGCGGCCAAGGCTAATCTGGACCTATGGCAGGATCAGGAATATCGCTGGCGGCTGGCATCCTTGGCCAGGATGCAAGAGCAGGCACTCGTGCCATTCCGCGCCGATTCACGGTTCGCAAACGTCCGACGCACGGGAACAGTCACAGCGCTTGAACTCAACACGAGCGATGCCGGCTATCTGGCGGACATCGGTCCGAGGCTTTTGGCTTTCTTCCAAGCGCGGAATCTGCTGCTACGCCCACTCGGTAACACGATCTACGTGATGCCGCCTTACTGCGTTACGGCGGCCGACCTTGATGAAATCTATACTGCCATCCGCGACGCTGCTGACTTGCTGATGTGAGATGCACGAGGCTGTGCAATCATCTGCAGCGACAGCATCTTGGAAGGCGAAAGTGTCCGTATTGCTGCCGCTTGATAGTGCAACGAGAATGCAGCACCCAAGGCTCGCAGGCTGATCGTGCTTTAAGCACTTAAGCGCTCCCGACCCCGCTGCCGCAGCAATCCTGCGGGCTAGCCATGAAAGGCGCAGCATTTGGCCGAAATGTCGGGCGAATTGCGTTAACCACGATAGAGAAATCCATTATCTTGAGCAAATTCTCGGCGAGGCTTTCTGCGGAAAGTACTGCTTCGCGAGGCAGCCGCACATCAGAGTCAAGACTCTTGATGGCTGCAAGAACCAGGGAAATGGACCGCCGGGCGACCGCACCTTTGGTGCGCGCGTGGTGCTGTGGTCAGAGGGCAGCGGGGCTTCCCCAAGTAAACGTCTGACAGGAGGCGAGAATGCACATTGGATTCCGTAATTCCCCCGACCATTCAGCCACATGCTGCGCGATATGCGGCGGAAAGTTTGGGCTGATCCGCCATTACTGCTGGCGAACGGCCCTTTGCTCCAAGAAATGCGTCAACCGCTTTAAGGCGCGGCGGGAGGCCGATCAGAATTGGTTGCGACGGGGGCGAGCCGCTTAGGAATGGACTGAGTTGTGCCGGTACGACCCTGGTCAGAGAATTCAAGTGGCCCTCTAGAGCGCGTGGAAATCAAGTGACAGAAACATCGGCAAAAATAATCGACTTCAGAGCCTACAGGGCCAGCAGGCTGGCTCGGTCTGAGCGCCTTCGCGACGACATCTACTCGACCGCGACTCTCGCTGCGCTTACGGCGGCCTGTGACTTTTGGACGTTCCTGGCCTGCCATCCGTTTGCTTTGCTCGGTGCGCCAGCGCGAAAGCGGGAGGCTAACGAGTACCCCTAGGGGGCAGACACGCAGATGTGCCTAAAGACGAAGTCCCCACGCGTGCATCTGCAGCTCGGTCCGGTCGAGCCGTCACCGTTTGGAGAGACTGCAACTAGCCCAGAAACGCGTGCAGATGGTGGCTCGTCGCGAGCGCCGCTCCTCGATTGAGGCCGCGGCTGGCATAGCCGCTGAAACTGCACGGGAAGACGAGCCATCGGGAGGTGAAATCGCGATGAGGAAGGTCTTGTCTCATGGTTGCGCGACCATTGGGCTGTTTTTGCTCTGTTCTCCAGTTCTAGAGAAACTGGGATCTCCATCCTCCATACCATTGACAGGTTTCTCCTGCCTTCTCTAGGAAGCGCCGACGGTGTGTGGGGAGCGGATTCAATATGAGCCACAGTTCAGAGCAGCCTCTAGAGCGTGTCACGATTCCGGCACTGCAGCAGTGGAAGGATAAAGGACGGCGTGTCGTGATGACCACCGCCTACGATGCGGTTGCGACGCGCATCGCGGATCCCATTGTCGATATCATCCTGGTCGGCGATAGCGTTGGAAACGTCTGCCTGGGATTCGACAACACGCTGCCCGTCAGCGTGGCCATGATGAATCATCACCTGGAGGCTGTTGCGCGCACGAAGCCTCATGCCCTGCTTGTGGCCGACATGCCCTTTCTGAGCTTTCATGTCGGTTCTGAGGATACGATTCGCAACGCAGGAGGTTTTCTGCAGCGTGGCGCCGATGCTGTGAAACTCGAGGGTGGTGCCAAACGCATCGATATGGTACGCGCCTTGGTCGATTGCGAAATTCCTGTGATGGGACATCTCGGTCTGACCCCGCAGAGCGTCAACGTCATGGGTGGATTCAAGGTGCAGGGACGGACAACGGATACCGCCTTGCGGCTGCTCGATGACGCCCACCGTCTGCAGGAAGCCGGCTGCTTCGCGCTGGTCCTGGAGGGCATTCCTGCCGAGCTCGCGTCGCGAGCGACCGAATGTCTCACGATACCCACCATCGGGATCGGAGCAGGACCTGATTGCTCGGGCCAAGTGCTCGTGTTTCATGATGTCTTGGGGCTAACCGAAGGTCATCGCCCCAAATTCGTTCGTGCCTATACAAATGGATTCCAGCTGTTCCAGGAGGCGCTGTCGCGCTGGGCTGCCGATATCCGCAAAGGTGCATTCCCGGGCTCGGAGGAGTGCTATCGGCTTCCTGATCAGCTTCGGCATGCCGTCGCCAACTGGGTGCCCTCCAATTCAACCTCAAGGTAAGAAATGCAAGTCATTACGAAGGTCGCTGAGCTGCGTCGCGCCCTTGCAGACGTTCGCAATGCCGATAAGCGCATCGGATTCGTTCCGGCGATGGGATACTTGCACGACGGCCACCTGGCCCTGATCTCGGCAAGCCGGGGACACTGCGACGTCACTGTCGTCAGCATCTTCGTCAACCCCACTCAGTTCGGCCCAAATGAGGATCTCAGCAGGTACCCTCGCGACTTCGCGCGCGATGAAGCGTGGTGCCGCAGTGCCGGGGTCACCATCATCTTCGCGCCAAGTGCAGAGGAGATCTATCCGGCTCAATTTGAGAGCTTTGTCGAGCCGGGCGAACTCGCAAAACCGCTCTGCGGTGCTTTCAGGCCTGGACATTTTCGTGGTGTAGCGACTGTCGTCTGCAAGCTATTCAACATGGTGCAGCCGAACGTCGCGTACTTTGGACAGAAGGATTTTCAGCAATGCGCTGTGATACGCCGCGTGACGGTTGATCTGAATCTTCCGATCGAGATTGTCACTGTGCCAACCGTGCGGGAGCCAGATGGGCTGGCAATGAGCAGTCGCAACCGTTATCTCAGCTCGGAAGAACGTGGTCGGAGCCTTGCGATCAGCCGTGGCTTGTTCGCCGCAGCGCATGAGTTTGCCTCAGGGGAGCGCGATGCGGCAACGCTGATTGCGCTTGCAAGAAAGCATTTGGAAATGGTCGATCGACTGCAGTACCTTGAGCTTGTCGACACTGGGACCCTAAGGATTGCCGAGAGCCCTCTGCGCTACCCGGCGGCACTCTGTGTCGCAGCGTACGTCGGCTCCACTCGGTTGATCGACAATGTAGTCCTATCCCGGTCGCCATCGTAGCTAGATCCGCAAGTGATTGCGCTCACAAACAGTCGAACCGGATGGGTTGGCCCTGAAATCCTCAACATCTCTCGAAGGCGACCCGGAACTGCCCTTTGCGTGCTGAACAACTGCCCCCCCGCTCAACCTCATGATGTCGGCTGAGATCGGCTCTGCCGGCTGACGGGGTGGAGCGAGGCGGGGCCGCTGCCGCGCTGCCGAGAGCAGCCAAGTGCGAGTTCGCTTTCCGTTTTATGATTTCGGCGGCTCGCTTGGACACTCCGGGGCGTTCCGACCGCTTTGCGCGCTTTTTACGACGTCGCGCAAAACAATTTCAGAAAGTCGTACAACCAGCTGTTTGAGGCGCGCAATCTCCTGCTTGCACCGCTTCAGCTCGTGCTGTTCGTCTGTCATCACAGATGGTGTGCGACGATAGCTGCTGCCGAGATGATTCATGTAGCTCCCTTTCCGATTCGACAAACACAGCAGATAATCTGAACAGCCCAGTTGCTTCTCTTCCCTGAACGAGGCGCCTCGGCGTCAGATCAGAGCGTTTCACACGCAGCCCGCGGTGGGCTGGTTGCTAGCTCACTCCCTGCAAAGGGCCTTCGCCCAGGTCGTAGATTCGACGGCACTTTCGGCGACGCCATCTCGCTCGTCGCTCAAGCTCAGTTGCAGTAATGACCCCCAACAATGTGGCCGCGGAATATGCCGCCCTCCGGCTGCATGTGATTGCTCTGGGCGCAGACTGGTAACAAAATGGCAATATCGATTAATGCAACGAGCCGCGCTCTCGCGCTCAAATCCTGCATTGCGGCAGCGCCTCCGATGAATTTTCACGCGACGTTCGCGTCTCCGTGCTGGGGTCCTTCAGCAGGCTTATATGTCCAAAACGCAAGTCGCTACCGAAATCATCCGCCTGCAAGCGGGCATGCCAAAGGAGGTTTGCTCAAAATCGTGTGCTGCCAATACCTGCAATTATGGATCACTAACCACACGCCCATGACCATGAAACTACTTCACGATCGCGCAGACGACCTCCTAAGCTGCATAAAGCCGAAGTTCCCTCAAGAGCGGCCAGGAGGGCGAGTCAAGGGGGCACTTAGCGCGGGCGCCGGATCCTGGCCCGATTTCGTCGCCAGACGCGGGGCGGGCGCTGGTTTTTGACGCAAAGATATGCTTCAACGCATGAATTGAAGTCCCTCTACAGTGCAGGATGCCAAGCGGTCGGGTTTGGAGCCGATAGGGAGGTCTGCGAAAGCGCCTCACCGTATGACGCCGGCGTCCGCGCCTACGTTGCCTCCAAAATCCTGAAGGCCGCCATCAGAGATGAGACGTGCCCCAATCTGCTTAAACAGATCGGTCAGGAAGCTCTTCCAGAGCACCAACGATGTGGCGATTAGATCTAGGACATGGCTTGTCATTGAGGCGAATTTCCAAGTCACAGTGCTGAAGGTCCTGGCCTGCTATCCAGATTCGCGCGCGCCGTCGCGTCGCCTGCGGCATAGCGATCCGGCCAGCTCGCAGAGGTGTATCGTGGTCGCAAATCGATGGCGGCCTAACGTCACCCAAGACGCGGCGTTATCCGATGTGAATCGGTTGGCGCGTTGCTCGCTGCGAGGCCGATCGTTGAAACGAGCTGCTCGCACAACAGGCAGCGCATCCAAGCCTTGGCGCACGCACCCTTGCGCGCCACGATGCCGGTGAGGCGTCACGCTAATAACCTTCGTCCGGAAACGAGGGCGAACTCAGTGTTCGGCGCCGGAGCGCCATCACTCAAGCGAGCGGGTGCGCCATTGCTGTCTACTCCTGTGCGAGCCCCGCAAGTGCCCTTTCAATCACTGTGATGTCTTGACTGACCTGAGCGATCGCTGGCTTCGGATCAACTCCGGTAACGCACTTCAACTGCTGCAGTAGCTCCCGCCGATGCGCCAGAAGGGTCTCCAGCGCGCTGCGGTTGCTTAGTTTCACATAGCCGTCGACGATCAATCCAATCGAAAGAGACATCGAAACTCTCAACCAAAGCTGTTCTCAACGTAGATGCGTATAGCACATCGACAAACGATGTTCAGCTCGTCGGGAGAGAATACTGACGGGCGAGCTTGTTAGCGACAAGCGTCCGGCGCCGGGGGCGTGACCGACTATTCCTTGCGCCTTACAAGCATCCAGCTCTGTTTGAGCGACTAGCCGAGCAGAAGGACGGCTATGGCGAGCCAAAAACGCTGCGGATCGTCGCGAGGGTTGCTAGGCTAGGGGAGGGAATGATATCACGAACTAGCATAGTCTTATCCGCCTGCCGAACGGCTTCCGAGATGCGATGGCAGGCGGCGCGTTGATCGACGACATGCTCGCCTGAATATCTCTTCGTAGAGATTGCGACGACCTCAGGAGCGTCCAGGATGCTCGATGAATATTTGGCCCGCATTCGTGCTCACCGTAACACCATCCACCGCTATTCTCGCCTGCTGAAGTCGAACCTGTCGGATGTCGAACGTCAGTTCATTGAAGGACGCCTCACCGAGGAGCAGGCGGCCCTCGAGTCTCTTTCGGCCGAGACCTTCCCGCTCGCGTTCAGCCTTCCGAAGCGGACGGACATGTCGGCAAGATAGGCGCGGAGCCGCGAACGACGCTCGCATTCGGGACCACGCGATTTCTCGCCGACGGCATCATCATGGGCTCGCGACCCGGCAAATAATCGATGATATCCGCCCGCTGTCGGCCCAGCCCCAAGACCTAATCTGCTGACCTGCACATGAGTTCATTCGGCTCGGGTATCAGCTGCTCAATCTATATCGGCTTTTGCCTTAGAAAGCCGAACTATTCGACCGGTTCTCGCTCCGGACCCGTTTGTATTCGGCCATATCTCGACAATTTGTTAGATTGGCTACACGCCCAGCCAAATCGTTCTCACTCGCTTGCCAGCTGAGACAGCCACAACTTCATCTTTCATCGGCCTGCCACCACGGCATGAGATTTGCTCTACTGGCGGCGAGAGGCACAGCAAGGAGGGAAACGACTTGCCAAATCTGCGATTGGAGACAGTTTATGTCGCCGGCAATATCTCCAGCAGCATTCTGGGGAATCCAAAGGTAAGCGGCGGCACCACGCCAAAGGTGGAACATCAAATTGGTACGCGTCGATCGGGCTCGGCTGCGAAATACCCTCGCGCCGATATTTTCCCTAGTCGCCGTCGGGCAAATGGCAGGCCTTTTGCGTGTAGCCGATCCCATAGGACTGCTGCACGGGCTCTTCGCGACCGACGGTTGGTTGTTTCGACGGACCGCAGTCGGCAGCGCGACAGGGAAGTCGCAGTTCCGGGGCAGAACAACGGCCTCCAGCTTTTGGATCAATCACTTCAACCTGCACCGGGCGATCGAACACTATGATTGTGCGTAGCCTGCGCGACGTCGAAGCAACCGATCACTTCGTCGATTGGGGCAATGGTACTAGCCACCGCCTTCTGACCGATAAGGACGGCATGGGTTTTAGCATCTGCCACACCGTGGTGCGCGCTAACACCGTTTCGCTTCTGCAATACCGGAATCATCTCGAAGCCTGCTACTGCATCGGCGGAGAGGGCGAGGTCGAGGACATGGACGGCAATGTCTTTCCCATTCGCAGGGGTGACATGTATGTGCTTGACAAGCATGACAAGCATTTCCTGCGCGGGGGACGGAACAACGACATGATCCTCGTAAGCATCTTCAACCCGCCCCTTACCGGAACCGAGCGCCACAAGCTCGACGACCCGGCGGGCTCCACATATTGAGTGATGCGAAGAAACGCCAATACAACATGAACTGCCGCTAATTGCGAGATACATTTACTCGAGCAATCCAGCGCTGCCTCGTATCGCACGCGGACCTCAGAAAAAGTCTTTGTTCCGGTTTTACGAAAGGCGCACGCGATGCGCTTCGGCGGAGCTGACAAAATACTTTGGCATTCCAGGTCCATTTTCCCTTGTCCGGAAAGACCAGGCGGGCGGAGGTTTGTGCCGATTGATAGCGCGCTCAATTGTACGATGTCTGGCGACGCTGTTGGACAGCTGACATAGCGCTGCTGTGGCTTTCGCATTGATTGAATTCGATTTCACCGTTGGCACGATAGATGCGTAATCGTCTAAAGGGCGCCATAGAGGAGAAGTCGTTCGATGAGGACGCTTACCAGAAACTCTGACGCGGTTGAGTGGCAGCTGCGATGCTGCCGGCACCATATTTGGTGATGCGCAAGGTTGGCACGAAGATTGAGTGATCTGCTTCGGCGAAGGGTTTCGTCACATCAATGCAGACCAGCCTAAGCCCGACAACAGATACGAACCGATGTGAGCGATTTGCGTGAATCAAGAAAGTCGCCTTCCGAGCTTGAGCGATGAACAGGTGCAGAGCATATCTGCCGCGCATGAACTGCTAGCGCGTGGGGAGGAGTTTTGGCGACGGCGGCTCGAGCAGTTTAGCAGATTGCATCTTCCTTTTCTGTCATCGTCCGTGGCTGCGGCGCCTTCCCGATGGCAGTCGAGTTCGTGGTTTAGCCCAAGCGGTTTGGCTAAACTTTCCCCACAAGATCGCTCGGAATATTTGGTGACCGCTTGGCTGATCTATCTCGCTCGAGTCACCGGGCAAAAAGAGTTTCAACTGGGATGGAAGCCTGCATGGGACGGATTGCAAACTGGCTCCAAACTCGTAATCGCCTCCGTCGTGCCGATGGAGGTTTGCATTGAGCTTGCTTATGATTTTGAAGAAGTGCGCAAAACCGTAGCGGCCGAAGTCGCTCAGCTGAGGGCACACGCCAGCTTTGCCCGAGATCTTATCGCGCGCTGCCCGACCCTGCGAGGAGTGGAGGCGCTACGGGCGCGCCACCCTTGGCCGATTGGTATTGCAATCGCGACAGAAAGCTGTTCCGTCGCCGACGATCTGTCGGCGAGCCACAAGACTGGCCAAGCCTTATGCGGCGATTTGCTGACCTTTGAGGTTCGCGCTCTGGATGGGAGCTTCCGCTGGCATTTTGATGCCGCTCGATTGGCGCCCAAGCAGATCGACGGCATGACGCAGCATTTGCAAGTTTTGTTACGCGGCGTGATGGACGATGCGGGGCAGTCTGTCGGCCGAATCGGCATTCTGCCAACCGACGAACGCGCGTATCTGCTTGAGGATTTGAATCGGACGGCGGCGCCTTTTTCGTTTGAGCGATGTATCCATGAGTTGTTCGAGGCGCAGGTGCAAAGGGCGCCGGAAGCGGTTGCAGTGGTCCATGAGAGGGAGAGACTGAGCTATGGCGAACTCAATGCGCGGGCCAACCGCCTGGCGCATTATCTGATCGAGCTCGGGGTCAAGCCGGACCAGCCGGTGGCGATCTGCCTGGAACGCAGCCTAGCGATGGTGGTCGGTGTGTTGGCGATCATGAAGGCTGGCGGTGCCTATCTGCCGCTAGATCCGACTTATCCGTCAGCGCGGCTGCGGCAGATTGTCGACGATGCAAAACCGAAACTGCTGCTTTGCGATGTCGCCGGTCGAACCGCATTGGGCGCCGATGCCGTGGCCGATGTGACGGTGGTCGATCTGGAGACGACGACCCCGGCTTGGGGCGAGCGGCCGCCTTCGAACCCGGACCCGGGCACGCTTGGCCTCACATCGCGCCATCTCGCCTACGTCATCTATACCTCCGGCTCAACCGGAATCCCCAAGGGCGTTGAAATGTCCCATGGCGCGCTTGTGAATTCGCTTGCGGGCATTGGCACGTCAAAACAGCGCACACTTCAATTCGCGACCCTGAACTTCGATGTGTCCTGTCAGGAATTGTTCATCTGTTGGAAGGACGGCGGAGTGCTTGTGCTCGTGCGGGAACAGACCCGGAGGCGCTTCTCCGACCTGCTGGAATTTGTAGAGCGGGAGGCCATCGAGCGGCTTTTCCTCCCGTTCGTGGCATTGAATCATTTTGCGGAAGTCTGGAGCACGCAGCGGGTGCAGCTGCGCGCTTTAAGAGAGCTTTATACAGCCGGCGAGCGATTACAGGCCACTCCACTGCTTAGGGCGTTCTTCGAAGCACATCCGAACGCGAGATTGATCAATCAATATGGGTCCACGGAAATCAGCGTCATTTCCGAGCACCACCTTGCAGCTGATCCGTCATGTTGGCCCCAGATGCCTCACGTCGGGCGTCCAATCGCCAACACGCGGGTGTACTTGCTGGATGGCTATGGCGCGCCTGTGCCGTTCGGCGCGGTGGGCGAGCTTTACATTGGCGGGGCGGGGGTGGCACGGGGCTACCTCAACCGCCCTGAGCTGACCGCGGAGCGGTTCATCGCCAGTCCCTTTGTCGAGGGCGATCGGCTGTACCGGACCGGCGACCTTGCACGTTATCTGCCGGACGGCAATCTTGAGTTCCTGGGCCGCAACG
>NZ_JADYVW010000012.1:0-231616 GCF_020194135.1 Bradyrhizobium sp. BRP23 | reverse complement strand
GGGGGTGACGGGGTGACTTCCCTTCTCCCCTTGTGGGAGAAGGTGGCATAGGCGGCCTACGGCCGCCGTCTTAAGCATACGCCGACGCGTAGCGTCGGCTACGGCGCCGGATGAGGCGTTGTTGCCGCGCGTGGGACCGTTCGCGAGGATAGAACCCCTCACCCGGCTTCGATGCTTCGCATCGAAGCCACCCTCTCCCACAAGGGGAGAGGGGAAGCGCACTCCGCTACCGCTGCTTTTGCCTTTCGCTGACACTTTTCGTTAAAATTCTCGGGCGCGGCTTAGGGGGATCGCATCAACTCTTTTCCATGATTGGGACAGATCAGCCGCCGCGACCTGCGGAGTTGGAGGAGACGTGCCAATGCATCCGCGCAAGTTCGTCCGTGTGAAGCCCGCAGGCCTGGTGTCACGCCAGGCCAAGATCATCACTGACCCGCGCGCGCCGGTGATCCCGTGCACGCTGATCGACTATTCGCCCGGCGGGGCCTGCGTCGATCTCGGCGGGCAGGTGACGATTCCCGATCGCTTCGAGCTGCTGCACGTCAACACCAAGAAGCGCTGCCGCATCGCCTGGAAGCGCGGCACGCGCGTGGGCGTGGTGTTTTGAGGGAATGGCGGCGGGTTGCTGGCCCTGCCTTTTTGGCAAGGACTCGCCTTGGAGAGATTTTCCCTGCGGCCATCCTTCGAGACGCCCGCTTTAAGCGGGCTCCTCAGGATGAGGGTGGAGTGCGCAGCGGCAGTTCTCGACGGGCACCGGCGCCGATGAGCCTCATCCTGAGGAGGCGCGTAGCGCCGTCTCGAAGGACGAGGCGTGCGCGCCGGCCGCCGCCACATCTCATCTTCAACAGCCCCGCCCCTCGCGCTGCGAAACGGCCAGCGTCTTCGCGCATGACTGACGTGGCGGGGTCGGCTAGATTGCGGCCACAACAACACCAACGAATTGTCCGGGGAGGACAGGCGTGCACCAGGGACGTGTCGTGTTCGGCGCGATCGAGGAGGTCGTGTTCGGCCATCCTGCGGCCGAAGCCATCGTCGCGCAGATGGACCGGCTCGGAACAAGCCGCGCCTTCCTGATGGTGTCGGGGACGCTGAACCGGCAGACCGATGAGATCACGAAAATCAGGGAGGCGCTCGGCTCCCGCTGCGCCGGCCTGTTCGATGCCATGCCGGCCCATACGCCGCGCGAGGCGGTGATCGCGGCGACACAAGCGGCGCGCGCGGCGGAGGCCGATCTGATCGTCACAATCGGCGGCGGTTCCATCACCGACGGCGCCAAGGCGGTGCAGCTCTGCCTTGCCAACGGCATCGACGATATCGCGGGCATCGACCGCATCCGCGTGCACAAGGGCGTTGCGCCCGAGATGAACGCCCCTCACGTGCGGCAGGTCAGCGTGCCGACCACGATCGCCGGCGGCGAGTTCTCATCGATCGCCGGTGTCACCGACCGCGCGAGCCACGTGAAGCAGATGCTGCGGCATCCGCTCGCGGTGCCGCGCGCGACCATCCTCGATCCGGCCATCACCGTGCACACGCCGGAATGGCTGTTCCTGTCGACCGGCATCCGCGCCATCGACCATTGCGTCGAGGCGATCTGCTCGCGCGAGACGCATCCTTACGCCGATGCGCAGGCGGTGAAGGGCCTCGCCATGCTCGCCGATGCGCTGCCGCGGGTGAAGGCCGATCCTTTAGATCTCGATGCGCGGATGGACGCGCAGATCGGCACCTGGCTGTCGATGGGGGCGCTCGCCGCCGGCGTTCCCATGGGCGCGAGCCACGGCATCGGCTACGTGCTGGGCGGTGCCTTCGACGTGCCGCACGGCTACACCTCCTGCGTCATGCTGCCGTCGGTGATGCGCTGGAACGCGCGCGACAATGCCGAGCGGCAGATGATCGTCGCGGCGGCCATGGGCTATCCCGGCCGCAATGCTGCCGACGTGCTCGACGCCTTCATCCGCTCGCTCGGCATGCCGCGCAGCCTTGCCGACGTGCGCATCTCGCCGGAGCATTTCGATGCGATCGCGGAAGCCGCGATGCGCACGAACTGGATTCCGCGCAACCCGCGCAAGATCGCTAGCTCCGCCGATGTGCGCGAGATCCTGCTCCTTGCCGCCTGATCGACATCCGGAGGATCGATGTACACAGGTCACCACGCCCGCCTGCGTCCGCTGCAGCCCGCCTTCATCATGGCGGCGACCGGCGAGGCCGTCACCTATCGCGACTTGGAGGCGCGCAGCAACCGGCTGGCGCACTTGTTCCGCCAGCACGGCTTGAGGCGGCTCGACCATTATTCAATCTTCATGGAGAACAATGCGCGTTATCTCGAAGCCTGCGGCGCGGGCGAGCGCTCCGGGCTCTACTACACCTGCATCAACTCGTTCCTGACGCCGGGCGAGCTCGCCTATCTGCTCGTCAACAGCCAGTCGAAGATTTTGATCACGTCGATGGCCAAGCTCGCCATCGCGCGCGAGGCGATCGAGGCTTGTCCCGACATCAAGCTCTGCATCGTCGCCGACGGCCCGGGCGAGAGCGAGCGCATCGTTGGCCTATCGGAGGTGACCGCCGGCCTGCCGGCAACGCCGATTCCCGACGAGTGGCTCGGCACCGCCATGCTCTATTCCTCCGGCACGACGGGACGACCTAAGGGCATCCTGCGCCCGCTGCCGGAGGAGAAGCCGAAGCACAATCTGCCGCTGTTCGATTTCCTGTTGAGGCTCTGGCACTACCGCGAGGGCATGGTCTACCTGTCGCCGGCGCCGCTCTATCATTCGGCGCCGCAGGCGGCCGTGAACCTCACGATCCGCATGGGCGGCACCGTGATCATCATGGAAAGCTTCGATCCCGAGCGTTACCTGCAGCTGGTCGAGCAATGGGGCATCACCCACACGCAATTGGTGCCGACGATGTTCTCGCGCATGCTGAAGTTGCCGGAGGAGGTGCGCGCCCGCTACGATCTGTCCTCGCTGGAGATCGCCATCCACGCCGCCGCGCCCTGTCCGCCGCAGGTCAAGGACGAGATGATCAAATGGTGGGGACCGATCATCCACGAATATTACGGCGCCACCGAAGGCCTCGGCTTCACCGCCTGCAACAGCGAGGAATGGCTGGCGCATCGCGGCACCGTCGGCAAGGTGCTGCTCGGGGACCTGCACATTCTCGACGAGAACATGCGGGAATGCCCGACCGGCACGCCCGGCCAGGTCTGGTTCAAGACGGCAACGCCGTTCGAATATTTCAACGATCCCGAGAAAACCAAGGAGGCGCGCTCTGCCGATGGGAGCATGAGCACGGTCGGCGACGTCGGCTATGTCGATGCCGACCGCTTCCTATACCTGACCGACCGCGCCACCTTCATGATCATCTCCGGCGGGGTGAACATCTATCCGCAGGAATGCGAGAACCTCCTGATCACCCACCCCAAGGTGGCGGACGCCGCGGTGTTCGGCGTACCCAATGCCGATCTCGGCGAGGAGGTGAAGGCGGTGGTGCAGCCGATGCCCGGCGTGGAGCCGGGGCCGGCGCTCGCCGAGGAGCTGATCGCGTTCTGCGCAAAGTCGCTGTCGCGGCAGAAGGTGCCGCGCTCGGTCGATTTCGAAAAGGAATTGCCGCGGCTGCCGACCGGCAAGCTGTACAAGCGGCTGCTGCGGGACCGGTACTGGGGGAACAAGGTCTCGCGGATCGTGTGAGGGTTTCCGCTAGGTAAGGTGCGCAAGCAAGCGCCATACACGCAACTGTCTTCCCGGGGCGCGACGAAGTCGCGAGCCCGGGACCCATAACCCCAGGAAGGAGTTGCGGCATGGGCTGGCAACTCCGAGTCTTCGCCAAACTCCTCCCTGTGGCTATGGATCCCGGATCGGCGCGCGCTGAGGGCGCGCTTGTCCGGGATGACAGCGGAGGTTGTTGAGGCGACCTCGCGCAAACTCTCACAGGAATCGCGTCTTCGCACCTGCACTCTCGCATGATGAGAGAAGCCCCCGAGATATTCCGTCATCCGAATTGTCGAGATTGCAGCTGGCCTTGCGGGTTGCCTCGCTGCACGCGCCTCGCTATCGTCTGGATAAACAGGCCGCAAAAGGCCGAGGTCCAGGGAGGATGAGCATGCGGAGCGTGTGGGCGCTCGCCGCAATGGCGGCGTTATCTGTGCTGACGGCCTCAACTGCCACGCTCGCCGGCGAGCCCAAGCAGGGCGGCATTTTGCGGATGTATCACCGCGACAGTCCGGCCAACGCCTCGATCCTCGAAGGCGCGACCTATTCGATCAACATTCCCTTCATGGGGGTGTTCAACAATCTCCTCATCTACGATCAGCACATCGCGCAGAACAGCCCCGATACGCTGCGGCCGGACCTCGCCGAAAGCTGGTCCTGGAGCAGCGACAACAAGAAGCTCACGTTCAAGCTGCGCCAGGGCGTGAAATGGCACGACGGCAAGCCGTTCACCTCGGCCGACGTCAAATGCAGCTTCGATCTGTTGATGGGCAAGTCGCAGCAGAAGCTGCGGCAGAATCCGCGCAAGGCCTGGTACAGCGAGGTCAACGAGGTCACGACCAACGGCGAATTCGAGGTCACCTTCGACCTGAAGCGGCCGCAACCCTCGCTGCTGGCGATGCTCGCCTCCGGCTACACACCGGTCTATCCCTGCCATGTCTCGCCGGCGGACATGCGCACCCATCCGATCGGGACCGGACCGTTCAAGTTCGTCGAGTTCAAGGCCAACGAATCGATCAAGCTGACGCGCAATCCCAATTATTGGAAGCAGGGCCTGCCCCATCTCGACGGCATCGAATACACCATCATCACCAACCGCTCGACCGCGATCCTGGCCTTCGTCGCCGGCAAGTTCGACATGACCTTTCCGACGCACATCACGATCCCGCTTTTGAAGGACATCAAGTCACAGGCGCCGAACGCGACCTGCGTCGTCGAGCCGACCAACGTCTCGACCAACATCATCGTCAATTCGACCTCCGCGCCGTTCGACAACATCGACATCCGCCGTGCGATGGCGCTCGCGCTCGACCGCAAGGCGTTCGTCGACATCCTGTTCGAAGGCCAGGGCGACATCGGCGGCACCATGCTGCCGCCGCCGCAGGGCCTCTGGGGCATGCCGAAGGACAGGCTGGAGACCATTCCGGGCTATGGCCGCGACATCAATGCCAACCGCGAGGAAGCCAGGAAGCTGATGCAGAAGGCGGGCTATGGTCCGGACAAGCGCCTCGCGGTGAAAGTCTCGACGCGCAACATCGCGGAATATCGCGACCCCGCCGTGATCCTGATCGACCAGCTCAAGACCATCTATATCGACGGCGAGCTCGACGTCGTGGAAACTGCGAACTGGTTCCCGAAGGTCGCGCGCAAGGATTACATGCTCGGCCTCAACCTGACCGGCAATGCCGTCGACGATCCCGACCAGTCGTTCTACGAGAACTATGCCTGCGGCTCGGAACGGAACTACACCAATTATTGCAACAAGGAGATCGAGAAGCTGTTCGACGTGCAATCGCAGGAGACCGACATCGGAAAGCGCAGGCCGCTGGTGTGGGACATCGACAAGAAGCTGCAGGAGGACGTCGCCCGGCCGATCATCTTCCATGCCCGCGCCGGCACCTGCTGGCACCCGCACGTCAAGGGCGTCACGATCATGTCGAACAGCTCCTACAACGGCTTCCGCTACGAGGATGTGTGGCTCGACAAGTGACGCAACGCTGACGGCTGGCGCGGAGGGCGGTGCATGTTTGCCTATCTGGTGCGGCGCCTGTTCCTGATGTTCGTGACCCTGTTCGGGATCTCGGTCGTCATCTTCTTCCTGCTGCGCATCGTGCCGGGCAACATCGTCGACATCCTGTTCGCCGCCGCCGGCTATGTCGATCCCGCCGACAAGGCCAATCTGGAGAAGGAGCTCGGCATCGACCGTCCCCTGATCGTGCAATATTGGCACTGGATCAGCGGTTTCATGCGCGGCGATTTCGGCTTCTCCTATGTCTCGGAGAAGCCGGCGCTGCAGGAGATCCTGCCGCGGATTCCGATCACGGCAAAGCTCGCCGGCCTCGCGCTGCTGTTCTCGGCATCGATCGGCATTCCGCTCGGCGTCATCAGCGCGGTGAAGCAGGGCACGAAGCTCGACTACGCGCTTCGCGTCGTCAGCCTCAGCGGGCTGTCGCTGCCCTCGTTCTGGCTCGGCCTTCTGATCCTCACAGCGTCCGTGGCGATGTTCGGGCAGATGCCGATCTTCAATCCCAACCCGAAGACCTGGCTCGAGGCGTTCGCGACCTACGCCGTGCCGGCTGCCGCCGTCGGCTTCCGCAGCGCGGCGCTGACCATGCGCATCACGCGCTCCTCGATGCTGGAGGTGCTGCGGCAGGACTACATCCGTACCGCCCGCGCCAAGGGGGCCTCCGAAGCGGCGGTGAACTATCACCACGCGCTGAAGAACGCGATCCTGCCCGTGATCACCGTGATCGGCATCGAGGCCGCGTTCCTGATCGGCGGCCTGATCGTCACCGAGACCGTGTTCAACATCCCCGGCGTCGCGCGCTTCCTGGTGGAGGCGATCCGCTGGCGCGACTATCCGATCGTGCAGAACCTCGTGATGTTCATCGCGGTCGTGGTGGTGTTCGCCAATTTCACCGTCGACATGCTCTACGCGGTGTTCGACCCGCGGATCAGGTACACGGATTAGGAGAGCAGCTTGGCCGCGATCGATTTCGACGTTGAGCTGAGGCGGGCCGGGGCGCATGCGACCGGGGGCTGGCGGCGCGTGCTGTTCATGGCGCAGCGGCACGTGCTGGGCGCGGCCGGGCTCGTCATCATGACATTGTTCGTGCTGACGGCGATCTTCGCCGATGTCATTGCGCGCTATGATCCGCTGACCGTCGATTCCGCCCGCGCGCTGGCGCGCCCGAGCTGGGCGCACTGGATGGGCACCGATTCCTTCGGCCGCGACGTGTTCAGCCGCATCATCCACGGCGCACGGATCTCGCTCGCGGTCGGCATCGGCTCGACCGTGCTCGGCGGCACCATCGGCGTGATCGTCGGCCTCACCTCCGGCTATCTCTCCGGCTGGTTTGATCTGGTGTTCCAGCGCGTCTCCGACGTGCTGCAGGCGCTGCCGCTCCTGGTGCTGGCGCTGGTGATGACAGCCGCGCTCGGGCCCTCGCTGCCGAACGTGATCATCGCCATCGCCATTCCGCTGATCCCGACGGTGGCGCGCGTCATCCGTGCCAACACGCTGGCGCTGCGCGAGCAGCCGTTCGTGGAGGCCGCCAAGTCGATCGGCATGAGCGAGATGCGGATTGCGCTGCGCCATGTGCTGCCGAACACGCTGGCGCCGCTGATCGTGCTGGCGACGGCGCAGCTCGGCTCGACCATCCTGACCGAAGCCTCGCTGTCTTTCCTCGGCCTCGGCATTCCCGAACCCTATCCGTCGTGGGGACGCATGCTGTCCGAATCCGCCGCCGAATATGTCCGCACCGCGCCCTGGCTGGTGATCTTCCCGGGCGTCGCGATCAGCCTCGCCGTGTTCGGCGCCAACCTCTTCGGCGACGCCCTGCGTGACATCCTGGATCCGAGGCAGCGCGGCTGATGGCGGACAAGACCGATCTCGTGCTCGACGTGAAGAACCTGAAGACGGTGTTCTTCACCAATTCCGGCCTGTTCAAGGCGGTCGACGACCTCTCCTTCAGCGTGAGGCGCGGCGAGACGCTGGCGATCGTCGGCGAATCCGGCTGCGGCAAGAGCGTGACCGCGCTGTCGCTGATGCGCCTCGTGCCCGATCCGCCCGGCCGCATCGTCGGCGGCTCCGTCTCGCTGGAAGGCACCGACCTGCTGGCGCTGGATGAGGCGCAGATGCGCGCGGTCAGGGGCAATCGCATCTCCATGATCTTCCAGGAGCCGATGACCTCGCTCAATCCGGTGATGCGGATCGGCGACCAGATCGTCGAGGCGGTGCGGCTGCATCGGCATATCTCGGCGAAAGAGGCGCAAGGCATCGCGGTCGAGATGCTGCGGCTGGTGCGCATCCCCGAGCCGGCGCGGCGGGCGCGCGAATATCCGCACCAGCTCTCCGGCGGCATGCGCCAGCGCGCGATGATCGCGATGGCGCTGGCCTGCCGGCCGGCACTCCTGATCGCGGATGAGCCGACCACCGCGCTCGACGTCACCATCCAGGCGCAGATCCTGGCGCTGATCCTCGACCTCCAGAAGGAGCTCGGCACCGGGCTCGTGCTGATCACGCACGATCTCGGCGTGGTCGCGCAGACCGCGCAACGCGTGATCGTGATGTATGCGGGGCGAAAGGTCGAGGAGGCCGGCGTCGAGGCGCTGTTCGCCGCGCCGAAGCATCCCTATACGCGCGGGCTGATGGCCTCGATCCCGGCGGTGCCGGCTTCCGGCGCCGCCGCGCAGGCGCGGCTGAACGAAATCCCCGGCACGGTGCCGTCGCTGGTGCGGCTGCCGCAAGGCTGCGCCTTCGCGCCGCGCTGCAAGCTCGCCATCAAGCGCTGCGAGGCCGAATATCCGCCGCTGGCAGATTGGGGCGGCGGGCATCTGGCCGCCTGCTGGCGCGCCGAAGAAGTCGCGGAGGTGGCATGACCGAGGCGCTGCTCGAAGTCACCGATCTCAAGAAGCACTACCCCGTGCGCGCCGGCGTGTTGCGAAGGCAGGTCGGCACCGTGCACGCGGTCGATGGCGTCTCCTTCTCGCTAGGCACCGGCGAGACGCTCGGCCTCGTCGGCGAATCCGGCTGCGGCAAGTCCACGGTGGCGCGCAGCGTGCTGCGACTGGTCGAGCCGACCTCGGGCCAGATCCGCCTCGACGGCGAGGACATCACGCATCTTTCGAAGACGGCGCTGCGGCCGCATCGCCGCTCGATGCAGATCGTGTTCCAGGATCCGTTCGCCTCGCTCAATCCGCGCATGACCGCCGGCGACATCGTCGGCGAGCCGATCGCCGTGCACGGGCTCGCCACCGGCAAGGAGCTGGAAGTGCGGGTCGCAAGGCTGTTCGAGCAGGTGGGGTTGCGGCCCGACCAGATGCGCAATTTCCCGCATCAATTCTCCGGCGGTCAGCGCCAGCGCATCTGCATTGCCCGCGCGCTGGCGCTGGGGCCACGCCTGATCGTCTGCGACGAGCCGGTCTCCGCGCTCGACGTCTCGATCCAGGCGCAGGTGATCAACCTTCTGATCGACCTGCAGCGGCAGCACGGCTTCTCCTATCTCTTCATCGCGCACGACCTTGCCGTGGTCGCCCATATCAGCCACCGCGTCGCCGTGATGTATCTCGGCCGCATCGTCGAGATCGCCGACAAGGACGAGCTGTTCCGCAATCCCAGGCATCCCTACACCCAGGCCCTGCTTGCCTCGGTGCCGATCGCCAATCCGCTGGCGAAGAAGCTCGCGCCTCTGGTCGACGGCGACGTGCCGAGCCCGGTCAATCCGCCGTCAGGCTGCGCATTTCACACCCGCTGCCGGTTTGCGATGGAGCGGTGCAAGACGCAGCGGCCGTCGCTGCTGGATGCCGGAGACGGGCATCAGGTGGCGTGTCTGCTCAATGACGGGACGGGGCGAGGCCGCTAAGGCGGGCTCATAGAAGAAATGTCAGCTCCTGAGGGAGAAGCGGAAATCTTCTGCTCGGCAGAGCGTTACCGCTTTTGACCCGAAGCGGACCTCAAGGGGCTATATGGGATCATCCTCACATGGAAATGACCAGTAAGGGCGGCTCTCGAGATTTGCGGGCCCAAGCCGATGCACCTCGCCCGCCAAGCAGGCGTGACAGGGACGGCGGCACATCCATCCGGACAAGAACCTTGAAGTAGCGCAAAAATTTTTGCAGGTCCTCTTGACTAGAAATCCGCGTATTCCTAGGTCGTTTGCCGCCCGGGGGCCGGTTCCGGACCCGGATTTTGGACATCGCTGAACCTACCCAAGGAGGATGTGCATGCATTTCCGCCCGTTGCACGACCGTGTGCTCGTGCGCCGCATCGATGCCGAGGAGAAGACCGCCGGCGGCATCATCATTCCCGACACCGCCAAGGAGAAGCCGCAGCAGGGCGAGATCATCGCCGTGGGGCCGGGCGGGCGAAACGAGCAGGGCCAGCTCGTGCCGCTCGACGTCAAGGTCGGCGACCGGGTGCTGTTCGGCAAGTGGTCGGGCACCGAGGTCAAGATCGACGGCGAGGAGCTGTTGATCATGAAGGAAAGCGATCTTCTCGGCGTGGCCGAGCAGGCCGGCACGCTGAAGAAGGCGGCGTAACGCTGACAGTCATCGAACGGAAAGGAGTTTAACAACATGGCTGCCAAGGACGTGAAGTTCGCGACCGAGGCCCGCGAGCGCATGCTGCGGGGCGTCGACACACTGGCGAATGCGGTGAAGGTCACGCTCGGTCCAAAGGGACGCAACGTCGTTATCGAGAAATCGTTCGGCGCTCCCCGCATTACCAAGGACGGCGTCACCGTCGCCAAGGAGATCGAGCTGGAGGACAAGTTCGAGAACATGGGCGCCCAGATGGTGCGCGAGGTCGCCTCCAAGACCAGTGATCTCGCCGGAGACGGCACCACCACGGCGACCGTGCTGGCGCAGGCCATCGTCAAGGAGGGCGCCAAGGCGGTCGCTGCCGGCATGAATCCGATGGACCTCAAGCGCGGCGTCGACCTTGGCGTGGACGCGATCGTCGCCGACCTCAAGTCGCACGCCAAGAAGATCACCTCCAACGACGAGATCGTCCAGGTCGGCACCATCTCCGCCAACGGCGACACCGAGATCGGCCGCTTCCTGGCGGATGCGATGCAGAAGGTCGGCAATGAGGGCGTGATCACGGTCGAGGAGGCCAAGAGCCTGCACACCGAGCTCGAAGTGGTCGAGGGCATGCAGTTCGACCGCGGCTACATCTCGCCCTATTTCGTCACCAACGCCGAGAAGATGAAGGCCGAGCTCGAGGATCCCTATGTGCTGATCCACGAGAAGAAGCTGTCGGGCCTGCAGACCGTGCTGCCGCTGCTGGAGCAGGTCGTGCAATCCGGCAAGCCGCTCCTGATCATCGCGGAGGAGGTCGAGGGCGAGGCGCTGGCGACGCTGGTCGTCAACCGCCTGCGCGGCGGCCTGAAGGTGGCAGCCGTCAAGGCGCCGGGCTTCGGCGACCGCCGCAAGGCGATGCTGGAGGATATCGCGATCCTCACCGGCGGCACCGTGATCTCCGAAGATCTCGGCATCAAGCTCGAGAACGTCACCGTGAAGATGCTGGGCCGTGCCAAGAAAGTGGTGATCGAGAAGGAGAACACGACGATCGTCGACGGCGCCGGCGCCAAGAAGGACATCGAGGCGCGCAGCCAGCAGATCAGGGCGCAGATCGAGGAAACCACCTCGGATTACGACCGCGAGAAGCTGCAGGAGCGCCTCGCCAAGCTCGCCGGCGGCGTCGCGGTGATCCGGGTCGGCGGCGCGACCGAGGTCGAGGTCAAGGAGCGCAAGGATCGCGTCGACGACGCTCTGCATGCGACCCGGGCCGCGGTCGAGGAAGGCATCCTGCCGGGCGGCGGCGTGGCACTGCTGCGCGCGCTCAAGGCGCTCGACGGGGTCAAGACCGCCAATGCCGACCAGAAGGCGGGCGTGGACATCGTGCGCCGCGCCATCCAGGTCCCGGCGCGGCAGATCGTGCAGAATGCGGGTGAGGACGGCTCCGTCGTCGTCGGCAAGCTGCTCGAGAACCAGACCTACACCTGGGGCTTCAATGCCGCGACTGGCGAGTACCAGGATCTGGTGCAGGCGGGCGTGATCGATCCTGCCAAGGTCGTCCGCACCGCCTTGCAGGATGCGGCCTCGGTGGCCTCGCTGCTCATCACGACCGAAGCGCTGGTGGCCGAGAAGCCGAAGAAGACGGAAGCGCCGAGCGCTCCCGCGATGGACTTCTAAGGACGGGCGAGCCTGGCCGAACGGCCGGGCTCGTTTGCCATGGATCTGTGACTGTGTTCTCGAACGAAAGGAGGATGAAATGATCAAGGATCGTGCTTTCTCCGCTCGCGGGGAAACCACTCGGAAAACGTTGCGGCGGCTCGCCGCCTTGGCCGTTGGGGCTGGCCTCTCGCTGGTGCCCTTTGCGGCCTTTGGCGCCGAAAGCCCCGGCCCTGCCGCCAAGACTGCGGACAGTTTCGAGCGGCTCGCCTTGCCGCCGATCCCGTACCTGGACACGATGCCGTGGTCGAGCTGGGATCGGGGCAGCCCGACCATGAAGGTGGACACATTGCTGCCGGTCCTCGGGCCATCCGGGATCCGGCTCGACCTCACGCCGCCTGATCGAGACAAGCCGGAGCCCGCCACGAGCTGAAATGGGGGAGCGGCCGGCGAGGCCGCTCCTCATCGTTCAGCCACTCATCGCTCACGCGAAAGGAGGATCATCAGATGAGAGGCATTGTCCTCGCCGTCGCTGTGTTGGGCATGGCCAATGGGCTTCAGGCCAAGGAAGCCGACACGCCTCGCGCCGAGATGCGGAGCTCGGCCGAGCCCGCCCGGCAGCTTGCGACCAGTTCCGTCGGAGCGTCTCGGAGCAATCCTGAGAAGTCCGGCCAGACCGAGCGCAGGAGCCGGGAGTTTTCGCCCGAACGTCTTGTCCCCGATATCTGCAGAGGATGCTGATCGGCCTTGGCCGATCAGCATTCTTCTTCGCTCGCCTAACGCGACGTTGCAAGGCGCGCCTCATCGAGACGCGCGGACATCTTCGCCTTGATCCGCTGCAACGCGCGCTGCTCGATCTGCCGGACGCGCTCGCGCGAGATGGCGAACTTGCCGGCGAGCGCATCCAGCGTCTGCTGCGGCTCGCCGAGATATCGCGCCTCGACGATGCTGCGCTCCCGCGGTGACAGCGCAGCGAGTGCATCGGCGAGGGCAGCCTTGGTGCGTTCACGGTCGGCCGCGTCCAGGAGCAGACTTTCCGGATCGGGAGAGGGATCCACGAGCCGGTCCTGCCATTGGTCGCCTTCCGTCTCGACGCTGATCGGCGCGTTGAGCGAGATGTCGCCGCGCAGCCGGCCGTCCATCTCGGCGACGTCGGCTTCCCTGACGTCGAGATGTTTGGCGATAGATGTCAGCTGATCCGTCCGGAGATCGCCATCCTCCGCGACGCCAAGCTTGTTCTTCAGCTTGCGCAGGTTGAAGAACAGCTTCTTCTGCGCAGCAGTGGTGCCCAGCTTGACGAGCGACCATGATCGCAGGATGTATTCCTGAACCGAGGCCTTGATCCACCAGGAGGCATAGGTCGCAAGCCGGAAGCCTTTCTCGGGATCGAACCGCTTGACGGCCAGCATCAGCCCGACATTGGCCTCCGAGATGAGGTCGGCGATGGCGAGGCCATAGCGGCGATATTGCAGCGCGATCTTCGCCGCGAGCCGCAAATGGCTCGTCACCAGCCGATAGGCGGCGTCACGATCGCCGCTATCGCGCAATCGCCTCGCATAGTCGGCTTCCTCCGATGCCTCGAGCAACGGAAAACGATGGATCTCCTTGAGATAGCGGGATAGCCCGCTTTCCCCGTGAAGGGCAGGAAGTGAGGCAACCAACATCGCGCCCTCCCTCACGAGCACCGTTCGCCCCGATCAGGGGCGCCTTGTCGATCCAAGCGATAATCTGAGTGAAGCGCCGAGAGCGGCGCGGTCCGAGCGCAGTCAGGTTTCATGGCCAAATCCTCGTTAGAGCAAGATGGTTGGACCACCGCGAACCTGATCCGCTGAGCCCGATCATGGCACCCAGACGCCTCAGGCCGGTGGGCGCCACTAGAATTTGGAAATGGCCGGAATGTTCCAGCGTGAACGGTCGTGACGGAAATTGCGATTGCCGTATGCCTTTGCCGCTGCAGACAGGCTCTTGAAACGCGGAGCCTTCATTCCAATCTGGTCCACGCAGGCGCCGATGAGGCTGCACGCATGCTTGGTTCGTGGGATGGATGACTATCGTGATCTCGTGAGCGCAGCTCTTGCGCTGTTCTGCGCCGGCTTGATGTTGGTGGCCGGCCATCTCCTGATCGAATGGCACGCCAGAAGCACCGATCCCGGCATCGGGATCGAGGCGCCGAAGCGCGAGGGCGCGCCCGCGCCGCTCATCTCGAACGGTTCGCCTCCGGACAGGCGGATGATCGAGCTTCCCGCCGAGATCAGGCGCAAGCGCGCCGCGTGAGTGGCCCTAGATCGCCCGCAGCCCTTCCTTGGGCATCTCCCGGATCAGCACATCGATGTCGCTCTGCTCCAGCGTTTCCTTCTCGAGCAGCTTTTTTGCGGCGCGGTCCAGGATCGGCCGCCGCGTGGTCAGGATGCCCTGGGTGCGCTGGAACACCTGGTCGACGATGGTTTTCACCTCGTGGTCGACCGCGGCCGCGGTCTCCTCGGCATAGTCGCGCTCGCGCGTCGGATAGGGGCGGTCAGGGCCGGCCAGGAAGTTGCCGGGATCGCGCTCATAGGCGACGCTGCCGAGACGCTCCGACATGCCGTAGCGCGTCACCATGCTGCGGGCGATATCGGTGACGCGGCGCAGGTCGTCCGCCGCACCGGTCGACAAGTGCCCGAACACGATAAGCTCCGCGGCGCGGCCGCCGAGCAACACCGCCATCTTGTTCTCCAGCTCCTCCTTGGTCATCAGGAAACGGTCCTCGATCGGCCGCTGGATGGTGTAGCCGAGCGCGCCGACGCCGCGCGGGATGATCGAGACCTTGTGCACGGGATCGGTCCCCGGCAGTGAGAGCGCGACGAGGGCGTGCCCCATCTCGTGATAGGCGACGATCTCGCGTTCCCTGGGGTTGAGCAGGCGGTTGCGCTTTTCCAGGCCTGCGATCATGCGCTCGACCGCATTGTTGAAATCGCTCATGGTCACCGCCTCGGCGGCGCGGCGCGTCGCCAGCAGCGCGGCCTCGTTGACGAGATTGGCGAGATCCGCGCCCGTGAAGCCTGGTGTCAGCGCGGCAACGGCGTCTGCATCGACATTCTCGGCCAGGCGCACCTTCTTCATGTGCACCTTGAGGATCTCGATCCGGCCCCGCTTGTCTGGACGGTCGACCAGCACCTGGCGGTCAAAGCGGCCGGCGCGGAGCAGGGCGGGATCGAGGATTTCCGGCCGGTTGGTGGCGGCGAGGATGACGAGCCCGGAGCGCGAATCGAAGCCGTCGAGCTCGACCAGCAGCTGGTTGAGCGTCTGCTCCTTCTCGTCATGGCCGCCGGCGAACGGGCCGATGCCGCGGGCGCGGCCCAGTGCGTCGAGCTCGTCGATGAAGATGATGGCCGGCGCCTTTTCCCGCGCCTGCTGGAACAGGTCCCGCACCCGCGCCGCGCCGACGCCGACGAACATCTCGACGAACTCCGAGCCGGAGATCGAGAAGAACGGCACCCTGGCCTCGCCGGCCACCGCCTTGGCCAGCAAGGTCTTGCCTGTGCCCGGCGGGCCCACCAGCAGCACGCCTTTCGGCATGCGGCCGCCGAGCCGGCCATAGTCTGTCGGGTTCTTCAGGAAATCGACAACCTCGCGCAGCTCGTCCTTGGCCTCGTCCACGCCGGCGACGTCGGCAAACGTGACGCCGGTGTTGGATTCAACGTAGACCTTGGCCTTGCTCTTGCCGATTGCCATCAGCCCGCCGCCGATCCCGCCGCCCTCGGCCATGCGGCGGCCGATGTACCACCAGACGCCGAAGAACAGCAGAACCGGCATGACCCAGGACAACAGGTCGCGCAGAAACGTGCTCTCGATCTGCCCGGTGAAACGGACGTTGTGCTTCTCGAGCTCCTGGGCGACGTCCTGGTCGACGCGCGTGGTGACGAATTGCTTCTGGCCGCCGGACAGCGGCTCCTTCAGCGTGCCCTGCAAGGTGCGGTCGGAGATGCCGACCGTCTCGACTTTCCCCTGGCGCAGCAATTGCTGATATTCGCTGTAGGGGATCACCGCGATCTGGTTCGCCGCCGAGATCAGATACTGAATCAGGAAGACCGCGAAAATTGCGGCGATGGCGTATCCGATATTGAAACGGGCATTCTTGTTCATGGGGAGGCCAGATCCGATCGTGTTACGCGGGCCGGGCTAGCGTCGAGGCGCATTTGGCGCGCTCGCTCGGGCCCGGTGCGCCTCCGGACCTGCATGTTCACGACAGAACTTCTCCTGCTGCAATCGGTTCCAGTCATCCCAAACGCGAGCTCGGCAGCGCCGTACGCAGGCGATCGAGATGCCGGGCAGCGATAAGGCCCGGTTGCGGGCCGGGCCTTTGCATCAGTTCACCAGGGATACCAGTATGGATATGCCGCCGGATAATACCGCACGGTCCGGTAATAGCGGGGGCCATAATAGTATCGCGGCGGACCATAGACCGGCGCATAATAGACCGGAGGTGCGGCCGCGGCGGCCAGCGCTCCGGTGAACAGGCCGAGCGCGATGGCCGGACCGATGCCTGGACCGCCCCAATGATGATGATGGCCCCGCCAATGGGCCGAGGCCGGCGCAACGGTTCCGATGAGGAGCGTTGCTGCCGCGGCGATTGCAAGAGCAAGCTTTCTCATGTGACTTCCCTCGACTTATGCCCGCGCAAGCGGGCTTCTCAATCCTTCGCATGAGTTTCGTTTTGCCGGACACAGCCGGCAGCGTCTGAACTTAGGATGGGCGGCGACGACTTCAAGCCTCTAACCGACAATTGGCCAAGTGGAGAGAACAGTCAGATCGTGTCAATCGAAGAAGGGCTTCGAACGTCCCTGCTGGCGCGTGCCAATAGTGACTAAGTCCGTAAATTCAGCCTTTGGTCCATCTGCGAAGTTGCGCTGCGTCTCACAGAGGTCTGCTTATCGCGGCAGAGCGGTCCAGATTTGCTCAACCTGAGTTCTTCGCATTTTGACCCTTCAGCGACCTCCGGAGCCGTCCGCTTTCCCGCCGCTGTTAAGGTTGGGACCGCAGGCGGTCAGCTGCTTAATGAGCACACAGCCTAGGACAGCACCGGCGCGGCGGGTCCGCCTCTCCGTTGCCATTATGCCGCGGGCCGCGATGGAAACCGGCTCGGCGATTACGCGGTTGATTTCGCATCGAAACCTCCAATGGAGGGTGCCATGCAGAATTGGGAAGGGAATTGGACGAACGCAAAGTTTTGTGATGTTGCGAACCTGATCCTCGGCGCGGTACTGTTCGTTTCGCCCTGGATATTCGGTTTCGATGCGGGGACGGTCTCTCAGAACGCCGTTATCACCGGTATCGCCATCGCGATCCTTGCGGTCGCGGCGCTGGCGGCGTTCGCGGTGTGGGAGGAATGGCTGAACCTCGTCGTCGGCTTGTGGGCACTGGTATCGCCCTGGGTATTGGGCTTCCAGGGAACCACCGCGATGACCGTGCATGTGATCATCGGCGCGGCGGTCGCAATCTTGGCAGCGATCGAGCTCTGGATTATGTCCCGCAACCCGCCGCGGCTGACCACCGGTAGCTGAGAAGCTGGATCGTTTGGCTCGTGGCATAGCTTCGCCGTCATCGGAAAAACCTGTCCAGCCGACGCGGACGAAATTCGGTGCGGACCTGGGGCCGGCAGCTACTCAGCGCAGTCGGCCTTGGGTCAGCCGTAAGTGCCGCAGCTCGAGCTAGCCTTGCTGGACGGCTTACTCCCGGCGCCAAATTCCGAAAGCGCCGATGGAAAGGCCTTGCTCCGGGGCTAGGTTCATCGGGCATTCCGTTTGCGTCGGATTCCCAAATTTGAATGCCACGGGGCATGATTTTTGGGACCAAGCTGCGTTTGCCATCCAACGGCAGACATCTCGGTCCCAGCTCGTTTTTCGATCCGGAAAAACCTCCAGGCTGGGGCCGATGTGGTCTACTCCGGGCGTAAGCCGCCCCATCAGTACCAGCCCATCTTGAAACAGAGACCAAGCCAACCAGCGAGCGCGACTAGAGCGGCAATGTTGATGTACTTCTGAGCGTCCTGCATCATTGCACCGCAATCAAAGGCGCCCCGCAATTCGGAGCAACGGTGATTTGCCACTACCCGTTCCGCCTCTCTGCCCTTGACCAGATCAACAAGGTTCCGGTTTCTGGCGCTCGGTTCATCGCGGGAGCTCGGGGTTTCTCCACCTTATGTGCTTTGGCGTGTTCTTCTCGACCTGCGGGACCATGCGGGCGGGATCGGGACCGCCCGGAACGCCCCTGGGGCCGAGCAGCTCACGCGTAATGTCATCCTCGGTTCTTTCCGGCTCGACGCCGTTGATGGGCCGCTGTCGCACGGGAGCGACCTCCTGATGCCCACGGCAAGCTCAGGTCACCTCAGGCTTGAAGGTCTGCGGCTGCTGCTCTGGCGGCGGCATTTTAAAAGGAATGGGGAACGGCGTGCGCGCGAGGCTTACCAGCGCCGCCCGTTCCTCGGAGAGACGGCTTTCGATGTACTCGCGCTCCAGATCGGAAAGGCGGGTCTTGAGCAGCCGGTGGTAGCGGTGAATGCTATTGCGGTGGGTGCGCAACCGGGCGAGCTTTTCTTCCAGTGTCATCATCGTCGTCCTCGACGGTTACAAGCAATCCTTTCCAAAAGAGGTCGGAGGAGCCCTCCGGCGTGAGACTTAGAGAGGCTTGATCTTGTTTCAAGATGGATCAGAAGATTGGACCAATTGCCTCAACCTCAAGCCAGCGTTCTGTACGCTCCGTGCTCCCCAGCGCGGGGCCGGATCATGGCAACCGAAAATCCGCCATGTGCTCTTGCATCGTCCCGTTGATGTCCGCTTGTGGCCCTCAGCCGACCATTGGGACCTCGCCCTCCGAGCACCGCTTTTGACCCATAGCAGAAGTCTGAGCCTGCACTCCAACCCCTCAACCGCCCGGGTCGAAACTCATTCTTGCGGTTGCACGTGCCTGACGCCGGAACGTGAGCATCGTCAGGGTCCCTGATCTCCTTAAACAATGGCATGGTCAGCAATCCCAGCGAGATGTGTAGCAGTAATGCTGTCGCAAATTGGCTTGCCATATTGCAATTCTAGGAGCGGGAACAAATGTTTCTCGCTTCGTGGAGCTGGGGGAGACAGAAGTCTGCGGCGGTTCGCGGATGCAACACTTTTGACCTTGGCCACTTTCAATGAGCTCGCCTGAACGGCTACGATGCCGTCACCAGAGAGCTTAGGAGCGCATATGAGACGGCGGGAGTTCATCACGCTTCTTGTCGGCGCGGCACCTCTGTGGCCGCTGACGGCGAGCGCGCAACGTTCAGCGGTACCTGTTATCGGTGTGTTGTCCGTGGGTTCCCCTGACATTGCGAGTCCCTATGACGCAGCATTCGAAAGAGGTCTCGCGGAGAGGGGTTTCGTAGTTGGCAAAAACGTTACGATAGAACGTAGGTGGGCACGAGGAAACCACAGTAGGCTTTTGGAGCTCGCTCAGGAGCTCTTGCATTTCAATCCAGCGCTGATCATCGGAGGGGGCAATGTGGTTGCGCTCGCCGCAAGGAAAGTAACTTCAACCATTCCGATCGTATTCGTAATCGCGTCAGACCCCGTGAAGCTCGGACTGGCAAAGAGCTTCGCTCACCCCGGGGGCAACGCCACGGGCATATCTATGATGACAGCGAGGCTTGTCCTAAAGCGCCTCGAACTGATCCAGGAGCTGCTCCAGCAAAAGGCTACCGTCGGATTTTTGGTGAACCCTGACAATCAAGACTTGCTTCAGGAAATTGACGAAGTTGCCCGTTCGACCGGGCGGACCTTGAAAGTAGCCAAGGCGCGCAACCAGGATGAATTAGAGCCAGCTTTCAGGCAGCTTGTTAGCGCCCAAGTCGGTGCGGTCCTCGTCAGCAACGATGCGATATTTTTCAACCTGCGTGCGCAACTTGTCGCATTGGCCGATCGTCATTCGCTTCCGGCGTCCTATGAATTCCGCGAATTTCCGGCGGCCGGTGGCCTGATGAGCTACGGGCCGAGCCTTGTCGCAAACTTTGAAAAAGCCGGCATCTACGCCGCACGAATCTTGGGAGGTGCTCGGCCGGAGGATTTGCCCATTCAGCAGCCCACGGAGTTCAGTTTGGTTCTCAACTCAGCAACCGCGCGCTCCTTAGGCATCGAAATCCCGCCATCACTGCTCGCCCGTGCGGACGAGGTGATCGAATAAGGCTCTACGCCCGAGGTCGGCCCGTAGCGACCTTGCCGCGCGACCGCGACCGTCTGCATTCGACCCATTGCGGACTCATTTCCCTATCCTCGGTCCTGATTGCGCCCCATAATGCTCCGCTGTTTGGAGGCTAGTCATGAGGCGACGCGATTTCATGTCGACCCTCGGCGGACTGGCCGCAATTTGGCCAATTGCCGCGCGCGCCCGGCAAAAGGAACGTGTCCATCGAATTGTTTATCTAAGTGCTCCGAGCCGGGAGTTGGTACAACGCACGCTCGATGCTTTTCTGCGAAAGCTCCGAGAGCATAGTTGGGTTGAAGGCGAGAACTTCATCACTCGCTCTGACCTAATTCAGCGAGGTTCTTGCTGTGACGTTATTTTCGACTTATTCAACCCAAACGGCCCATCTCAGTCCCGCATACCTCCGTCGATCACACGGTCCCACGGCAAAATGCTAATGTAGTCATCCCCAGGCGTGGTCCTTGGAGGGTACATGCAGCGGCGGGAGTTCATTGCACTGATCGGGGCCATCGGTGCCGTTTGGCCGCGCAGCTTGATCGCGCAGCCCGCCCATCAGCTCATGAAGAAGATGCCTCGCATCGGTTTCCTGGCGTCAGTTCCGCACCAACGAATCGAAGCCTTCGATCGCGGACTCCGCGAGATGGGATATGTGGAGGGCGCGAACATCATCATCGAGCGCCGGTTCTGGAAGAATGACCGGGAACAACTGGCGAGATTTGCCGCCGAGCTGGTGGCTCTCGAAGTCGAGGTGATTGTGGCGTCCAGCACGCCCGAGGCAATTGCCGCCAGGGCAGTCACCGGCACGATCCCCATCGTGACTGCCACCGCAGACGCGGTCGGTGTCGGCCTTGCGGCAAGTCTTGCGCGGCCGGGTGGAAACGTGACGGGACTGACCGGGGTCGCAAGCAGCGGCAAGAATTTCGGGCTTCTGTTGGAGTTACTGCCACGGGCGTCGCGGTTCGCGGTGCTCCTCGACCCCGACAACCAATATCATGCACGGCTGATGGCCGACTTCCAGAAAACCGCCGCGGACCGGCAGGTCGAGATACTTCCGGTGATCAAACGCTCGGTGGAGGACATAGGCCCTGCTTTCCAGACCATAGCTTCGAAGGATATTCAGGGCCTGCTCGTGCTTGTGGACCCCATCGGGTTCGCCAACCGGCGCAAGATCATCGAGCTCGCCGCGCAAAACCGCATTCCGGCGGTGTATCACTGGCGTGAAGAAGCGGTCGAAGGTGGCCTTCTCGCGTATGGCCCTGACATCATTGACCTCAATCGCCGCTCCGCCGGTTATGTTGCAAAACTGCTGCGGGGCGCGAAAGCGGCCGAACTCCCGATCCAGCAGCCGGAACGCTTCCGATTGGTGATCAATCTTAAGACTGCTCGCGCTCTCGGTCTGAATATTCCAACCGCGCTACTCGCGACGGCTGACGAGGTGATTGAATGATGCTGCCCTGCATGAGTCCGCATGTGGCCCTTCAGCGACATTGGAAGATTGCTGCTTCTCCGCTGGTGTTGGGGCTTAAGCGGACATCAGTCGACGGCCAGCCTCTTAATGCGTACACGGCCTAGATCCCAGTGCCCGGATCACCGGCCAGGCCGCGAGCGCGGCGGCGAGATGTTTGAGCGTATGGCCCGAGACCATGTGGCCGGTCGCTTCGAACACGGTCACGTCGCCGAGTTCGAACAGCTTGGCCAAAACATAGAAGACCATCACGCCGCCGAGCGGCACGCCAAGCGCGCCGGGTCGCGGGCGTGTCAACGCAAGGCCCACGGCCAGCGCCATGCCGCCGAACTGCACGACCACCCAGGGCGTGAGATTCTCGCGTGCCACCCAGGCCGCCAACAGGCCCGCGATCGTCGTCAGCACCAGCACCGCTTCGCCTGCGCGCGTGCTGATGCGCTCGCTGGCCGCGATGCCCAGAAAGCCCGCGAACGCGACCGCCATGCCGAGACGATCGGCGATGAGCCGTTGCGGCACGTCGGGGTCGAGATGATAGAAGCCCGAGCCGAGGCACGTGAGGATCAGGCCGACGAAGAACCAGTTCGCACCCACCGGCGCATCGTGGCGGGCACGCAGCCGCTCCGAGCCCCAGACGCCCATCGCGAGGAAGGCGAGATTGCTCAGCACGTCGCCGGCATTGGGCACGCCGAGGAAGGTGCGGCTATCGACGAAATGCGGGATGTGCCAGGCGGCGGCGGGCATCGTGGGCGCCAGAAGCGCGGTGAGCGTCAGGACGAGGAGCGCACCGATAAGATATTTCTCGCCGGTTTGAAGGGGGGCGTACGAGAGTCGGCGAACGACTGGCGGGACCAGTGCATTGGCCGGTTGAGCTTGGTCGCGCGCGCGCAGCATGAACATCTCCAGATATTGAACATTGTTCAATATTGGTAGCTCGAAAATGAACTATGTTCAATGGGAGATGTCGCGAGATTTCTGCAACAAGCAAGATATTGAAATTGCTTTGTTTTTTGAATGTGCGCGGCCACCACAGCCGTGGGGTGGGCAAAGCGAAGCGTGCCCACCATTCCGCTTATGATCGACATTCGTGGGCACGGCGCTACGCGCCTTTGCCCACCCTACGAGACCGCGTTTGTGGCGCTAACCCGCCCCGATCTCCGCGACGATGCGGCCCGTCGTGACCTGCTCGCCTTCGGCGACGTCGATCGCGCTGACCACGCCGTCGATGCCGGCCTTGTGGACGTGCTCCATCTTCATCGCTTCCAGCGTCAGCACCGGCTGGCCGGCGGTGACGCGGTCGCCGGGCTTGACGAGGACGGCGACCACGCGGCCGTTCATGGCGGCGCGGACCTTGCCGTCACCGCCATTGCTTGCGGCTGCTTTTGGTGCCGCGAGGGTGAGATCGGTGAGGCCGAGCGGGATGCCGCGGTGCTGGACGTACAGCCGTTCGCCATCCCGCAGGAATTTTGCGCTGTCCATCACGCCGGCGAGGCGGAAGCGGACGGCGTCGGGATCGAGCTGGTCGATCTCGAACTTATGCTGGCGGCCTTCGACGGCGACGGTGTAGCTGCCGTCGCGCTCGCGCATGATGTCGAGCTCGTGCGCATCGCCGCCGATGTCGATTTTCGCCGGCAGCGGAAAGGTGGCGGCGAGGCTCCGTCCGCCCTGCCGCGATGGCGCGCGCGGATTGGTGACGTAGAGCAGCAGGCCTGCCAGCGCGATCTTGAATGCCGCGTCCGCACGCGGCGCAAGCAGCTCGTTGCGATGGGCGCCGATGAAAGCCGTCGTCGCCTCACCCTTGGCAAAGCCGGGATGACGCAGGCACGATAACAGGAACGCCTGATTGGTCGTCACGCCAAAGGCCGTAAGCTGCTCGAGGCCAACGATCAGCCGTCCCCTCGCCTCCTCGCGATTGGCGCCATGGCTGATCAGCTTGGCGATCATGGAATCGTAGAACGGCGGAATCTCCGAGCCCGGTTGCAACGCGTGCTCGACGCGGATGCCCTCAGGCACCTGCCAGCGCGCCATGCGGCCGGACTGCGGCATGAAATCCTCCGCGGCATCTTCCGAGCAGAGCCGCACCTCGATGGCGTGGCCGGAGAACCTGATGTCCTGCTGCTTCACCGGCAAGGGTTCGCCGCGCGCGACGCGCAGCTGCAGCTCGACGAGATCGAGCCCGGTGATCGCCTCTGTCACGGGATGCTCGACCTGCAGCCGCGTGTTCATCTCCATGAAGTAGAACGCGCCACTGGCATCGAGCAGGAATTCCAGCGTGCCGGCGCCTTCATAGCGCAGCGCCTTGACCGCTGACACCGCGACCTCGCCCATTTTCGCGCGCAGCTCCGGCGTGACCGCCGGCGACGGCGCCTCCTCGATCAGCTTCTGGTGCCGCCGCTGCACCGAGCAATCGCGCTCGCCGAGATGGATGGCATTGCCGTGGCTGTCGCCGAACACCTGGATCTCGATGTGGCGCGGATTCTGGATCGCACGCTCGAGGATGACGGCAGCATCGCCGAACGCGGCTTTCGCTTCCGACCGCGCGCTGCGCAGGGCTTCGGGGAAGGATGCCGCGTCAGTGACGAGCCGCATGCCGCGGCCGCCGCCGCCGGCGACCGCCTTGATCATCACGGGAAAGCCGATCTTCCCGGCTTCGGCGAACATGACCTCGTCGCCTTGCTCAGCACCCTGGTAGCCGGGCACGATGGGCACGCCGGCCTTCTTCATGATCTCCTTCGCGCCGGCCTTGTTGCCCATCGCCTCGATCGCCTGCGGCGACGGGCCGATGAAGACGAGGCCGGCATCCTTGCAGGCGCGCGAAAACGCCTCGTTTTCGGCGAGAAAGCCATAGCCGGGGTGAACGGCATCCGCGCCGCTGGCTTTGGCCGCGGCGATGATTGCCGAGATGTTGAGATAGGATTGCGCCGGCAAGGCTTCGCCGATGCGTACGGCCTGATCGGCCTGCCGCACGTGGAGCGCATCGCGATCCGCATCGGAATAGACCGCGACGACACCGAGGCCGAGCTGCCGCGCGCTGCGCATCACGCGCAGCGCGATCTCGCCGCGGTTGGCGACCAGGACCTTGAAGAACGGCCGGTGCTGCACTGATCCGTTCCTCATGGGCGGGCCACCGAAAACTGCATGCGCTGCGGCGCGCGCGCATCGCCCTCGCGGCAGATCGCGAGTACCTCCGACAGCACCGCGCGGGTGTCGCGCGGATCGATCACGCCGTCGTCGAGCACGCGGGCGCTGGTGGAGAACACGTCCATCTGGCCGTCGAACACGCCGATGATTTGCGCCTTCATCGCGTCGAGCTTGTCCTTCTCGATCGGCTTGCCGCGCCTGATAGCAGCGGCCTCGGTCACGATCGCCATGGTCTCGGCGGCCTGCTCGCCGCCCATGACCGCGGTCTTGGCGTTGGGCCAGGAGAAGCAGAAGCGCGGATGGAAGCCGCGGCCGCACATGCCGTAATTGCCGGCGCCGAACGAGGCGCCGCAATAGATGGTGATCTGCGGCACTGTTGCCGACGTCACCGCCTGGATCATCTTGGAGCCGTGCTTGATCATGCCGGCTTCCTCATAGGCTTTCCCGACCATGTAGCCGGTGGTGTTGTTGAGATAGAGGATCGGCGTGCGGGTCTGGCAGCATGCCTGGATGAAATGCGTCGCCTTGTTGGCGCCGGCGGGATCGAGCGGGCCGTTGTTGGTGATGATCCCGATGGCCTGGCTCTCGATGCGGGCATGGCCGCAGACGGTGGCCGGGCCGTAACTCGGCGCCATCTCGGTGAAGTCGGAATCGTCGACGATGCGCGCGATCACCTGTTTCATGTCGACCGGGCGCTTGTGGTCCATCGGCATGATGCCGAGCAGCTCGTCCTGATCGTAGCGCGGCGGCTTGAACTGCGCCGACGCTCTGCCCGGCCGCTCCCATTGCAGCGCCGCCATGATCTCCCGCGCGATGCGCAATGCGTCGCGATCGTCCTCGGCGAGGTAATCGCCGAGGCCGGAGATTTGCGTATGCATCTCGGCGCCGCCGAGCTCTTCCTCCGTCGCGATCTCGCCGGTCGCGGCTTTCAGAAGCGGGGGTCCGGCGAGAAAGGCGCGGGTGCGGCCGCGGACCATGACGATGTAGTCGGAGAGGCCGGTCTGATAGGCGCCGCCCGCGGTGGAGGAGCCGTGCGTGACGGTGACGACCGGCAGACCGGCAGCGGAGAGCCGCGCCAGGTTGCGAAAGATGTTGCCGCCGCGAACGAAATCCTCGACGCGGTAGCGCAGCAGATTGGCGCCGGCGCTTTCGACCAGCTGCACGTAAGGCAGCTTGTTCTCCAGCGCGAGCTCCTGCACGCGCAGCGTCTTGTCGAGGCCGTAAGGCTGCAGCGCACCGGCGTCGATGCCGGAATCGCTGGCGCTGACCATGCAGCGGATGCCCGAGACGAAGCCGATGCCGGCGATGACGCCGCCGCCCGGCACGCTCTTGCTCGCATCCGGCACGTCGAACATGTAGCCCGCCAGCGTCGAGAGCTCGATGAAGGGCGCGCCGGGATCGAGCACCAGCGCGACGCGCTCGCGCGGCAGCAGCTGGCCGCGCTTGTGGAAGCGGTCCTTGGCCGCGGCGGACGCGGCGCGCGTGCGCTCCTCGAGCGCGCGCATGCGGTCGATCAGGCCGAGCATGCCGTCGCGGTTGGCTTGGTAGGCGGCGCTGCCGGGGGAGATGGTGTTTTCGATGGTGGACATGACTTGATCCTGCTCGTCATTGCGAGGAGCGAAGCGACGAAGCAATCCAGACTGCATCCGCGGAAAGATTCTGGATTGCTTCGCTTCGCTCGCAATGACGGGGCGATACCTTACCTGTTCGTCCCAAAGATCTTCCGCGCCTCGGCGGGGCTCGCGATCTCGCGGCCGGCGCGCCTTGCGCAGGCGGCGACGGCTTCGATCAGCTGGCCGTTCGATGTCACTTTCTTGCCGTCGGCGAGATAGAAGGTGTCCTCGAGGCCGGTGCGCAGATGACCGCCGAGCTCGGCGCAGCGCTGGTGCAGCGGCCAGATCTCCTCGCGGCCGATGGCGGTGACCTGCCAATGCGCCTCGGGGCGCTTCAGCTTCAAGAGGATCGGCAGCAATTCAGGATCGGCCGGCATGCCGGAGGCGACGCCCATGACGAAATTGTACTCGAGCGGGCCGTTGTACATGCCGACCTGGTGGTACATGCCGACGCAGCGGACGATACCGACGTCGAAGCACTCGAACTCGGGGATGGTGCCGACCGCGTTCATGACGTCGAGATAGTCCTTCACCTTCTCGACCGCATTGTCGAACATCATCGGCGGCCAGGCCCAGCTGTTGTCGGCCTTCACCTTCAGATAATTCAGCGAGCCGGCATTGCAGGCGGCAATCTCGGGCTTCGTCTCGCGGATGCAGTCGAGCGCGCCTGAATAGTTCGGCCCGGACACGCCCGAGGTGTGGTTGATGATCACGCCCGGGCAGGCTTCGCGGATCGCCTGCTGGATCTCCTTGCTGACCGCGACCTCCCAGGACGGCAGATGTCCCTTGCCCGGCGCCTGCTGGCGCAGATGGATGTGCATGATGGACGCGCCGGCCTCGAACGCAGCCCTGGCCTCGCGCGCCATCTGCTCGGGCGTCACGGGCACGTTGTGCTGCTTGGGGTCGGTGAGCACGCCGTTCAGCGCGCAGGTGATGACGGCCTTGTCGCTCATGCGTTCACTGTCTCGCACGTTGAGAATTCAACGCTTGCGATCATGTGACGCGCGACATGCGGCTTCTTGCGCGGAGAAGCTGGGAAAAGACGAGCTTTCGTAGGGTGGGTTAGCCGAAGGCGTAACCCACCACTGTCTGCCTCCGTGGAAATTGAAGAGGTGGGTTACGCCGAGCAGCTGCGCTTCGCGCATCTGATCGGCTAACCCACCCTACGAAGCTACGAAGCCTCCGCCATCCGCACGGTCTCGGTGCTGCGATAGATCGCAAGATCGCGCGAGCCGACGAAGATCGCCCGCGGCTTCAATCCGTAGAAGCGGCGGATCGAGTGGCTGAAATGCGTGGAATCGGGATAGCCGATGTCCTGCGCCAGATGGGCGAGGTTGAGGTCCTGGTTGGCGAAGTGCAGCAGATACCGCGCGCGCTTCCAGGCGCGGAAGGAGCGGAACGAGATGCCGGTCTCCTCCTTGAACAGGTGCAGGAAGCGCGAGGCCGAGAGGCCGGCTTCAGCGGCGCAGGTATCCGCCGTCACCGGCTCGCCGGAGAAGCGCTCGATGCGGGCCACCGCACGCATCACGCGCGGATCCAGCACGCGGCGCGGCAGCGCCTCGCCAAAGCACATCTCGTCGAACTCGGCGGTGGTGATGTCGCCATAGCGGCGCTGACGCAAAAGTGCGTAGGCGGCGAGGATCTTGCGGGCATAGGCGGCCTGGTCGGGTCCGGTCAGGCGTGCGGCCAAGGCTTCGATCACGCCATCCGCCATGCTTTCCGGCTCCAGCGTCACGCTGATGACGGTGCGATAGTCGCTGGCGATGGAGTGCCGCTGGTTCGGCAGGGTGACGAACAGCTCGCCGGTGGCGAGAACGTCGTCGATGGTCAGGTGCAGATTGCCCTTCACCGCGACATAGACATGGCAGCAGCCGGGTGTCCGTTTGCGCGGACGACCAAGCAGGCCCGCATAAAACACCCGCTCCGGCGTGATCAGCATCAGATGGTCGGATTCGCGACCGTTATATTCCATTGGGTTCCTCCTCGCGCGGCTCTCTGGCCGCTGCGGACGGAGGTCACCTTAGCGGAAATTTGGGCGCTGTCACGGTAGGATAGCGCTGTCAAAAGACATGGCGCGTCGTGGACGCGCAATAACGCGAACCGGGAATCTCGAGGTTCCGGGACCGCGCTTCCGCGCCCCGGAATGACAGCCTCCCTTACGCCCTCACCCTCGGCGCGACATTCTGCTCTTGCCCGGCCTTTTGCTCCGCAGCAACCGCGCGCTTGAAACCCTCGCGCTGCTGCAGACGCGACCAATAGGCTGTGACGTTTGGCCCGAAATCCTTGGCAAGCCCGATATTGCTCGCGAGCCGAAGCGCGTAACCGATGACGATGTCGGCGGCGGTGAAGCGGCCAGCGCACAATGTTTCGGCATTCGCGGTCGCTGCCTCAACGGCGCGCAGTCTCCCCAGAAACCATTTCGCGTAATCGGTGGCGACCTGCGGGTTGCGGCGCTCCTCCGGCTCGAGCTGGGTGTATCTCAGCACCAGCGTTTGCGGGAAGGTTAACGTGGCGTCGCTGAAGTACATCCAGTTCAGGAACGTGCCGTAGGCGGGATCTTCAGGGCCGACCATCAACGGCGTCGGGCCGTATGTGATGCCGAGGTAATGGCAGATGCCGGAGGATTCCGTCATCCTGGTCTCGCCGTCGATCATGAAGGGGATGGTGCCGAGCGGATTGAGCGCGAGATAGTCCTTGGCGAAGACGCGCGGCGGGAACGGCAGCATCTTCAATTCATAGGGCAGCCCCATCTCCTCCAGCATCCAGAGCGGACGGAACGAGCGTGCGGCGTCGCAGTGATACAGCGTGATCATCAGGCGTTTCCTTTGCTGCCGGGCAGCGTGCCCATCATCTTGCACAGGACCATCAGCATGACCTCGTCGGCGCCGCCGCCGATCGAGGTCAAGCGGCTGTCGCGATAGGCGCGGCTGACCGGTGTCTCGTTGGTAAAGCCCATTCCGCCCCAATATTGCAAGCAGGCGTCGGTGAGCTCGCGGCCGAGCCGCCCGGCCTTCAGCTTGGCCATGGTCGCGAGCCGCGTCACATCCTCGCCGGCGACCAGCTGCTCGCCGGCGCGATAGATCAGCGCGCGCAAGAGCTCGACCTCGGTCTGCATCTCCGCGAGCTTGAAGTGCACGACCTGGTTGTCGAGGATCGACTTCCCGAAGGCTTTGCGGTTGCGGGTGTATTCGATGGTCTGGTCGATGATGTATTCGTGCGCCTTCAGACAGGCGGCCGCGCCCCACAAGCGCTCCTCCTGGAACTGGATCATCTGGTAGGTAAAACCCTGGCCCTCCTCGCCGATCCGGTTGCGCTTGGGCACGCGGACATTGTCGAAGAAGATCTGTGCCGTGTCGGACGAGCGCATGCCCATCTTGTCGAGTTTGCGCGCGACGGTGACGCCCTTGCTCTTCATAGGCACGCAGATCAGTGACTTGTTGCGGTGAACGGGGCCGTCGCCGGTGTTTGCGAGCAGGCAGATCCAGTCGGCCTGGGTGCCGTTGGTGATCCACATCTTGCCGCCATCGATGACGTAGTCATCGCCGTCGGAACGTGCCTGGGTCTTGATCGAGGCGACGTCGGAGCCTGCGCCCGGCTCGGAGACGCCGATGCAGGCGACGTAATCGCCCGAGATCGAGGGCGCCAGGAATTCGCGCCGCACCTCGTCCGAGCCGAACCGCGCCAGCGCGGGCGTTGCCATGTCGGTCTGCACTCCGATCGCCATCGGCACGCCGCCGCAGGTGATGGCGCCCAGCTCCTCCGCCATCATCAGCGCGTAGGAATAGTCGAGGCCCGAGCCGCCGAATTCGACCGGCTTGTTCAGGCCGAGGAAGCCGAGGCTGCCCATTTTCTTGAACAGCTCGTGCGCGGGGAAGATGTCGGCCTTCTCCCACGCATCGACGTGCGGATTGATCTCGTTGGCGATGAATCTTTGTAGCGAGCGGCGGATGTCGTCGTGGTCGGCGGTGAATAACATTTTGTCCTCTCGTCATTCCGGGGCGCGCGTAGCGCGAGCCCGGAATCCATTTGTCTACGGTGTCTGCGGCCCGATGGATTCCGGGCTCGCTTCGCGCCCCGGAATGACGGCCGTAGTCACAACCCCATCTGCCGCGAGGCCAGATCCTTCATGATCTCCTCGGTGCCGCCGCCGATGGCGTTGACCTTGACCTCGCGATAGATGCGTTCGGCCTTGATGCCGCGCATGAAGCCGGCGCCGCCGAAGATCTGCACGGCTTCCGAGGCGCAAAAAGCCATGGTCTGCGTCGCCTGGTTCTTCATCATGCAGATTTCGGCGACCGGGCTCTCGCCCTGCTCGAGCCGCCAGGCCAGCATCTCCAGCATGGCTTGCGATGCCGCGACCTTCTGCGCCATGTCGACGATCTTGTGGCGGATGACCTGGTGCTGCGCGAGCGGCTTGCCGAAGGTCTTGCGCTCCTTTGCGTAGGCGATGGCCTCGTCGAGACAGACCCGCGCAAAGGCGGTGCAGCTCGCGGCCATGCCCATGCGCTCGCTGTTGAAGTTCTGCATGATGATCTTGAAGCCTTGGCCCTCCTCGCCGATCAGGTTCTCGACAGGCACGCGGCATGCGTCGAAATGCAGCGTCGCGGTGTCGGAGGCCCACCAGCCCATCTTCTTCAGCTTGGTGCGCGACAGTCCGGGCGTATCGCCGTCGATCAGGAGCAGGCTGACGCCGCCGGCGCCCTCGCCGCCGGTCCGCACCGCAACCGTCAGGTAGTCGGCACGCATCCCTGAGGTGATGAAAGTCTTCTCCCCGCTGACGACGTAGTGATCGCCGTCGCGCCGCGCGCGCGTGCTCAGGTTGGCAACGTCGGAGCCGCCGCCCGGCTCGGTGATCGCCAGTGCGGAGATCTTCTCGCCGGCCAGCACCTGCGGCAGCACGCGCGCCTTCACCTCGGCGCGTGCGGCCCGCGCGATCGGGGGAGAGCCGATGGTGTGGCTCATCAGGCTGGCGCTGACGCCGCCTGCGCCGGCGCGCGCAAGCTCCTGGCTCGCGACGATCTTCATGAACTGGTCGGCGGCGACGCCGCCATATTCTTCCGGGAATCCAAGTCCCAAGAGGCCAATTTCGGCCGCCTTGCGATAGAGCTCGCGCGGGAATTCGCCGGCTTCGTCCCATTCATGGGCGAAGGGCGCGATCTCCTTCTCGACGAACCGCCGCATCGCGTCGCGGAACGCGTCGTGCTCGGCGGTATAGAACGGGCTCTTCATCGCGAGACTTGCCTCGACCGGATTCGTCCCGGCCACCATGGCTTTAACCTGGGCCGTTCACTTGCGCGGAGTGGCTGATCGGCGGACGCTTCGAACAAGCCAGCAACGCACCCCCAGCGGATTGCTGTCACAACGTCAAGAACAGCGCAAACGGCTCTTCCACCGTGCGGCGCAAGTGCTTTCGATACAAGGCGTGGTTGGGATCCTCGGGCGCAACCCGGCCCAAGGAAGGTTTTGGGATATTCCTGAGCGGCACATAGGCGATCGGCGCGGCGATCGGCGTGAGCTGCGAGCCGGGCCCGGCGCGCAGCGTCGAGATGATGCCGTACATCTCGCCTGATACCGTCGGCCGCGACACCGTGATCACGCGGTGCTGGCCGTGCTTGATGATGACGAGGTAGATGAAGCCGGACTGATGCGGAACGGCGACCTCGCCGGTATGCTCGTAGGCGGCATCGGTCCGATCGCCCTCGCGAAAGACCAGCGACGAGAGTTTCGGCTCCCAGGCGATCTCGGTGCGGTAGGCGAAGATCGCGTCCTTGTCGCCGAACGACGGCCGCAGGGTGATGTAGACGTCCTCGAGCCAGGTCACCGCGCGATGCGCATAGGAGCCGAGACTGTCGGGCGCGACGTCGTTTGCGGCGGGAGGCGCCGCCGCGACGACATTTTTGCGCAAGGAAACGCCGAGCGCCTGCTCCAGCCGGACTGTCGTCGCCAGCGTGAACGGCCGCCGGCCGCCGAGCACCTTCTCCAGCGTCGACAGGCTGAGCTTGGCTTGCTCGGCCAGCGCCTGCCGCGACATCCGGCGCCGGGCGAGCTCCTCGCGGATGGTCTCGGCGATCTCGCGGCTCTGCTCGTCCGAAAGCTGCTTGTCCGTGAGTTTGTCCTGCATCTGCATCGTCAGCCCCGCTCCAGGCCGGTCACTCTAGCAGGGCGGACAAACCAGCACAAAACCGCACATGACCGCCCCGGCTCAAGCGAGCCTGGGCCGGCCGCGGCGGAACATTGCCGATCATTCTGCTCGCGAAATCCCGCCCCGCCGGCGGATGCTGAGGACTAGCAAACATGCTTCGGAGCAAGCCAAATGAGCGCCTACGACACGGCCGATAGGGACGACCACCCGCTGTTGAGCCGCCTCATCAAGGTCGGACTGTTCCTTCTGGCGCAGGGCATCGCCGTGATGCTGGTCGCCTTCCTGGCCCTGCTGGTGAGTTTCGGGGCGAGCTGGTCGGCGACGACCGAACAGGCCAGCCTGCTCCAGCCCGGCGAAGCACGGTCGGGCAGCCTGCTACTGAAAGAGGACGGCACTACCACGGAGGCGATTCGCCTCGGGACCGATATCGACATCACCGTGTCGGGCCCGACCTTGCGCGCCCGCGTCACGCAAGCATTTCGCAACCCGACCAAGGATTGGGTCGAGGCCACCTACGTCTATCCGCTCGCGGCCGGCGGCGCCGTCGACACACTGAAGATGGTGGTCGGCGACCGCGTCATCATCGGCGACATCAAGGAACGGCAGCAAGCGCGCGTGATCTACGAGGAGGCGCGCCGCGCCGGCCAGAAGGCCGCGCTCACCGAGCAGGAGCGGCCGAACATCTTCACCAACTCGGTCGCCAATATCGGTCCCGGCGAAACCGTGCTGGTGCAGATCGAGTACCAGGAGCCGGTGCATCAAGTCGGCAACGAATATTCGTTGCGCCTGCCGCTCGTGGTCGGGCCGCGCTACAATCCCGCGCCGATCATCCAGAGCGTCGACTTCCGCAAGGACGGCTCGGGCTGGGGCGCGGCGACGTCGGACCCGGTGCCGGATCGCGAGCGCATCTCGCCCCCTGTGCTGGATCCCGCCAAACATGCGCCGCTCAATCCGACCAGCATCATTGTGCGCCTGCAGGCCGGCTTTGCGCTCGGCGAGGTCAAGAGCCACCATCACAACGTCAAGACGGAAAGCCCTGATAACATGACGCGCGTGGTGACGCTCGCCGACGGTGCCGTGCCCGCCGACCGTGATTTCGAGCTGACCTGGAAGCCGGCGGCCGAGACAGCGCCGTCGGTCGGACTGTTCCGCGAGCACATCGGCGATGCCGATTATTTGCTCGCTTTCGTCACCCCGCCGAGCGCCGAGCAGGCGGCGCAGAAGCCGCTGCCGCGCGAGGTCGTGTTCGTGATCGACAATTCCGGCTCGATGGGCGGCACGTCCATCGTGCAGGCCAAGGCAAGCCTGCTCTACGCTCTCGGCCGCCTGCAGCCGAATGACCGCTTCAACGTGATCCGTTTCGACGACACCATGGACATGCTGTTTCCGGCCGCCGTGCCGGCCGATGCCGCCCATGTCGGCGAGGCGACGTCCTTCGTCGGCGCGTTGCAGGCGCGCGGCGGCACCGAGATGGTGCCGGCGATGCGCGCGGCGCTGACCGACAGGCTCGGCGACACCGGCATGGTCCGCCAGGTCGTGTTCCTGACCGACGGCGCGATCGGCAACGAGCAGCAATTGTTCGATGCGATCACGACGATGCGCGGCCGCTCGCGCATCTTCATGGTCGGCATCGGGTCCGCGCCCAACACCTATCTGATGACCCGCGCCGCCGAGCTCGGCCGCGGCGCCTTCACCCATATCGGCTCCACCGAGCAAGTGGAGGAGCGCATGCGCGGCCTCTTCGCCAAGCTGGAGAATCCGGCCGTGACCGGCCTCACCGCAACGTTTTCCGAAGCCAATGCCGACGTCACCCCGGCGATCATTCCTGACGTCTATCGCGACGAGCCCCTGGTGCTGGCGGCGAGGCTCGACAAGCTCGCAGGCTCGCTCGAGATCAAGGGCCGCGTCGGCGACCGTCCGTGGTCGGTGACGCTGCCGCTGCAAAACGCAGCCGAAGGCAAGGGCCTGTCAAAGCTCTGGGCCAGGCGCAAGATCGCCGATGCGGAGGTGGCGCGCACCCTGCGCGAGATGACACCCGAAGCCTCCGACAAGGCGATCTTGGCGCTCGCGCTCGACCATCAGATCGTCACGCGGCTGACCAGCCTCGTCGCGGTCGACAAGACGCCAAGCCGTCCCGAAGGCGAACCGCTCAAGCTCAGCGAGCTGCCGATCAACCTGCCCGCGGGCTGGGATTTCGAGAAGGTGTTCGGCGAGCGGCCGCATCTGACGCCGACACAGCTGCACGAGCGCCATGCCGATGCGCGCAATCAGCCGGCAACGCGACGGCCTATGCCTGCTGCGCCCGATGCGATCCGCCTGCCCAAGACCGCGACCTCGGCCGAGCTGAAGATGATCGCGGGCTTCATCCTGATCGTGCTCGCCCTGATCCTGTTCGTGTTCAACCGGCGTCGGACCTTGCTCACCGACGCCGCTTGAGAGAGGAGCTCCCCCGAACTCCTCTGTTAGCGCGCGCGGCTGCCCGTCCCCTCCAAACGGCCGCGCGCGCCTTTTTTCACTGTCATTGCGAGGAGCGAAGCGACGAAGCAATCCAGACTGCCGCCGCGGAGACAGTCTGGATTGCTTCGCGGAGCCTGTCATCGGGCCGCGCTTCGCGCGGACCCGGTGGCTCGCAATGACGAGAGACGAAACACAATGCCCCGCTTCATCTCTCCGCTGGTCCTCGCGCTTGTCGGCCTCTTCCTGTTCGGCGACGGCGCCTATATCCATGCCAAGGCGTGGCTGGCGCAGGTGCTGCTGGAGCGCGCCTTCGACCGGAGCATTGCCACGGGACAGGCGGTAAAGCCCTGGTCCTGGGCCGACACCTGGCCGGTCGCGCGGATCGAGGTGAAGCGGATCGGTGCCAGCGCCATCGTGCTGGAAGGCGCGAGCGGACAAGCGCTCGCTTTCGGGCCAGGTCATATCCAGCACACGGCTGATGCGGGCGAACGCGGGATTGCCGTCTATGCCGCCCATCGCGACACTCATTTCCGCTTCCTGAAGGATGTTGCCATTGGCGACGTCATCGATGTCACGCGCAGTGACGGTCGACACTTTCGCTATCGCGCGGATTCCTCGGCCGTGGTTCGCTTCGATGCATCCGGCATCGATCCCATGGCACAGGGTTTCGAGCTTGTTCTCGCGACCTGCTGGCCATTCGATGCCGTCACATCCGGCCCCGAGCGCTACATCCTGCATGCGACATTGATTGGCGCCGACGGATAGATCGCCGATCGGACTGACACGCACCGGTGCGCGCTTCATTCCACCACACGGCATACCAGCCACACAGTTGCCAAAGGACTCGCCATAGAACAGAGTGACGCGACACCAATAAGAACAACAGGTGAGGTCACGCCATGGAAGCCCGTGTGTCTGCTGCGCCCGCATCACGTCCATGGTCTCCGCCGCCCGATGCCAGCGACATCGTCAAGGGCATCCACGCAATGCTGCACCCGCACAACATCGTGCTGGTGGGCGCGACCGACAAGCCCGGCAATTATGCCGAGCGCATCTGGAACAATCTGATCAAATATGGTTTCGAAGGCGGGCTCTATCCGGTCAACGCCAAGCGCGATACCGTCTGGGGCGTTCCCTGCTACAAGGATTTTGCGAGTCTTCCGGAGAAGCCCGATCACGTCCTGGTGCTGGTGCCTGCGCGCTTTGCCGTGCAGGTGATCCGCGACGCCGCCGCAGCCGGCGCGCGGTCGGCCACCATCGTCACCTCCGGCTTCAGCGAGCTGCAGGATGACGAAAGCCAGAAGCTCGCTGCCGAATTGCAGGCTGCGGTGCGCGAGACGGGGCTCGCGGTCACGGGTCCGAACTGCCTCGGCAATTTGAGCGCTGGCGAAAAGCTCTTCACCAATATCGACGATCGCATCGTCACCATGGAACAGGGCGCGGTGGCAATCGCCGGCCAATCCGGCGCCATCGTCATGGCGATCCGCCAGACGCTGGAAGACCGGGGTGTCGGCGTCGGCTACATGGTGACCACGGGCAACGAGACCGGGCTCGAGACGCCGGATCTGATGCGCTATTTCGCCGAGGATCCGAGCATCAAGGTGATCGTCGTCTATCTCGAAGGGGTGCGCAACACCAAGGCGTTCCGCGATGCCTGCAAGGCGGCGCGCGCGGCGAGCAAGCCCGTGATCGCGCTCAAGCTCGGCGCCTCCGAAGGCGGCCGGGCCGCGGCGATGGCGCATACCGGCGCACTCGCCGGCTCGATCGAGACGTTCGACGCGATCGCGACGCGCGAAGGGGTGATCCGGGTCGGCGGCCTCGACGAGCTGATCGAGACCACCGAGTGCTTCGTGCACGCGGCCGTTCCGAAAGGCGACCGGCTCGCCGCTGTGACGCTGTCCGGCGGCAAGCGCGGCATGCTGATCGACGCATTCTATGCCGCAGGCCTGAATTTCACGCCGCTGAGCCCGCATGTCAGCGCGGAGCTGGCGAAGATGCTCGGCCCCGGCTCGATCGTCGGCAATCCGCTCGATGCTGGCTTTGCCGCAGTGGTCGATCCCTCCGTCTACATGAAGTCGATCAAGCTGATGATCGACGACCCCGATATCGACATCGTCATCGTCGATGCCGAGCTGCCGAAGGCGCCGCACGAGCTGCGCGAGCGCAATTTGCGCATCGTCAACGAGATGGCGAGCCAGGCGGGCAAGCCGGTGATCTACATCAGTGCGATGTCGATCGGCTTCACCGAATACACCAAGGGCTTGCGGAAGTCGCTGCCGCATCTCGCGGTCATGCAGGGCATGGACCGCGCGGTGACCGCGATCAAGTCGCTGCTCGCCTATGCGAAGCTGCGCAAGGAGGTGCCCGATATCGTCTCGAGCTCGAAACCCGCCGCCCGCGCCGTGCTGGAGAAGACGTTGAAATCGGCGACCGGTGCTGCGCTCGACGAGGTCGCCTCGAAGAAGCTGCTCAAGGCCTACGGGATCCCGATCTCGAAGGAGGCGATCGCGCAGACTGCGGCGGACGCCGTGAAGATTGCGAAGCAGATCGGTTTTCCGGTCGTGGCAAAACTCGTCAGTGCGGAGATCCTGCATAAGTCGGACATCGGCGGCGTGGTGCTGAACCTCAACAGCGCAGCCGAGGTAAAGAAGGCGTTCGCCGACATCACCGCGCGGGTGGCGAAGCTCAAGGGCAAGCCGAAGCTCGACGGCATCCTGATCGCACAGCAAGTCAAGGCCGAGCTCGAGCTCGTCGTCGGCGCCTCGCTCGATGCAGAGATGGGGCCGGTCGTGCTGTTCGGCACCGGCGGCATCGATATCGAGCTGATGAAGGACGTCGCGCTCGCCGGCGCGCCGCTGGATGAGAGCGAGGCACGGCTCCTGATCGGCCGCACCAAGGCCGGCGTCAAGATGCGCGGCTATCGCGGCAGGCCGGTCTTGCACGAGGCCTCGGCGGTGAAGGCGCTGGTCGGGCTGTCCAACCTGATCGCGGATGCGGGCGATCGCATCGCCTCGATCGATATCAACCCGTTCCTGATCAACACCAGGACGGGCGTGGCCGTCGATGCCCTGATCGTGCTGAACAATGCTGCGGCAAAGCGGGCGGCCGGGCATTGAGGTGCGTAGGTCCGTAGGGTGGATTAGCGCAGCGTAATCCACCAATTCATCCCCAGGCGTACGAGAGATGGTGGCGGGTTACGCTTCGCTAACCCGCCCTACGTAACATCGCGGGCTCCTTCCAACTTCCCCGCTTTGGCCGTAAAATCGCCCCTGCATGGCACGCGCGAGCAATCTTGTGATCGGAACGGCAACGCTGGCAGCGATCGCCGTGGCGTTCGGCGGCCTGCTCGGCGCGCAGAAATGGCGCACCATCCAGAGCCGCAGCCAGTTGCGCGTGGTGTTCGAGGGCGGCTCCGCCAGCGGGCTGCGCCGCGGCGGGCCGGTCAATTTCGACGGCGTGCCCGCCGGCCAGATCCTGTCGATCAAGCTGGATAGTCCGCGCAGGATCGTGGCACTCGTCATGCTCGACAACACCGCGCCGATTCGCAAGGACACCGTGGCCGGAATCGAGTTCCAGGGCCTCACCGGCATTGCCGCGATCTCACTGATCGGCGGCGCCCCCTCTGCACCGCCGGTGCCGCTGGACGCGGACGGCATCCCGGTGCTGACGGCCGATCTCAGCGACGCCGAAACCATCGTCGAAACCCTGCACAGCGTCGACCGCACCATCGTGAACAACGCCCCCGCAATCAAGGAGGGCCTGCACACGTTCGAGACCTATACCGCCGACCTCAGGAGCAAGGGCGCCGAGATCGATTCGGTCATGGCCAAGGTCGACAGCGCCTTTGCGGGCTTCGACAAGGCGGTCGCCAAGATCGAGGGCGCGGTGCCGGGCTTCGTCGACGGCAAGGCCGACGAGCTGTTCGAGAAGATCCAGGGACTGCACGAGCTTGCCGGCACCATGAAGAAGAAATCGGCGGCCTACCTCGACGACATTCGCCGCTCGCTGCTCGACGTCAGCGAGGCCGCCAACAAGATGAGCGGCACGCCGGCGCCGCCGCGGCCCCCGCGCAGGCCCACCGAGCAGAAGCGGTAACGCCTCTTTCTTACCCTCCACTGGAGGGGGAGGGTCGGCTCACATGGAGCGTAGCGAAATGTGAGACGGGGTGGGGTGACGGTCTCTCCCCATCCAACAGCGCCCGAGAGGAGGGATCGCCCCACCCCGCTCGCGCTACGCGCGATCAACCCTCCCCCTCCAGGGGAGGGTAAGGCGGAATCGGCGACGGCTCAGTAATTGCCGGCCGCCGCGCCGTTCGGGATGCCGTCGATCGGGCATTCCTCGGTGCCCGGCGTCGCGCGGGTCATTGCTTCGACCATGTCGCGCGTGCCTTCGGGATCCCTGATCCAGTTCTTGTAGAAATCATACGGGCACGCGGCGACGCCGCGCGGGCTGTCGCCGGAATTGATCATGCCGGTGTAGCCGCGGTGAACCAGCTTGTAGAGATGGTTCTGCGACTGGCCGTTGCGGCGCGCGTCGCGGATCAGATGCTTCGACAGCTGCGCGTACTGGATGCCGTAATCCTCCTCGCCGCATTCGCCGAGCGTGCGGCCGTCGAAACCGATGATCGCGGAGTGGCCGAAATAGGAATAGACGCCGTCGAAGCCGGCGGCATTGGCGACCGCGACATAGACGTTGTTGGCCCAGGCCATGGCCTTTGAGATCATGACCTGCTGCTCCTTGGCCGGATACATGTAGCCCTGGCAGCGCACGATCAGCTCCGCGCCCTTCATGGCGCAGTCGCGCCAGATCTCCGGATAATTGCCGTCATCGCAGATGATCAGGCTGACCTTCAGACCCTTGGGCCCCTCGGAGACATAGGTGCAATTGCCGGGGTACCAGCCTTCGATCGGCACCCAGGGCATGATCTTGTGATACTTCTGCACGATCTCGCCCTTGTCGTTCATGAGGATCAGGGTGTTGTAGGGCGCCTTGTGCGGATGCTCCTCGTGGCGTTCGCCGGTGAGCGAGAACACGCCCCACACTTTGGCCTTGCGGCAGGCTTCCGCGAAGATCGCGGTCTCCTCACCCGGCACCATCGAGGCCGTCTCGTACATCTCCTTGGCATCGTACATGATGCCTTGCGTGGAATATTCCGGGAAGATCACGAGATCCATGCCGGGCAGCCCGACCTTCATGCCGACGATCATGTCGGCGATCTTACGGGCGTTGTCGAGCACCTCGGCCTTGGTGTGCAGGCGGGGCATCTTGTAATTGACCACCGCGACGCCGACCGTGTCGTTGCTGCTGGAGATGTCACCGTGAAGCATGTGGAGCGCTCCTGTTGTCTGATGCTGGCGTGGGTTAGTGGCTGATCATCCAAGGGCGTGCGGTCGGAAAGCCCTTGGCACCGCTCCTGGTCTTGGTCACCAGCCGCGCCGGCTTTGTCCTATCCGCTGCGCTCTTGTCCTTCACGGTCTTGCCCCAGGAGCAGCAGCCGCAGCCCGGGCCGTGCGAGGCCTTGTATTGCGCCAGCGTCTGCGGTGCGTGCGTGCTGCGCTCGTTGACGGCGTGCGCCTTGCGCTTCTCCGCCGGCATGCAGAAGAAGTTCGGCGCCGTCAGGATGACGCGGGGCGCCATCGTCTCGCAGTGTGGGCAGCTCTGCGGATCGTCGCATTCCGCCATCGGGCGCAGGTCCTTGAAGGGACCGCAGTCGTCACAGAGATATTCGTAGACCGGCATCGCATCATCCCACTTCTGTGCTCAACACAACTCGCTGCCACCGTGCGTGTGGAGACAGCCCCTCACCCCGAACCCTCTCCCCGTGAGAACGGGGAGAGGGAGCGCGGCGTCACTTGTCCGGCGAGATCGGCATCTGAATGTCGCCGGTGATGTGCTTGATGGGTCCGGCCGCCGACGGCATCACGTCGAAGTCGAAGATCTCGGTCGGCAACCATAGCGTGGCGCAGGCGTTGGGCACGTCGACGACGCCGGAGATGTGGCCCTGGCACGGCGCGGTGCCGAGGATCGAATAGGCCTGGGCGCCGGAATAGCCGAACTTCTTGAGATACTCGATCGCATTCAAGCAGGCCTGGCGATAGGCGACGTGGACGTCGAGATAATGCTGCTTGCCGGCCTCGTCCACCGAGATGCCCTCGAAGATCAGATAGTCCTTGTAGTTCGGCGTGATCGGCGACGGCTTGAAGATCGGATTCTTGATGCCGTATTTCGACATGCCGTCCTTGATCACCTCGACTTTCAGGTGCAGCCAGCCGGCCATCTCGATCGCGCCGCAGAAGGTGATCTCGCCGTCGCCTTGGCTGAAGTGCAGGTCGCCCATCGAAAGACCCGCGCCGGGGACGTAGACCGGGAAGTAGATCTTCGAGCCGCGCGAGAGATCCTTGATGTCGCAATTGCCGCCATGCTCGCGCGGCGGCACGGTGCGCGCACCCTCGGCGCCGATCTTGGCTTTCACATCGCCCTTGGCGCGGCCGCCATGGGCGGTCGGCGCGAACGGCGGATTGGCAAGGCCGGGCACGCGGGTCGGGTTGGTCGAGATCAGCTCGGCCTCGCGCTTGTTCCAGGTGTCCAGCATCTTCGGATCGGGCAGACAGCCGATCAGGCCAGGATGGATCAGACCGGCAAAGTTGACGCCGGGCACGTGACGCGATGAGGTGTAGAGACCCTTGATGTCCCAGATCGACTTCTGCGCCAGCGGGAAATGGTCGGTGAGGAAGCCGCCGCCGTTCTGCTTGGAGAAGAAGCCGTTGAAGCCCCACAGGCTCTCCTTGAGCGGACCGACGTCGAGCAGGTCGACGACGAGAAGGTCGCCGGGCTCGGCGCCCTTGACGCCGATCGGGCCGGAGAGGAAGTGCACGATCGACAGGTCGATGTCGCGCACGTCGTCGGCGGAATCGTTGTTCTTGATGAAGCCGCCGGTCCAGTCATAGGTCTCGATGATGAAATCGTCGCCGGGATTGACCCAGGCCACGATCGGGATGTCGGGGTGCCAGCGGTTGTGCACCATGTCGTTTTCATAGGCCGACTTGGTGAGATCGACCTTGATCAATGTCTCTGGCATCGAGATGCTCCCCTTTTACACGGTTGGTTAGACGGACAGATATTTCGAGACCTGCGCGGCATCGACGGCATCGCGCGGATCATCGCGCACGATCTCGCCGTTCTCGATCACCAGCACGCGGTCGGCGATGTCGAGCGCGAAGCTCAGGACCTGCTCGGAAACGACGATCGAGAGCCCCTTCTCGTCGCGGATGCGCTTCAACGTGCGCGCCATCTCCTTGATGATCGAGGGCTGGATGCCTTCGGTCGGCTCGTCCAGCAGCAGCACCTTCGGCTTGGTGGCGAGCGCGCGCGCGATCGCCAATTGTTGCTGTTGCCCGCCGGAGAGATTGCCGCCACGGCGGCCCTTCATCTCCAGCAGCACCGGGAACAGTTCGTAGATGTCGTCAGGCACCTCGGAGCCGCCGGAGACGACGAGCCCGGTCTCGATGTTCTCCTTCACCGTCATGGTGGAGAAGATCATGCGGCCCTGCGGCACATAGGCGAGACCCTTGGCGACGCGCTCAAAGCTCTTGAGGTTGCCGAGCTCGGCGCCATCCATGTTCACCGAGCCGCTTTTAGCCGGCAGGATGCCCATCAGCGACTTCATCAGCGTAGTCTTGCCCATGCCGTTGCGGCCCATGATCGCAACGATCTCGTTCGCCGCGACCTTGACGTTGAGCCCGTGCAGCACCTCGCTCTGGCCGTAGGCGACGTGGAGATCAGAAATAGCCAGCATCAGCCTGCTCCTTGCTTCTGGCGCATGATCTTGTCCGGAAACCGGACGCCACTTTCCGGGATCATGCGCTAGTGACCGAGGTACACTTCGATGACCTTGGGATCGTTCTTCACCTTCTCCATCGTCCCCTCCGAGAGGATCTGGCCCTGGTGCAGCACGGTGACCTTGTGCGCGATGTCCTCAACGAACTTCATGTCGTGCTCGATCACCAGCACCGAACGGTTCTTGATGATGCGGTTGAGCAATTCGGCGGTCTTGACGCGCTCGGACACGCTCATGCCGGCGACGGGCTCGTCGAGCATCAAGAGGTCGGGATCCTGGATCAGCAGCATGCCGATCTCGAGCCACTGCTTCTGGCCGTGGCTGAGCTCGTCGGCATAGGTGTTGAGCTTGTCCTTGAGGAAGATCATCTCCGCGACCTCCTCGACCCGCTCCTTCACCAGCTGGTCGCGCTGGAAGGTCAGAGAGCCGAACACGGTGCGGCCGCGCGGAAACGAGATCTCGAGGTTCTCGAACACGGTGAGATCCTCGAACACCGACGGCGTCTGGAACTTGCGCCCGACGCCGGTCTGCACGATCTCGTTCTCCTTCATCTTCGTGAGCTCCTTGCCACGAAACTGGATCGAGCCCGAGGTCGCCTTGGTCTTGCCGCAGATCAGATCGAGCACCGTGGTCTTGCCGGCGCCGTTGGGGCCGATGATGACGCGGATCTCGTTCTCCTCGACATAGAACGAGAGATCGTTGACCGCCTTGAACCCGTCGAACGAGACGGTGAGGCCGGAGACCGCGAGCAGGAAGTCCTTCGGCTGATGACCGATGAGCATGATCGCCTCCTCACTCTGCCGGCGCGCCGTCGGCGACGGAATTGTCGGTCCAGTTCTCCTTCGCCTTGCGCGAGGCGAACAGCCGGTCGATGCGCGGCTGCACGTAATCGGCCCAGAGCCCGGACAAGCCGTTCGGGAAAGCAAGCACGACCGCGATGAACAGCGCGCCGAGGCCGAACAGCCAGAGTTGCGGGAAGGATTCCGACAGGCTGGTCTTGGCGAAGTTCACCAGGATCGCGCCCCAGACCGCGCCGAAGATCGACATCCGCCCGCCGACCGCGGTGTAGATCACCATCTCGATCGACGGCACGATGCCGACGAAGGACGGCGACATGAAGCCGACGTTGAGCGCGAACATGGCGCCGCCGATCGCGGCGAAGACCGCGGCCATGCAGAAGGCAAAGATCTTGAAATTGGCGACGCTGTAGCCGGAGAAGCGGACGCGGTCCTCCTGCTCGCGCATCGCCACCAGGATGCGGCCGAGCTTGGTCAGGCGGATGAACTGCGCGATGCCGATGCAAGCGAACAGCAATACCACCTCGACGAAGTACAGGATGATCTTGGCGTGATCGGGCCGGATGTCCCAACCCTTCAGCGTGCGCAGGTCCGTCATGCCATTGATGCCGCCGGTATAGCCCTGCTGTCCCACGATCAGGATGGTGAGGATGGCCGCGACGGCCTGGGTGATGATCGCGAAATAGGTGCCGCCGACGCGGCGCTTGAACATCGCGGTGCCGATGATCAGAGCGAACAGGCCGGGCACCAGGATGATGGCGAGGATGGTGAAGGTGAGGCTGTGGAACGGCTGCCAGAAGAACGGCAGCGCCGTGATCTGATTCCAGTCCATGAAATCGGGGATGCCGGGCGTCGACTGTATCTTGGTGTTCTCGACGCTGGAGGCCTCGAGCTTGAGGAACATCGCCATGCAATAGCCGCCGAGGCCGAAGAACACGCCCTGCCCCAGGCTCAAGATGCCGCCATAGCCCCAGCACAGCACGAGGCCGATCGCGACGAAGGCGTAGGTCAGATATTTCGCGACCAGGTTGAGGCGGAAGACATCCAGCGTCAGCGGCAGGATCACGAACAGCACGGCGGCGAGCGCAATGAAGCCCATCAGTTCGGATCGATTGAAGAAGCGTGAGTTGATGATCATGACTTGCCTGCTTCTCGTTATTTGCGGACCTTGAGGGCGAACAGACCCTGCGGCCGCAGCATCAGGATGCCGACGACGGCGAGCAGTGTGAGCACCTTGGCCATCGAGCCCGACATGAAGAACTCGAGCGTCGATTGCGTCTGCGAGATCGAGAAGGCCGAGGCGATGGTGCCGAGCAGGCTGGCGGCGCCGCCGAACACGACGACGAGGAAGGTGTCGACGATGTAGAGCTGCCCCGACGTCGGCCCGGTCGAGCCGATCATGGTGAAGGCGCTGCCGGCGACACCGGCGATGCCGCAGCCGAGGCCGAAGGTGTAGCGGTCGACCTTCTCGGTGTTGATGCCGACCGCGCCGGCCATGATGCGGTTCTGCACGACCGCGCGGACCTGACGGCCCCAGCGCGACATGTAGAGAACGTAGGCGACCGCAATGGTGATCAGCACGGTGAGGCACATCACGAAGACGCCGTTGATCGGCACCTCGATGCTGTCGGTGACGCGCAGCGAGCCCAGCATCCATTGCGGCAGCTCGACGCCAACCTCGCGCGCACCGAACACCGAGCGATATGCCTGCTGCAGCATCAGGCTGAGGCCCCAGGTGGCGAGCAACGTGTCGAGCGGGCGCTTGTAGAGGTGCCGGATCAGCACCCATTCCACCAGCATCCCCAAGGCGCCGGAGGCGAAGAAGGCCAGGATCATCGCGAGGAAGAAGTAGCCGCTGAACAGGCTCGGCAAATTAGCCTGGAAGAGATTGGAGGTCATCCAGGTGACGTAGGCCCCGAGGATCATGAACTCGCCATGGGCCATGTTGATGACACCCATCTGGCCGAAGATGATGGCAAGGCCGAGCGCCATCAGGACATAGACGGAGAACAGGATCAGTCCGGCAAACCCCTGCATGACGAAGATCGAGCCGAGGTCGCCAATCGAATAGTCGCCGAACATCCGTGTCCTCCGTCGGGAAAGGGTCCCGCGTCGCGAGCAGGTTCGCGACGCGGGGGCTTGAGGCATGGACTTGCGATCCACGCCAGGGAGCGGTTTTGCGTTGAGGAGAAAGTGCGGCGGACGCCGCGTCTTAACGGTAACGCTTCTTACTGGTAACCCTTCGGGAACGGATCCGGCTCGACGAGATCGGCGGTCTCGTAGATCAGCTCGAACTGGCCATCGAGCTTGGCGCGCCCCACCCGGGTCTTCGACCAGAGGTGATGGTTCTCATGGATGCGCACATAGCCCTCCGGCGCGCCCTTGAACTCGACGCCTGTCGAAGCCGTGGCGATCTTGTCGACGTCGAAAGAGCCGGCCTTTTCGACCGTCAGCTTCCACAGCCACGGGCCGAGATAGGCAGCCTGGGTGACGTCTCCGATCACGGTCTTCTCGCCCCACATCTTCTTGAACGCCGAGACGAAAGCCTTGTTGTTCGCATTGTCGAGCGACTGGAAGTACTTCATGCAGGCATAGGCGCCCGCGATGTTCTCGCCGCCGATACCGTCGATCTCGTCCTCGGTCACCGAGATCGTCAGCAGTGCCTGCTTGGAGAGATCGATGCCGGCCGCCTTGAGCTGCTTGTAGAAGGCGACGTTGGAGCCGCCGACGACGTCGGTGAAGATCACGTCCGGCTTGGTCAGCTTGATCTTGTTGATGACCGAATTGAACTGCGTCGAGCCGAGCGCATAATATTCCTCGCCGACCACTTTGCCCTTGAGCACGTTCTCGACGTGCTTGCGCGCGATCTTGTTGGAGGTGCGCGGCCAGATGTAATCCGAGCCGATGAAGAAGAAGGACTTGGCGCCCTTCTCCTTGGCGATCCAGTTCAGGCCGGCGAGAATCTGCTGGGTCGCTTCCTGGCCGGTATAGATGACGTTCTTGGACTGCTCGAGGCCTTCGTAGAAGGTCGGGTAGTAGAGCATGCCGTTATATTGCTCGACGACCGGCAGCACCGCCTTGCGCGAGGCCGAGGTCCAGCAGCCCATGATCGCCGCGACCTTGTCGTTGACGAGGAGCTTCTTCGCCTTCTCGGCGAAGGTCGGCCAGTCCGATGCGCCGTCCTCCTGGATGAACTTGATCTTGCGGCCGAGCACGCCGCCGGCCGCGTTGATCTGCTCGATCGCAAGCTTTTCGGCCTGGATCGAGCCGGTCTCGGAGATCGCCATGGTGCCGGTCGCCGAATGCAGGATGCCGACCGTGACCTCGGTGTCGGTGACGGCCAGACCCGTGGTGTTGACCGCCGAGGTCGCCGGCGCCTGCGCAAATGACCCGCGCGGCAGCATGGTGATGGCCGGGACCGCGGCCATTCCCATCAATAATTTGCGCCGCAGCGGCGACAACAGGCCCTTGTTTGCTTCGTCTGACATGAGCACCCCACTTTTGTTCGAGAACACGCGATTGGTGCCCGTGAGGATGGCTCGAATTTATGCAGCCCACGCATACGCAAGATCGCGTATACTGCACCGCAAAATGCCGACGTAGGCTTCTGGTACGGAATTTGCGAGGGGTCCGGGTCCGTATCGGGAGTGGGGTTAAGTGGCAGGGCGGCAGCGAATAGACCGCGTCAGGCGCCAGTACAATCAATGGGTCGCCAACCAGACGCTGGAAGATTACGCCCTGCGCTTCACCGCCAAGAGCGCGCGGCGCTGGTCCGCCGCCCGCGTCGCCAACACGGCACTGGGCGCGATCTCGTTCCTGGCGATGGAGGCGATCGGCGGGACCATCACGCTGAACTATGGCGTCACCAACGCGACTGCCGCCATCGTCGTGGTTTCCATCATCATCTTCGGCTGCGGGGTGCCTATTGCGTACTATGCCGCCAAATGCGGCATCGACATCGACCTGCTGACGCGGGGTGCCGGCTTCGGTTACATCGGCTCGACCGTCACCTCGCTGATCTACGCCTCCTTCACCTTCATCTTCTTCGCGATCGAGGCCGTGATCCTCGCCTCAGCGGTCGAGATGTGCTTCGGGATTCCGCGGCCGGTGGGCTATCTCATCAGCGCCGTCGTCATCATCCCGCTGGTGGCCTACGGCATCACGCTGATCAGCCGCTTCCAATTGTGGACGCAGCCGCTGTGGGTGATCCTTCACATCATTCCGTTTGCCGCGATCGCCTGGCACAACCCGCGCTCCTTTGCGGAGTGGCACAAGTTCTCCGGCGAGCACGGCGACCTCAACGGGCATTTCGATCTCCTGCTGTTCGGCGTTGCGGCCTCGGTCGTGTTCTCGCTGGTGGCGCAGATCGGCGAGCAGGTCGACTTCCTGCGGTTCCTGCCGCGCGACCGCCGCGCCTCCAGGGCCTCCTGGTGGATGGCGCTGATGAGCGCGGGGCCGGGCTGGATCGTGCTGGGCGCGCTGAAGCTGCTGGCGGGCTCGTTCCTCGCCTTCTTCGCACTCAGCCACGGCGTGCCGCCGGAAGAAGCCGCCGAGCCGGCGCACATGTATCTCGAAGCATTCCGCTATGTGCTGTCGCAGCCCGACCTCGCTTTGGCCTTGACCGGCACTTTCGTGATCCTGTCGCAGGTCAAGATCAACGTCACCAACGCCTATGCCGGCTCGATCGCCTGGTCGAACTTCTTCTCGCGCCTGACCCACAGCCATCCCGGGCGCGTGGTGTGGCTGGTCTTCAACGTCGTCGTGGCCCTGCTGCTGATGGAGATCGGCGTCTACAAGGCCCTGGAGCAGACGCTGGCGCTCTATTCCAACGTCGCGATCGCCTGGGTCGGCGCGCTGGTCGCCGACCTCGTCATCAACAAGCCGCTCGGACTGCGGCCGCAGCAGATCGAGTTCAAGCGCGCGCATCTCTACGACGTCAATCCAGTCGGCGTGGGAGCGATGACGATCGCGACCATCGTCTCGATCAGCGCCTTCTACGGCCTGTTCGGGCCGACCGCGAAGGCGCTGTCGGCCTTCATCGCGCTCGCGGCGGCCTTCCTCACGGCGCCGTTGATCGCCTGGGCCACAGGCGGCAAATACTACATCGCGCGCAAGCCGAAGCGGAGCTGGCAGAACATCGAGGCGATCCAGTGCTGCATCTGCGAGCACTCGTTCGAGCCGGAGGACATGGCCTCCTGCCCCGCTTACGCGGGGCCGATCTGCTCGCTGTGCTGCTCGCTGGACGCGCGCTGCCACGATCTCTGCAAGCCGCATGCGAGATTCCAGGCGCAGGTGTCGGAAGCGCTGGGCCGGCTGATGCCGCAGCCGATCTACGCCCGGATCAACTCGCAAGTGGGCCACTATATAGGCGTGTTCGTGGTCTCCGCCGGCCTGATCGCCCTGGTGCTGGGACTGATCTATCTACAGACGTCGGCGAATGTGCACGGCGACAACGAGCTCGTGTCCGACGTGCTGTGGAAGGTGTTCTTCTCGCTCAGCATCATCATCGGCGTGGTGGCGTGGCTGTTCGTGCTGGCGCAGCAGAGCCGCCGCGCCGCCGAGGCCGAGACGCGGCGGCAGACCGCGCTGCTGATCCAGGAGATCGACGCGCACAAGCGCACCGATGCCGAGCTCCAGCGTGCCAAGGAGGTCGCCGAATCCGCCAACCTCGCCAAGAGCCGCTATGTGGTCGGGCTGAGCCACGAGCTGCGCTCGCCGCTCAATGCAATCAGCGGCTATGCGCAACTGCTCGAGCAGGATACGACTCTCGGCGCCAAGCCGCGCGACCAGGTCCGCGTCGTTCGCCGCAGCGCCGACCACCTCTCCGGCCTGATCGACGGCATCCTGGACATCTCCAAGATCGAGGCGGGGCGGCTGTATCTGTCGCGCGACGAGGTGCGCTTGAGCGAGTTCCTCGACCAGCTCGTCGGCATGTTCCGCCTCCAGGCCGCCGCCAAGGGCATCGACTTCGTGTTCAGGCGGCCGCCGACGCTACCGCGGGTGGTCTATGCCGACGAGAAGCGGCTGCGTCAGGTGCTGATCAACCTGCTCTCGAACGCCATCAAGTTCACCCAGTCCGGCAGCGTGCAGTTCGTGGTGCACTACCGCAGCCCGGTCGCCGAGTTCGAGGTGATCGACACCGGCCCGGGTATCCAGGGCGACGACCTCGAACGCATCTTCGCGCCATTCGAGCGGGGTGCGCTCGGCGCGTCGCAGCCGCAGACCGGCACCGGCCTCGGGCTCACCATCAGCCGCCTGCTCGCCGGCGTGATGGGCGGGGACATCAAGGTCACGAGCACGGTCGGCACCGGCTCGACCTTCAGGGTCAAGATCCTGCTCTCGGAGGTCGCCAATCCCCAGCGGATCGCGCCGGTGGAGGCGCCGGTCTCAGGCTATCACGGCCCGCGCAAGACCATCCTCGTCACCGACGACGATCCCGTGCATCGCGACCTCCTGCGCGAAGTGCTGACGCCGCTCGGCTTCATCCTGCTCAGCGCACCCGACGGCGCCGGCTGCCTCGCATTGGCGCAGCATTGCCGGCCCGATCTGTTCCTGCTCGACATCTCGATGCCTGCCATGGACGGCTGGGCGGTCGCCGAGGCCTTGCGCGCCAGCGGCCATCATCAGGCCCGCATCCTGATGGTGTCGGCAAGCGCGCTCGAGGCTCATGGCACGCCGCTGGCGCAGCCCTTCCACGACGGCTACCTGATGAAGCCGATCGACATCCCGCGGCTGCTGGCGACGATTCGCCAGCTTCTCAAGATCGAATGGCAATACGGCTCGCATGAGGTCGCGGTGCCGTTCTGGCATCCGGAGACCGGATCGAAGCCGCCGCTGCGGCACATCGAGGCGCTGATCGGGCTCGGCCAGATCGGCTACGTCAAGGGCATCCAGCTGAAGCTGGACGAGATCGGCAGCGAGCACCCCGAGCATGCCGACTTCGTCGCGCAGATGCGGTCGCTGGTCGATCGCTTCGATCTCGACCAGTACATGGACACATTGAAGACGTTGCATGCTTATGAGCATTGAATCGAAGAAGCGCGACGTCGCGCTCGTCGTCGACGATTCCCCGGAGACGCTCCGGCTGCTCACCGACGCGCTCGACAGCGCCGGCATGACGGTGATGGTGGCGCTCGACGGCGCCGCGGCGATGCGAATCATCGACCAGATCACGCCCGACATCATCCTGCTCGATGCCGTGATGCCCGGCATCGACGGCTTCGAGACCTGCCGCCGGCTCAAGCGCGACGCGGGTCTCGCCAATGTCCCGGTGATCTTCATGACGGGTCTGGCCGAAACCGAGCACATCGTGCGTGGATTGGAAGCCGGCGGCGTCGACTACGTGACCAAGCCGATCGTGATCGAGGAGATGCTGGCGCGCATCCGGGTCCATCTCGGCAATGCCCGGCTGACCCAGAGCGCGCGCGCCGCGCTCGACGTCTCCGGCCGTTTCCTGTTCGCGGTCAATCGCCAGGGCAGCGTGCTGTGGGCGACGCCGCAGGCGCAGAAGCTGCTATCCGATCATCACGGCGCGCAGACCGACGACTTCGTGCTGCCGCCGACGCTGCTGCAATGGCTCGAGCAGGCGAAGGCCAAGAGCGGCTCGAAATCCCAGGCCGCGTCGCTGCCCGATAGTCCGCAGCTCCGCTTCTATTACATGGGCGAGACCGCGCCGAACGAATTCCTGCTGCGGCTGTCCAAGGAAGCCGGCACCGCGCTGCCGCCCGAATTCACCAGCGAGCTCGGCCTCACCACGCGCGAAGGCGAGGTGCTGGCCTGGCTCAGCAAGGGCAAGACCAACCGCGACATCGCGCAAATTCTGGGCCTCAGCCCGCGCACCGTCGACAAGCACCTGGAGCAGATCTACGCCAAGCTCGGCGTCGAGAACCGGACCGCCGCGGCCGCGATCGCCGCGAATGCGACGCGGCGGAATTCTTGAGCGTGGTGTAGATGAGTTGAGGCGCTGCCAACCGAGCAAATGGTGTCGTCCCGGACAAGCGCAGCGAAGCGGAGCGCCGATCCGGGACCCATAACCCCAGGGAGTAGTTTGGCGAAGGCTCGGAGTGACCAGCTCGCTCTATAACCACCGCCTGGGAGTATGGGTCCCGGGCTCGCTTCGCGCCCCGGGACGACAGTGGCGATCGCTAACCTCGCCTTACATCGGCATCGTCAACTGTACACAAACGCCTTGTCGTCCAGGTCCGTCTTCGGGATCTCGTCCTTCTCGGTCCAGTAATCCTGGCTGTGCTGCCATTCCGGCTTGTCGCCGCGCTTGGGCAGCAGGTTCATGTTGCGCATCATGTAGCCGGGGTTGAAGTTTTCCGGATCGATCCAGGGCAGGATCGGCATGTTGTGGTCTTCAGGTCGCAGCTTGACCTCGACCTTCTTTGCACCCTTCGCCTTCATGTGCCCGAGCAGCCGGCTAACGAAATCGGCGACGAGATCGACGCGCAGCGTCCAGCTGGCGCGGAAATAGCCGAACACCCAGACCATGTTCGGCACGCCCGTGAACATCATGCCGCGATAGGTGACTGTGTCGCCGAAGGCGAGCGGCTTGCCGTCGATCTCGAAGGCGATATCGCCGAGCGCGGCAAGATTGAAGCCGGTCGCTGTGACGACGACATCGGCCTCAAGCAGCTTGCCGGACTTGAGCTGGATGCCATTCTCGACGAAGCATTCGATCTCGTCGGTGACGACGGAGGCCTTGCCGCTGGCGATGCCCTTGAACAAATCGGCATCCGGCACGAAGGCAATGCGCTGCCGCCAGGGCCGGTATTTTGGCGTGAAATGGGTCTCGACGTCGTAGTCGGGACCGAGCACGGCGCTGATCTGGCCGATCAGCTCCTTCTTCACCTGCTCGGGCTTGGACACGCAGAGCTTGGTGAACGCATCCTGCTCGAACAGGATCTTGCGCCGCACGATCTCGTGGATCCAGGCTTCGTCGACCTGCAGCCGGCGCAGCTCCTCCGCGATCTCGATGGCGTTGCGGCCGAGGCGGAAATAGGTCGGCGAGCGCTGCAGCATGGTGACATGGGCGCACTTGTCGGTGATGTTCGGCACCAGCGTTGCCGCGGTCGCGCCCGAGCCGATCACGACGACCTTCTTGTTCGTGAGGTCGATATCGTCGGGCCAGGTCTGGGGATGGACGATGCGGCCCTTGAAACGGTCCATGCCCTTCCATTCCGGCGTGTAGCCTTCGGAATGGCGATAATAGCCCTGGCACATCCAGAGGAAGTTCGCCGTGAAGGTCCTGGGCTCGCCGGTGTCGGTCGTCACGGCGTCGATGGTCCAGAGATTCTGCTCGCTCGACCAGCTCGCGGAATTGATCTTGTGCTTGTAGCGAATGTGCCGCGCGATATCGTTGTCGTCGATCACCTCCTTCATATAGGAGAGGATCTCTTCGGCGGTCGCAATCGGCGGGCCGACCCAAGGCTTGAAGCTGTAGCCGAAAGTGTGGAGATCGCTGTCGGAGCGAATACCGGGATAGCGATGTGTGCTCCAGGTGCCGCCGAATGTTTCCTGCGTCTCCAGGATGACGTAGCTCGTGCCCGGCAGCTGCTTCTGGATGTGATAGGCGCTACCGATGCCGGAGATGCCGGCGCCGACGATCAGCACGTCGAAATGTTCAGAAGCCTGTTTGGCCGTGGCGTGACTGCGAACAGCGACATTCATTGTTGCTTCTATGCCTTGCTTGTCTTTGTGGCCGTCCTTGATTGGACGGCGCGTTTCCTCCGCGACGGGCATGATCACCCGCCGCGCCTCCGCTTCAAAATGACATAGATCAAGTCGCGGTCAAATCACAGTGCCGCACCCCAGCTCCGCGCGGTCTGCACGATCCAGTCGCGATAGAGCGTCAGCGGCGTCACGCCGGTCAAGCCGCCGCAACCGGCGGCGCCGTTCGGTCCTGTCGACCAGCTGATGAGGCCGACGAGCACGGGACCGTTCGACCTGTCCTCGAACACGGGGCCGCCGGAATCGCCGGTGCAGGCGCCAATTCCGCCGCGAACACCGTTGGTTACGGGATCGACCAGACGAATCTGCAGCGTGCCGGGCTGCCCGGTTGCAACGAGGCCGGCCACGCGCGTGGTGCCGCCGCTCTTGCCATCACCGAGAACCGTGACGCCGATGCCGGCGACGACGAAGCGACTGCCGACCTGAATTGGAATCGTGGGCATGCCGACCGTCACCGTGGATTTTCCCTTCAGTGGAATTTCCAACTGCAGCAGCGCCACGTCGGCGGTGGCGCGATGCGCCTGCATCGCCTGCATGTTGAAGTTCGGATGGATCGCGACGGTGCGCACGTTCAGCAATTGCGGCTGGCCGTCGCCGCCGCGATCGACCACCTTGTAATCCGCGCCCGGCTGCACGCAATGGGCGACCGTCAACACCAGCCTCGGGGCGATCAGACTGCCGGTGCAGAAATTGCCGCGCGAGCCGACGATGGTGACGACGGCGCGGGCGACGCCATCTGCCTGCGGCGTGCCGCCGCCGACGATGGCGTGAGCGGGCGCAGCGAGCAGCAGCGTAGCTGCGATGAGGGTGGCAAGCTTCTTCATGGGAACACGCATCGGCATCGATGAAGGCGGGCGATTGCTTCGGACTGGCTCTTGCCGATAGCGCATGCTAGCCCTCTTGGAAAGCAATTGACGAGGGCAGGACATTGGCGATCGAGGCGGTGATCTTTGATTTCGGCGGCGTGCTGACGAGCTCGCCCTTCGAGGCGTTCACGCGGTTCGAGACCGAGCGCGGCCTGCCCGCCGATATCATCCGGCGCACCAACGCCGCCAATCATCTGGAAAACGCCTGGGCCAAATTCGAGCGGGCCGAGGTCGACATCGAGACGTTCGACGCATTGTTCGCCGCCGAATCGCTCGCGCTCGGTGCGGAGGTGCGCGGCCGAGACGTGCTGCCGCTGCTGCAGGGCGATCTGCGCCCGGAGATGGTCGAGGCCCTGAAGCGCATCAAGGCGCAATTCAAGACCGGCTGCATCACCAACAATCTGCCGGCCAACGCGATCGGCAGCATGACGGGACGTTCTCTCTACATCGCCGAAGTCATGGTGCTGTTCGATCACGTCATCGAATCCGCCAAGATCGGTCTGCGCAAACCCGATCCACGCATCTACCAGATGATGGTCGAGACGCTGAAGGTCGACCCGAACAATTGCGTCTATCTCGACGATCTCGGCGTCAACCTGAAGCCGGCGCGTCAGATGGGCATGACCACGATCAAGGTGACGAGCGGGGCGCAGGCGATTGCGGAGCTGGAGACGGCGACCGGGCTGAAGCTGGGGTAGTTCGACATACGCCGTCATTGCGAGCGCAGCGAAGCAATCCAGAGTCTTTCCGCGGAGGGAGTCTGGATTGCTTCGCTGCGCTCGCAATGACGGTTGTGGCGAGATATCGCCCAACCAAATCTACTTCGCCGCAGCAGAGGTCCGCTCCGGAAACGCCGCGGCCAGCGCCGCACGATCCGGCTTCAGCACCCCGCGCTCGGTGATGAGACCGGTGACGAGCCGCGCCGGGGTCACGTCGAAGGCGTAGTTCGCGACCGGCGAGTTTTCGGGCACGATGCGCACCGTCTCCAGCCGGCCATCGGCAGTGCGGCCGGTCATGTCGGTGACCTCCACGCCGCTGCGCTGCTCGATCGGGATGTCGCGGATGCCGTCATGAACGGCGAAATCGATCGTCGGCGACGGCAGCGCGACGTAGAACGGCACGCCGTTGTCATGCGCGGCAAGCGCCTTCAGGTAAGTGCCGATCTTGTTGCAGACGTCGCCATTGGCGGCGACGCGGTCGGTGCCGACGATGGCGAGATCGACCATGCCGTGCTGCATCAGATGTCCGCCGGTATTGTCCGGGATCACCGTGTGCGGCACGCCGTGATGGCCAAGCTCCCAGGCCGTGAGCGAGGCGCCCTGGTTGCGCGGACGCGTCTCGTCGACCCAGACATGGACCTTGATGCCGCGCTCATGCGCAAGATAGATCGGCGCCGTCGCCGTGCCCCAGTCGACGGTGGCGAGCCAGCCGGCGTTGCAATGGGTCAGCACGTTGACCACTTCGCCCGGCTTCTTCGCCGCGGTCGCCTCGATCAGCTTCAGGCCGTTGTCGGCAATGCCGCGATTGATCTCGACGTCCTGCTCGGCGATCTCGTCGGCGCGCGCATAGGCCGCTTCCGCCCGCTCCACCGGGTCGATCGGCGCGAGCGCCGCGCGCATCTCGTCCAGCGCCCATTTCAGATTGATCGCGGTCGGCCGCGCCACGACCAGCGTGTCATAAGCGCGTTGCAGCCCGGCGTCGGAAGCGTCCTCGCGCATCGCGAGCGCCATGCCGTAGGCGGCGGTGGCGCCGATCAGCGGCGCGCCGCGCACAAGCATGTCGCGTATAGCAACGGCCGCATCTTCACACGAAGTCAGCCGCGCAATGACGAATTCATGCGGCAGCCGGCGCTGATCGATCGCGCCGACCGACCAGCCGTCGCGCTCGCGCCAGATGCTGCGGAAATGCTTGCCGTCGACCTTCATGGCATTCTGCCTTTTCGTTTTTCTTGCGTCTCACGCTCGCAGGATGCGCCCGGCCACCGCATCGAGCTTCTTCAGGAGCTCGGGATCGCGCGCCTCGGGTGCCGTGATCAGCGCGGTGTCGAGCGCACGGTCCGAACCGATCGGGCACGGCTCGTGCTCACGCGGAAAATCCTTGGCCAACCGCGCCACCAGCGCCTTCGCCTTGTCGGCGTTCGAATTCAGCACGCGGATGATGTCCTGCACAGTGACCGCATCGTGGTCGGGATGCCAGCAGTCGAAATCCGTCACCATTGCGACGGTGGCGTAACAGATCTCCGCCTCACGGGCGAGCTTGGCTTCGGGCATATTGGTCATGCCGATCACCGAGTAGCCCAGCGTCTTGTAGGTCATGCTTTCGGCGTAAGTGGAGAATTGCGGCCCTTCCATGCAGACATAAGTGCCGCCGCGCGCGATCGCGATGCCTTCGGCTTCCGCGGCGGCCGCCAGATGGATGCGCAGCCGCGGCGAGACCGGGTGCGCCATCGACACATGCGCGACGCAGCCGCGGCCGAAGAACGAGCTCTCGCGCTTGTGAGTGCGATCGACGAATTGATCGACGAGAACGAAGGTCCCAGGGGGCAGTTCCTCCCTGAAGGAGCCGCAGGCCGAGAGCGAGATCAAATCGGTGACGCCGGCGCGCTTCAGCACGTCGATGTTGGCGCGATAATTGATGTCGGAGGGGGACAGCCGGTGCCCCTTGTCATGCCGGGGCAGGAACACGATCGGCAGGCCAGCGATGGAGCCACGCCTTAAAGGAGCCGACGGCTCGCCCCAGGGGCTCTCGATCACCTCTTCGCGCGCACCCTCTAAGCCGGGCAGGTCATAGATGCCCGAGCCGCCGATGATGCCCAATACCGCCTGCGTCATGCCTGCTCCACCCTGTCCGCCAAATGTGACATGGTTAAGCTATGCCAGTTTTGCGGCGGATTTGGAACGGGGGGAGATGCGCCCCTGTTAAGCCGCGGTCGCCGGCTGGAGCTGCATCGCGACCATCCGCTCCAGCGTCTCGACGGACTGGAAATTCTCCGGCGTGATCTCGGACTGCGGAATGGTGAAGTCGAATTCGGCCTCGACGCCGAGCATGAGATTGACCATGTCCATCGAGGTCAGGCCGATATCGACGAGCTTGGCCGAAGGCGTAACGTTCGCGGTGAGCGAATTCTGTTCGAGGATGCCCTTCACCAGCTTGATGATGCGATTGCGCAAAACGGTATCAAAGGCCTGCATCGGCAAATTCCCATCTGACTATCGGAGGCGGACCGGACTGCCGGCTACGATGGGTGCGGGCTGCCGGTCCTGCAATGGGCGGCACCAATACTTCGCGTTTCTTAGTAAACGATGACTCAGATTGTCGGAAATCCAACCTTCTTCCAGAGTCCTAACGCGATGCCGGAAAATCCGGCGATGCGAACAACCGGACCTTAACTGTTCGTTCGGAATTGGGTTTTGTTTACCCTCTATTTCATCGACGAATTTGAATTAAATCCGTAGCCTCGTCTCACAAGCAAAGATGGCTGGAGGATCGCCTCAAGCGGCATCGCGAATGATGCCGGCGATCTCGAACGGCAAACCGGAGGCGGACGAGCATGAACGTGCGTGAAGCAGTCCTCACTGTCGACGAAATGCAGGCGAGCTTTCTCGAGCAGGGTCCCTCCCTGATCGAGCGCGCCGCCCGGACCGCCGCAGCGGCCGCGGCCGACGCCGACGAGGTCGATCGCGACGCCCGCTTCCCGCACCGGGCTTTCGACGTCGCACGCGAGCAGAAGCTGCTCGGCGTGATGATTCCGGTCGAGTTCGGCGGCTTCGGCGCCTCGATCCATGACGTCACCGACATCTGCTACACGCTCGGACGCGCCTGCGCGTCCACGGCGATGATCTACGCGATGCACCAGACCAAGGTCGCCTGCGTCATCAGGCACGGCCATGGCATCCCCTGGATGGAGACCATGATGCGCCGGGTCGCCCGCGACCAGTGGCTGCTCGCCTCCTCCACCACCGAAGGCCAGAACGGCGGCAACATCCGCGCCAGCGCGGCTGCGGTCGACCATGCCGGCGATACCGTCTCGCTGGTGCGCGACGCCACCGTGATCTCCTACGGCGCCGAAGCCGATGGCCTCGTCACCATCGCCCGCCGCGCCACCGAAGCCGCCGCCTCCGACCAGGTGCTGCTGGCGCTCGCCAAGGACGATTATTCGCTGAAGCGGACGCTGGGCTGGGAAACGCTCGGCATGCGCGGCACCTGCTCGACCGGGTTCGAGCTGAAGGTCGACTGCCCCGCCGACCGCATCTTCCCGGAATCCTATGACAAGATCCACGCCCAGACCATGACGCCATTCGCGCATCTGTGCTGGTCGTCGGCCTGGGCCGGCATCGCCGCTGCGGCGGTGACGCGCGCGCAGGCCTTCATCCGCAAGGCGGCCCGCTCGTCCGGCGGACAGATGCCCCCGGCCGCGGCGCACTTCACCGCCGCCAAGATGTCGCTGGCCAAGCTGCGCGCGCTGATATCAGCCAATAACGACGCTTTCGCCCGCGTCGAGCACGACGAGCGTGCTCTGAGCTCGCTCGACTTCCAGTCCTCGATCACGCTCTTGAAGGTGCAGGCCTCCGAGCTCGCGGTCGAGACCGTGATGCACGCGATGCGCACCGCGGGACTTGCCGGCTATCGCAACGACGGCGAGTTCACGATGGGCCGCCACCTCCGCGACGTGCTGTCGTCGCCGATCATGATCAACAACGACCGGATCCTGGCCAATGCCGCGACGTCGACATTGATGAGCGGGGTGCCGGCGAGCCTTCGCGACTGACGTAGCTCCGCGGCCGATTCAACAAGAACAATTTTGAGATAGCAGGACATCGAACCATGAATATTGCCGTCCTCCCCGACTCGCCCACCACCGCGCCGCAAATGATCGATCCGCTCGATCATCTCGCCGACAAGCTGTTCCACCGCATGGGCGCCGATGGCGTCTATGCCCGCACCGCCCTCTATGAGGGCATCGTCGAGAAGCTCGCCGCGCTGATCACCGGTCATCGCGAGGCCGGCACCGAGGTGATGCGCTTCCCGCCGGTGATGAGCCGCTCGCAGCTGGAGAAGTCCGGCTATCTCAAGAGCTTTCCCAACCTGCTCGGCTGCGTCTGCGGCCTGCACGGCACCGAACGCGAGATCAACGCCGCGGTGAGCCGCTTCGATGCCGGCGGCGACTGGACGACTTCGCTGTCGCCGGCTGATCTCGTGCTGTCGCCGGCCGCCTGCTATCCGGTCTATCCGATCGCGGCGAGCCGCGGCCCATTGCCGAAGGGCGGGCTGCGCTTCGACGTTGCCGCGGATTGCTTCCGCCGCGAGCCGTCGAAGCATCTCGACCGGCTGCAATCGTTCCGCATGCGCGAATATGTCTGCATCGGCAGCCCCGACGATGTCGCCGATTTCCGCGAGCGCTGGATGGTGCGCGCGCAGAAGATCGCGACCGACCTCGGCCTCAGCTTCCGCGTCGACTATGCCAGCGATCCGTTCTTCGGCCGGGTCGGCCAGATGAAGGCGGTGAGCCAGAAGCAGCAGCAGCTCAAGTTCGAGCTGCTCATCCCGCTGCGCTCGGAAGAGCAGCCGACGGCGTGCATGAGCTTCAACTATCACCGCGAGCATTTCGGCACGACCTGGGGAATCCAGGACGCCAACGGCGAGCCGGCCCACACCGGCTGCGTTGCCTTCGGCATGGACCGTCTGGCCGTCGCCATGTTCCACACTCACGGTACCGATCTTTCCGCCTGGCCCGCCAAGGTGCGGGACGTCCTGAGCCTGCAGTCGCCTGTCGCGGCCGAGGCCCATGGCGAAGGCTGGCGCTAGAGCAACGCACGAGGCCGACCATTTCCACGGGCAAGACGAGCGTGATCCATACCAAGGTCCGATGCCGCGAGATCACCGAGTCCGACGTCGATAAGATCGCGGACTTGCTGACGCGCGGCTTCGTCGGCCGTTCACGCGACTACTGGATCCAGGGTCTGCGCCGGCAGGCCTTCCGGGCCGTGCCGGAGGGCTATCCGCGCTTCGGCTACATGCTCGACGACGACGGCAGGCCGGTCGGCGTGCTGCTCTTGATCTACACCTCACGCAAGGAGGGCGAAGAGACCGCCATCCGGTGCAATTTGTCGAGCTGGTATGTCGACCCGGCCTACCGCAACTACGCGCCGCTGCTGACCAAGATCGCCCAGCGGCACAAGCACGTCACTTATTTCAACATCAGCCCGGCGCAGTGGACCTGGCCAATCATCGAGACGCAGGGCTTTCGCGCCTATTGCCGCGGCATATTCTTCTCGGTCCCTGCGCTAGCGCGCGTCCCGCGCTGGAACGAGATCGAGGTCATTCCGCCGCACGCCAAGGAGATCAAGGGGCTTTCCGAGGCGGAGACCGAGCTTTTGACGCGACATGCGCGTTACAATTGCCTCAGTCTGGTGTGCCGCACGCCGAAGGGAACCTTCCCCTTCATCCTGCAACCGGTGCGCATCCGCCGCGGTTTCATCGCACCGCCCGCCATGAAGCTGATCTATTGCCGGAGCACCGCAGAATTTGCCGAATGCGCCGGCCGCATCGGACGGCTGCTGCTGCGGCTCGGCAAGATCGCGGTGGCCGTCGATGCCAACGGTCCGGTTCCCGGTCTCGTCGGCATTTACACCGAGCGGCGCGGCCGAAAATACTTCAGGGGCCCGCACCAGCCACAGCTCGGCGACCTCACCGACACGGAGCTCGTGCTGTACGGGCCGTAGAGCAACGCCCGGCGCTGTAAATCTGTACGAGCGGAGCGGGAATATCGCCGCGCTCGTCCGGAGCTACGGCCTATCGCCTTGGCAGCGGGCCGTTTACGCGTGCGCTCACCATCGCCGGTCATCCTCCGTAAACTACAGCGCTTAAGGGAATTTTCCGGCCTGTTCGCTAGCCTCGGCGGCTGAATTAGGTTGCATTCAGTCTATTGCTGGCCGAGGCCCCACCGACCCCATGATGTCGACCCGCGACAGCGAGCTTGGTACAGGCCGTGAGCAGGGCCCAGGCGCCCTGGTCGCGCTGAGCCAGCTTGCGCTCGACCACATGGAACAGGGCGTCTGCGTCTACGATGCCGACAACCGGATCGTGGTGACGAACCAGCGCTATCTCACGCTGTTCGACATGTCGGCCGAAATCGTGCGGGTCGGCACCAGCTATTGCGAGGTGCTCGCGCACAGCGCAAGCCGCGGCAACTTTCCGCAAGACCAGCTCGACGCGTTGTATTCGAGGCGGATGGCGCAGATCGCCGCGGGCAAGCCGTTCCGCACCGAGCAAATGCTGGCGAGCGGCCTCGTTATGTCGCTCGAGCTGAAGCCGCTCCCCGGCGGCGGCTGGATGACGATCTGCGATGACGTCACCCGCCTCGCCCGGCTCGAAGCGGAACTGCGCGTGCAGACCGAGCGCAGCCAGCACGCGCTCGCCAACATGTCGCACGGACTGATCATGTACGACGTCGACAGCCGTGTCGTCGTCTGCAACGAACGGTTCCTGAAGCTCTACAACCTCGACCCCGAGATCGTGAAGCCGGGCGTCGCGCATTCCACGGTGATCGAGCACTGGATGTCGCGCGGCAACCTGCCGGGCATGTCGGGCGACGAATTCTACCAGAACCGGCTGGAGGACGTGCGCACTAGGAAGCCGAAGACGCTGCTGGTGATGCGCTACGACGGACGGATGGTGCAGGCGGTCTCCCGCTTCCTTCCCGACGGCGGCTGGGTGACGGTGCACGAGGACGTCACGGAGCGGCTGCAATACGAGGAAACGCTGCGGCAGCAGAATTTCATCCTCGATGCGGCGCTGGAGAACATGGCCCACGGGCTCGCCTTCTTCGACAGCGACATGCGGCTTCGGGTCTGCAACTCCACCTACCTCAAGATCTACCTGTTGTCGCCGGAGGAGACCCGCCCCGGCACCCACCTCGCCGAGCTGATCGAGCGATCCATGGCGAACGGCGCGTTCTCCCCGGAATACAGCCCGCAGCAGATCCTCAAAGCCGCCCGCGCGCGGATCGCAAGCCGTGATTCCTCGCCGATGCGCCGGCGCATGTCGAACGACACGGTGATCTCGGTGCGCTATTGCGCGCTGGCCGAAGGCGGCTTCGTCGCCACCTATGAGGACATTACCGAGCGCGAGCGTGCGATCGAGGAGCTGAGCGAGCAGTACCGCCGGTTCGACGCTGCCCTGAACAACATGAGCCAGGGCCTGTGCATGCTCGACGCCAGCCTGCGCGTGATCGTCTGCAACCGCCGCTACATCGAGATGTATGGATTGTCGCCGGAGACCGTGAAGCCAGGCGTCTCGATGCGCGACATCATGGAGCACGCCTGCGAGCTCGGCATCCATCCGAACATGACCGGCGCCAAGCTCTATGCCGACTACGTCGAGAGGCTGCGCGAGGGCGAGCACACGCTGCACCGCCATTTGAACGACGGCCGCATCATCAAGCTCAACCACAAGCGGATGGAGCATGGTGGCTGGGTCGTGACCTATGAGGACGTCACCGAGCGCCACAAGGCCCAGGCCCGGGTGGCGCACATGGCGCGGCACGATTCGCTCACCGACCTGCCCAACCGCACGCTGTTCCGCGAGAAGATGGGCGAGGGGCTGAACCAGGTCGCGATCGCCGGCGGCGCCATGGCCGTGCTGTGCTTCGACCTCGACAATTTCAAGACCGTCAACGACCGCCTCGGCCACGCCGCCGGCGACCGCCTGCTGCGCTGGGTCGCGGCGCGCCTCAAGGAGAATGTCGGCGAGCACGACACCGTCGCGCGGCTTGGCGGCGACGAGTTCGCCGTGCTCCAGCGCGGGCCGCAGCCGCAATCGGCCGAGGCGCTCGCCCGCCGCCTGGTCGAGATCATCGGTCATCCGCCGCCGCTGGAAAGCCAGTCGATCCATGTCGGCGTCTCCGTCGGCATCGCGATCGCGCCCGATCACGGACTCGATGCCGATGAGCTGATGAAATGCGCCGACCTCGCGCTCTACCAGGCCAAGGCCAAGGGGCGCGGAGCCTATCAGTTGTTCGAGCCCGAGATGGAGGAACAGGCGCGCAGCCGGCACGCGCTGGAGCAGGACCTGGTCGGCGCGCTGGAAGGGCGTGAATTCCACCTGGTGTTTCAACCGCAGATGCGGCTCGATTCCTCCGAGCTCACCGGCTTCGAGGCATTGCTGCGCTGGAAGCATCCCTCGCGCGGCTTCGTCTCTCCGGCCGAGTTCATCCCGATTGCGGAGGAGAACGGGCTGATCGTTCCGATCGGCGAATGGGTGCTGCGCACGGCCTGCGCCACCGCCGCGTCCTGGCCCGGCGTCACCGTCGCGGTGAACCTGTCTCCGGTGCAATTCCGCTCCCGCGGCCTGGTGGCGATGGTCACGAGCGCGCTTGCGGAAGCCGGCCTGCCGCCGCAGCGGCTCGAGCTCGAGGTCACCGAGACGGCGCTGCTCGACGACAGCAAGGCGACCATCGACATCCTGCACCAGCTCCGCGCGCTCGGGGTGCGCGTCAGCCTCGACGATTTCGGGGTCGGCTATTCCTCCCTGAGCTATCTGCGCAAGTTTCCATTCGACCGCATCAAGATCGACCGCTCCTTCGTCGGCACGCTCGGCGAAAGCCCGGAGAGCGTTGCCATCGTCAGAACGATCGCGAGCCTCGGCTCCGTGCTCGGCGTCGAGACCACGGCGGAGGGCGTGGAAACCGAGGAACAGCTCGACTTCGTCCGCGAATGCGGCTGCACCGCGGTCCAAGGCTATTATTTCGGCAAGCCGTGTCTCGCCTCGGAAGTCGGCCGCACCATCGAGACGCTGAACACGGTCCGGCGGGTGGCCTGACCGCTTCGGCCGCTCAAATTCCGCCTCTCGGCACGCGGCCAAACGACGAATTGTCGCAGAGGTCGGCTCTGTCGGCGTTAGCTGACCGACGGCCGCACATCGATGCGCGCAACACGCTTTTCTTCTCCGTCAAATTCAGGAACAATCGCCTCGCAACGAGAGACGGCGCCCCCAGAGAGGCCGCCGCGAGGGAGGCTTTCGATGTCGGGATACGGGCTGAAGACGATTGCATTTGCCGCGGTGCACGCCGTCATGGGCTTATTGCTCTCCACGGCGGTCAATGCGCAGGACTATCCAACGAAGCCGATCACGTTGATCGTGCCTTGGCCGGCCGGCGGATCGACTGATCTCTCGATGCGCGCGATCGCCGACAGCGCCTCGAAGGTGCTGGGCCAGCCGATCGTGATCGACAACAAGGCCGGCGGCAGCGGCACGGTCGGGCCGGCGACGATGGCGGCGGCGGCGAAGCCGGACGGCTATACCATCTCGCAGATCCCGATCACCGTGTTTCGCCTGCCCTTGATGCAGGAGGTGTCGTGGGATCCGGCAAAGGATTTCACCTATATCGTCCATCTCACCGGCTACACCTTCGGCGTGACCACGAGCGCGGAATCGCAGTTCAAGAGCTGGAAGGACGTGGTGGAGTTCGCAAAGGCGAATCCGGGCAAGGTGACCTATGCCACGCCCGGCGCCGGCACCTCGCTGCATATCGGCATGGAGCAGATCGCCGCGATGTCCGGCATCAAGCTGACCCAGGTCCCTTTCAAGGGCGGCGCGGAGACCAACGCCGCCGTGCTGGGACAGCACACCATGCTGCAGGCTGATTCCACGGGATGGCGGCCGCTGGTCGACGCCGGCAAGCTGCGGCTCCTGATGGTGTGGACCGGCGCGCGCTCGCCGAACTATCCCGACGTGCCGACGCTGAAGGAGCTCGGCTATCCCATGGTCTATGATTCCCCGTTCGGCATTGCAGGACCGAAAGGGATGGATCCCAAGATCGTGGCCAAGCTGCACGACGCCTTCAAGAAGGCGGTCGAAGACCCCGCGGTGGTGGCGACGCTCGCCAAATACGACATGGTGCCGAACTACAAGAACACCGAGGATTACAAGAAATTCATCGTCGAGGTCACGGAATCCGAGCGCAAAGTGATCGAAACGCTCGGGCTCGCGAAGAAGTAAGACCGCGCTGCTTGTGTCCCGGACGCGCTGCAGCGTGCAACGCTGCTGCGCAGTGCCCCGACCCATCTTCTTCGCCCACACGCATGGGCCCCGGCTTTGCAGCGCACCTGCCATAGCACGTCGAAGACGTGCGTGAACGCAACTTGCGGTGCTGCGCTGCGTCCGGGGCACGAGAGAGAATCGATGAACGATCCAACCAACGTCAAGCTCCGCCTCAGCAACTCCGAACTCTGGGGCGGGCTGATCGGGCTCGCACTCGGCGGCTTCGTGATCTGGTCGGGCTTGAAGCTCAGGCTCGGCACCATCAACGATCCCGGCTCCGGCTATGTGCTGTTCTACACGGGCATCCTGATGTGCGTGTTCGCGAGCGCGATCATCGTCTCGGCGATCACCGAGGGTGGGCCGACGCTGGCCTCGCGCTGGGAGAACGTGCGCTGGAGCAAGCCGCTTGTCCTCATCGCCTGCCTCACTGCATTCGCGTTCGCGCTGGAGCCGCTGGGATTCCTGCTGTCATCGATCCCGCTGATGCTGCTGCTGTTGCGGCTGATCGATCCGGTGCGCTGGACGCTGGCGATTCCGATCGCGGTGCTGGTGCCATTGGGCATGTGGTGGGTGCTCAAGCGGCTGCTGTTGATCCAGTTGCCGTCAGGCCTGTTCGGGATCGGCTGACGCCATGGATACGCTTGTCAACGTGGCACATGGATTCGGCGTCGCGCTGCTGCCGGTCAACCTGCTCTATTGCTTCATCGGCGTCTTCATCGGCACGCTGGTCGGCGTGCTGCCCGGCATCGGCCCGATCTCGGCGATGTCGCTGCTGCTACCGGTGACACTGTCGGGAACGCCGGAATCCGGCATCATCATGATGGCCGGCATCTATTACGGCTCGATGTATGGCGGCTCGACCACCTCGATCCTGGTCAACATCCCCGGCGAGGCGGCCTCCGTCGTCACCTGCATCGACGGCCACCAAATGGCGAAGCAGGGCCGCGCGGGCCCCGCGCTCGGCATTGCTGCATTCGGCTCCTTCGCTGCCGGCACCTTTGCGCTGGTCGCCTTGATGTTGGTGGCGCCGAAGCTCGCCAGTCTCGCCATTGCTTTCGGCCCGGCCGAGTATTTCAGCCTGATGGTGCTCGGCCTCGTCGTGCTCACCTTCCTCACCCAGGGATCGATGCCGAAGGCATTGCTGATGGCGTGCATCGGTGTCGTGCTCGGGCTGATCGGGCTCGACAGCATCACCGCGCAGCCGCGACTGACCTTCGGCCGCATGGAGCTGATCGACGGCATCGGCCTCGTGCCCGTGGTGATGGGCCTGTTCGGCGTCGCCGAGGTGCTGCTCAACACCGAGCAGGCGATCAAGCGCGACGTCATCAACACCAGGATCACCCATCTCCTGCCGAGCAAGGAGGACTGGAAGGCGAGCGCCGGTCCGGTCGGCCGCGGCACCATCCTCGGCTTTTTCCTCGGCATCCTGCCGGGCGGCGGCGCCGTGGTCTCGTCATTCGCGTCCTACGCGCTGGAGAAGCGGCTGTCGAAGACCCCTGAAAGGTTCGGCCACGGCGCGATCGAGGGCGTCGCCGGCCCGGAATCGGCGAACAACGCCGCAGCCGGCGGCGCCTTCATTCCGCTGATGACGCTCGGCATCCCGCCGAACGTGGTGATGGCGCTGCTGCTCGGAGCCTTCGTCATTCACGGCCTGCAGCCGGGCCCGCTGATGATCACGCAGAACCCCGGCCTGTTCTGGGGCATCGTCGCCAGCATGTATATCGGCAACGTCATGCTGCTGATCCTGAACCTGCCGATGATCGGCATGTGGGTGCAGCTGCTCAAGCTGCCCTACAACATCCTGTTCCCCCTGATCATCCTGTTCACGATCCTCGGCGTCTACTGCTCGAGCAACAACGTGTTCGACGTCTATGTGATGATCGCGTTCGGGATCATCGGCTATTTCATGCGCAAGCTCGGCTACGAGCCGGCGCCACTGGTGCTGGCCTTCGTGCTGGGTCCGATGATGGAGAACAATTTGCGCAAGTCGCTGATCCTGTCGCAGGGCGATCTCTGGACCTTCGTGCAGCGGCCGATCTCGGCAGTGTGTCTTGTGTTTGCCCTGGTGCTGCTGATCGCGCCGCTGCTGCCGTCGCTGCGTAAGAAGCGCGAGCTGGTGGCGCTGGACGAGGGGGCGTGAGAAGATCTCGTAGTCGGTAGGGTGGATTAGCCGAAGGCGTAATCCACCGCTTCTCTCTCGACGCGGAGAGTAAAGTGGTGGGTTACGCCTTCGGCTAACCCACCGCGCTACCCTGTTGCATTAAGGCACGAAACCTCTTGACCAAGGCTAGGAGGTCCTACGGCATCTCAGCCCGCCGCAGGCAGCGCATCCGACGGCAGGCCCCACGGGCGCTCCGCCGATGCCAGTCCGATCAGGCGGCCCTGGATGTAGTCGCAGCCCCAGTCGCGCAACATGTTTGCGGCTTCGTCGTCCTGCACCCATTCGGCGACGGTCTTGATGTCGAGGCGGCGGGCGAGGTCGATCAGGGTCTGCACGAAGGCGCGGTCGTCGGCGGAATGGGTGATGTTCTGCACGAAGGCGCCGTCGATCTTGACGATGTCCACGCCGAGCTTGCGCAAATTGCGGAACGAGGTGTAGCCGGCGCCGAAATCGTCGATGGCGATGCGGCTGCCGAAATGCTTGAGGCGGCTGACGAAGGCGCGGACGTCGTCGATGTCCTGGATCGCGACCGTCTCGGTGATCTCGACGATCAGCCGCTCGGCGACGCCGGGATGGGCCAGCATCAGCGATTCGATCCCCGCCCACCAGTCCGGATCCATGGTCGTATCCGGCGAGATGTTGAGGCTGAGGCAGACGTCGGGCGCCGCCGCGAGCTCGGCGACCACGAGCTCGAGCACGCGGTGATCGACCAGGCGGATCAGGCCGAGCCGTTCGGCGACCGGCACGATGTCGGGCGCGAGCAGCACCTGGCCGTCGCCCTGGTCCATCCGCACCAGGCATTCATGGAATGCGCGCTCGCGCGAGACAGCCGAGACGACGGGCTCATAGGCGAGCCTGATGCGGCGCTCGTTGAGCGCGGTGACGATCTCGTCGGTGACGCGGATGTTGACGCGGCGCTGTGCGTCGCGCGCGGCATCCGGACGCCAGGCCGCGAACGAGCCGGAGCGGCGGCGCTTGGCGGCGTCCAGCGTCTCATGGGCGCGGTTGACGGCCTCGTCGGTGTTGCGGGCATAACGCGGCAGGCTGACCGCGCCGATCGAGGCGGTGACCGAGACCGGACCGGATTTGGTCGGCACCACCTCGTCGCGGATGCCGGCGAGGAAGCGCTCGGCGGCCACGTTCATGTCGTCGACGGTGCAGTTCTTCAGGATCAGGCCGAACTTGTTGCCGGAGAAGCGCCCCAGCACGTCGCCGCCGCGCAGGCGCGCGCGAATGCGCTTGGCGACGTCGAGGATCACGGCGTCGGCGACGTCGAAGCCGAAAGCATCGTTGACGCGGGCGAGATGATCGATGCCGACCAGCATGAAGGCCGCTGTCGAGCGGAAGCGCGTGGTCTCCTCGATCGCCTCGGCCAGCGCCGCGATCAGATGCGAGCGGTTGAGCTCGCCGGTCAGCGGATCGAGCCGGGCCAGCCTGCTCAATTCCTCGTCCCGGGCGTGGCGCTCATTGTTGATGCGGACCGAGCCGATCGCTCGCGTGGGACGGCCGTCGGGACCTGCGAACCAGCGGCCGGTCTCCTCGATCCAGATCACGGGATCGGAGGCGCTCATGCGCACGCCGTACTCGATTCGGTAAGGGGTGCCGTCGGCGCCGTGCACCGGGGACGTCAGTGCCAGCGCCGCCGTCCGCAGCGTTTGCGCGGGCTCGATCAGCTTGGCGAATTCGGCGCCGGTCGAAAGCCGCTCGGCGGGAATGCCGGGGAATACGGCGCTGACCTGCTCACCCCAGACGATGGCATCGCTGGCGATGTCCCAGGCGAACACGGCCTGACCGAGCGCGGCCAGGATGTCGGAGGCTTGCGGCAATCCAGGGGTCAAAGTCGCCTCGTTTCGGGACAGTGGAGAAGTCCTGAGCCGGCACAGGATAGAGCCAGATTCGCTGCCGAACCTAGGCAAAGTTGATAAACAATTTGGAAACCACGTTTCCGAAGGCGTCGGAACCAAATCGGCCCGGCCGGCATAGGCCTTGCGAGTACAGGACTCGCGCCGGCCCCCGCGTCTCGAAACGCGACAGTTTCGCCGGATCAACGGTGATTGCGATGTTGAGTACTGATCGATCGGACGCGGCGGACAACGGCACAGGCACGGCCTTGGTGCCGCTGATGCCGACGTTGCGGTGGGTCCATAAGGTGCCCCTGCCCCGCCCCGATCCGAGCTTCGTCACACAATTGATCGCCAATGCCGAGCAGCTGCCGCAAACGAGCCGGCTCCGCCGCGCCTCCTCCGAGGATGCGCTGATGGCCTATGGCAGCAAGCGCCCGCTCGGAACCGTCAGCGCGCGCACGCGTCAGGTAGCTTAAGATTGATTGAAGTGAGAGCGCGCTTCTTACCTCTCGCCGCTTGCGGGGAGAGGTCGGATCGCCTCGGCGATGCGAAGCATCGTCCGGTGCGATCCGGGTGAGGGGGTACAGGTCCCGCGGCTATCGCATCCGCGGAGAGAGGCCCCTCACCCCAACCCACTCCCCGTAAGAACGGGGCAAGGGAGCACACTGCCGCGGCGGTGAGATGCGAGCCAATTCAGAGAAATCAGCGCGGCGGCGTGTCGGAAGACGGCGTGCCGTTCCCCGGCTGCAGCTGCGGCGAGGGAATTTCCGGCGAGGGGGCGCCCTGCACGGGCTTGGGCGCCGGGTGATCCATCAGCACGGATTCGGCGACGGATTGCGCGGTAGGTGCGGCCGGCGCCGGCTGCGGCGCGATCACCGGCTCGAACTTGCGCTCGGACTCCACGTCTTCCGCCGGCGCTTCGGCCCTGCGCTTGGCCTTACGAGGGGCCGGCACCGTGGTCTCGGCGACATAGGTGACTCGGCGGCGCGTGCGCTGGGCGATGCCAGCGAAGAAGTCCGCCATCGCCAGCAGCACCAGCAAAAAGAAGGTGGAGTTGCCGAATTTGGGCCACATCACGAATTCGGCAGCGGCCGCGCCGAAGATGATCAGCGACAGCAAATGATCCATCAGGAATTTCGAGCCCGGCCGCGCACCCTTGACCACCTCGAGCAGCAGCAGAACGATGCCGAGCGCGAGCAGGAGATCGGCGAGCGTGACCGGCCAGACCTCTCCGGACACCATAGGCACCTTGAACAGCACGTCCGTGAAGGACACGGTCGGCATCAGGAAGGCGATGATGTTGTAGACCGCGAGCGGAATCAGGAGCAGCGGGAAACCGACCATCGGCTTGATGCCTTCTCGATCAAGATATCCAGACAGAACAATGCAGCGGCGAAGCATCCGCTCCGCCGCCGTCACCGTCTATCTCATGGGTTGGCCGAATCGGGCGGGTCGATCTCCCGCCCGAGAAAGATCCTGGCTTCAGGACTCTTTCTTCTTCAGGACCTGGCGGCCCTTGTACATGCCGGTCTTGAGGTCGAGATGGTGCGGACGACGGAGCTCGCCGGAGTCCTTGTCTTCCACATAGGTCGGCTTCTTGATGGCGTCCGCCGAGCGGCGCATGCCACGGCGCGACGGCGAGGTTTTTCTTCTCGGAACGGCCATTTCAATATCCTCTAGGGATTGGTGTCATCAGGGCATCGTCCGCGAAGGGACGGCTCAGCACCCGCAAATAACGAGGCGAGCTGAATGCCGATCAAGGCCGCGCTTATAGAGGAAGGCTGGCTGTAAAGCTAGACTCTTGGGCCGGAAAATGCGCCCGGAACGGGCCAAAAAATCAGCGATTTTCCCGCCAACAGGTCGCAAGCGAGCTCGCCTGCCCCCGCGCCATATAGGTGGCTGCCAGCCGCCGGACGCCCGGTCCCGGGGTCCGGGCGCTGCGCTTGACCGGATTCGGCAGGATCGAGGCCAGAAGCGCCGCCTCGCGGGGCGAGAGGCTTTCGGCCGATTTGCCGAAGGCATAGGCGCTGGCCGCCTCGACCCCGAACTGCCCCTGCGGGCCGAGCTCGGCGATGTTGAGGTAGATTTCGAGAATCCGCTGCTTGGGCAAGACGAGGTCGATCCAAAGCGCCAGCGGGAATTCGAGCGCCTTGCGAACGAAGTCGCGCCCCTGCCACAGGAACAGGTTCTTCGCGACCTGCTGGGTGATGGTGGAGGCGCCCCGGAAGGCGGTGCCGTCCTCCCTGGCGTCGTCGATCGCCTCGCGCAGCGCCCCCCAATCGATGCCGTGATGCTTGCAGAAATGGGCATCCTCGGCCGCCACCACCGCGCGCGGCAGAGAGGGCGACATATCAGCGAGATCGATCCACTCCCGCTGCATCGGCGCGCCCCGCAGGCTGCGCCAGGCCATCAGCGTCGAAACTGGGTGGCCGGTGCGGTAGAACGGCGCGATCACATAGGGCGCGAGGACCACGAGCGCGAGCACCACCAGCAGGATTTTGACGATGCGCAAATCGACCTTTCCGGCACGAACTGACGAGCGGCCACGGGCTGGAGCATTAAGTCTGTGATAATTCGGGCCTTTTCCAGCACTTTTTAGGCCTTCCAAACGATTGACTGGCGCGGGCGCATAAAGGATTGTCCCGCCGAATTTTAGTTCTGGAGCCCTTCTTGATGACCGGCACGTCCCCGTCCGATTTCGCCAAACGTCTGGACAAGACCGCTGATGACACCGAAGCCCTGCTCGGGCGCCTGCTGTCGGACGACATCCTGCATGACGAAATCGCCCGGCCCAAGCGACTGATGGACGCAATGCGCTATTCGAGCCTGAACGGCGGCAAGCGCCTGCGGCCGTTCCTGGTGGTCGAGAGCGCCGCCGTGTTCGGCGTGCCGCGCGAGGCGGCCCTGCTCGTGGGCGCCGCGCTCGAATGCATCCATTGCTATTCGCTGATCCATGACGACCTGCCGGCCATGGACAATTCGGACCTGCGCCGCGGCCGCCCCACCCTGCACAAGCAAACCGACGACGCCACCGCGATCCTCGCCGGCGACGGCCTCCTGACGCTCGCCTTCGATATCATCACCCGCGACGAGGTCCATCGCGACGCCGATGTGCGGCTGCTCTTGACGCGTGCACTGGCGCGCTGCGCCGGCATCGGCGGCATGGTCGGTGGCCAGATCCTCGATCTCGCCGGCGAAGGCCGCTTTGGCGGCAACGAGCCGATCGACGTCGCCCGTATCCAGCAGATGAAGACCGGCGCGCTCTTGCGCTACGGCTGCATTGCCGGCGCGATCCTCGGCCAGGCCTCGAAGGCGGAATATCAGGCGCTCGACGATTACGGCCGCGCGCTCGGCGAAGCCTTCCAGATCGCCGACGATCTGCTCGACGTCGAGGGCGATGCGGCCGCGCTCGGCAAGCCGGCCGGCGCCGATGCCGCGCTCGGCAAGACCACCTTCGTGACCCAGCTCGGGATCGAAGGCGCCAAGCAGCGCGTGCGCGACCTGCTCGCGCGCGCCGACAGCGCCGTCTCGATCTTCGGCGACCGCGCCGCAATTTTGCAGGCCGCCGCGCGTTTCGTGGCCGAGCGGAAGAACTGAGCTAAAGCGCGATGCGATCAGGATGAATCGTCATCGCGCTTTAGGTTATTGTTCGAGTGGTCAGGAAAGCCGTGCCATTTCAGTTGCAGACCTCGACATTGGCGTCGACGTGGGGGCCGCCGCCGCCGCGATAAACGAGGCGGCAACCGGGCCTGACCGGCCGGCAGAGCAGAGCGTTGCAAAAGATCTGACCACTGCCGCTCGAGGCACGGCCCGCGCCAGCCGCCGCGGCTGCACCGTAGCCACCCGCAGCAGCACCGGCCCGCTGCCGCGCAGGGCGGTCCTCGCCGTCGTCGCGCCGCGAGGTCGCGGGCTTTGACGCGGGCTTGGCCGCGCGCTTCTTCTCGCATTCATTGTCGTCGTTCAGGACATAGCCGTTGCCGCAAACGATCCTGGTGCACTTGTCGCCTTCGGCCTTGAAACCGTGCTCGCAGACCAGCGGGCAGACCCGTGATGGCTTGGCCTTGACCGCATCGAGCGCGTCGGTGCTCGCCACCTTCACGTCGAGCTTCGTGCCGGCATAGCGGTTGAACTGCGACAGCGACCGCTGCGAGGACGTATTCCAATTGCCGTCGGCCTGCCCGGAGAAGCAGCCGACGCGGCCGAGCTCGCTCTGCACCGAGCGGTTGAGGTCGGCCGGCGCGGTCGCCGGGGTGAGCGCGGCAACGTTGGTGCCGGCGGCGCTCGTGGTGTTGCCCGGCGCAACGCCCGGCGCCGTGGCGGCGAGGTTGACGCGCTGCTGCTCGGCAGCGGCGGCCTGCTGCTGGGCCTGCTCCTTCGCCTTCTGCGCAGCAAGCTGCGCCTGCTCGGCGGCCTTCGCATCGGCCGCGGCCCTGGCTTGCGCATCCTTCTGCGCGCCGAGCGCAGCAAGGCGGTCGCGCTCGGCCTCGGCCTGCTTCGCTTTCGCGATCGCCGCCGCATGCGCCTGCTCCGCGCCGATCTTCTCGAGCTGGAGCTTGGCAAGGCTCGCATAGAACCCGTCGGGATGCTGGGCGAGGAAAGCTTCCCACGCCGGACGGTTGCCGACCTGGAGCGCGAGCTCGTAGTCGCGGCGGATATCGGCCTGGGGATTGGCTACGGGCGCCGCCGGCGCCAGCTTGACCGGCACCAGCGGCACGTCCTCGCCACCCAGCGAGCCGTAGACGAACGGCTCTTGCTTGTTGCCGGTGGACTTCAGGACATCGTCGCGCACGAAGCCGAAGGCGCGGCGGACGTCGAGGCCCGGCGTCGTCAGATGCTTCGACAGCGCGATGGTGAACGGGCTGTTGGCACCGTCGCCGTCCTGCGCGGTGAAGCCGGCCTTGGCCGAATAGGCGATCAGCGTGTTGGGGCTGGACGGCTCGACCTGGGCGAGGCCCCGGCCGATGCCGCGCGAAGCGACCGTGCGCTTCATCCGCTTGCTGAACGGATTGTCGCGGCAGGCATCGAGGATCACCAGACGCAATTGCTTGGCGGGCTCGACCGCGACCAGGACACGGTCGAGGGAGAGCGCCTCGTCAAAGACGTCGGTGTCCCGCTCGAGCTTGGCATCCACCGGGATCAGATAGTTCGAGCCCTCCACCTCGATGCCGTGGCCGGCGTAGTAGACCACGGCGATTTCGGCGTCGCGGGTCGCGTCGGCGAAGTCGCGCAGCACGCGCCGTGTCTCCAGCGCCGACAGATCGTGCCGGGAGTCGACGACGTCGAAGCCGGCCTCCTTCAGGGTCTTGGCCATCACCGACCCGTCATTGACGGGATTGGCGAGCGAGGGCGCGTGCTGATAGGCCGAATTGGCCAGCACCAGCGCCACGCGCTTTCCGGCAAAAGCAGGCCCGGCGCCGAACATCAGGCCGAGGGCGACGAAAAGCGGACAAAGTCTGAGCAAGCTGCGCATGACACGACTTCCGATGGTTCCAGGCCGTCCGGCCCTTTGGGACCGCTTTAGCAACATCCTCCGCCGGCGCTTGTGATGGAGGTCACGAAGCGGACCCCGGCGGCAGGCCGTACGACCTCTCTTGTTTGTCGCGCCAGCGCTGTCGCGGTTCGCCAACGGATGGCGGTGCGGACCGGGTTCCGTCAGACAACCCCGACGTGCTCCCGATATTGCGGCAGATCGTCCGCAATTTCATGCCAGGGCGCCTTCGAGCCGACGAAAATATGGGCGCTCGGCCGGATCGAGGGGGCATCGACCAGGGTTCCCATGGCGACGTGGACCCACTCTCCTTCCCGGACCCGGGAATAGAGCAGCGAGCCGCAGCGGCCACAATGCGCGTCATGGGTGGTGTCGTCGCCGAAAATCATCCGGAGGTCGCTACCCCTGACAATACGAAGCCTGTCTTGCCGGATGCCGGCGAAGGGCTTGAAGGCGGCACCGGTGGTGCGCCGGCAGTTCGAGCAGTGGCAGTTCATCGCATAGGCGAACGCATCGGCCACCTCGAAGCGCACGGCGCGGCAAAAGCATTCGCCGACAAGAATGCGAGCGTTCGAATTTTCTGATTCTGTCATCGTGACGCCTTCACGCAAATCGCTGACACACCCATAGCGCATTTCGACGTGTACGACTAAGTTGGCCCGAAGCCATCATGCAAAGGAACGATCCATGAGCCAGGACCGGTCGAGCGTCGAAGCCGTCGTGCAATCCTATTTTGACGGACTTTACGAGGGCGACGCCGACAAGCTCGGCGCCATCTTCCATCCCTCCGCCGATCTGCGCTGGGTCGAAAAGGGCGAGCTCCAGGTTCTGACCGTGCCGGACTGGCTCGACCGCGTGCGCAAGCGCGCCTCGGCCAAGGCCGAAGGCAAGCCGCGCGAGGACTTCATCGTCACCATCGACCGCTCGGACGATAAGACCGCTTTCATCAAGGTGCGCTGCCAGCTGCCGCCGCGCTATTTCACCGACTATCTCGTGGCGATGAAGCTCGCCGACGGCTGGCAGATCGTGTCGAAGTCGTACCGATATGATTTGAGGGACTGACAGGCGCCGTCCTGCTGCCCGAATTCGGACGCACTCGCTATCCAATTCTCCGTCATTGCGAACGCAGCGAAGCAATCCAGAATCTCACCGCGGAGACAGTCTGGATTGCTTCGCTGCGCTCGCAATGACGACGCGGATGCAGCGTCCGCTCCATCTCCCACCCCTGCGCGCCTGGAAATCACCATGCTTGTCGACCGCCGCTCCCTGCTCGCCTCATTCGCCTGGTTGGCCGCCTCCCCTGCGCTCGCCGGGGATGCCCCATCAGAATTCGAATCCTACGAGCGCGAGAGCGGCGGGCGGATCGGGCTCTATGCGGAGAATCTCGCAACCGGCAAGAAGCTCTCCTGGCGCGCCGACGAACGGTTCGTGATGTGTTCGACGTTCAAGGCTTCGCTCGCCGCCAGCGTGCTGGCGCGGGTCGATCGCGGCGAGGAGCAACTCGCGGCCATGATCCGGTATGGCCAGTCGGATCTGCTGGAATACGCGCCGGTGGCGAGGGAAAATCTCGCGGCCGGCAAGATGTCGGTCGGCGAGATGTGCAAGGCCATCGTCGAGCTCAGCGACAACACCTGCGCCAATCTGCTGCTGGCGCGGATCGGCGGCCCCGCCGCGCTGACCGCCTTCTGGCGGTCGCTCGGCGATACCACCTCGCGGCTCGACCACAACGAGCCCGAGCTCAACCGCTCGCAACCCGGCGACCCCCGGGACACCACGACGCCGGCAGCGATGGCGAGAAATTTGCGCCGGCTGGTCGCGGGCGAGGCGCTGTCGCCTGCTTCGCGGGCCCTGCTCACCGACTGGATGGTGAACTGCAAGACCGGCGCAAATCGCCTGCGTGGCGGACTCCCGGCAGGCTGGAAGATCGGCGACAAGACCGGCAACAACGGCAAGGACGCCTCGGGCGACATCGCGGTCGCCTGGCCGAAGCCGGATACGCCGATCCTGATCGCGGCCTATACCCAGGGCGGCACGCCGAGCGCGGCGCAGATCACATCCGCGTTCGCGCGGATTGGGCGGATGGTGGCCGAACGGCTGGCGTGAGCCGCGCATTGACCTAGCCGTCGCTTCCGGGTCAAGACAGACCATCATGGAAGCGAAGTTTCAGACCTTTCTCATCCTGCTGGCCGCGCTGGCAGGCGTGGCACTGGCCGCGCGACGCTTCAACGTCGCCCCTGCCATCCTGCTGATGCTGGCGGGCGTCGGCCTCGCTTTCGTGCCGGGCATGCCGACTGTGGAGCTGCCGCCGGAGCTGGTGCTGCTGGTGGTGCTGCCACCACTGATCTACTCGGCCAGCGTCGCGATGAGCTGGCGCGAATTCAAGAAGAACCTGCGTCCGATCGTGCTGCTCGCGGTCGGCGCCGTGATCTTCACCACGGCGATGGTGGCGGCCGCCACACACTACATGATCGGCCTGCCCTGGACCGTCGGCTTCCTGCTCGGGGCCATCGTCGCGCCGCCCGATGTGGTGGCGCCGCTCGCGATCGCGCGCCGGCTGAACATGCCGCGCCGCATCCTGGTCGTGCTCGAAGGCGAAGGTCTCGCCAACGACGCCACCGCGCTGATCCTCTACCGCTTCGCGCTCGCCGCGATCCTCGTCGGCCACTTCTCGCTGCCGCTCGCGGCCGGTGAATTCCTCCTCATCGTCGCCGGCGAGATCGCCTTCGGCATCGGCGTCGGCTGGCTCTCCTTGCGCCTTCGCAAATGGTCTGGAGATCCGCAGGTCGAGCTGACGCTGTCGCTGATCACGCCCTATGTCTCGTACTGGTTGCCCGAGCATGTCGGCGGCTCCGGCGTGATCGCAACGGTGGCCTGCGGCCTCTACGTCAGCTGGAACGGCCCATTGCTGATCTCCTCGGCGACGCGCCTGCAAGGCATCTTCTTCTGGGATCTCGTGATCTACCTGATCGAGGGCATGCTGTTCCTGCTCACCGGTTTCCAGATGCGCGCGCTCTACGAGAAATCAAAGACTTTTCCGCTCGACGACATTCTCATCGCAACCGCATTGGTCCTGGTGATCGTCGTGATCGCGCGTTTTGCCTGGCTCTATCCCGCAACTTATCTGCCGCGAATGCTCTCCAGGTCGCTGCGCGAGCGCGATCCTTCGCCGCCATGGCAATGGCCATTCGTGCTCGCCTTCACCGGCGTGCGCGGCGCGGTGTCGCTGGCCGCCGCGCTGGCGCTGCCGTTCACGCTGCCGAATGGCGAGGCGTTTCCGTATCGCGACCTGATCCTGTTCGTCGCCTTCGGTGTCATCTTCGTGACGCTGATCGGCGTCGGCCTGACGCTGCCGCCGATCGTGCGGTGGCTCGGCGTCGCCGAAGCCGGTCGTCACGAGCATGCCGCCGAGCACGAAGCGGAGATCGCCGCGCGCCGTCAGGCGCTGGAGGCCGCGCTGAAATCGCTCGACGCGCTCACGGCGGAAAAAGAGGTTTCCGACGAGGTGATGCGGCTGCTGCGCGCCCGCCACGAGATCCGCTTCAACCAGCTCCCGGACTCGCTCGATCCCAACCGTCACGACATCTCTGCCGCCGGCATCGCTCTGACCCGCGACCTGATCGCCGCCGAGCGCAAATTCATCCACAAGCTGCTGCGCGACGGCCAGATCACCGACGAGACGCGGCGGCGGATCGAGCGCGATCTGGATCTGGAGGAGGCGAGCCTGGCGAATAGGGAATATCGAGCCGGGCCGCTGTAGCTTCCTCGTCATTGCGAGCGTAGCGAAGCAATCCAGACTGCCTCTGCGGAAGGACTCTGGATTGCTTCGCTGCGCTCGCAATGACTGCTGCTGAACCGGCAGGGCCAACTACCGTCTCTCGCAAAACTCCCTCATTGCGGCCGCGACGGCTTGTGCGACCGCCTCGTGTCGCTCCGGCGAGTTCATCTCCATTTCCTCGTCGCGATTGATGATCGAGCCGGCCTCGAGCAGCACGGCGGCGCTCCGCGTGCGCGACAGCACGACCAGCCCGTCATAGCGGTAGACGCCGACATCCTTGTCGAGCAGCTGGCGCCGGTAGCGGCCCATCACCGGCAAGGTGTACTGGCTCGCATAGTGCAGGCCCTGCTGCTTCAATTGCCGGCCGATCATGCGAGCCAGCATCAGGCTGGTGGCGAAGTGCGGATTCTGCCGCGACACGAACAGCGAGTGGCCGGAAAAACGATCGCTGAAATAGCTCTTTGCGCCGTCGAATTCCCAGGTCTCGAGCAGCTTGTCCGGCACCGAATCATGATGGACCGACAGGAACAGATCGGCGCGGCCTTCGTTCGCAGCGCCGACGCGCTTGAACAGGCTCGGCCGTGCCTTGCCGTCGGTGACGAGCAGGCGGGTTGCGGCAAAGCCCTCGGCCTTGAGCTTGGCCGTGATGAGCCGTGCGAGGCGGAAGTTGAAGCCGAACTCCGGATCGTTGCGCGCGCTCAATGCACCGTAGGAGTCCGGCGTGTGGCCGACATCCACGACGATCCGGAATTTGGGCGTCTCGCACTTGAATGAAGGTGAGGGTTTCGGCCCATGTCTCGCACTCTTGCGCGCGATAGCAGCCTCGCTGGCCGTGACGAATGCAAGCGATGACAGAACGATCGAGGCGACCAGCCCGACGATGACGCTCCGCAGGTGCCTCAAGCGCTACTCCGCTGCTGCTCACGCATGCCGGTGCCGGCACCGCTTTCGGTGAGGAAGTTGTAGTCATTCGGGACGAAGGATGACGCGACCTTCGGCGGTGCTTTTTGCTTTTGATCACCTTGACGCAGGGAGGTCCGAGCGTCAACGCGCGGTCTGACCCCAGGGCGCCCCCTGTCTTGGGCGATCAGGCCGACCATCGCGTCGGCAACTAAGTATTTGAGACTAAATGAAAATGACGATCGTGTCGTTGCGCGATGCGGCACTGGCAATCGCGCGATTCCCACGCTCGCGGAGATTGTCGGCGACTGTTGCGGCGGAGCGACGGACGAACGCGCAACTAGCCGGTATTTAGACGGGGTTTGAATTCGAATCGTCCATTGAATGTCTACGGGGTCAAATGAAGAAACTCGCATTCGCAACCGCCGCTCTGATGGTGCTGTTCACAGGCGCTGCTTCGGCCGCTGACCTTGCAGCCCGACCCTACACCAAGGCACCCGCAATCGCCCCCATCTACGACTGGAGCGGCTTCTACGTCGGCATCAACGGCGGTGGTGGCTGGGCCGACAAGTGCTGGGATATCTACAACGATGCCGGCTTCACCGTTGCGCCGCCCTTCCGGGAAGGCTGCCACAATGCGAGCGGCGCCACCGTCGGTGGTCAGATCGGCTATCGCTGGCAGGCCACCAATTGGGTGTTCGGTGTTGAGGCGCAGGGCAACTGGGCCGACTTCACCGGCTCCAATTCCAGCTTGTTCTACGGCAATTTCACCAACCGCTCCGAGGTTGATGCGCTCGGCCTATTCACCGGCCAGGTCGGCTACAGCTGGAACAACGTTCTCTGGTACGTGAAGGGCGGCGCCGCCGTCACCCGCGACAAGTACGAGGGCGTGATCACCAGCATCGGCTTGGTGTTTGATCGCGCCACCGAGACCCGCTGGGGCGGCGTCGTAGGCACCGGCATCGAATTCGGTTTCGCGCCGAACTGGTCGCTGGCGCTCGAATACGATCACCTGTTCATGGGCCATCGCGACATCACCTTTAGCTCGTCGATCGTTCCGGGGGTCACGCGCGGGGATACGATCCGTCAGGATGTCGACATCGTCACCGCCCGCGTCAATTACCGCTTCGGTGGGCCGATCGTCGCCAAGTACTGAATTGGCCGCTCTTCAAGAAACGAAGCCCCGGTCTCGCGTCCGGGGCTTTCCTTTTGCGCGAAGCTGACTGATCGAAGTTGCTCTCCCGAGCCCGGCCCCATCAAACCGGCCGCTCGCCCTTCACCGTCACGCGCGTGCCCGAGCGTGTGTGTGGCCAGTAGTCCCACATCGCGCGGTGCTGGGTGCAGCGGTTGTCCCAGAAGGCGATGGCGTTCTCGGTCCAGCGGAAGCGGCACTGGAACAGCGGGTTTTCGGCGTGCTGGTAGAGATAGGCGAGCATCGCATCGCTCTCGTCGCGCGGGATGCCGTTGATGTGGCGGGTGAAGCCGCGGTTGACGTAGAGCGCCTTCTTGCCGGTGACCGGATGCGTGCGCACGACGGGATGCTCGGCATGGGGATAGGAGGGACGATCGGCAACGCCATAATTGGCATAGAGGCCGCGATAGATCGGCTCGCCGTCATGCAGCGCCGTCAAGCCGTCGAGATAGGCCTTCATGCGCTCCGACAGCGCCTCATAGGCCGCGTACATGTTGGCGAACAGCGTGTCGCCGCCGCGCGGCGGGCATTGCTTGATGTAGAGGATCGAGCCCATCGGCGGCTCGAGATCGCAGGAGACGTCGGAGTGCCAGCCCTCGCCATTGGCGCGCGGCGAGTTCTTGTCCGCATAGATCTTCATCAAGGCGGGGTCTTCGTCCTCATGCGGGGCGGCGGGATGAAAATGCAGCTCGCCGAACTTGCGACCGAAGGCAAGATGCTGCTGCGGTGTGATGTGCTGGTCGCGGAAGAAGATGACGAGATTCTCGGCGAGCGCGCGGTGGATCTCGTCCATCTGCCGGTTGGAGCGGGCATCGTCCGAGACGAGCTTGCCGATATCAACGCCGGAGATTTCCGCGCCGATGATGGGGGTGAGCTTCTCGACGGCGATGGTCTCATACGGCGCGCCGTCTTCAGCGGTGTGACGATAGCGCGGGCCCTGCTTGCCGGCGAGTGAGCTCATGGCGTGTCTCCCGATCGTTTTTGATTGGGAGCCATCGTAGCAACGTAGGGCGGGTTAGCGAAGCGTAACCCGCCACCTCGCGCCCGCAAAAAAATAGAGCGGGTTAGGCTGTGCTAACCCGCCCTACGATTCCGATGTTGAGGAGCGCCTACTCTGCCGCAGGAGCCGGCACCTTGGCGCCTTGGCCGTAGCGCTGGTCGATGTAGTCGATCACCAGCGCCTTGAAGTCGGCGGAGATGGTCGGGCCGCGCAGCGTGCGGAACTTCTTGCCGTCGACGAAGACGGGCGCGGCCGGCGCTTCGCCCGTGCCGGGCAGCGAGATACCGATATTGGCGTGCTTGGACTCGCCGGGGCCGTTGACGATGCAGCCCATCACCGCGACGTTGAGCTCTTCCACGCCGGGATATTTGGTCTTCCAGGTCGGCATCTCGTCGCGGATGAAATCCTGGATCGAGCGGGCCAGCTCCTGGAACGTGGTCGAGGTGGTGCGGCCGCAGCCTGGGCAGGCGGCAACCAGCGGCACGAAAGTGCGGAAGCCCATGGTCTGCAAGAGCTCCTGGCCGACCTGCACCTCGCGGGTGCGGTCGCCGCCGGGCTCGGGCGTCAGCGAGATGCGGATGGTGTCGCCGATGCCCTGCTGCAAGAGGATGCCGAGCGCGGCCGAGGACGCAACGATGCCCTTGGAGCCCATGCCGGCCTCGGTGAGACCGAGATGGATGGCGTAGTCCGAACGGGACGCGAGATCCTGATAGACCGCGATGAGGTCCTGCACCGCCGAGACTTTTGCCGAGAGGATGATGCGGTCCTTGGGCATGCCGAGCTCTTCGGCGCGCGCCGCCGAGAGCAGCGCCGACTGCACCATGGCCTCGCGCGTCACCGCGCGCACGTCGCGCGGATTGGGCGAGGCCGCGTTCTCGTCCATCAGCTTGGTCAAAAGCTCCTGGTCGAGCGAGCCCCAATTGGCGCCGATGCGCACCGGCTTGTTGTTCTTGTTCGCGATCTCGATGATGTCGGCGAACTGGGTGTCGCGCTTGTCCTTGAAGCCGACATTGCCGGGATTGATGCGGTATTTGGCCAGGGCCTCGGCGCAGGCCGGATAGGCCGCGAGCAGCTTGTGGCCGATATAGTGGAAGTCGCCGATCAGCGGCGTGGTGATGCCGCGCTTGGCGAGGCCGTCGCGGATGTACGGAACGGCGGCTGCGGCCTCCTCGCGGTCCACGGTGATGCGGACCATTTCGGAGCCGGCGAGCGCGAGCGCTGCGACCTGGGCGATGGTGCCTTCGACATCGGCGGTATCGGTGTTGGTCATCGACTGCACGACGATCGGCGCACCGCCGCCCACAGTGACGTTGCCGACCTTGACCTGGGTGGTCCGATGCCGGGGCGCCGGGCCCGCAATGTCTGAATCGAGAGGGTTTTCGAGCTTGTTCATGGCGGTCCAAATATCAGGTTTTGGTGACGTTCAGCAATGCATCACGCGGCGCCGCAGCTGATGGGCTGGGACGGTTAACCAGAAAAAGCCCAGCAATTACAAGGACCGCTGCGGCCCCGAATGTCAGGCTGAGGGTGTCGTGCATGATGAAATAGCTACCCACCACGCCAAACAAAGGGGTGATGAAGGTAAAAGCGGACAATTTGCTGGCCGAATAGGCCTTCACCAGCGCGAACCAAAGCGTGAACGTGGTTCCGACCACCCAGATCGCCTGGAAGGCCATCAGGCCGAGCGACAGCGGCGACGGAGTGTGGGTGATGGATTCGCCGAACAGCCAGGCCGCCAGCCCCAGGATCGGGATCGAGGTCGCGACCTGATAACCCAGGGCCTTCTCGGGCGCGGCGAAGCGCAGCCGCGTGCCCTTGGCAACCAGCGTCGTCGCGGCCCACAGCGCGGCGCCTCCGACGATCATGAGATCGCCGAGCAGAACCTGCGAATCGACATTGGGCTGGGGCACGCCGATCGCAAGCGCCACGCCGGCAAAGCTGATGGCAAGGCCGAGCCATTGCGCGCCACCGAGACGCTCGCCGAGCACCTGGTAGGAGCCGAGCGCCACGAAGAACGGCGCGGTGTAGAGGAACACCACCGCACGAGAAGCAGACGTGAAGTGCAGCCCCTGGAAGATCAACACGAACTCGATGCCGAACATCAGCCCGGCGATCAGGCCGGGCTTCCAGGTGCCGTCACGTTCGAAGAATTTGACGCCTCGAAAGGTGCCGATGAGGAACAGCACCGGCAGCGCGCCCATCGAGCGGATGGTGGCCTGGAGCATCGGCGGAATGTCCGGCAGCACCAGCTTCACCGCGATCTGGTTGAATCCCCAGGTCAGGCATAGCATGAGCATCAGGGCGATGGCGCCGGCACTGAGGGGACGGCCGGCGGACGGTATGGCTTGAGGTGCGGACATTTCTTCCCAAAAATCCGGCTTTGCGCCGTTGTTGCTTCAAGACATTTTCTGACAATGCGTGCAGACGCCCGTGATCTCCACCACAGACAGCTTTGGCGCGAAGCCTGAGCTGCGCGCGGCGGCGTTGAGGTCCTTGGCGAAGGACGCCGAGGAGATCTCGCCGACCAGGCCGCAGCGCTCGCAGATCAGGAACGCCACCGCGGAGGTCGAATCGTGGTCGTGGGCTGCGCAAGCGAGATAGGCGTTGCGGCTTTCGATGCGATGCACGAGGCCGTTGGCCATCAGGAAGTCGAGCGCACGATAGATCGTGATCGGTGCCGGCCGCGCCATCGACTTGGCAAGCTCGTCGATGATTTCGTAGGCGCCGAGCGGGCGGTGGCTAGAGAGCAAGGCACCCAGCACCTGGCGGCGGATCGGCGTGAATTTCTGCGCGCGCTGCTGGCAGACCACCTCGGCATGCGCAAGCGCGTCCGCGGTGCAGCGGCCGTGATCATGGTCGGGCGCGGGGAATGCCGGCTTTGCGAGGCTCATGTCGCCGTCTTCTAGCATTTCGGCGGGGGAACCCAAAGCACGACGAGCCGTCCGGCTGCCAGCCATGCTCCTCCCGCGGGACAGCACCGCGCCCCCGGTCCGTGAATTAATCATAAGCTTGCTTATAATATTCAAGCTTATTGGAGACGACGCTCATGAGCCGCGGGTCGGTCGACCAGAATTTCCTGTTCACGCTCGGTGAGCTCTATCGCCTCTTGCGCGTCTATGCCGACAAGGAGGCCTCGCGCTTCGGCATCACCCGGGCGCAATGGGCGGTGCTGGCCAAGGTGGAGCGCAGCGAGGGCATGAAGCAGTCCGAGCTCGCCGAGCTCCTGGAGATGCAGCCGATCACGCTGACACGGCTGATCGACAAGCTCTGCGACAACGACTGGATCGAGCGCCGCAGCGACGCTTCGGATCGCCGGGTCAAGCGCCTGTACCTCAAGAAGGCCGGGCGGCAATTGCTCGGCCGCATGAGCGGCCTGAAGTCGGAGCTGACGGCGAACGCGCTCGACGGCATCAATCCGGCGGACGCGCACCGCCTCCTCACCCAGCTCGAAACCATCAAGGAAAACGTGCGAACCGCGATCCAGGCATCCGGCGCGGAGCAAGCACGCAAGGAGCAGCGCCATGGCTGATCAGGTCGTCAAGTTGCAGCCCGAGCAGAAGAGCGACAGCGGCAAGCCGACCAAGAAGGCCGGCACCGATCCGCGCCGCCGCCTGCTGGCGGGCCTGCGCCGCTATCGCCGTTTCCTGCTCCTGGTCGTGCTGCCTGTCATCGTCGCCATCGGCGGCATCACCTTCTATCTGCATGGGGGCCGCTATGTCGGCACCGACGATGCCTATGTCGGCGCACAGAAGGTGCTGGTGACACCCGACATCTCCGGCAAGATCCTGAAAGTCATCGTCAAGGAAGGCCAGTCGGTCAAGCGCGGCGACGAACTGTTCGAGATCGACCCGGTTCCTTTCCGCCTCGCGGTCGAGGAGACCAAGGCGCAGCTCGCGCAGGCGCGCACGACCTATGACAACCTCGTCGCCAACATCAAGATCTACGGCGACATGTTGGGCCTCGCCCAGCAGGGCATCGATCTGAAGCAGCGCGACGTCGAGCGCAAGCAGGCGCTGGTGAAGAACAATTTCGGCTCCCAGCTCGATCTCGACAACGCCTCCAACGCACTGGTCACCGCCGGGGCGCAGGCGCAGTACATCAAGCAGCAGCTCTCCAACGCAAAGACCCAGCTGCTCGGCAACCCTGATCTGCCGCTCGAGCAATTCCCGCCCTACGCTCAGGCAAAAGCCAAGCTGGATGACGCGCAGCGCAACCTCGACCACACCGTGCTGCGCGCGCCGATGGATGGAGTGGCGACGCAGGTCGAGCAGATTCAGCTCGGCCGCTATGTGCCCGCCGGCACGCCGGTGTTCTCCATCATCGACGTCGCCCATCCCTGGGTCGACGCCAATCCGAAGGAGAGCGACCTCACCTATGTCACCGAAGGCCAGTCCGTCACGCTCGAGGTCGACGCATTCCCGAACCATGTGTTCAAGGGCAAGATCGGCTCGCTCTCGCCCGGCACCGGCGCGCAATTCGCGATCCTGCCGCCGCAGAACGCCATGGGCAATTTCGTCAAGGTGGTGCAGCGCGTGCCGATCCGCATCTATTTCGACGAGACCGACAAATATGTGCGGAAGCTGAAAGCCGGCATGAGCGTCTACGCCACCATCGACACCGGTCATCGGCGGTCGCTTGCCGGCCTGCTCGGCCTGTCCGCGACCGCGGGCCAGGATAAAGAATAAGACAAGGACTGGCGCGATGTCCGGCCCCCATGCCAGCCCGATGGTCCCCGGCCTGCGCCGGAACATGGTGACGATCTGCGCCATGACCGCGACCATCATGCAGGCGCTGGACACCACCATCGCCAACGTCGCGCTGCCCTACATGCAGGGCACGCTGTCGGCCTCGCAGGACCAGATCAACTGGGTGCTGACCTCCTACATCGTCGCCGCCGCGATCATGACGGCGCCGGTGGGCTGGATCGCCAACCGCTTCGGCCGCAAGCGCATCTTCATCATCTGCTCGGCCGGCTTCACCATGGCGTCGGTGCTGTGCGGCCTCGCGCAGGACATCAACCAGATGGTGCTGTTCCGCCTGCTGCAGGGCGTGTTCGGCGCAGCGCTGGTACCGCTGTCGCAATCGGTCATGCTCGACTATTACACGCTTCAGGAACGCGCCAAGGCGATGGCGATCTGGGGCATGGGCGTGATGATGGGTCCGATCATGGGACCGTCGCTGGGAGCCTGGCTCACCGAGACCTATTCCTGGCACTGGGTGTTCTTCGTCAACCTGCCGTTCGGCATCATCACCGTGCTCGGGCTGGTCGTCTTCATGGACGAGACCAGGAAGGATTTCAGCCTCAAATTCGACTGGTTCGGCTTCGCCGCGCTGGCGGTCGCGATCGGCGCGCTCCAGCTCGCGCTCGACCGCGGTGAGCAATTGGGCTGGCTGGAATCGAACGAGATCCTCGCCGAGTTCATCGTCTCGGCCGTCGCGTTCTACTTCTTCCTCGCGCATTCCTTCACGACCTCGACCCCGTTCATCCGCTTCGCCCTGTTCCGGGACCGCAACTTCGTCACCGGCTGCCTGTTCATGATCGTGATGGGGCTCGTCCTGTTCTCGACCATGGCACTCGCCTCGCCCTACATGCAGAACGTGATCGGCTATCCCATCATCACCGCCGGCCTGCTGCTGGCGACCCGCGGCATCGGCACCTTCTTCGCCATGATGCTGGTCGGCCGCATGATGCGTTATATCGAGGCGCGCACGCTGATCATCTGCGGCCTGACGCTGACGGCGGGCTCGCTGTTCCAGATGACGGGCTGGACCGATCTGACCCAGGTGCCGGAGATCGTCACGGTCAGCGTCATCCAGGGTTTTGGCTTCGGCCTCGTCTTCGTGCCGCTCTCGACCGTGGCGTTCCTGACACTGTCGAACGAGCTGCGCACCGACGGCACCGCGATGCTGACCCTGATGCGCAACGTCGCGAGCTCGGTCGGCATTTCCGTCGTCATCGCGCAATTGACGCAAGGCACGCGATGGACCTACGCGATCCTGTCCGAGCACATCAACCCGTTCAACCACGCGCTGCAGATGCCCGGCGTCAGCGGCATCATCAATCTGTCGACCGACACCGGCCGCGCCATGGCCGACAGAATGGTCAACGTGCAGGCGCAGATCATCGCCTTCGCGCACGACTACCAGCTGGTGATGCTCTTCATCCTCTGCACCATCCCGCTCGCTTTGCTGATCGGCTCGACCAAGGCGACGCTGCGCAAGCAGGCGGCGGGGCCGGAGCATGCGGTGATGGAGTAGCGGATCTCGGGCCCCGGACGCAGCGCAGCGCTACACGTTGCACCGCGTCCGGAACACAACAGCGCTACAACAGCTCCTCGCAGCCCAAATCATCCACGGCCGCAAACGCCCGCTCCAGATTGTTCCACCAGATCAGCGGCGGGATGTTGATGCTCCACTGCCAGACCGGCCGCGTGATCTGCCAGAGCACCGCCCAGCGATAGTCGCGGTCGAGCGCTCCGCGCGAATAGCCGGTGATGCCGCTCTCGATCAGCGTGTCGTGGTAGAGATTGAGCAGCAGCCGTTCGAGCGCCTGCCGGCGTTCCGGATACCAATGCATCGCCATCATGTAGGCGAGATCGTGGGTCGGAACGTCGATGCTCCAAAGATCGAAATCGAAGATGCGCACGGTGTCATCGATTCCCGTGCGCGGCAGCAGGAAATTCCAGACATGGGCATCGCCATGCGTGATACTGAGGTGGCGGCGTGAATGGTAACGCTGGGACAGCCGCTCCGACTGATCGATGAGCCGACGATAGAGGATCCGCCGTTCCTCGCTGAGGCGATCGCCGAGAAGATCGGCAAAGCGGTCGTAATGCCCCGCGAACGTCTCCATGCGTTGCGCGCTGTCCTCCACGCTGGCCCAGGTGCCGAGGGTCTCGCCGAGGCTCGGATGGTCCCACCAGGCTGCATGCCAGCGCGCCAGCGTCGTGACGATGGCGAACGTCTGCTCACGCGACGGCGGCACCGGCCAGGCCGTCGCGATCTCGTGGCTGTCGGTGAGATCTTCCAGGAGCAGATGCCAGGCGAAGCTGTCCTCGTCGAAATGCCCATCAAAGCAGCGCGGCACGAGTCCCGGCGGCATCTGCGGCACCAGCTGCGTGTAATAGCCCACCTCGCGCCGGCCGCCATTGGCGAGGCGCTTGGCGAAAGCGGCATTGGGCGTCTTGAGGATCAGCGACTGCGGAGCACCGGCGGACTCGCCGACATAGCGCAGCCCGAGCCTGACGATATGCGACACCACTGTGTCGCGCTGATGCAGCACCTTCACCTCGCGGACGGCGCCTGCATCCAGCGCGCCGCCCCGGCGCAGCGCGGCCGTCAGTCGGGCGGGCTCAACGACCGCCGGCAATTGTGGAGATGTCATGAACCACGATGCCCCTGTCCCGCGTCATACTGCACGATCACATGCCCGGGCACCAGCGGCTGCCGCCGGCTCAGGCTGCGGCGGTCGAGTCGCGCACCGTCCGCACGACGATCGCGCGCAGTTGATCGAGATTGGCCGTCATCCCGGCGATCGCCTGCCTCACATCCGCGGCGCGCTGGTTGACGGAGGCGGCATCGCGGCTGACGTCGCCGATCTTGGCCGAGACCTCCTGTGCGGCGGAGGCCGATTCGGAAATCGAACGCGTGATCTCCCGGGTCGCGGCATCCTGCTGTTCCATCGCGGCAGCGACCGATGTCGCCACGCCGTCGATCTCGATGATGTGGCCTCCCATAGCCTCGACGGCGTCCACCGCGGCCTGCGTCGAGGCCTGGATCTCGGCAATCAGCCGCCCGATCTCCTCGGTGGATTTGGCGGTCTGGTCGGACAGCGATTTCACTTCGGCGGCAACCACCGCGAAGCCGCGGCCGGCCTCGCCGGCGCGCGCCGCCTCGATCGTCGCGTTGAGCGCGAGGAGGTTGGTCTGGCCTGCGATGCCGCCGATGAGGTCGGAGACCTCCGCGATCTTCTTCACCGATCCGGCCAGCGCCTGAATGGTCGAACGCGCCTGCTCGCGGCCGGCGACGGCCGATTTGGTGACGGTGCTGGTCCGCGCGACCTGGCTCGTGATCTCGCGGATCGAGGCGCTCAACTCTTCGGCCGCAGCGGAGACGGCCTGCGAGCTGCCGAGCGCCTGGGTCGAGGCCGCCGCCACCGCCTGCGACTGCGCAGAGAGCGACTTTGCGATCTCAGAGAGGCCGGAGGCGGCTTGCTCCACGCCCTGCGTCGCCGCGGTCGCGGTATCGACCGAGCGGCCGGTCTCGCGCTCGACCGTTTCGGCCATCTGGTGCAGGGCGGAGCGCTTGGCGAGCGCCGCCGCCTGTTCCTGCCGCAACTGCTCCTCGCGCAGACGGGAGTTCTCGACCGCCGCCTGCTTGAACACCACAAGCGCACCCGCCATCGAGCCGACCTCGTCCTGGCGCTGCGCGAACGGAATGTCGGCGGCGAGATCGCCCGTCGCGAGCTTCTGCATCGTGTCCGTCATGCGCACGATCGGGCGCACCACGCCGAGGGCAACACCCAGCAGGCCGGCGGTAACGAAGGCGAGGACGGCGATGGAGACGCCGAGGAGGATATAGAGCATCGCGCTGTCGCGGTCCGCGGCCAGCTTCTCCATGGCGGCATTCCGCTTGTTAGCACTCTCGACGATGCTGTCGATGACGGCGCGATGCGCGGTATAGGCCTCCTTGAGCTGCGCATAGACGCGCTCGGAAGCCGCCGCGTCCTTGGCCTTGAGGGCGGGCAGAAGCTGATCCGACGCCTTCCAGAATTTCTGCACCTCCGCATCGGATTTCGACACCAGCGCGGTCTTGAGGTCGGCCGAGAGGCTGGAGGAGACCCAGAACGCCTTGCGCTCGTCGTAGTCCTTGCGCAGCTGGACCAGACGCTCGCCGTGGGCCGCCAGCTGATCCGGCTCGCGCATGGCCAGCGTCGCCTCGAGATAGGCTTCGATGATGTATTCGGGCGGCGGCAGGATGTCGGCAATGAGGTCATTGCCGAGCTTGATGTCGGAATAGAGCGGACCGCCGACCTTGAGCTCTTTTAGGGCGTACAGGCTGGTCGAAACAACGGCGGCGAAACCAATGGCGAGAACGATGCCAAACGCGACGATCGCAGAGGACAAGGACAGACGAAATTTCATGAAACAATCCAGGTCGGCGTCGAAACTGCGGCCACCCTAGACGACTACGGTAAATACGGGATTGATTCGCGCCGGAATTGTATTTCACGAACCCCGCATGAATACGGAGATTAGGCGTCAAGTCATCGGTATTGAGTCAGCGAGGCTGACGCACAACCGCGCAAACCAACGTTCGAGTCTGATGCGGCAACGCAGCACCGGCTCCGATGCGCCGAATGAGATATGTGTGCCGAGGAGCAGGCCTCCCCGGCACGCCCTGCCCTCATACGTCGAAGAACACCGTCTCGTTGTCGCCCTGCAGGTGCAGGTCGAGCCGGTAGACCGGTTTGCCGGCCTCGCGGACCGCAGTGATCGTGGCGCGGCGGTCGGCAGGCACCAGCGCCAGCACGGGATCGGCGGCGTTGCCGGCCTCGTCGCTGAAATAGATGCGGGTGTAGAGATGCCTGAGCATGCCGCGGCCAAACACCGCAAGCAGGATGTGCGGCGCCTGCGGCTTGCCCTCAGGATCCGGCACCGCGCCCGGCCTGATGGTCTCGAAAGAATAGTTGCCGTCCTTGTCGGTGCCGCAGCGGGCAAAGCCGCGGAAGCTCGCATTCGGCAGCGCGCGCTTGTCCTGGGGATCGGCGAAGCGGCCCTGCGCATCCGCCTGCCAGATCTCCAGCATGCAATCGGGGACGGCCACGCCGTCGCCATCGAACACCCGGCCCTCGATGCGGATGCGGTCGCCGGTGACATCGGGCGTCAGCGTCGAATTGGTGAACGCGTCGTTCCAGGCGTACTCGCCGGTCGGCGTCAGGCCGTATTTGAAGAACGGACCGACCGTCTGCGATGGGGTGATCCCGTCGGGCTTCGCGGACTCTTGCACTTAATGGTTCTCCATGGGGGTGGCGTCCTTGCCGCGCAGCACGATGTCGAAGCGGTAACACAGCGCCCATTCGGGCTGGGTATTCTCCAAGTCGAACGACGAGACCATCCGCGCTCGCGCCTTCTCGTCCGGCACCGAGTTGAAGATCGGGTCGAACGGGAACAAGGGATCGTTCGGGAAATACATCTGCGTCACGAGGCGCGTGACGAAGGAATGGCCGAATACCGACAGATGGATGTGCGCAGGCCTCCAGGCGTTATGATGATTGCCCCAAGGGTAGGCGCCAGGCTTGATCGTCACGAAGCGATAATAGCCGGACCCATCGCTCACGGTGCGGCCCGCGCCGGTGAAATTCGGATCGAGCGGCGCCGGATGCTGATCACGAACGTGGACATAACGGCCGCAGGAATTGGCCTGCCAGATCTCGACGAGCGAGTTCGGCACGCCGCGGCCGTCCTCGTCGCGGACATGGCCGTGCACGATGATGCGCTCGCCGAGCGGCTCGCCCGCGTGCTGGCGGGTGAGGTCGTTGTCGCCCTCGCGCACGGTCTCGTGGCCGTATACCGGCCCGGTCAGCTCCGACAGCGTATGGGGCATCGGAATCAAGGGCTTGTTCGGCGCGCGCTTGATCGAGCTCTTGTAGTCGGGCGACAGCGGCAGCGGATGCGCCGCGTTGCTGCCGGTGGGATAGATGAATGTCATTGGCGAACTCCTCCCGGCCGTTTTCGGTCCGGCCAGTCAACTCTTCCGCCAATCATTATAGGATATAACTAATTTGGGAAAGCCGGTTTGGCGGCGTTCCCGCGCATGGCAGCCGGCCGCTGCTACCTGATCGGCGCACGCGGAAGCACGGCCTCTCCGGCCTCGAGCCGGTAGGTATGGTCGAGCGAATACCAAGGCAACGAGGCGTCCTTCGCCGTCGGATGCGGCGTATCGTGGCGCACGAACTTGCCGATCAGCGCCTGCGTCACACCGAACTGCACGTCGCTGTCGATATGGGGGTCGCTGGGATCATAGACCTGCGAGATCAGCACCTTGAATCCCGGCTTGAAGATCAGGGCATGCAGATGCGCGGGACGATAGGGGTGGCGGGCCTGCGCCGCGAGCAGGCGGCCGACGACACCGTCGGTCGGAATGGGATAGCCGACCATCATCACCGAGCGGAAGGAAAGGCGCCCGTCAGAATCGGTCGTGAACTTGCCGCGCAGATTCATGTCGGCCTGCTCGGGGTCCTGGTTCTCGTAGAGGCCGACCGGCGAGGCGTGCCAGACATCGACCTCGGCACCGGCGACCGGCCGGCCGTCCTTATCGACGACGCGGCCGCTGACGAACAGCGTGGCCCCCGGTGTCTCCGAGCGCACGATCGATCCGCCATTCTCGACCCGGGGCGAATTCAACCGCCAGAACGGCCCGAGCAATGATTGATCGGTCTCCGTATTGCCTTGATCGCCGTTGTTGAGCAGGCACACCAGCGAGGAGGCGCCGAGCGACCCCGCCATCAGCACGACTTCGTTATGCGTGTCGGTGGTCAGCTTGCCGAGCTCGGCCACAATCGCCGCGGCGTCGCGGAACTCCTTCTCGGTCAGCCTGACATCGCGGACGAAGGCGTGCAAATGCTTGACCAGGGAGACCATGATCTCGCGCAGCCGCGGATCGGATGTCCGTTCCATTACCGCCAGGGCCGCGGCCGTGACGTCCTTCTCGCGCTCGATGATCACAGGCTATTTTCTCCCTGTCTTTCCGGAACGCGAGAGAAATGCGCGAGCCCGGGCACTTCGCCTCTCCCCGCGAAGAGCGGGGAGAGGTGAAGGAGAGAGTTCAATTCAGCTTCTCGATCGCAACCGCGACGCCCTGGCCGACGCCGACGCACATGGTGGCGAGTGCGAGCTTGCCGCCGCGCTTCTCCATGCCGTGCACGGCAGTGAGCGCGAGGCGGGCGCCGCTCATGCCGAGCGGATGGCCGAGCGCGATGGCGCCGCCATGCGGATTGACGAAATCGGCGTCATCGGCGACGCCGAGCTGGCGCATGCAGGCGATGCCCTGCGAAGCGAAAGCTTCGTTCAGCTCGATCAGGTCGAAATCGCTGATCTTCTTAGCCAGCCGTTCCATCAGCTTGCGGGTCGCCGGCACCGGGCCGATGCCCATGATCCGCGGCGGCACGCCGGCCGAGGCGAGCCCGAGGATGCGGGCGCGGGGCGTCAGGCCGTGCTTCCTGACCGCGGCTTCCGAGGCCAGGATCATGGCGGCGGCGCCGTCATTGACGCCGGAGGCGTTGCCGGCCGTGACGGTGCCGGGATTGCGCACGATCGGCTTCAGTTTTGCCAAACCTTCCAGCGTGGTCTCAGGACGCGGATGCTCGTCCTTGTCGATGGTGATCGGGCCGGCCTTGCCGCCGGGAATGGTGATGGGCGTGATTTCTTCCGCGAAATAGCCGGCGGCGATCGCTGCGCCTGCGCGCTGCTGCGAGCGGATGGCGAAGGCGTCCTGGTCCGCGCGCGAGACCTGGAACTCCTCGGCGACGTTCTCGCCGGTCTCCGGCATCGCATCGACGCCATACTGCGCCTTCAGCAGCGGATTGATGAAGCGCCAGCCGATCGTGGTGTCGAAGATTTCGGCCGAGCGCGAGAAGGCTTCCTGCGCCTTGCCCATCACGAAGGGCGCGCGGGTCATCGATTCGACGCCGCCGGCAATCGCGAGATCGATCTCGCCGGAACGAATGGCGCGGCCCGCCGCGCCGACCGCATCGAGGCCCGAGGCGCAGAGCCGGTTCAGAGTCTGGCCGGGAACCGAATCCGGCAGGCCCGCCAGCAGCAGCGCCATGCGCGCGACGTTGCGATTGTCCTCGCCGGCCTGGTTGGCGCAGCCGAAGAACACCTCGTCCACCTGTGCCCAATCGAGATTGGGGTGCTTGGCCATCAGCGCCTTGATCGGGGCGGCGGCGAGATCGTCGGCGCGCACCTTGGCGAGCGAGCCGCCGAAACGGCCGATCGGGGTCCGCACGGCATCGCAGATAAAGACGTCACGCATCGTTGTTCTCCCTGAATGCCGCGATCCGGCCAAATTCTTCAATGTCGGCGGAGTTTTAGGAGGGCGCCCGCGGCAGGTCAATTGACGGTTTCGCGGAGCAGACGTCATTCCGGGGCGCGCCATTTGGCGCAAACCCGGAATCCATTTGTCGGCGTGACGTGCGGCCCGATGGATTCGGGGCCTGCGCCGTTCCGGCGCATCCCGGAATGACGGCGGAAAATGTGGCAGCCGCATGCGCTACACGGACAACGTGGAAAACCTTCGCTTCCCCGGCAAAGCAAATAGGAGCAGGTGCCGAAATTTTGTAGGTTGCGCCGCCCATGACGATGCAACAGCCGATACAAGTTCCGCCCGCCGATGACACGCCCGCGCCGCAGGCCGAGGCTGCCGCGCGCGTCACGCCGATGATGGAGCAGTATCTGGAGATCAAGGCGGCGCATCAGGGCTTGCTGCTGTTCTACCGGATGGGCGACTTCTACGAGCTGTTCTTCGAGGATGCCGAGATCGCCTCGAGGACGCTCGGCATCGTCCTGACCAAGCGCGGCAAGCACCAGGGCGCGGATATCCCGATGTGCGGCGTGCCGGTCGAGCGCTCAGAGGATTATCTGCATCGTCTCATCAGCGCCGGGCATCGGGTCGCGGTCTGCGAGCAGACCGAGGATCCTGCCGCGGCGAAAGCGCGCGGCAACAAGAGCGTGGTACGCCGCGGCGTGGTGCGGCTGGTGACGCCGGGCACGCTGACCGAGGACACGCTGCTGGATGCACGTGCCAATAATTACCTGCTGGCGATCGCGCGCGCCCGCTCCTCCGCCGGCGGCGACCGCTTCGGCCTTGCCTGGATCGACATCTCGACGGCCGAATTCATGGTCACCGAGGTCTCGGGCGGCGAGCTCGCCGCGACGCTGGCGCGCATCAACCCGAACGAGGCGATCGTCACCGACGCGCTCTTTGGCGACAACGAGCTCGGCCAGACCTTGCGCGAGCTGCCGGCGGTGACACCGCTGACTCGCGACGTCTTCGACGGCGCCACCGCCGAGAAGCGGCTCTGCGACTACTTTGCCGTCGCGACCATGGACGGGCTCGCGCAGCTGACGCGACTGGAGGCCACCGCGGCGGCCGCCGCCGTCACCTATGTCGACCGCACCCAGGTCGGCAAGCATCCGCCGCTCTCGCCGCCCGCGCGCGAAGCCTCGGGTGCGACCATGGCGATCGATCCGGCGACGCGCGCCAATCTCGAGCTGACGCGGACGCTCGCCGGCGAACGCCGCGGCTCGCTGCTCGACGCGATCGACTGCACCGTGACCTCGGCAGGCTCCCGCCTGCTGGCGCAGCGTCTGGCGGCGCCGCTGACCGATGCGCCGGCGATCGCGCGGCGGCTAGACGCGGTCAGCACCTTCGTGGCCGATTCCGCCGCGCGCGAGGACATCCGCAGCATCCTGCGCGGCGCGCCCGACATGTCGCGCGCTCTGGCCAGACTCTCGGTCGGCCGCGGCGGGCCGCGCGACCTCGCCGGCATCCGCGACGGCATCATCGCCGCCGACCAGGTGCTGACGCGGCTCGCCGAACTGGATCAGCCGCCGCAGGAAATCGCGGCGGTGATGGCGGCGCTGCAAAGGCCGTCGCGCGCGCTCGCAGCCGAGTTCGCCAGCGCGCTCGACGAGCAGCTGCCGCTGATCAAGCGCGACGGCGGCTTCGTGCGCCAGGGCTACGCGCCCGCGCTGGACGAAGCGCGAAACCTGCGCGATGCCTCGCGTCTGGTCGTGGCCTCGATGCAGGCCCGTTACGCCGACCAAACCGGCGTGAAGGGTCTCAAGATCCGGCACAACAACGTGCTCGGCTATTTCGTCGAGGTCACCGCCCAGCACGGCGACAAGCTGATGTCGCCGCCGCTGAACGCGACCTTCATCCATCGCCAGACGCTGGCGGGACAGGTGCGCTTCACCACCGCCGAGTTAGGGGAGATCGAGGCCAAGATCGCCAATGCCGGCGACCGCGCGCTCGGCCTCGAGCTCGAGATCTTCGAGCGGCTCTGCGGCAAGGCGCTCGCGATCAGCGACGATCTGCGCGCCGCGGCGCAAGGCTTTGCGCTGCTCGACGTCGCGACGTCACTGGCCAAGCTCGCCGTGGACGAGAACTATGTGCGGCCCGAGGTCGACGGTTCGCTCAGCTTTGCGATCGAGGCCGGCCGCCACCCCGTGGTCGAGCAGGCGCTCAAGCGCAACGGCGAGCCGTTCATCGCCAATGCCTGCGACCTCTCTCCCGCGCCGGCGCAGAAGTCAGGCCAGCTCTGGCTGCTCACCGGTCCCAACATGGCCGGTAAATCGACCTTCCTGCGCCAGAACGCGCTGATCGCCTTGATGGCCCAGATCGGCAGCTTCGTGCCGGCGACGCGCGCGCGGATCGGCATCGTCGACCGCCTGTTCTCGCGCGTCGGCGCCGCCGATGATCTCGCCCGCGGCCGCTCCACCTTCATGGTGGAGATGGTCGAGACCGCGGCGATCCTGAACCAGGCCGGCGAGCGCTCGCTCGTCATCCTCGATGAGATCGGCCGCGGCACCGCGACCTTCGACGGCCTCTCGATCGCCTGGGCCGCGATCGAGCATCTGCACGAGAGCAACCGCTGCCGAACCTTGTTCGCGACGCATTATCACGAGCTGACCGCGCTCGCGGCGAAACTGCCGCGGATGTTCAACGCCACGGTGCGGGTGAAGGAATGGCAGGGCAACGTCGTGTTCCTGCACGAGGTGCTGCCGGGCTCGGCCGACCGCTCCTACGGCATCCAGGTGGCGAAACTCGCCGGCCTGCCGCCGGCGGTGATCACGCGCGCCAAATCGGTGCTGTCCAAGCTGGAGGCGCAGGACCGCGGCCAGACCGCACGAGCCCTGGTGGACGATCTGCCGCTGTTCGCTGTCCCTTCGCGCGCCGCCACTGAAGCCGCGCCGCCGAGCGAAGCGGAGCTGCTGATGGAGGCGGTGAAGGCGCTGCACCCCGACGAGATGTCGCCGCGCGAGGCGCTCGATGCTCTGTATGCGCTGAAGGCGAAACTGCCGAAGCAGTGACGGTGCCGTCGGGTGGGCGAAGCGGAGCGTGCCCACCGCTCCATGAAGCGATCGGGGAGAGATGGTGGGCACGGCGCGCAAAGAGCGCACCTTTGCCCACCCTGCAATTCCGAGCCCGGCCTAGCCCCGCGCCGCGATCGCCGCGGCTTCCGCGGCGGCGCGCTGCATGCTGGTCGACATCTCGTTGGTCACCGTGCTCTGCTCCTCGATCGCGGCGGCGGTCGAGGTCACGTACTCGCTGACATTGTTGATCGCCTGCTTGATCGAGCCGAGCGCGCTGACGACGTCGCCGGAGATGCTGTTGAGGCTGCCGATCTCCTGGCCGATCTTGTCGGTCGCCTGCTTGGCCTGGTTGGCGAGGCTCTTGACCTCGGAAGCGACCACCGCGAAGCCGCGGCCGGCCTCGCCCGCGCGCGCCGATTCGATCGTGGCGTTGAGCGCGAGCAGGTTGATCTGCCCCGTGATGTTGTTGATCATCTCGACGATGCCGCTCATCGCCTGCGCGGCCTCGGTGAGGCGCTGGGCCTGCGCGTCGGCGGCGCCGACCTGCTCGACCGCGCCCATCGCGGTCTCGCGCGACTTGGTCATGGCCTCGGAGATCTCCCGCACCGAGGCGTTGAGCTCCTCCGAGCCGGCGGCGACCGATTCCATCATGCCCCGCACGCGCTCGTTGCCCATGCGGACCAGGACCTGCTTGGTGACGTCGGTGGCGTATTTCACGACCTTGAACGGCTTGCCGTTGAGGTCGAGGATCGGATTGTAGGAGGCCTGGATGTAGACCTCCTTGCCGCCCTTGCCGATGCGCTTGTACTCCGCCGCCTGGTACTGGCCACGATTGAGCGCGGCCCAGAACTCGCGATAGCCGGCACCGTCGCGCTCGGAGGGCTCGACGAACATGCTGTGGTGGCGGCCCTTGATCTCGGCCAGCGAATAGCCGAGCGCGCCGAGAAAGTTGGCGTTGGCGGTGATGATCGTGCCGTCCATGTTGAACTCGATCACGGCCTGGGCCTTGTCGATCGCCGCGATCTGGCCGGCGAGATCGGCATTCTTCAGCTTCTCCGCGGTGACGTCGGTCGCGAACTTGACCACGCCGTACGGCTTGCCGTTTTCGTCGAGCAACGGATTGTAGGAGGCAAGGATCCAGACCTCGCGGCCGCCCTTGCCGATCCGCTTGAACTCGCCGGCTTGGTATTCGCCGCGGTTGAGCGCGGCCCAGAATTCGCGATAGGCCGGGCTGTTTCGGTCGGCCTCGGCCACGAACAGGCTGTGATGCTTGCCCTTGATCTCGTCGAGCGAATAGCCGAGCGCCTTGCAGAAATTCTCGTTGGCCGAGAGGATGGTGCCGTCGAGCTTGAACTCGATGACGGCCTGGGCGCGGCTGATGGCAGCGATCTTGGAGGCGTCCGTCATGCTGCGGATCTTCTTCTCGGTGATGTCGGTCGCAATCTTGGCGACCATCACCGTCTTGCCGTTGCCGTCGAGCACCGGATTGTAGGATGCTTCGATCCAGACCTCGCGGCCGTCTTTCGCGATCCGCTTGAACTCGCGCGCCTGATACTCGCCACGGTTCAATGCGGCCCAAAACGCCTTGTACTCGGCGCTGTCGCGCTGGTCGGCCGGCACAAACATCGAGTGATGCTTGCCCAGGATCTCCTCGAGACGGTAGCCGAGTGCGTCGAGAAAATTCTTGTTGGCCGTGATGATCGTCCCATCAAGATTGAACTCGATCATCGCCTGCGAACGGCCGATGGCATCGAGCCGCGATTGTGCATCAGTGTGGAATTTACGGCCGAACATCAGGAAATCTCCATCTCGAATTGAGCCGAAGGGGGATATGCTCGTCAGTATCGAGGAACTGATCGCGCAGCAGTGCTGACATATTCCAATCTGCGTCTCCCCCAGATCCGATTGGAAGGTCCGTCGCGATGGTCGGACAGCAACGAAGCGGGCGAGCAGCCTGATTCTTTACGGCAAAAGCTCGAACAAAGTTCTAATTTTACTGTCGGGAATTCGACGGGGGTTATCAGCATGTCAGCGCGAGGAGCCGCTGGAGCTCACACCGGAACAGTACGGCAGGACTTGAAATGATGGCGCTCATTCAACGGTTGGTCCGAGCGGGCCACATCGGCTTCTCGCGACGTGGCGTCGCGCATATCCGTAGTCTCACGGCATCGGCCGCGTGCGGCGCAAGGCGCGCCGTCCTATTCTCCACAGCGTCAGATTCCATGCCACGCAGGTTGCGAGCGCGAGGCACAAGCCGGCGGCGGAGCCGAACCACACGACTGCAACGTGCAGGACCGCAATCGCCATGCCAAATCCGAGCAGGCCCCAGGCGGAGTTGGCGAGCACGGCAGCGGTCGGCGGTCCACCGATGCGCGGATGCAGGATGACCATGATGCTGGAGAACACCACGGGAAAGAGTGCAATGATGCCGCTGATGCGCGGGCCGACCCAACTCGATGTCGAAACCACGATGGCGACAAGGGTCGCAACCAGCGCAGCGCGCATCGGCACATCGTACCAGCGGCGCGTCACCAGCGGCATCTTCGCATGGCGATAGCGCGCGAGCAGTGGAATGCAGATGCCGAACGCGATCAGATTGGCGGCGAGCCCCGCGGCGAGCGACCAGTCGAACTGGCGGATGATCGAGGCCATCCCGATCCATACCGCGAAAGCGCTTCCGCAGCTTACCACGAGAGCGTGCCGCTGCGACAGCACAACGTAAGTGAGGCACATCAAGATCGTTGCCGCATTGACCGGCAGGCTCGCCAGCGCGCCCTGGGCGACGAACGCGGCGTCATGATCGATCGCAAGGAAGACGTAGGACGGCCCGGCCGAGACCGGCAGGGTCGCGATCAGCGCGCCGATCACCGGTCCGGAGCGCTCGGTGATGATCGACGCCGTCACCACGAACGCCGCCGCGATCGCCATGCGCAGGAGCAGGAAGAGGAGGAAGTGGAGGTCGAGGGACATTTTATCTGTCATTCCGGGGCGCGCGAAGCGCGAGCCCGGAATCCATAACCACAGGCCATGGTGGCTTAAGAGCTAGGAGCAACGACCGTCCGAAAATCCCGACGGCCGGGGATTATGGGTCCCGGGCTCGCGCCAAGCGGCGCGCCCCGGGACGACACCAATCGGTGGAATGACGACCTGCGTCTTACATCCTTTGCATCGACACCGAAACCTTCGGGCCGTTCTTGATGGTCTGATAGACCACGCAATACCGCTCGGTGAGCTTGAGCAGCAGATCGAGCTTGTCCTGCGGCGCTGACGTGTCGACCTCGAAGCGCAGGCGGATCTCGGCGAAGCCGACCGGGGTCTCCTTGTCGATGCCGAGCGTGCCGCGGAAATCGAGATCGCCCTCGGCGTAGACGTTGCCGGTCTTCAAGGGCACCTCGATCGCGGTCGCGACCGATTTCAGCGTGACGCCGGCACAGGCGACCAGGGCTTCGAGCAGCATGTCGCCGGAGCAGAGCTCGAGGCCGGAACCGCCTGTGCCCGGATGCAGGCCGGCCATCGCGATAGCGCGGCCGGTCTCGACCTTGCACGCGATGCCTTCGCTATCGGTGGAGCCCTTGGCCTTCAGCGTGATCAGCGCAGCCTTGGGATCGGTCTTGTAGCGCTCCTTGATCGGGGCCTGCATCTGGCGCAGCTCTGCAGCGTCCATCTTGTTCTCTCCCGGGGATATCGATGAGCGGTATAGAGCGCGATTGGTTTTGTGTCAGCCCATGATTGATGGAGGCAGTCATGACCAGCCGGGATCCAGGAGAAAAATCTGAGCACATTCATGACGTTACCCCAGGCGCCGATATCGATATCGAAGCCGATTCATCTGCACGGCGAAACTCGCCGATCGTCCCTTGCGAATGTCTCGTGACAGCGCCTGTCACCTCTTATATCCGGTAAGACATGGACAGCGTCGCGACTGAGCAGAAGCCACAGGTGGACGAGCGCTTCGATACCGCGCGGATCACCGCCGCGGTCGATGCGCTTGCCGAGAAGCACGAGGGGCGCGAGGACGCGTTCCGCACGGCGATGGCGCTATTGCTCAAGGCGGAGCTGATCGCCGCGCGCGCCGCCGCCCAGGCGATCCTTCTGAAGGACCGCCACGGCCGCCGCTGCGCCGAGCGGCTGTGCCACGTGCAGGACGAGATCATCCGCATCCTGTATTCGGCCGCGACGCGCCATCTCTACCGCTCGCCGATCCCGAGCGGCGCCGAGCGCATGGCGGTGGTGGCGACCGGCGGCTACGGCCGCGGGCTGATGGCGCCGGAATCGGACATCGATCTGCTCTTCATCCTGCCCTACAAGCAGACCGCCTGGGGCGAGCAGGTCGCCGAAGCCATTCTCTATTGCCTCTGGGACATGGGGTTGAAGGTCGGCCACGCCACGCGATCGGTCGATGAATCGATCCGGCAGGCGCGCGGCGACATGACCATCCGGACCGCGATCCTGGAGACGCGTTTCCTGACCGGCGACAAGCCGCTCTACGACGAGCTGGTCGAGCGCTTCGACAAGGAAGTGGTGCAGGGCACCGCGTCCGAATTCGTCACCGCAAAGCTCGCCGAGCGCGAGGAGCGCCACCGCCGCGGCGGCCAGTCGCGTTATCTGGTCGAGCCCAACGTCAAGGACGGCAAGGGGGCCTTGCGCGACCTGCACACACTGTTCTGGATCGCCAAATACGTCTACCGCGTCCGCGACACCCACGAGCTGGTCGGGCGCGGCGTGTTCGACGCGCAGGAATATCGCACCTTCCGCCGCTGCGCCGACTTCCTCTGGTCGGTGCGCTGCAATCTGCATTTCTACTCTGGTCGCGCCGAGGAGCGCCTCTCCTTCGACCTCCAGCGCGAGATCGCGATACGTCTCGGCTACACCTCGCATCCGGGCATGCAGGACGTCGAGCGCTTCATGAAGCACTACTTCCTGGTCGCCAAGGAAGTCGGCAACCTCACCGCCATCCTCTGCGCCAAGCTCGAGGACCAGCAGGCCAAGCCCGCGCCGGTGCTGAGCCGGGTGATGGCGCGGCTGCGACCGAGCGCAGTGAAGCGGCGCGTCCCCGACAGCGACGACTTCATCGTCGACAACAACCGCATCAATGTTGCCGCGCCCGACGTGTTCAAGCACGACCCGGTCAATCTGATCCGCATCTTCCGCCTCGCGCAGAAGAACAACCTTGCCTTCCATCCGGATGCGATGCGCGACGTGACGCGCTCGCTCGGCCTGATCAATGCGGGCTTGCGCGAAAATCCCGAGGCCAACCGGCTGTTCATGGAGATCCTGACCTCGGACAATGCCGAGATCGTGCTGCGGCGGATGAACGAGACCGGCGTGCTCGGTCACTTCATCCGCGCCTTCGGCAAGATCGTCTCGATGATGCAGTTCAACATGTATCATCACTACACCGTCGACGAGCACCTGATCCGCTGCATCGGCTTCCTCCAGGACATCGAGCGCGGCGGCATCGAGGAGTTCGCGCTGGCGAGCGACCTGTTCCGCAAGATCCGGCCCGAGCACCGCGCGGTGATCTACATCGCAACGCTGCTGCACGACGTCGCCAAGGGCCGTCCCGAGGACCACTCCATCGCCGGCGCCAAGGTGGCGCGGCGGCTCTGCCCGCGGCTCGGCTTCAGCCCGGCCGACACCGAGCTCGTGGCCTGGCTGATCGAGGAGCACCTGACGATGTCCACGGTCGCGCAGTCGCGCGACCTCTCCGATCGCAAGACCATCGAGAATTTCGCTGCCGTGGTGCAGTCTGTGGAGCAGATGAAGCTCTTGACCATCCTGACCACCGCCGACATCCGCGGCGTCGGCCCTGGCGTGTGGAACGGCTGGAAGGCGCAGCTCTTGCGCTCGCTATACTACGAGACCGAGCCGGTGCTGACCGGCGGCTTCTCAGAGGTCGACCGCGGCAAGCGCCTCGCCGCTGCGCACGCCGAATTCCGCATGGCCTTCGCCGAATGGCCGAACGACGAGCTCGACGCCTATATCGGCCGGCACTATCCGGCCTACTGGCTCAAGGTCGAGCTGCCGCGCAAGATCCGGCACGCCCGCTTCGTCCGCTCCAGCGAGCAGGCCGGCCACAAGCTCGCGATCAATGTCGGTTTCGACGAGGTGCGCGGCGTCACCGAGCTGACGATCTTCGCCGCCGACCATCCCTGGCTGCTGTCGATCATCGCGGGCGCCTGCGCCTCGGCCGGCGCCAACATCGTCGACGCCCAGATCTACACCACGACCGACGGCCGCGCGCTCGACACCATCTCGATCTCGCGCGAATACGACCGCGACGAGGACGAGGGACGGCGCGCCACGCGCATCGGCGAGATGATCGAGGACGTGCTGGAGGGCAAGCTGCGCCTGCCGGAAGTGGTGGCGCGGCGCACCGTGCGCAGCAAGGCGAAGCCTTTCGTGATCGAACCAGAGGTGACGATCAACAACCAATGGTCCGATCGCTACACCGTGATCGAGGTCTCCGGGCTCGACCGGCCCGGCCTGCTCTACGAGCTGACCACCGCGATCTCCAAGCTCAATCTCAACATCGCCTCGGCCCATGTCGCGACCTTCGGCGAGCGCGCGCGCGACGTGTTCTACGTCACCGACCTGCTGGGCGCGCAGATCAACGCGCCGACGCGCCAGGCCGCGATCAAGAGCGCGCTGACCCATGTGATGGCCGGCGACAAGGCGGTGCAGCCGGCGGCTTGAACCAGCCTCGCAATCCCAAAAGGCTCAGCCGCAATGACTGATTACCTTCCGGTCGAATCTTACATAATCCAGCGCCTCGAACAGGGCGGATGGCGTGTGATCGAACGGCGCGCTGACCTAACAGACATTCCGATCGCCGACTTTGTTTCGCTTCGAGACGCAGAGGAATGGGTTGACTGGAAACAGGGGATCCGCGCATTAACCCGAACAGCATCTGAGCTGCGCGTCAAACCTCCACCCCCTCGTGCCGCAGCAGCCATCTCTTCCGCTCGAGGCCACCACCATACTTCACCAGCGAACCGTCCGCTCCGATCAGGCGATGGCACGGGAGCACCACACTGATCGGATTTGAGCCGTTGGCGTGGCCGACGGCTCGTATCGCCCTGGGCATGTCGATCTTCGCGGCGAGCGCGCCGTAACTCATCGTGGTGCCGGCGGGGATCTGCGCGAGCGCGGTCCAGACTTTTTGCTGGAACGGCGTGCCGGCGATACGCCATGCGATGCTCTGGAGCTGACCGAGATCACCGTCGAAATAGCGCGAGAGTGCGGTCCGCATGTCCGACGGCGCAGGCTGATCACGCAGATCCACTGTGCCATAGTGCAGGCGCAGCAGATCGCGCATGCGGTGCTCATAGTCTTCCCAGTCGAGCGCGCGCAGCTTGCCCTCGGCATCGGTGACGAGCAGCGCAATCCCGATCGGCGTCGCCAGGTGGTCGAGACCGAAGCGTTCAGGCACCTTGGTTGATCGAGCGGACATTGCGGCACCAGCAATCGAAACACATCGATCGCACTTGCCACGGCGGCCGTGCTAACGTCCACCCGAAAGCTGATGCTTTTGGGGGAGCTCACCTTGATCCTGATCGCCAATATCCTGGTGGCGCTGGTCGCGGCGCTGCACGTCTTCTTCCTCGTCCTGGAGATGTTTCTCTGGGACAAGCCGCTGGGCCTGAAGGTGTTTCGGAATTCGCCCGAGAAGGCCGAGATCACCAGGGTGCTGGCCGCCAATCAGGGTCTCTATAACGGCTTCCTCGCGGCCGGCCTGGTCTGGGGCCTGTTCCACGGCAACCCGGCCTTCGCATTCCAGATCAAGGTGTTCTTCCTGCTCTGCGTGATCGTGGCCGGCGCCTATGGCGCGGCGACCGTCAGCACGCGGATCCTGATCGTGCAGGCGCTGCCGGCGGCAATCGCGCTGATTGCGATGTTTCTCGCCTGAGACGCTACGGCACAGCGCCGCGATCCTTGCGCTGCGGCGAAGCTTCCTCCACAATCTTCGGCAGCGATGGCGACCGTTGCAATCAACGGAGAAAGACCATCGGCCGATAATTCCGTCAGGAGGAACGTTCCAATATGAACAATCGCAGAGCCTTCTTAGCTGCCACGGCGGCGTTCGCCGTCGCAGTCTCGACCAGCCAGGCCCTCGCCCAGAAGAAATACGACACCGGCGCAAGCGACACCGAGATCAAGATTGGCCAGACCGTGCCGTTCTCCGGCGCCTATTCGGTCTACGCCAATATCGGCAAGACCCAGGCCGCATATTTCAGGATGATCAACGATCAGGGCGGCATCAACGGCCGCAAGATCAACCTGATCCAGTATGACGACGCCTATTCGCCGCCGAAGACCGTCGAGCAGGTGCGCAAGCTGGTCGAGGGCGACGAGGTCCTGTTCACCTTTCAGCTGATCGGCACAGCCGCGAACGCCGCCGTGCAGAAGTACCTCAACGGCAAGAAGGTACCTCAGCTGCTGGCCTCGACCGGCGCCGCGCGCTTCAACGATCCGCAGAACTATCCTTGGACCATCGCTTACAATCCCAACTATGTGTCCGAGGGGCGGATCTACGCAAAATACATTCTCGCCAATCACTCCAACGCCAAGATCGGCGTGCTCTACCAGAACGACGACATGGGCCGCGACTATCTTGCCGGCCTCAAGAGCGGCCTCGGCGACAAGGCCAACATGATCGTCGGCGAGGTGTCGTATGAGGTGACCGACCCCACCGTCGACTCGCAGGTGGTGAAGCTGAAGTCGATGGGCGTCGACCTGTTCTATAACGCCTCGACGCCGAAATTCGCGGCGCAGGCTATCAAGAAGCTTGCCGATCTCGGCTGGACGCCGGTGCACATCCTCGACATCAATGCGAGCCCGATTTCGGCGACGCTGAAGCCGGCAGGCCTCGACATCTCCAAGGGCATCATCTCGACCAATTACGGCAAGGAGCCGAGCGACCCGCAGTGGAAGGACGATCCCGGCGTGAAGGCTTTCTTCGCTTTCATGGACAAGTATTTCCCGGAAGGTGACAAGCTCAACACCATCAACACCTACGCCTATTCGGTCGCCGAGCTCTTGGTGCAGGTCTTGAAGCAATGCGGCGACGATCTGACGCGTGCGAACATCATGAAGCAGGCCGCCAATATCAAGGGCTACACGCCGAGCCTGGCGCTGCCCGGCATCAAGATCAACACCGGGCCGAACGACTACCGCGTCAACAAGCAGATGCAGATGATGAAGTTCAACGGCGAGCGCTGGGAGCTGTTCGGACCGATCATCGAGGACACCGGCCCGTCGGGCTAGAACGCATCTGCCTCTGCGACGTCATGCCCGGGCTTGTCCCGCCTGCGCGGCCGGAGCCGCTTCGGCGAGGCGAAGGCCCGGGCATCCACGTTGTTGGGGCGTCAAGGAAGCCGTGGATGGCCGGGTCAAGCCCGGCCATGACGATCGAGAGAGCCTCCTACTTGGCGTTCAGGTCGGTATCTCTCCAAAGTTCTTCCCGACCGGCAGCACGGCGTGCCGGATCAGCCGCGAATCCTCCACCGCGGCCTGGCGGTGCTTCACCGCCTCACGATAGACGGGGTCGCGGATCATCTCGACGAAGGCGGCGACGGTTGGATATTCGGCGATGAAGCAATGGTCCCAGCGTTCCTCCTGCGGGCCGATCAGCATCAGCTCGAATTTGCCCTGCCAGACGATGCGGCCGCCGAGCCGTTCGAACACCGGGCCGCTTTCGCGGCCATAGGCCGCATAGGCTTCCGCGCCGCTGGCCTTGCGGCCGTCGGGATAGGCCGCCTCTTTGCGCAGGCGCACCAGGTTGAGCATGTGGATCGGGCCCGGCCGATCGTTCTCCCGGAATTGCGCGAAGATCTCCTTGGTCGGATCGATATGGCCCATGGCGCTCCCTCATCTTATTGATACGAGCGATCCTAGCCTTGCGGCCCCGGAAGCGGAACTGCGGCCGGCGAATGCCGCATCTCCTAATCGTGCGTTAACGCCGGGGTAACCCGGCCTTAAACAGCGACCGCTAGCGTCTCGGCGGGGCGGGCTGACCGGGCGTTTTGCGTATGGCGTGGGGAAAGAAAAAGGGTGCGCGGAAGGAGCCGCTGTTCGGCTTGCCCGCGGCGCTCGCCGATCTGCGCCTCACGCCGGCAGACCGCGTTCCCGGCGGCGACGACAAGCCGAAGAAATCCGCGAAACCATCCGCCAAGCGCAAGAGCGAGGATGCCGGCACCGAGCCGCCGCGCGAGCGCAAGGCGCCAGCCGGCCGCAGCGGCGCCAAGCGTCGAGCGAAGTCGCGTGGCGGGTTCGGTCTCGGCCGCCTTGTCTATTGGGGCGCGGTGCTGAGCCTGTGGGGCGTCATCGCGGTGATCGGCGTCGTGATCTATGTCGGCGCGCATCTGCCGCCGATCCAGTCGCTGGAGATCCCGAAGCGCCCGCCAACGATCCAGATCGTCGGCATCGACGGCAGCATTCTGGCCCAGCGCGGCGAGATGGCCGGCGCCAATGTCGCGCTGAAGGATCTGCCGCCGTATTTGCCCAAGGCGTTCATCGCGATCGAGGATCGCCGCTTCTATTCGCATTTCGGCATCGACCCGGTCGGCATCCTGCGCGCGCTCGTCACCAATTTGCTTCATCGCGGCGTCTCGCAGGGCGGCTCGACCTTGACGCAGCAGCTCGCGAAGAACCTGTTCCTGACCCAGGAGCGCACTATCCGGCGCAAGCTGCAGGAGGTGGAGCTCGCGATCTGGCTGGAGCGCAAGCATTCCAAGGACGAGATCCTGGAGCTTTATCTCAACCGCGTCTATTTCGGCTCCGGCGCCTACGGCGTCGAGGCGGCAGCGCAGAAATATTTCGGCAAGTCGGCGAAGGCCGTGACGGTCGCGGAAGCCGCGATGCTGGCCGGCCTCGTCAAGTCGCCATCCCGCCTTGCCCCGAACCGCAATCCGGAAGGTGCCGAAGCGCGGGCCCAGATCGTGCTCGCGGCGATGGCGGATGCGAAGTTCATCACCGACGCGCAGGCGAAGGCCTCGATCGGCCATCCCTCCTACAACGTGAAGCCGGCCGGCGCCGGCACGGTGAACTATGTCGCCGACTGGATCGGCGAGGTGCTGGACGATCTGGTCGGGCAGATCGACGAGAGCATCAAGGTCGAGACCACGATCGATCCGAAACTGCAGAGCGTGGCGGAAGCCGCCATCATCGACGAGCTCGCGGCCAAGAGCGTGAAGTTCAACGTCAGCCAGGGCGCGCTGGTCGCCATGACGCCCGACGGCGCAGTGCGCGCCATGGTGGGCGGGCGGAACTATTCCGACAGCCAGTACAACCGCGCGGTCACCGCAAAACGTCAGCCGGGCTCCTCGTTCAAGCCGTTCGTGTACCTGACCGCGCTCGAGCAGGGGCTGACGCCCGACACCATGCGCCAGGACGCGCCGATCGAGGTCAAGGGCTGGCGTCCTGAGAACTACACCCATGAATATTTCGGCGCGGTGACGCTGACCCAGGCGCTGGCGATGTCGCTCAACACCGTCGCGATCCGTCTTGGCCTCGAGGTCGGGCCGAAGAACGTGGTGCGCACCGCACACCGCCTCGGCATCTCCTCCAAGCTCGAGCCCAACGCCTCGATCGCGCTCGGCACCTCCGAAGTCTCCATGGTCGAGCTGGTCGGCGCCTATGCGCCGTTCGCCAATGGCGGCCTCGCCGTGGCGCCGCATGTCGTCACAAGGATCAGGACAGTCAGCGGCAAGCTGCTCTACATGCGCCAGGCGGAGGAGCGCAACCAGGTCATCGACCCCCGCCATGTCGGCATGATGAACGCGATGATGCGGGAGACGCTTGTTTCGGGCACTGCCAAGAAGGCGGAGATCCCGGGCTGGCCGGCGGCGGGCAAAACCGGCACCAGCCAGGATTATCGCGACGCCTGGTTTATCGGCTACACCGCGAGTCTCGTCACCGGCGTCTGGCTCGGCAACGACGACAACTCGCCGACCAAGAAGGCGACCGGCGGCGGCCTGCCGGTCGAAGTCTGGTCGCGCTTCATGAAGGCCGCGCACGAGGGCGTGCCGGTGGCGGCGTTGCCGAGCTCACCCGGCGGCTGGGGCCTGTCGAACCTCGCGCAGGCGGCCTCGCAGGTGTCGCCGCCGACGCCCGCGGCACCGCCACAACCGAACGCCGGCGGCTATCGCCCGCCGCCTCCGACGCGCGCCAATGTGCGCCCCGAGGCGGCAGCCGGGCTCGATGGCTGGCTGATGGACCGGCTGTTCGGCGGGAATCGGTAGTTGTGGGTTGGGACCCTTCGGGCCTCAAAGCACAAACTGCGAAAACAACCCCATGCACAGTAGAAGACGAGGTCCGGCGCGATGCGCGCTGGATGCTGCGAAGCGGTTGATGCGCCGGGATTAATCAGGCAAGCGGCGCAATCGTCGCGAAGTGTGGCGAGAATGGAGCGGTGATGCCTGCCCACTCTCTCCTGTCATTCCCCGCGAAGGCGGGGAATCCAGTACTCCGAGGCATCGAGATTCATAACGGCTGCTGCGGCGTACTGGATCGCCCGCCTTCGCGGGCGATGACAGCGCTGGGAGCGCGGCCTGATCTGCGAGGAACTAATCCTCGACGCCATACCGGTGCAGATCATTCCCGTACGTGTCGAGCCACTTCTTGGCGCGCTCCATCGACGGGCAGACCTTGCCGCAGACGCGCCAGAAGCGCGGCGAGTGGTTCATCTCGACGAGATGGGCGACTTCGTGCGCGGCGAGGTAGTCGAGCACGAAGGGCGGGGCGAGGATCAGCCGCCAGGAGAACGACAGCGAGCCGGCCGAGGTGCAGGAGCCCCAGCGGCTGGACTGATCGCGGATCGAGAGGCGCTTGACCCTGACCCCGAGCTCGGCCGCGTAGACCTCCGCCGAGCGCTGCAGGTCGCGGCGCGCCTCGCGCTTTAGGAAATCGCTGACGCGCCGATCGACATGCTCGAGGCCGCCGGCGACGCAGAGAATGCGCTCACCGCTGTCACGCACCTCGGTCCACACCGTGCCGCGGGTGCCGGCGCGATGAACGATGCGATGCGGCGTCCCGCGCAGCGGTATCACCGTGCCCGGCTGGAACGGTGCGGCCTTCGGCAAGCGGCCGAGGCGCGCTGCGATCCACGCACCGTGACGCTGTGCGAAGTCCTTGGCCTCCGCAAGCGTGCCGCGCGGCGGCATGGTGAGGATGGCTTCGCGGTCGCTCGGATGGATTCTGAGCGTGTAACGGCGCGCGCGGCGGTGCCGGCGCAGCCGAATCGCAAAAAATTGCGATCCGTGGGTGATGACGAGGGTCTTCGGTTCGTGGGGCCTACGATAAAGGAGTGCGCGGGTGGCCATGTCTGTCAGTCCGGGGGGCAGGAGGGCGCCCGGATTCTGCCATAACCGCCGCCATGGGAAGCGCTCGGCGCAAAAACAAATCATTTGCCCAATATACAGCGGTCAGGCGTCCGGGAGACCCTACAGACTGGGGTTGGAACCGGCTTTTTTCGCCCCCGCTGGACGCATGCAACACCCCCAAGGGGTGAGGGCAGACTCACTCCTATAAAGCTACCTAAATACCGCGAATCTGGCGTGGAGTTGCGCCCGCCGGAGGCCGCGACAGGGGCCGAAATTTCGACGGGAAAGCCGAAATTCGAGGTTATTCAGCCGCAAGCGCCTGCAACGAAGCAGGATTCGCAGCCGAAACCATGAAGTCGTGAATCCGTGGCACGATCTCCGACTTGAAACGCGATCCATTGAACACGCCGTAATGTCCGACGCCCTTCTGGACGTAATGAACGCGGCGATGATCGGGAATCGCGCTGCACAATTTGTGCGTCGCCTCGGTCTGACCGAGACCGGAGATGTCGTCGTTCTCGCCTTCCACCGTCATCAACGCGACGCGCTTGACCTTGGAAGGATCGACGCGGGTTCCGCGATGGGTCATCTCGCCCTTCGGCAACGAGTGCTTCACGAACACGGTGTGGACGGTCTGCAGGTAATACTCGGCCGACAGATCCATCACTGCGAGATATTCGTCGTAGAAGTCGCGATGCTTGTCGGCGAGATCGCCGTCGCCTTTCACCAGATGGGCAAACAGCTGCTTGTGGGCATCCATGTGCCGGTCGAGATTCATGCTGATGAAGCCGTTGAGCTGCAAGAATCCTGGATAGACGTCGCGCATCATGCCCGGATGCGGGAACGGCACTTTGGTGATGACGTGGTTGCGGAACCAGTCGATGCCGCGCTCCTGGGCGAGATTGTTCACCGCTGTCGGATTGCGGCGGGTGTCGATCGGGCCGCCCATCAGCGTCATTGAGGTCGGCACGAACGGATCGCGCCGCGCTTCCATGATCGAGACCGCCGCGACGACGGGCACGGAGGGCTGGCACACCGCCATCACGTGAGTGTTGCCGCCGAGCACATGCAGCATCTCGATGACATAGTCGATGTAGTCGTCGAGATCGAAGCGGCCCTCGCTCAAGGGCACCATGCGGGCATCGGCCCAGTCGGTGATGTAGACCTCATGCGCCGGCAGGAAGGCTTCGACCGTGCCGCGCAGCAGCGTCGCATAATGGCCGGACATCGGCGCCACGATCAGCACGCGCGGCTGCGGGCTGCGCAGCGGACGGGCGAACTTGCGATCGAAGTAGAGCAGCTTGCAGAACGGCTTTTCCCAGACCGAGCGGATCTCGACGGGGACGCGGATGCCGTTGACCTCGGTGTCGTTGAGACCCCATTCCGGCTTGCCGTAGCGGCGCGTGGTGCGCTCGAACAATTCGCAGGCCGCGGCGACCGACTTGCCGACCTCGGTGCGCGACCAGGGATTGAGGGGGTTCTGAAACAGCAGCTTGGTCGCGTCGGTGACCGCACGCGCCGGATTGAGAGAGGCGTGCGCCATCTCGTACATCCAGTACATCGGCGTCGTCAGGACCGGACTGCCTTCTGCCGCCAGGGGCGGTGCGCCGCCGAACTCACCAATAGGCATCGTCATATTCCTCTTCGCATCGCAGCATACTGCCGAATGCGTAATATTGCGTCAATGCATGGTTCCGTACATCTACGTGGCGAAAACCGCCAAATCAGCGTGAATCCACGGGAAAGTGACTTTATTCACCGCCCGACAGCAGCGAGCCGTGCCGCTTTGCGCTGCGCAAAAGGGCAAGGAATGCCCCAAAAGATGCAACCAAAAGGACGGCGTTGATGAGCAACGCCTCCATCATCAGATCGCTCCTAAAGGTCTGCTCGATCAGCAGCGCGCGCATGCCCTCGAAGGCATAGGTCGGCGGCAACGCCCAGGCGACGTATTGCAGCCAGACCGGCAACACGCTGACGGGGTAGTAGACGCAGGCAAGCGGCAGGATTGCGAACATCAAGGTCCAGACGATGCTCTCGGCGCCGAGGCCGTTACGCACCACGAGGCCCGAGACGAAGATGCCGACCGACCAGCTCGTGAAGATCAGATTGCAGAAGAACGCGATCAGGGGCAGGCCGAGGGCATAGATGTTGAAGTGAAACAGGAACAGCGCGAGCAGGGTCATCGGAATGATGCCGATCGCAAGCCGGATCAGGCTCATGACCATGAGCGCCAACAGAAACTCGATCGGCCTCAAGGGGCTCATCATGAGATTGCCGAGGTTGCGCGCCCACATCTCCTCCAGGAACGAGATGGAGAAGCCGAGCTGGCCGCGGAACAGGATGTCCCAGAGGATGACGGCGCCGATCAGCGTGCCGCCGGCGCGCGCGAAGAAATTGGCGTTCTCGGCGATGTAATACTGGAGAAAGCCCCAGGTGATGACCTGCAGCGCCGGCCAATAGAGCAGCTCGAGCAGCCGCGGCCAGGACGACAGCAGCAGATACCAATAGCGCAGGATCATCGCGCCGATGCGGTGGAGCGAGATGCCGCGGTGGAGGGAGAGCTCGGTCATGGCCGTACCCCGTGGCCGGGATGGAAAGTGTCATCCCGGGGCGCGACGTAGTCGCGAACCCGGGATCCATAATCACAGGATTGAATTTGGCGAAGACTCGGATTTACCAGTCTCGCCTCACAGCTGCCGCCTGTGGTTATGGATTCCGGGCTCGCGCTCCGCGCGCCCCGGAATGACGTCGCTCCATTGAAGTTACGATTACAGCTCTCCCTCACCTCACCGCCTCCTTCGCCCCGTTTGCCCGGCCGCGGGCGACGTCGAGAAACACCTCCTCCAGCGTGGTGCGGTTGTAGCGGGCCATGATCGCCTCGGGCGTGTCGTCGTCCTCGATGCGGCCGCGCTTCATGATGATGACGCGGTCGCAGAGCCGCTCGACCTCGAGCATGTTGTGCGAGGCGAGGAGAATGGTGGCGTTGTTGTCCCGGCGATACCGCTCCAGATGCGCCCGCACCCAATCGGCGGTATCGGGGTCGAGCGAGGCGGTCGGCTCGTCCAGCAAGAGCAGCTCCGGCTGGTTGATCAGCGCCTTTGCCAGCGCAACGCGGGTCTTCTGCCCGGCGGAGAGCTTGCCGTTGGCGCGGTCGATGAAATCGCCGAGGTCGAGATCGGCGGCGAGCCTGGCAATGCGCTCAGTGAGGTTCTTCACCGCATAGAGCTTGCCGAACACAGTGAGGTTCTGCCGCACCGTGAGCCGCATCGGCATGTCGACATAGGGGCTTTCGAAATTCATCCGCCCCAGCACGGACGCACTCTCGTCCGGCATCTCGTGACCGAGCACCTGCACGCGGCCGGAGGTCGGCAGCACCAAGCCCATGATCATCGCGATGGTCGTGGTCTTGCCGGCGCCGTTGCCGCCGAGCAGCCCGGTGATGCTGCCGCGCGGCAGCGAGAAGGAGATGTCGTCGACGGCGCGGGTCTGCTTGTAGACCTTGACGAGGTGATCGACGGCAATTGCCGCGGACGAATCTCGATCCGCGACAGTCGGCCGACTTGAAGCCTTGCCATTCTCGGTCATGCTGGCCGTTCTTCTGCTATTGCATCGGCGAGCGCAAGGCTCGATGTAAGGGCTCCTCACCGGGCGGTTCCGTCAGCCCGGCGTCCGTGACCTTGGAAGGCGCCGCCACATTGGCCGATATGACCAAAATTGCCGATTCCGACTTCCATCACGCGCAGCGGCATATCCGGCTGGACACGATCCTGCGGCTGCGCTGGCTGGCGGTGCTGGGGCAACTCGCCGCGATCTTCATCGTGGCCCAGGGGCTGGAGTTCAACGTCGAGATCATTCCCTGCGTCAGCATCATCGCGCTCTCGGCGGCGCTCAACCTCGCACTCCAGACCGCAGCCAATCCGATGCAGCGGCTGGAGCCGATGCAGGCGGCCGGCCTGCTCGCGCTGAACATCGTCGAGCTGGCCGGTCTGTTGTTCTTCACCGGCGGACTGCAGAACCCGTTCTCGTTCCTGTTCCTCGCGCCCGTGCTGATCTCGGCCACGGCGCTGCCGGCCCGTTTCACCTTCGGCCTCGGCCTGCTCGCGGTGGCCTGCGCGTCGATCCTGTTCTTCTTCCATTTTCCGCTGCCGTGGGATTCCGAGGATCCCCTGGTGCTGCCGCCGGTCTATCTCGTCGGGGTCTGGCTTTCGATTGCGCTCGCGATCGGCGTCACCAGCCTCTACTCGTTCCAGGTGACCGAGGAGGCGCGCAAGCTTGCGGACGCGCTGGCCGCAACCGAACTGGTGCTGACGCGCGAGCAGCACCTGACCCAGCTCGACGGTCTTGCCGCCGCGGCCGCACACGAGCTCGGCACGCCGCTCGCGACGATCTTCCTGATCTCGCGCGAGCTGGAAAAGACGGTGAAGGAGCCAAGCATCGCCGCCGACCTGAAGACCTTGCGCGAGCAGACCCAGCGCTGCCGCGACATCCTCAGCAAGATCACCCAGCTTTCCCCCACCGGCGCGCCGTTCGACCACATGAAGCTGTCGGAGCTGATCGAGGAGGTGGTGGCGCCGCATCGCGATTTCGGCGTCGAGATCAAGGTGCGGATCGCGGTGGCCGCGGCGGCGGAGCCGGTCGGCTCGCGCAATCCCGCCATCCTCTACGGCATCGGCAACATCGTCGAGAATGCGGTCGATTTCGCCCGCACCACCGTCGAGGTGAACGCCTGGTGGAACCAGGACCATATCGAGCTCGTGATCTCCGACGACGGACCGGGCATTCCACCCGATATCCTCAACCGGATCGGCGAGCCCTATCTGTCGCGGCGCCCCCCCCAGGATGATGGTGGCGGCGAACGGCGCGGCCTCGGCCTCGGCGTCTTCATCGCGCGCACCTTGCTGGAGCGCACCGGCGCGAAGGTCTCGTTTACCAACCGCATCTTTCCGGACCATGGTGCGGTGGTTCAGATCACATGGCCGAGACAGCGTTTTGAGGCTATCGAGACGCTCGAAGAAACAATAGGATAGCCGCGACCTTGCGTCGCACAACGGGGCGGGTCGACCATTTGCCGCCTTGGCACCGCGCGATTGCGACGCCATATGTCGATGCGCTGGAGAGAGGAAACAACCTTGAACGCCATTGCCGACCTGAACGAACAGACCGACCGCTCGCTGCTCATCGTTGAAGACGACAAGCCGTTTCTGGAGCGTTTGTCACGGGCCATGGAGAGCCGCGGCTTTTCGGTGACATCATGCGACACGGTCTCGGACGGGCTTGCGCAGATCGGCAAATCGGCGCCGGCGTTCGCGGTGGTGGATCTGCGGCTCGGCGACGGCAACGGCCTCGACGTGGTCTCGGCGCTCAAGAAGAAGCGGCCGGATGCGCGCGCGATCGTGCTGACCGGCTACGGCAACATCGCCACTGCGGTGACCGCGGTGAAGATGGGCGCGATCGATTATCTCTCCAAGCCCGCGGATGCCGACGACGTCGTCGCCGCACTGCTGTCGACCAACACGGACAAATCCGAGCTGCCGGCCAACCCGATGTCGGCCGACCGCGTCCGCTGGGAGCACATCCAACGCATCTACGAGATGTGCAACCGCAACGTCTCGGAAACGGCGCGCCGGCTCAACATGCACCGGCGTACCTTGCAGCGGATCCTGGCGAAGCGCGCGCCGAGGTAGCGGTCTCGTAGGGTGGGCAAAGGCGCCCTTGCGCCGTGTCCACGTTCTCTATTTCGATCCTGATTAATTTTAATTGGTGGGCACGCTTCGCTTTGCCCACCCTACGACACTGCGTAGCCCGGATGGAGCGCAGCGTAATCCGGGATTGGCGCGACGGGCTGCAATTGTCCCGGATTGCGCTGCGCTCCATCCGGGCTACGAAGTCAGCCTACTCCCAGAAATCCGCATGGCCCTGCGGATCGACCAGGCGGTTGATCCGCAAGGCCGCCGTCATCGCGAAACGTACCGTCATCTGCTTGCGTGTGGCGGCGGCGAGCTTGTGCTCGGGTGCCTCGCAATGCAGGTGCGCGCCGTAGGCGTCGGCGACGATCAGGCCGGTGTCATCGGGGAAGATCTCGCACGGCAGATCCTGCGTGAAGGCGAAGAACAGCCGGTCGCAATGGGCGCGGTATTCGTGCCATTTCTGATCGGCGCGCAAATCCTCGATCGACGACTTGATCTCGACGATCCAGATCTCGCCGCGCTCGTTCAGCGCGACGAGATCGGCGCGCCGGCCCGACGGCAGCGGCAATTCGCTGATGCAGGAGAAGCCGAGCGAGCGCAACAGACGCGCGGTGCCGCGCGCGATCGCCAGCGCCGTCTCCGACTGGCGACGATCCGGCGGCGGCACGAGTGTGATGCGGGCGATGTTGTCCATGGCGGGAGAATAGCCGATTCCATCCCGCCCGTCATTCCGGGACGCGCGCAGCGCGAGCCCGGAATCCATAACCACAGGGAGACGTGTGGGGCAAAGCGGGCAACTCCGAGTCGTCGCAAAACTTCTTCCTGTGGTTATGGGTCCTCAGATGCGCAATTGCGCATCATAGCTCGCGACTTCGTCCCGCCCCGGGACGACAGTTAGGTGGGTGACGCCACCACCACGCCCTCGTTGCCGCGCAGGTCCAGCACGCCTTCGATCTCCTCACCTTCGCGATCCAGGAACGTCGACAGCAAGATGCTGCTGCCGAAACGGATCGCGCTGCTGGTCACCGCGACCGGATCGGGGCCGAGATTGAGCGCGACGATCACGGCCTTGCCGCCGGCCGCGCGGCGATAGATCAGCAGATCGCCTTGCGCGGCGATCGGATGATAATCGCCCGTGACCAGCGGAGGGCAGCTCTTCCGCAAGCCGATCAGGCGCTTGTAGAGGTTGAGGATCGAACGCGGGTCGGCTTCGAGATTGGCGACATTCTCGCGGATGTGGTCCTCCGGCAGCGGCAGCCAGGGCCTTGCTTGCGAAAAACCTGCGAAGTTCGAGGAATCCCATTGCATCGGCGTGCGGCAGCCGTCGCGGCCGACACCGATGCCGGGGACGTTCTTCTCGAAGGGATCGCGCACGTCCTCCGGCGCGATCGCGAGCTGGTGCATGCCGATCTCGTCGCCGTAGTAAAGCGTCGGCGTGCCGCGCAGCGTCAGCAGCAGCATCGCCGCGACGCGGGCCTGCTCGGGCCCGACGCGGCTCGCGACGCGCGGACGATCGTGATTGCCGAGCACCCAGTTGGGCCAGGCGCCGCGCGGCAATGCCTTTTCGTAATCCTCGATGATCTTTTCGATCGAGCGGGCGCTCCAGAAGGTCGAGAGCAGCGCGAAGTTGAACGGCATCTGCGCGCCGGTGAGATCGTTGCCGTAATAGGCCATGAGCCGGTGCAGCGGCAGATAGATCTCGCCGATCAAGACGCGCGCGCCATAGGAATCGGTGACGCGCCGCATCTCGGCGATAACGTCATGCACCTCCGGCTGGTCGGTGGAATATTGCGTGAGGATTTTTTCGTTCGGCGGACGGCCCTCGACGTAGTGCGGGTTGGCCGGATTGTCGCGGAATTCGGCGTCCTTGATCAGGTGCCAGATCACGTCGACGCGAAAGCCGTCGACGCCCTTGTCGAGCCAGAACCGCATCACGTCGTAGATCGCTTTGCGGACGTCCGGATTGCGCCAGTTGAGATCCGGCTGCTGGGCGAGGAAGGCGTGGTAGTAATATTGTCCCGTGGTCTCGTCGAAAGCCCACGCGCTGCCGCCGAACTCGGACAACCAATTGTTCGGAACGCCGCCGCCTGGCGCAGGATCGCGCCAGATGTACCAGTCGCGCTTGGGATTGTCGCGCGAGGACCGGCTCTCGGTGAACCAGGGATGCAGGTCGGAGGTGTGGTTCGGCACGAGATCGAGGATCAGCTTCAGGCCATTGTCGTGGGCGGCCGCGAGCAACGCGTCGAAATCGGCCATCGTGCCGAACAGCGGCTCGATGCCGACATAGTCCGAGATGTCGTAGCCGAAATCGGCCATCGGCGAGGGAAAGATCGGCGACAGCCAGATCGCATCGACGCCGAGCGATTTGACGTAAGGCAGCCTCTTGAGGATGCCGGCGAGATCGCCGACGCCGTCACCGTCCGAGTCCTGAAACGAGCGCGGATAGATCTGATAGAAGATGCCGTCGCGCCACCAATTCTCGTTGTCGTGAGCCATGCCGAAGACCACCCAAATCTGACGCCTTGCGCGGGAGAACGCGACAGCAACGCCCCGGTTCAAAATGGCAGGCCAATTGGGACGGCCGTGTGACGGTTGTTCCCTGGCGCGGGCCCGAATCTTTTGCTTGGCGGCCCGGCAAAAATCGGCATTGTGAGGCCATGACCGAGCAAAACGACACTCAAGAATTCCGGCGAGAATCCCGGCAAGCCAAGGCGGGCGCGATCATCGTTCCCGTGACGCTGTTCGAGCAGAACTGCACCATCATCTGGGACGAGCCTTCCAAGAAGGCCGTGGTGATCGATCCCGGCGGCGACGTGCCGAAGATCCTGGATGCGATCAAGCAGACCGGCGTCACGGTGGAGAAGATCTGGCTGACCCACGGCCATATCGACCATGTCGGCGGCGCGGCCGAGCTGCGCGATGCGCTGACGGTGCCGATCGAGGGACCGCATGTCGCGGACAAGTTCCTGCTCGACAACGTCGTGGCGAGCGGCGCGCGCTTCGGCATGACGGGAGGACGCGATTTCACGCCCGACCGCTGGCTCGACGAGGGCGACAGCGTGTCGATCGGCGGCTTGCAGTTCGATATCCTGCATTGTCCGGGTCATTCGCCCGGCAGCGTGGTGTTCTTCAACAAGGATCTGCGGTTTGCCCATGTCGGCGACGTCCTGTTCGCCGGCTCGGTCGGACGCACCGACCTGCCCGGCGGCAGTCACGCCACGCTGATCAGTTCGATCAAGACGAAATTGCTGCCGCTCGGCGACGATGTCGGCTTCATCTGCGGCCACGGCGCCGGCTCGAGCATCGGCCAGGAACGGATGACCAATCCGTTCATCACCGGCGAGATGTAGGCTTATTCAGCGGCGTCCGCGAGTGCCGTCGCCTCACCGAGATTGCGCTCGCCCCACTCGCGGATTGCGGCAACGACGGGGACGAAGCTCTTGCCCTTGCGCGTCAGGCGGTACTCGACCTTCGGCGGCACCTCGCCGAAATCCTTGCGGTCGATCAGGCCGCTCATCGTCAACGCCTTCAATTCGCGGCTGAGCACGCGCGGGGTGATCTCGGCGCTGCCTGATGCGCCGCGCAGCAAGCCGCTTCTGATCTCGCCGTAGCGGCGCGGGCCGTCCTTGAGGTCCCAGACGATGCGCAGCTTGTATTTGCCGCTGATCATCTTCTGAAACGCCGCAACCGGACAGGTGCGCGCGGGAGACGTCTTCGCCATGTCGTTTCCTCCATGTGGAAGATTCTTGTTTTGACGCGTTTTCTTTACGCGAACCGGTATCCACTTCGCTCGAAAACGCTATGCGATGAGGATAGGAGCAACGGCGAAAAAGTCCATACTATCAATTTTGTCCATACTTGCGGGATCGTATCAAGCGCGCAGATGATGACGCACAAGACGAGCAGGGAGCGTCACATGAAGCACTTCATGATCAGATACGCGTTCAAGAACGGCACGACGGAGGAGTGGCACCGCGAGATCGGCCGCTTCATCAGGGCGATCGACGCCGATGCGGAGCTGAAGGGGAGGATCGGCTATCGTTGCCTGAAGCATCGCGACGACGGCAGCTATCTCCACTTCGCCAGCGTCGCCGACGATGCTGCGCAGAAAACGCTGCAATCGCGCGACTTCTTCAAGCACTACCAGGAGGTGACGCGGAAGGTCGCGGGCGGCGAGATCAGCGTGACACCGGTCGAGGTGATCGATCAGACGGGGTAGCTTTTCGCGGAGCTGAATTGAAGCCGCCGCTACAAACTCCGCTGTCATCCCGGACAAGCGCAAGCGCAGATCCGGGATCCATAACCACAGGGAGATGTGGTTACGGGGACTCGGAGTCACCTCTTCGTGCCCAACTTTGTCCTGTGGCTATGGGTCCCGGATCGGCACGCGCTTCAGGCGCGCTTGTCCGGGACGACAGCGAGGCTACTTCATCAATCCCGCGGCCGTGAGCGCGCGCGTGATGATCTGGCCGAGGTCGAAGCCGCGCACCTTCTCGCCCTGCGGCTCGGCCGGCTCCGCGGCGACCGCGGTGCGGATCGAGCGGGCGAGATGTGGTGCCGGCGACAGTGCCGGTTTCGCGCCAGGCTTCGTGGCGGGCTTCGTCGTGGATTTGGCTTCCGCCTTCGTCGTCGCGGCGTCCGCAATCCAGCCGGTGAGGCCGAAGAACTTTGCGATGTGGTAGGACGAGGAGATGCCGGCCTCGATCAGGAAGGCGCCTTCGATGCCGTAGCGCTGATCGTTGTCGGCGAGCCCCAGCGGCGTGCCGTGCGCCATGTCGGTGATGGCATAGGACTCGACCAGCGTCTCGCCGTCCTTGTCCCACCAGGCCTGGCGCGGATAGCCGTCGACATTGGTCTCGGCCATCGGCAGTTCGGGCAGGCCATGCAGGTCGAGCCACTGCTTGACGATCTCGTTGGCATTGCCGGGATTGACGGTGCGGTCGGCGCTGCCGTGCCACACCGAGACCCTCGGCCAGGGCCCGCGATGATCGGAGGCGCTGCGCACGAGATCGCCGAGCTCGCGCGAAGGGCGCGCCGGGGAATGAAACATGCCGTCGAGCGCCTCGCGCAAGTTCGAGGCGATGCCGTAAGGCAGCCCGGCAATGATCGCGCCGGCCGCGAAGACTTCCGGATAGGTCGCGAGCATCACCGAGGTCATGCCGCCGCCGGCCGACAGGCCGGTGATGAAGACGCGCCTGGGATCGATGCGATGCGTCTTCACCATATGCGCGATCATCGCGCGGATCGAACCCGGCTCGCCGCTGTCCCGCGCGGTGTCCTCCGGATTGAACCAGTTGAAGCAGGTGTTGGCATTGTTGATGCGCTGCTGCTCGGGCATCAATAGCGCAAAGCCGTAATGTTGCGCGAGCGTCGACCAGCCCGCGCCGAGATCGTAAGCGGCCGCCGTCTGCCCGCAGCCATGCAGCACGACGACGAGCGCGCGCGGCCGCTGCAATTGCGCCGGCACGAACGCGAACATGCGCAAGGCGCCGGGATTGTCGCCGAAGCCAGTGACCTCCTGCAGCGGGCTCGATCCATCTGCACCGCGGCCGGGCTCGGCGAAGCGCAGTCCGTCCAGCCGGGGCAGACGTCTCAAGAGGTCGATGTTTCTGGCTAACGACACGGCAAGTTCCTGGTGGGCGACGCTCAACGTCCAGCCCAACCAGATAGTTGCTGCGGCGCAAAATAAAAAGACCGTGCGCTGTCAATCTCGGGAAATTGGCTGAAAATCTGCAAGAATCCGCACGTATTAACCGCAACGTCCGCAATCTCGTGCCGATGCGCGGCGTATCCGCGCCGGAAATGCGGCGCCCATCATGACGAATGTCACAAATGACAAGAGCGAGGCGAGGAATTCTGCGCGCGCTGATTGTGAGGCTTCGCGGAGGTGTCGAACGCGAATGAAGGGACCCGCCCAGTCGCGCTGCGTGTCGTTATCGTGATGAAGCGCGAAGCGGGCGAGGACTACGCAACGTCTCGCTTGCCACCGCGCATGCCTGCATTCCACCGCGCGGGACATCGCGTGATTGCGTTCGTGCCGTCAGGCACGTAGCCTGACACGACCAACAAACAGAAAATTCAGCCGGAGAGACCGCCATGGCGCGCCTGAAGTTCGGAGCCTTTCTTGCCCCGCATCACCCGATCGGGGAGCATCCGATGCTGCAGTTCCGGCGCGATCTCGACCTGGTCGAGCAGCTGGATGCGCTCGGCTATGACGAGTTCTGGTGCGGCGAGCATCACTCCTCGGGCTGGGAGATGATCGCCTCGCCCGAGATGTTTCTGGCTGCGGCCGGCGAGCGCACCAAGAGGATCAAGCTCGGCACCGGCGTGGTGTCGCTGCCCTATCACCATCCCTTCAACGTTGCCCAGCGCATGGTGCAGCTCGACCACATGACCGGCGGCCGCGCCATTTTCGGCTCCGGACCAGGCGCGCTCGCCTCCGACGCGCACACGCTCGGCATCGATCCGATGACGCAGCGCGACCGCCAGGACGAGGCGATCGGCATCATCCGCCGCCTCTTCAACGGCGAGCGCGTCACCGCCAAAAGCGACTGGTTCACGATGAACGACGCCGCGCTGCAGATCCTGCCCTTGCAGGAGGAGATGCCGTTCGTGGTGGCCTCGCAGATCTCGCCCTCCGGCATGACGCTCGCCGGCAAATACGGCATCGGCATCATCTCGCTGGGCTCGATGACGACGCAGGGCCTGATGTCGCTGCAGCAGCAATGGCAGTTCGCCGAGGATGCCGCCAAAAAGCACGGAACCACGGTGCGTCGCGCCGACTGGCGCGTGCTCTTGACCTGGCACATCGCGGAAACGCGTGAACAAGCCCGTCGCGAGGCCGGCGCCGGGCTGATGCGCTGGCACAACGAATATAATGTCGGCACGCTGCAGCGGCCGGGCCTCACCGCGTTCTCCTCGCCCGACGAGGCCGTCGACAAGACCGCCTTCGTCGAGGGGGCGGCGTCCACCATCGGCACGCCCGACGATCTCGTCAAGACCATCAAGAACGTGATGCAGGTCTCCGGCGGCGTCGGCGCCGTCATCGGCTTCGTTCACGACTGGGCCAATCCGGAAGCCACCCGGCGCAGCTGGGACATGGTGGCGCGCTACGTCGTGCCGGAGATCAACGGCTATATCGACGGGCTGCGCAGGTCGCAGAAATTCGTGATCGAGAACCGCGCGATCTTCGAGCGTGCGGGCCAAGCCGTAATGGCCAAGATCATGGAGAATGAGAAGGCCGCCGAGGCTCTGAAGGTGACCGGCCCCGGCCGCGTCGCCATTCCCGCCGTCAACGCGCCGGATCTGCAGAAGGAAGCGGCGAAGCGGTAGGCACTCCACTCGTCGTCCCGGGGCGCGCGCAGCGCGAGCTATGATGCGCAATTGCGCATCTGAGGACCCATAACCACAGGATGCGGATTTACGAAGACTCGGAGCTACCAGCCTCCGCACCAAAACTCCTCCCTGTGGTTATGGGTCCCGCCTCTGCGGGGACGACGGCGGTGGGAGTGACGATTTTGTGCGCAAGACGACCGCAGCTCATCGCGGCCGGATCGTGCTATGTTTGCGGGGCCAGCGAACCGGAGCAATCGTCATGTCGATGCAGAATGTGGCCGCCCCTGCGCTTCCGTTCACTCCGCCCAGGCGCAACGAGCTGACCCACATTCCCGGTGACGAAGGCTGGCCGATCATCGGCAAGACCTTTCAGGTGCTCGCCGATCCCAAGGGCCATATCGAGGCGAACGGCGCCAAATACGGTCTGGTCTACCGCACGCACTTTTTCGGCGAGACCAACGTCGTGCTGCTCGGGCCCGAGGCCAACGAGCTTGTCCTGTTCGACCAGCAGAAGCTGTTCTCCTCGACCCATGGCTGGGACAAGGTGCTGGGGCTGTTGTTTCCGCGCGGATTGATGCTGCTCGATTTCGAGGAGCATCGCCTGCATCGCAAGGCGCTCTCGGTCGCGTTCAAGTCCGGGCCGATGAAGTCCTATCTCGGCGATCTCGACCGGGGCATTTCCGCGCGCGTCGCGCAGTGGAAGGCGAAGCCGGGCGAGATGCAGCTTTATCCGGCGATGAAACAGCTTACGCTGGATCTCGCCGCGGCCTCGTTCCTCGGCGCCGATATCGGGCCCGAGGTCGATGAGATCAACCGCGCCTTCGTCGACATGGTGGCCGCCGCCGTCACCCCGATCCGCCGCCCCCTGCCCGGCACCCAGATGGCGCGAGGGGTCAAGGGGCGCAAGCGCATCATCGCCTATTTCCGCGAGCAGATTCCGCTGCGGCGCGGCAATCACGGTGGCGACGATCTGTTCTCGCAGCTCTGCCGCGCCACGCACGAGGACGGCGCGCTGCTGTCGGACCAGGACATCATCGACCATATGAGCTTCCTAATGATGGCCGCGCACGACACGCTGACCTCGTCGCTGACCTCCTTCATCGGCGAGCTCGCCGCCAATCCGGACTGGCAGGACCGGCTGCGCGCGGAGGTGCTCGCGCTCGGCCTCGCCTCCGGCGCGCCGACCAGCTTCGACGATCTCGAGAAGATGCCGCTGACCGAGATGGCGTTCAAGGAAGCGCTGCGGCTCAAGCCGCCGGTGCCGTCGATGCCGCGCCGCGCGATGCGCGATTTCAGCTTCAAGGGTTTTGCGATTCCCGCCGGCACGGCGATCGGCATCAACCCGCTCTATACCCACCACATGAAGGAGATCTGGCCGGAGCCGGACCGTTTCGATCCCATGCGCTTCACCGAGGACGCACAGCGTGGCCGTCACCGTTTCGCCTTCGTGCCGTTCGGCGGCGGCGCGCATATGTGCCTAGGCCTGCACTTCGCCTACATGCAGGCGAAATGTTTCGCGCGGCATTTCCTGGAGAATATCGAAGTGTCGCTCGCGCCAGGCTACAAGCCCGACTGGCAGATGTGGCCGATCCCGAAGCCGCGGGACGGGCTGCGGGTGACGGTGAAGGCGGTTTAGACGCCGATCTCGTAGGGTGGGCAAAGCGAAGCGTGCCCACCACGTTTCTCCGGGTGCACACATCGATGGTGGGCACGGCGCGCGAAGGGCGCGCCTTTGCCCACCCTACGGCACCATCGCCGGAGCTGCTACGCCCCCTGATCGAACGCCTTGCGCAGGGCCACATAGCCCTGCTGCTGTTGACTCCAGTTGCGGCCGCCGGTCATGGCGCCGTCGACGACGAGGTCGTGGCCGTTGATGAAGCTGGATTCGTCGCTGGCCAGGAACACTGCGGCCTGGGCGATATCTTCAGGAAGACCCGCGCGGGGGATCGGCTGCGCGGTCTTGTAGACTTCGCGCATCACCGCCGGCGTCTTCTCGGCGGCATCGGTCGAGAGCCCCAGCGCCTTGCCGAAGATGCCGGTCGCGATCGCACCGGGCGAGATCGAATTGACGCGAACATTGGATTCGCCGAGCTCCATCGCCACGCATTTGGTGAGATGGATCACCGCCGCCTTGGCCGCGCCATAGACCATCGACGACGAGAAGCCGGCGAGGCGGCCGGCAATGCTGCCATTGTTGATGATGCTGCCGCCGCCCTGCTTCTTCATGTAGGGTGCGGCGTGCTTCATGCCGAGCATGACACTGCGCACCAGCGTCGCCATCGCCGCATCGAACCGCTCGACCTCGAGGCCTTCGATGCCGCCGGTCTGCGCCGGCCCGCCGGCATTGTTGAACAGGCAATCGACCCTGCCGAACTTGTCGACCGCGAGCGCGATCAGCGCCTGCATCTGCGCTTCGACGGTGACGTCGGTCTGACGGAAGACGCAGCTTTCCCCGAGCTGCTGCGCCAGCGCCTCGCCTTCCGGTACGCGCCGGCCTGCGATCACAATTTTGGCACCTTCGGCAACGAAGACTTCCGCAGTGCGCAATCCGATGCCGCTCGTCGCCCCCGTGATCACCGCAACCTTGCCGTCCAGCCTGCCCATGGAATGTTCCTGTTTTCGAGTGATTTGATGCCAAATGGCGAATGCCGGCCGCCGCCGTCGCCGCAGCGGTCACTATTCCTGCCCGCTTCCGACAAGGCAAGCTATGCTTGTATGGGCGGCATGCGTAACATCCTCACGGGCCGCTCGACCGTCGAACGCCTATCGCAACCAGGCAGTGCATGAGGAAGCTGATCGAGGAGTTCCGCAAGGGCTGGCAGGGTGCGGCGCCGCCCTCGCTCGCTCTGAGCATCGGCTTTGCGGTGGTCTGCCTGTTGGCTGCAACCCTGGTCCGCTGGGGCCTCGCTCAGGTTCGTCCCGACATCTATTTCACGCCGTACTTCCCGGCCGTCTTCTTTGCTGCGGCCCTGGGCGGATTCCGGATCGGCATCGTGACGGCGCTCGTCGGCGGCGTGCTCGGCGTCGCGCTGAATTTCGGCGATGCGTTTGCCGATCGCGCGCGGTTTGTCCTGCTGGCGCTTTACTGGACCGTGTGCGCGATCACCATCTGGGGTGTCGAGCACTATCGCACCATGCTGGCCGAGCAGCGCCGAATTTCCAGACGCCTGATCGAGGAAGAAGATTATCGCAAGCTGCTGGTCGAGGAGCTCCAGCATCGGCTGAAGAACAAGCTGTCGACGGTGCATGCCGTGGTGCACCAGGTGTTGCACGACCAGCCGCAGGTCTGGGCCCGGGTCGATCCGCGGCTGCGCTCGCTGGCCGCAACCGATGATTTGATCTCGCGGATCGACAAAGCCGGCTGCGACATCCGCGACCTTCTGATCTCCGAGCTCGGGCCTTACGGCCATGTCCGCTTCACGCTCAACGGCGAGCGGCTGTTCCTGCCGCCCAAGCTCGCGGTCACGCTGTCATTGATGTTTCACGAGCTTGCCACCAATGCAGGCAAGTACGGCGCATTCTCCTCACCGCGCGGTCTGTTGCAGGTGTCATGGACCATCACCGACGACCGCCTGACGATCACCTGGGACGAAACCGAAGGACCGAGCGTGGACAAGGTTTCGGAGCCCGGCTTCGGCACCAAGCTCTTGAAGTCGGCACTGTCGGCTTTCGACGGCAAAACTGAGATCTCGTATCTGAAAACCGGGCTGCATTGCATCATGCAGTGCCGAATTCCACGAAGCGAGTAGACGTCGCAACATGTAAGGTGTGCTCCTTGCTGCCCGCGCGGTGGCGCAATCGCGTGTGGCACTTGCGCGACCTGAGCAAGCGCCTCGTCCTTCGAGACGACCGCTTCGCGGTCTCTTCAGGATGAGGCTAAGCGGCATCGGTGCTCGGGTGATATCGCGCAGCGCACTCCGGCCCTCATCCTGAGGGCCCGCCCACGGCGGGCGTCTCGAAGGATGGCCGCAGGCGAAATCGCTCCCACGCGGATACTTCGCTGTTTCGCCGAGCGCGTTGACGCTCCGTTAATGACGATCGCCAGCGCGCGTCGGATCGTCGCAAGTTTTCTCCAAAACACCCCCGTATTTCTCCTGACCCCTTAACCAAACTTAAGAGGGAACCGCGGAAGATCGCGCTCATTGCAAAGGCGCGCTGAAACAACAAGATTCATGACTTCTATGAACGACAATCAATATTCCGGCGCGACTGAAGCCGAGCTCGGTTTTCTCAAGGAAATCGTTAGAATGCTGCCGGCCGGCCTCACCGTGCAGGACGCGCATGGCGAGTTGCTGCTGGTCAACGATGCCGCCGCCGCGCAGCTCGGCCTGGACGGCAGCCGTCCTTCACCCGATCTGACGCCGCGGCGCGAGGCCTGCCGCCAGGCCCTGAGCGACGGGCAGCCCGTCGTGACCGAGGAAGCGCTTCACGTCGGCGCCGCGCGAAAGGTGCTGCTCACGACCCATCGCCCCGTTCGTCTCGACGGACGCGAGCTGCTGATCTCGGCATCCTCCGACATCACCGAGCAGAAGAATTTCGAGGACCAGCTGTTCCGCTCGGCCTATTTCGACGAGCTGACCGGGCTGCCCTCGCGCCGCGTGATCGAGCACCGCGCCAATGCCCTGCTCGCGCGCGACGACGGCGGCGAACGCTTTGCGTTGGCCTTCCTCGACGTCGACAATTTCAAGCACATCAACGACTATTACGGCCACGCCGTGGGCGACGCGCTGCTGGTCGAGCTGGCGAAGCGGCTCGGACGGGACTTGCGCGATTCCGACATACTCTCGCGCATCTCGGGCGACGAATTCCTGCTGCTGCTGTCACCGGTCCAGAGCCAGGAGGAAGTCGCCGAATTCATGCAATCGACGCTGGAGCGGCTGACCGCGCCGTTCTTCATCGACCATTCGGAAGTGTTCGCCTCGACCTCAGTCGGCATCAGCCTCTATCCCGACCATGGACGCAGCTTCGAAACGCTGCGGCAGAACGCGGACATCGCGATGTACCGCATCAAGAACAATGGCAAGGGACTGGCCGCCTTCTTCGATGCCAGCATGGAGCGCGAGGCGCAGGCGCGGATGAAGGTCGAGCAGTCGCTGCGGCTCGCCATCCTGGAAAAGCGCTTCTGCTGCGCCTTCCAGTCCAAGGTCGACATCCGCACGCAGGCCGTGAAGGGCATCGAGGCCTTGGTGCGCCTGCGCGACGACGAAGGCGTGATCCAGGCGCCCGGCTCGTTCATCAATCTTGCCGGCGAGCTCGGCCTGATCGACGAGCTGACCCATCTCGTGCTCGCCGAGATCGTCAAGTCGATCGACCTGATCAACGACACGTTCGGCCCGGAAGCGACCATCAGCATCAACGTTGCCGCCAAGCAGGCCGGCAATCCCGAATTCATGCGCAGCTTTGCGCAGGCGCTGGAGGAGACCGGCTTTCCGCAGCGGTTCATGATCGAGGTGACGGAAGATGCTTTCGTCGCCAAGAATCATTTTCAGGACGAGATCCTGCCGATGTTCCGCAAGCTCGGCGTCGGCGTCTCCATCGACGATTTCGGCACCGGCTATTCCTCGCTCTCGGCGCTGGCCGACATCACCGCCGACGAGATCAAGATCGACCGCTCCTTCATCACCGACATTCATAATCGTCCGCGCAGCCAGGGTATCCTGCGCGCGATCGAATCCTTGAGCGAGGCGCTCGGCATGACGGTGATCGCCGAAGGCCTCGAAACCTACGAGGAGCTGGCCTATCTGCAGGCGGCGACCAAGATCCGCTACGCGCAGGGCTATTATTTCTCCCGGCCGATCTTCCTGGAGGAGCTGAAGCTCGCAACGCCCGCCTCGAGCGATGCGCGGGTCAGCGTGGCAAGCCGCCCGGCGCAACAGAACCGCCAGGGCTATTCGCGGGCGAGCGGGTACCGGCGGTAGGGGCGGCGCGACACATACCGCTGTCGTCCCGGGGCGCGAAGCGAGCCCGGGACCCATACCCAAAGGGAGCAATTTAGCGAAGACTGGGGGTGGGAGCGTCGCGCAGCACTGCGTCCTGTGATTATGGGTCCCGGGCTCGCGCTTTGCGCGCCCCGGGACGACAGCGATTGCTGAGCTGGGTTCAGCGCCCATTCCTCCTTTGGCGCCATTTCTCCCTTTGAAATCGCTACACTTTTGCTAATACACGGGCGGACCTCCCCGAGGTATCTCATGCCTGCCGCCGCCTCCTCGATCAACGATCCCGCCTATCTCCGCGCGCGCGCGATGGAGACGCTGTTCGAGCGGCTGGAGAAGCTCTGCGAGGGCGCGATTGCGATCGATCGCGGCGGGCGCGTCGTCTACGTCAACGAGAAATATCTTGCCGCGCTCGGTCTCGACCATGCCAGCGAGGCGATCGGCCGGTCGATCGAGGAGGTCATCCCGAACAGCCTGATGCGGAAGGTGGCCGAGACCGGCGAGCCGATCCTGCTCGACATCATGGAGCTCGGCGGCGAGCAGCTCGTCGTCACTCGCATGCCGATCGAGGACGAGAACGGGACGGTGATCGGCGCGATCGGCTTCGTGCTCTATGATCATCTCGAAAGCCTGAAGCCCCTGCTCGCCCGCGTCGCCCAGCTCGAGAGCGATCTGCGGCTGGCGCGGCGGCAATTGTCCAACGCCCGCGGGGCGCGCTTCACCTTTGCCGATTTCGTCGGCACGACGCCGGCGATCGCGCGCGCCAAGGAGATCGCCAGCCGCGCCGCGCGGCAGAGCGTCACCGTCCTGCTCACCGGCGAAACCGGCACGGGCAAGGAGATGCTGGCGCAGGCGATCCACAACGCCTCCTCGCGCGCCGACAAGCCGTTCGTCAGCGTCAACGTCGCCGCGATCCCCGAGACGCTGATCGAGTCGGAGTTCTTCGGCACTGCGCCGGGCGCCTATACCGGCGCCGACCGACGGGGACGCGAGGGCAAGTTCCGCATTGCCGACGGCGGCACGCTGTTCCTCGACGAGATCGGCGAGATGCCGCTGCAATTGCAGGCCAAGCTGCTGCGCGTGCTCCAGGAGCGCGAGATCGAGCCGCTCGGCTCGGACAAGATCACCAGGGTCGACGTCCGCGTCATCGCCGCGACCAATGTGGACCTGCGCAAGCGTGTCAGCGACGGCGCATTTCGCGCCGATCTCTACTACCGGCTCAACGTGCTTTCAGTCGACCTGCCGCCGCTCCGCCACTGCCTCGACGATCTCCCCGATATCTGCGCCCGGCTGCTCGACGACATCAGCGCGTCGGGCGACTACGTCAAGGCGAAGATCACGCCGAGCGCGCTCGCTGCGCTCGCCCGTTACGATTGGCCGGGCAATGTCCGCGAGCTCCGCAACATCCTCGAGCGCGCGCTGATCCTCAGCGATTCCGGGCGGCTGACCGGCGAGGATGTCGCCCGCATCCTCCCCATCGGCACCGAGGTCAGGCTTGCACCGGCCGAGCGCCCGGCCGGATTGGTGGTACCCTATGCCGAAGCCGAGGCCGAGTTCGAGAAGCAGACGCTCGAACAGGCGCTCGCCGCCAGCAACGGCCAGATCACCGAGGCCGCCCGGATGCTGCGGATCTCGCGCGCGACCTTCTACAAGAAGCTCGCGAAATTCGGCCTCGCCTCGGGATCGGCGCCCGTCTGAGTTTCGAGACACCGGACTGTCCGGAGTCTCGGATTCCGGACACCGCACCCGGCTGCTCTTCCGGGACAGATTGCAGGCAATTGCCGCAGATTTCAGCGGTTTTGCGCGAAGCTGCGGGATCTGGCGCGGACCTTGCTCTCCGCTTTGCCGTCTTTCCTTCGCGAGGAGCAACCTGTTCCGGGGCAGCGCTTCGCGATAAGATCAAGCACAACAAGGCCTACGGTCCAGGGAGCGGGAGGAACGCCGTGAGCCATCATCCAGCTCTGCCTTACTTGCGCAACTCCGAGAAGGGCAAGGTCGTCTCGGCGAATGAAGCCGTCATGCTGATCCGCGACGGCGACACGGTGGCGACCGGCGGCTTCGTCGGCATCGGCTTTGCCGAGGAGATCGCCATCGCACTGGAGGAGCTCTATCTGTCCCATGAGGGCGATGCGCCCTATACGCAAGGCAAGCCGCGCAATCTAACGCTGGTCTACGCGGCCGGGCAGGGCGACGGCAAGCAGCGCGGCCTCAATCATTTCGGACATGAAGGCCTGGTGCGGCGCGTGATCGGCGGGCATTGGGGCCTTGCGCCGAAACTGCAGCAGCTCGCGATTGCGAACCAGATCGAGGCCTACAACCTGCCGCAGGGCGTCATCACGCACCTGTTCCGCGACATCGCCGCGCACCGGCCCGGCCACATCACCCGTGTCGGCATGGGCACCTTCGTCGACCCCCGGCACGGCGGCGGCAAGCTGAACGCACGCACCACCGAGGACCTGGTGGAGCTGATCACGCTGCGCGGCGAGGACTGCCTGCTCTACAAGACCTTCCCGATCGATGTCGGGATCATCCGCGCCACCACCGGCGATCCCGACGGCAATCTCACCATGGAGAAGGAGGCCCTGACGCTGGAGGCGCTTGCCATCGCCATGGCGGCGCATAATTCCGGCGGCATCGTCATCGCCCAGGTCGAGCGCGTCGCCGAGGCCGGCAGCCTCAATCCGCGTCAAGTGAGGATTCCCGGGATCCTCGTCGACTGTGTCGTGGTGTCGAGGCCCGAGAACCACTGGCAGACTTTCGGCACGCAATACAATCCGGCCTTCTCGAGCGAGATCCGGGTCCGCGCCGCCTCGCTGCCGGTGATGCCGATCAGCGAGCGCAAGATCATCGCCCGGCGCGCGGCGCTGGAGCTGAAGGCCAACAGCGTGGTCAATCTCGGCATCGGCATGCCCGAGGGGATCGCCTCGGTCGCCAATGAAGAGCGGATCATCGACCTCATCACGCTGACGGCGGAGCCGGGCGTGATCGGCGGCATCCCGGCGAGCGGCATCGATTTCGGCGCGGCGATCAACACGCAGGCGGTGATCGACCAGCCCTACCAGTTCGACTTCTACGACGGCGGCGGTTTGGACGCCGCCTTCCTTGGGCTTGCCCAAGTCGACCGCACCGGCAACCTCAATGTCAGCAAGTTCGGGCCGAAGCTCGCAGGCGCTGGCGGCTTCATCAACATCAGCCAGAACGCCAAGGAAGTGATCTTCGTCGGCACGTTCGGTGCGGGCAAGCAACGCATCGCGGTAAAGGACGGCAAGCTCGTCATCCTGGACGAGGCCACGTCGCGCAAATTCGTCGAGAATGTCGAGCACGTCACCTTCAGCGGCCCGTTTGCCGCCGCACGCAAGCAACGCACCCTTTACGTCACCGAGCGCTGCGTGTTCGAGCTCCGGGAGGACGGGCTCGAGCTCGTCGAGGTCGCGCCCGGCATCGAGATCGAGCGCGACATCCTGCGCCTGATGGACTTCAAGCCGCTGATCCCGCGCGACCCCGCCCTGATGGACGCGCGCATCTTCGGCGACGGCCTGATGGATCTGCGCGAGCGCCTGCTCACCATCCCGCTCGACCAGCGCTTCACGCTGGACGAGCAGCAGAACCTGTTCTTCGTCAATCTCGAGCGCTATCCGCTGCGCAGCAAGGCGGAGATCGACACCATCGCCGCCATCGTCGAGGCCCGCCTGGCGCCGCTCGGACGCCGCGTCTACGCCATCGTCAATTATGACAATTTTTCTATCCTGCCGGAACTGATGGACGATTATTCGGCCATGGTGCGCAGCCTCGTCGACCGCTTCTATTCCGGCGTGTCGCGCTACACCACGTCGGGTTTCCTGCGCATCAAGCTCGGCGAAGCCCTGGAGAAGCGCGGCGTCGCGCCGCACATCTTCGAGAGCGCGGAGGAAGCGCAGTCGGACTGGCGCCAGGTCGAGGCCGGCGCGGCGCGCAATGCGAGCCAGGCTCAAAAATGATGCATGCTCTCGCTCCGGCGCACGCCGCCGGAAGGATCAATTGCAATGTTCGTGACGTTGTGCAAATCGCTGTTGGCAGAAACTTTACATCAGGAGGGACCATCGTGCGTCGATCACTCATCATAACAACAACCATCCTCGCGCTCGGCGCGGGCACCTCCGCGCTCGCCGACGATCTCAAGATCGCGCTGATCTACGGCAAGACCGGTCCGCTCGAGGCCTACGCCAAGCAGACCGAGACCGGCCTGAAGATGGGATTCGAATACGCCACCAAGGGCAGCATGACGCTCGACGGCCGCAAGATCGTCATCATCACCAAGGACGACCAGGGCAAGCCGGACCTCGCCAAGGCCGCGCTCTCGGAGGCCTATCAGGATGACAAGGTCGATATCGCGATCGGCACGACCTCGTCGGCCGCGGCGCTCGCCATTCTTCCCGTCGCCGAGGAGAACAAGAAGATCCTGATCGTCGAGCCCGCGGTCGCGGACCAGATTACCGGCGAGAAATGGAATCGCTACATCTTTCGCACGGCGCGCAACTCCTCGCAGGACGCGATCTCCAACGCGGTCGCGATCGGCAAGCAGGGCGTTACCGTTGCGACGCTGGCGCAGGACTACGCCTTCGGCCGCGACGGGGTCGCCGCGTTCAAGGAAGCGCTCGCCAAGACCGGCGCGACGCTCGCGGCGGAAGAATATGCCCCGACCTCGACCACCGACTTCACCGCGGTCGGCCAGCGCCTGTTCGACGCGCTGAAGGACAAGCCGGGCCGCAAGGTGATCTGGGTGATCTGGGCCGGCGCCGGCAATCCGCTGGCCAAGCTCCAGGACATGGACCCGAAGCGCTACGGCATCGAGCTCTCCACCGGCGGCAACATCCTGCCGGCGCTCGCCGCTTACAAGGGTCTGCCCGGCATGGAAGGCGCGACCTACTACTTCTATGAGATCCCGAAGAACCCGGTGAACGACTGGCTCGTCGCCGAGCATCAGAAGCGCTTCAACGCGCCGCCGGACTTCTTCACCGCGGGCGGCTTTGCGGCTGCGATGTCCGTCGTCGCTGCCGTCACCAAGGCGAAGTCGACCGACACCGAGAAGCTGATCAGCGCGATGGAGGGCCTGGAGTTCGACACGCCCAAGGGCAAGATGGTGTTCCGGAAAGAGGACCATCAGGCGCTGCAGAGCATGTATCACTTCAAGGTCAAGGTCGATCCGAACGTCGCCTGGGCCGTGCTCGAGCCGGTGCGCGAGCTGAAGATCGAGGACATGAACGTTCCGATCAAGAACAAGCGGTAAGCTTTCTTGCTTCACCTCTCCCGCTCTTGTCCGCCGAAGCCTTGGCGAAGGCGGATGCGGAGAGGCCGGGAGAGGACTCCTTCCTCTTGGGGGTTCTCGCCTGCGGAGACAGCCCTCTCCCCGACCCTCCCCCGCAAGCGGGGGAGGGAGCGCAGCGTGACCTGCGGATCTATCTCGTTTCATCATTTGCCAGACTCTCCATGCCGCTCACCCTCGAAACCCGCGACCTCACCATCCGCTTCGGCGGCCATGTCGCGGTCAACAATGTCTCCTGCACGTTTCGCCCGGGCGAGCTGACCGCCATCGTCGGGCCGAACGGCGCCGGCAAGACCACCTATTTCAATCTGATCTCGGGCCAGCTGCGGGCATCCGGCGGCAGCATCCTGTTCGACGGCGCCGACATCACCGAGCATTCCGCACCAATGCGCACCCGTGCGGGTCTCGGACGTGCTTTCCAGCTCACCAATCTCTTCCCGAACCTCTCAGTGGAAGAGAATGTCCGCCTCGCAGTGCAGGCGGCAGCGGGCACGCATTACGACATGCTGCGGCCCTGGATGGTGCGCCGCGACCTGATCGCGCGCGCCGACGCCATTCTCGACCAGGTCGCGCTCGGCAATCGCCGCGGCGTCACTGCGACCGCGCTGTCGCATGGCGACCAGCGCAAGCTCGAGGTGGCGCTGATGATCGCGCTCGAGCCAAAAGTCTTCATGTTCGACGAACCGACCGCCGGCATGAGCATCGACGAGGTGCCGATCGTCCTGAACCTGATCGCGCAGCTCAAGCAGGACAAGAGCAAGATCATCCTCCTGGTCGAGCACAAGATGGATGTGGTGCGCTCGCTCGCCGACCGCATCATCGTGCTGCATAACGGGCAGCTGGTGGCGGACGGCGTACCTGCGGAGGTGATCGCCTCGCCGATCGTGCAGGAAGCCTATCTCGGCGTCGCGCCCAAGAACGCTGCAGGGAGCGCAGCATGAGCGATCTCCTCAAGCTTTCCGGCGTGCACACCCATATCGGGCGCTATCACATCCTGCAGGGCATCGATCTCACGGTGCCGGAAGGACAGGTCACGATGCTGCTCGGCCGCAACGGCGCCGGCAAGACCACGACGCTGCGCACCATCATGGGGCTGTGGCAGGCCTCGAAAGGCGAGATCACCCTGGCAGGCCAGCGCATCGAGAGCCTTGCGACGCCCGACATCGCGCGGCTCGGCGTCGGCTACGTGCCGGAGAGCATGGCAGTGTTCTCCGATCTCACGGTGAAGGAGAACCTGGTGCTGGCGGCGCGCGACGCGCCGCTCGACGACAAGCAGCTGGATTGGATCTTCGGCTTCTTCCCGGCGCTGCGCCGCTTCTGGCTGTCGCGCGCGGGAAGCCTGTCGGGCGGGCAGAAGCAGATGCTGTCGATTGCGCGCGCGATCGTCGAGCCGCGCAAGCTGCTCCTGATCGACGAGCCGACCAAGGGCCTCGCGCCCGCCATCGTGATGGCGCTGATCGAGTGCCTGAAGGAGATCAAGCGCAAGGGCGCCACGATCCTGATGGTCGAGCAGAATTTCTTTGCCGCCCGCGAGCTCGGCGACAACGTGCTGGTGATGGACAACGGCACCATCGTTCATCGCGGCGAGATGGCGGCACTCGCCGCCGACGTGCCGCTGCAGGAGCGGCTGCTCGGCCTGAGCCTGGAGGCGCATCAGTGACAGACCTTGCCGCAACCGATCCGCTGCCGAAGCCGAAACGCGATCTCGCGCCGATCCTGCTGCCGCTCGCGCTCGCGCTGCTGATGATCCCGCTGATCGGATCGACCTCGTCCTGGCTGACGCTGACCGTCGCGAGCCTCGCCATGGGCATGATGATCTTCATCATGGCCTCAGGGCTAACGCTGGTGTTCGGCCTGATGGACGTGCTCAATTTCGGCCACGGCGCCTTCATCGCCGTCGGCGCCTATGTCGCGACCCTGGTGCTGGCGCCGTTCGCGGCGTCCATCCAGGCCGATTCGCTCTGGATGAACCTCGCGGTGCTGGGGCCAGCCGCGCTGCTCTCAATGGCGGTGTCGGGTGCGCTCGGCCTCGTCGTCGAGCGCGTGCTGATCCTCCCCGTCTACGGCCAGCACCTGAAGCAGATCCTGATGACCACCGGCGGCCTGATCGTCGCCGAGCAGACGCTCTATGCGCTGTGGGGGCCGCAGATCATCCCGATGCCTCTGCCGGCCTCGCTCCGCGGCTCCTTCATCATCGGCGACGTCGCGATCGCCAAGTACCGCGTGCTGGCGATGCTGATCGGGCTTTCCGTCTTCATCGCGATCCAGCTCGTGCTCAACCGCACCAAGCTCGGCCTCCTGATCCGCGCCGGCGTCGAGAACCGCGAGATGGTGGAGGCGCTCGGCTACCGCATCCGCCGCCTGTTCCTCGGCGTGTTCATGACCGGATCGGCGCTGGCCGGCCTCGGCGGCGTGATGTGGGCGCTTTACCGCGAGCAGGTGCACGCCTCCATGAGTGACGACCTCACCGTCCTGATCTTCATCGTCGTCATCATCGGCGGGTTGGGATCGATCGGCGGCTGCTTCATCGGCGCCATCCTCGTCGCCATGGTCGCCAATTACGGCGGCTTCCTGGTGCCGAAGCTCGCCCTCGTCTCCAACATCCTGCTGATGGTCGCCATTCTGATGTGGCGGCCGCGCGGCCTCTATGCGGTGACCAGCCGATGATGATCCTCTCAGGCGATCCGCCGCGCAGCCGCGTCCTGACGCTCGTTCTCGTCGTCATCATCCTGGCGCTGGCGGCAACGCCATTCCTGTTCCCGGGCGCCAAGGCACTGAACGTTGCGGCCAAGATCTGCATCTTCGCAGCCCTCGTCGCCTCCTACGATCTCCTGCTCGGCTATACCGGGTCGGTGTCGTTCGCCCACACCATGTTCTACGGCATCGGCAGCTACGCGATCGCGATCGCGCTGTACGGCATGGGTCCGAACTGGGCCGCGGTCGCCACCGGCATCGTCGCCGGCCTGCCGCTCGCAGCCCTGCTTGCGCTCGCGATCGGGCTGTTCTCGCTGCGGGTCGCTGCGATCTTCTTCGCCATGATCACGCTTGCGGTCGCCTCGGCCTTCCAGGTGCTGGCCTCGCAGCTGTCCTGGCTGACCGGTGGTGAGGACGGGCGCAGCTTCCAGCTGCCGGAGCTGCTGCGCCCCGGCACGGTGCTGATCTCCAAGAACCTGTTCGGCTTCGAGATCAACGGCCGCATCCTGACCTTCTACCTGGTGTTCGCGATCTCGGCCCTGATGATCCTCGCGCTGCTGCGCGTCGTGAACTCGCCGTTCGGGCGCGTGCTCCAGGCGATCCGCGAAAATCGTTTCCGGGCCGAGGCGCTCGGCTTCCGCACCGTGTTCCACCTCACCTACGCCAACTGCCTCGCCGCCCTCGTCGCGGCCAGCGCCGGCATCCTGAATGCGCTGTGGCTGCGCTATGCCGGTCCCGACACCTCGCTGAGTTTCTCCATCATGCTCGACATCCTGCTGATGGTGGTGATCGGCGGCATGGGCACGATCTACGGCGCGATCATCGGCGCCACCATCTTCATCCTTGCCCAGAATTATCTGCAGTCGCTGATGGGCGTCGCCTCCAAGGCGGCGGGCGAAGCCGGGCTGCCGTTGCTGCCGGGGCTGTTGCATCCCGACCGCTGGCTGCTGTGGCTCGGGCTGCTATTCATCGCCAGCGTCTATTTCTTCCCGACCGGCGTGGTCGGACGGCTGCGCCATGGCGGCGGCAAGAAGACCGCCGGCGCCTCGCATTAACCGATGATTCGTGATGCGGCGCGGCGTTTGCGGCGGGCGCCGCACAACCGGCGCGATACAAGCGCGGCTACATATTGGCGCCATCACGCAACCGGATTAACGCTCAGGTAACTGGTTTTCCTAAGGTTTGCGCCATTTGTGCGGTGTATTCCTGTTCTTCCAGGGAGGGGGAATGCGCCAGGTCTTTGCCAAGGTAGCAGCCGGAATGTCTCTAGCCGCGAGGAACGGCTGGGAGGCCTTGGCGCGCCGCGGTCCTGTCCTGTGGCTGACCTTGTGCGGCGTATTTCTGGTCGCGGGCATTTTCATCGTCACGGCCATGGCGGTCGGCGAATTCCGCGAGCGGACCCTCGCCAACCGCGAGCGTGAGCTCGAAAACACGGTGAAGCTGATCGCACGGCATTTCGATCAGCAATTCGAGGATTCCGACGCCGTCGCCGCCGACCTGATCGGGCAGATGAACCTGCCTGAGATCACCTCGCCTGCGATGTTCCGCGAGCGCATGTCCGGGCCTGCGGCAAACCAGATGCTGCGCAGCAAGATCAGCTCCGTGTCGTATCTCGGCGACATCGCGATCTACGATGCCGAGGGCGATCTGATCAACTGGTCGCGGGCCCAGCCGCTGCCCAAGATCAACGTCTCCTCACGCGCCTATTTCAAGACATTCAAGCTGAATACGCAGTCCGAGCCGGTGCTTCTGGAATCGGTCCGCAGCTTCATCATCAACAAATGGACCACGATCGTCGCACGCCGCTTGAACGGCGCGGACGGCACCTTCCTCGGCGCGATGGTCCGGCGGATCAATCCGGACAGCTACCAGCACTACTTCGCCTCCGTCGCCCTCGGCGAGGGTACGGCAATCTCCCTGTTCGACCGCGAAGGCAAGATGCTGGCGCGTCATCCGCATCGCGAAGAGCTGATCGGGCGGAACTTCAGGGATGCGCCACTGATGCAGAAGGTGCTGGCGCAAGGTGGTCATCAGAGCCACCGCGGCAACAGCCCGATCGACGGCGAGGAGCGGCTCGGTTCGGCCGCCTCGCTGAAGCACTTTCCGCTGGTCATCATCGCCACCAACACCACAGCGGCCGCGCTCGCGGACTGGCGCCAGCAGACCGGCTTCCTGGTGGCGACCGCTGCCCTCTCGGCCGCCACCATCGCGCTGATCCTCTATCTGATCATCCGCCAGATCAACCGGCAGAACCGCGAAGCCCAGCAGCGCATCGAAGCGGAGCGGCTGCGGCTCGACACCGCCCTCAACAACATGTCGCAAGGGCTGATCCTGTACGACGCGGGCGGCACCATCGTCACCTGCAACCGCCGCTACGCCGACATGTTCGGCCTGTCCCACGACGTCATCAAGCCCGGCTGCCACATCCGCGAGGCGATGTATCATCGCAAGGAGCGCGGCGCATTCGATGGCGATGTCGAAGCGTTTTGCGCCGACGTCATGAGGGTCGTCGCCGAAGGCACGGTCTCGACGAGAACGCATCAGCTGGCCAACGGCCGCGCCTTCCAGGTCATCAACACGCCGCTCGCGCAGGGCGGCTGGGTCGCCACGATCGAGGACATCACCGAGCAGCGCAATCTGGAGCAGGAGCGCGACCGCAACTACACCTTCCTGCGCGAGATCATCGACCATATCCCGTCACGGATCACCGTGAAGGATGCCCGCACGCGGCGCTACCTGCTGGCCAACCAGGTGGCCGAGCAACAACTCGGCGAAACCAGCAAGACGATCGTCGGCAAGACCGCGTTCGATCTCTATCCGGCAGAAACCGCCGGGATCATCACCCGGGACGACGACAAGCTGCTGCAATCGCCGGACGGGCTGTTCCTGGACGAGCACGTGTGGACCACGCCAAGCATCGGACGGCGCTACATCACGTCCACCCGGATCGGAATCCGCGACAGGTCGGGCGAGCCGCGCTACATCATCAATGTCGTCGAGGACGTCACCGAGCGGCGGCGCGATCACGAGAAGATCGCGCATATGGCGCATTACGACGCGCTGACCGACCTGCCGAACCGGGCCCTGTTCCGCGAGCAGATCGAATGCGAGCTGGAGAAGGTCGCCGAAGGCGGCCAGTTTGCGCTGCTATACATCGACGTCGACGAGTTCAAGGGCATCAACGATTCGCTCGGTCATCACGTCGGCGACGAGCTGTTGAAGGCGATAGGCGGCCGTCTGCGCGGCTGTCTCAAGCAGGGCGATTTGATCGCGCGGCTCGGGGGCGACGAATTCGCCGTGATCCAGACCGACATCGGGTCTTCCGCCGACGTGCTGTCCTTCGTGAAGCGGATCTACCAGGCGATCCGGCAGCCTTATCATTGCCTCGGCCATCAGCTCTCCACCGATGCCAGCATCGGCATCGCGCTGGCACCCCAGGACGGCGCCGATCTCGATCAGCTGGTCAAGAACGCCGACCTCGCGATGTACGGGGCCAAGGCCGAGGGGCGGCGCACCCACCGCTTCTTCGAGCCCGCAATGGATGCCTGCGCCAAGGCACGCCTCAGCATGGAGCAGGATTTACGCCAGGCCCTCGTCAACGGCGGCTTCGAGATTCACTATCAGCCGCTGGTCGACCTGCGCTCGGGTGAAGTCTCCGGCTGCGAGGCGCTGCTGCGCTGGCGCCATCCCCAGCGCGGCATGGTGTCGCCGGCGGAGTTCATTCCGGTCGCCGAGGACACCGGCCTCATCACCGAGCTCGGCGACTGGGTGCTGCGCACCGCCTGCAACGAGGCCGCGACCTGGCCGGCGCATGTGCGCCTCGCGGTCAACGTCTCGCCCGTGCAGCTCAAATGCGACACGCTGGCGCTGCGAATCGCGGGCGCGCTCGCCGCCTCCGGCCTCGACCCGCGCCGGCTCGAGCTCGAGATCACCGAGGCCGTGCTGATCCGCGACGACGAGGCGGCGCTCTCGATCCTGCACCAGTTGCGGTCGATCGGCGTGCGCATCGCGCTCGACGATTTCGGCACCGGCTATTCCTCGCTGAGCTATCTGAAGCGCTTCCCGTTCGACAAGATCAAGATCGACCGCTGCTTCGTCGTCGACATCGCCGAGGCGAGCGGCTCGCCCATCATCGTGCAGGCGGTGGTGAACATCGCGGCCGCCAGCAGCATGACCACGGTCGCCGAGGGCGTCGAGACCGAGGCGCAGCGCGACATGCTGCGCGCGCTCGGCTGCACGCAGATGCAGGGCTATCTGTTCAGTGCACCGAAGCCGGCCAGCGAGGTACGCAAGCTGTTCGGTACCTCCGATGGCTTGCCCGTGGCTGCGGTGGCCTGATGCCGAAGTCGCGCAAGGCGCTCGATGTCGCCGATTCCTACGCCGTCCGGCTGATGCAGCACCTCGTGGTGCCGACCTTCGTGATTGACCCGAAGCGCCGCGTCGTGATCTGGAACAGAGCCTGCGAGCGGCTGACCGGCGTCGGGGCCGCCGAAGTGATCGGCACCAGCAAGCACTGGCAGGCGTTCTACGAGACGAAGCGCCCTTGCCTTGCCGACCTCGTCGCCCTCGACCGGCCCGAGCAGTTGCCGGAGTATTATTCGGAATATGCCGCGCGCGGCCACAACGGGCTCGGCTTCTCCGCGGAGAACTGGTGCGTGATGCCCAAGCTCGGCAGCCAGCTCTATCTCGCCATCGACGCCGGCCCGATCCACGACGAGGCCGGCAACCTGATCGCGGTGGTGGAGACTCTGCGCGACCTCACCGACCAGAAGCGCGCCGAGATGGCGCTGAAGGAGCTCGCGACCAAGGACGGGCTCACTGGCCTCGCGAACCGCCGCGCCTTCGACCAGATGCTGCTCGGCGAATGGGCCCGCGCCCAGCGCACGCAGAAGCCGCTGGCGCTGCTGTTCGTCGACGTCGATCATTTCAAGCTGTTCAACGACCAGCACGGCCATCAGAGCGGCGACGAGTGCCTGCGCGCGGTCGCTTCTGTCGTCAACCGGCACGCAGTGCGCCCGCTCGACCTCGCCAGCCGCTATGGCGGCGAGGAGTTTGCGCTGATCCTCCCCGACATGGATTGCGACAGCGCCTGCATGGTGGCCGAGGCGATCCGCTGCGCCGTGATGGCCTTGGCGATCGCCCATGGCGCGATCGGCGCCGGCGACCACGTTACCCTCAGCGTCGGCGTCGCAAGCCATATTCCCGGCGGTGCCGACGGCGGCCCCGACCGGCTGCTCGGCGCGGCCGACGAGGCGCTCTATGTCGCCAAACGCCTCGGCCGCAACCGCGTCATCTGCGCCGAACGGGTTTTGGCCGAATTCGCCGCCCTCGGCGGCAAGCCGGTTCCGGACCCGGTCAAGCGCAAATCGGCCTGAAGCGCGCTTCCATCGAGAAGCGGTTGCCCGCCCCGCGCCAATCGGCTAAATGAACCTCGACTAGCACCCGTAGCTCAGCTGGATAGAGCGTTGCCCTCCGAAGGCAAAGGTCACACGTTCGAATCGTGTCGGGTGCGCCAGTCAACCATCTGACCGTCTAGGAAATCAGCGGCCCTCACGTCAGCATCGCGATGATCGCCTGGAGCTGGTCGGACGCTGCCGTCTCCAATCCATCGTATGACGTGTGGCCGTGTGCGGCGGCCTTCAGGATGCATTCGGCGACGGCCGCTTTCAGGCCGAACACCGATTGATGGGCCGGCACACTCGCCATCACGGTCTCCAGCGCTTGACGCATGGTGTGAATGAGCTCGGAGCTGTATTGCATGGGCTGTCCTCCGCGGGCTCATATTGGGTCGCGTGCCCATGCTTGCCACTCACAAGCCTGAGATTGTTTTTTGAATCGGTCGAGACCCAGCGCCTCAATTCAAGCGCCAGATCGCCGCATTGAGCACACCGGCGAACGCGACCCAGGCTGCGTAGGGCACGAACAATCCGGCGGCGAGCCTGTCGCGTGACAGCTCGAGACCGATGTAGGTCACGATCGCGATGAACAGGCCGACGAGAATGACGAGCGCGGCGCCGATCTGGTGCATCGTGAACATGACCGGAGACCAAATGAAGTTGAGCGCCATTTGCGCCGCCCAGGCCAGCATCGCCTTGCCCCTGGGCTCACGGCGAAAGGTCCGCCATCCCGCAACAGCGATCAGAACGTAAAGGATGGTCCAGGCGATCGGGAACGCCCAGTTCGGCGGGACGAAGCTCGGCTTGGCAAGGCCGGCATACCATTCACCGGGGGGATTGGTCGCTCCGATCAACCAGCCGGTGCCGACGACGCCCGCCACGAAGACCAACAACTGAAGCATCCGTCACCTCGCCCTTCTCATCATCCGATTGTAACATCTTTCCATGAGCCAATCCGACTCGATGCCTGGCGCAGCCGCGGCCGTGCGACGAGAAGCGATGCGCTGAGCGCCATGGCAAAGTCCTGCGTCTTCTCGCAGCAGCGTCGGATGGGTTGCCGACGTTGACGGAGACGGCCTGACCGGGGCGAGCCCGATTGGGGGAGAATTCGGCCCGTCCTGCGGTTGAGGAACGCATGCGGGCGCGCTAAAGGCAAGCGGGCGCGCGCGGATCCGCAGTCGGACGAACCGCCGCCAGTGGATTCAGCAATTGGTTACAAAGTTATCCCATCGACGCGACATTGACGGGCTCCGGGCGATCGCCGTCTTGAGCGTATTCCTCTATCATTTGGACGTTCCGCCGTTCGGCGGCGGCTTCGTTGGCGTCGACCTGTTTTTCGTCGTGTCCGGCTATCTGATCTCTCGGATCATTCTCAGCGAGGCAGATCGCGGCGAATTTTCGCTCCAGCGATTTTACGAGCGCCGCATCCGGCGCCTCTTTCCCGCAGCGATCGTCACCATCATCGGCATCTTGGCCGTCGGTGGCCTCTGGTTCTCTCCGGAGCTTTTCAAGGGCCTGACTCAAGACGCCGTGGCTACGCTGGTATCGGTCTCGAATTTCTACTTCTGGCGCGGCAGCCACGCCTATTTCGCCAACTCGACCGATCCTAGCCCCGTGCTTCACTTCTGGTCGCTGGCCGTCGAGGAGCAATTCTATCTGTTTTGGCCCGTGTTCATTCTGCTGGGGCGCCGATTGCTCGGTCGCGCACTGCCTTTGCTCATCCTTGGCATCGCAATTCTTTCGCTCGGCGTCGCGCAAGCGACACTCGCAACCGACAGCTCGGGTGCTTTCTACCTGCCGACCTGTCGCGCCTTCGAATTTGCGATCGGAGCGCTGGTCATCTTTGCTGAGCAGAGGCTGACCTTCCCGGCCGGAGCGCGCTCGCTGTTGGCTGCCGCCGGATTCGCTTTGATCGCTTACGCGGTCGTCAGCTTCGACAGTGCGACCTCCTTCCCTGGCGCGACGGCCCTCATCCCATGCCTGGGTGCAGCCTGCGTGATCTTGGCGGGCGAGCGTCACGTCCTTTCGCCTGTCCTGACCAATCCGCTGAGTGCGGGGATCGGGCTGGTGTCCTACTCGCTCTACCTCGTGCACTGGCCCCTGATCGTCTACGCAAACTACATCCTGGGCGATGACGCCAAGTCGGTCGCGGTGAAAGTGCTGATCGTCGTCCTCGCGATGGCGCTGGCTGCGCTGATGTATCGGCTGATCGAACAGCCTTATCGCGCGGGTCGCTCGTCACTGCTGCGAGTCGCCGGCCCCGCCGCCGCGACGATCGTCGCGCTCGCGATTGTTGCATTTGTGGCCAACCGCCAAGATGGCTGGCCATGGCGGCTCCCGGCACAGGCCCGCGATGTCGCCGATCTGCAGCGATTCGGCTTCTGGCCGTGCGCCAAGAGCGCACAATCGAAATGTGCCTTCGGTTCATTGAGCGACCCCGTTGGCGTGCAAGTGCTCGGCGACTCCTTCGCCGAGCATTATGTCGCAGCGCTGGACCCGGCGGCAAAGCGCGCCGCCGTCCGGGGAGAGGCCTATACGGCCGAAGGTTGTCCGTTGCTCGTCGGGCTGGTGCGAACAGCGTTCGACGGCTCGCAGGACTGCAAACGCCAGCGCGATACCTACCTCGCCGCGATCAGGCAGAACCAGGCTCCAATCGTGCTCAGCCAATCCTGGATGACTTACGGCAATGCGCTCCGCAACGAGCTCGCGCCGGAGGTCAATGCACCGGCCCTGCAGGTCTGGCGGGCCGGCATCGAGAACACGATCCATGAGCTCGGCGGCAGCGGACGGCGCATCCTGATCATAGCGCCCGGAGTCGAGCCGGGCTGCCGCAGCCCGATGTCCCGCTTCGCACCGGGACCCCTCTGGCACGCACCAAGCAAGCCCTGTCCTGCCGTGCCCCTTGATCGCGTGCAGGCCGACAATCGCGAATTCCACGCCATGCTCGAGGAGATCCGGAGCCGCTACCCGAACCAGGTCTTTCTGCTCTATCCAGAACGCTATTTGTGCGGAGAAGCCGAGTGTCCGACCGCCATGGACGGCCTCTGGCTCTATTGGGACGTCAATCACCTCACGGTCGCAGGTGCGCAGCGCGTTGGCGACGGAGCCTCAAGCCAGCTCCTTGAGTTCATCCGTGGCAAGTAGGAGCCTCTGCCTCTCCCAAGCGATCGCGGCCGAGCCGAAGCCATCTCGACTGAACGGAACTGACGAGCGCCTCTCGTCACGAGCCTGAGATAGCTTTTGACCCTGCCGCGATTGTGCAGCTCAATTCAGCCGCCGGATCGACGGAAGCATCCCTCAGCTCGCGCATCTCCCCACGCGATCGTATCATCTTTCCATGAGCGAATCCGACCCGACGACCGGCGAGCCCTCGCCTGTCCGCAAGATCATCCATATCGACATGGATGCGTTCTATGCCTCTGTGGAGCAGCGTGACAATCCGGAGCTGCGCGGCAAGCCTGTGGCGGTCGGCGGCTCCGCGGAACGCGGCGTCGTTGCGGCTGCGAGCTACGAGGCCCGCAAGTTCGGCGTCCGCTCGGCCATGCCGTCGGTGACGGCGAAGCGGCAATGTCCCGATCTGATCTTCGTCAGGCCGCGCTTCGAGGTCTACAAGGCGATCTCCAGACAAATCCGCGACATCTTTGCCGAGCACACGCCCGTCATCGAGCCGCTGTCGCTCGACGAAGCCTATCTCGACGTGACGGAGAACCTGCAAGGCATCCCGCTGGCGCGGGACATCGCGCTCGAGATCCGCGCGAAGATCAAGGCGGAGACCGGCCTCACCGCGTCGGCGGGTATCTCCTACAACAAGTTCCTGGCCAAGCTCGCGTCCGATCATCGCAAGCCCAACGGCCAGTTCGTGATCTCGCCGGAGATGGGGCCGGCCTTCGTCGAGCCGCTGCCGGTCGGCAAATTCCACGGCATCGGTCCGGCGACGGCTGCGAAGATGAACGCGCTCGGCCTGTTCACCGGCCGGGACATCCGCAACCAATCCCTGGAGTTCATGAACGCGAATTTCGGCAAGTCAGGCGCGTATTATTATTGGATATCGCGCGGCGTCGACGAGCGGCCGGTCCGCGCCAACCGGATCCGCAAATCCGTCGGCGCGGAGAACACGTTCTCGACCGACCTCGATGCGTTCGACGCGCTTGCCGCCGAGCTAAGGCCGCTCGTCGACAAGGTCTGGCGGCATTGCGAGGCGACGGGCAATCGCGGCCGCACCGTCACCCTGAAGATCAAGTTCGCCGATTTCGAGATCATCACGCGCAGCCGATCCGTCGCGGCGTCCGTTGCCGGACGCGACGATCTGGAGCGGCTGGCCTGCGGCCTGCTCGAAGCCGAGATGCCGCTGCCCAAGCGCGTCAGGCTGCTTGGGGTCTCGTTGTCGTCGCTCCACCCCGCCGGCGAGTCGGAGCCGCAGCTGACGCTGGGCATCTGAACGCGGCTTGAGGCCCCTTCGGTGAACGCGGCATCTTTATCCGCGACGCGGCGCCAAACCTGTCGTAGATACACCAGACATGACTTTTCGCGATTGAGTTTGGATGCTTGCCTTATTGATACGCCTCGGACTGCGCTTCGAAGACCGCATCGAGGAACGCCGGTTTGTCGACCAATATGTCCGGGGCAGTCTCGGATGGACGCAGATCGCGATGCTGCTTGGCGCCGCCACCTATGCCAGCTACACGCTCTGGGATTGGGTGCTCTACCCCGAAGTCGTGCCGACCACGCTCGCAATCCGCGGTGGAACCGCCGTGGTCATCCTGCTCCCGCTGACGGCGCTGCTGTCGCGGCGCCGGATGAAGCCATGGGCGGAGACGATCTTTCTCATCTATTGCGTCATCCCGGGCTGCATTTTGCCGAGCATCTATCTCGTGCTTCCCTCGGGCTTCACCTTTGCCGCGCCCGGCATGATGATGATCATACTGTTCGTCTCGACCATGCTGCCCTTGCGGATCGGCTCGCTGGCGATCTTCTGCCTGCTGTCGTGGGTGGCGTTGCTGGTCGCCGAGACATTCGCGTCGACAATGCCGACCGGCCTGAGCTTCATCAACCATTCTCTCGTCGGCAACGCCTACGCATTGTCGCTCTACGCGGTGGCTGCGCGCGAGTACCGGGCGCGAAAGCAGTTCCGGACATCCGAGGCGCTGCAACAGGAAAAGGAACGCTCCGAGAAATCGTTGCGCGATCTGCGCGCGACCCAGGAGCATCTCGTGCAGGCGGAAAAGCTCGCCTCGCTCGGGCAATTGGTGGCAGGTGTCGCTCACGAGGTCAGCACCCCGCTCGGCCTCGCCTTGACGACGTCGACGGCCATGCAGGATGACCTGCAAACGATGAGTGATGCATTGGGCGGAGCATCGGTCCGGCGGTCCGATCTAACCAAGGGCATCGACCGGCTCAAGCAGGGGCTCAACCTGACCTTCGAAAATCTGCACCGCGCATCCGAAATGGTGCACAGCTTCAGGCAGGTCGCGGTCCATCAAGCCGATGAGGACCGGCGCAGTTTCGAGCTCAGGGATTGGCTATCGGAGTTGATGTCCCGGCTCGGGCCATTGCTGTCGCATCATGCCCTGACCGTGGAGGTACACTGCCCGGCGGGAATCAAGCTCAACAGCTATCCCGGAGCGCTTGCTCAGGTGATCAGCAATCTCGCCCTCAACACTGCAGCGCATGCGTATCCTGACAAGAGAGGCGGCCGGTTCGTGATCACGGTAAACCAACCGAATCCGAGATCAGTCCGCCTTGTCTGCGCTGATGAAGGCGTCGGAATCCCTGACCACCTGCAGGCGCACATCTTCGATCCATTCGTCACGACAAGTCGCGAGAAAGGCAATGCCGGTCTGGGACTGCACATCGCGTTCAATCTCGTCACCTCATCGCTCAACGGGCGCTTGCTGCTCGAGAGCAAGGCGAGTCCGGGAACTCAGATCGTCATCGAAATTCCCGTTGAAGAACACGTTGCAAGAGGACCGCGAAGACTAGAGGTTTGACACTATTGCGAGCGGTTCTGTGTCGATCTTCGAGGCACTGCCTGACGTGAAGCTGACAGACCAGCCTCTTTTTCGATTTCGACGCGCTGCTCTGAACAAGATGCACTCCATTGGCTGTTCGTTCGAGCGCGATCGACGTAAAGTTTTTTGCGAACGCAGTTTGGTCGCGCCATTCAATTGACACGTACTGACGGATAGTCGTCGGCGTTTCGCGACGCTGCTCACGCGCGATAGCCTCGATGTCTCTCTCGTGCGGTGGTCCGCGCATGAGGGCGTCCGGTTGATCGCACATGAATGAAGCGCCAATCGCATGAAATCGAAAAGATAAACTGTCGTTTGATTCACCGTCTTGCTTTCGAACTGCGCTTGAAATTTTCGTTGTTCGCCGCTCGAGGAGCTGATCGTGACTCAACTCAACATGCGCTTGTCCGAGGACGAGCAGTCCCGGAACGTACGGAAAGGTGCGCTCGCTGCGATCGTCACTCAGGTCGTGCGTGTAGCGACGCAGACCGGATCTGTGATCCTGCTCTCGCGCCTACTGACGCCAGTCGACTTTGGTACTTATGCAATGGCTTCGCCGGTGCTCGCCTTCGCGGTGCTGTTCCAGGATCTCGGTCTTGGACACGCGACCGTGCAGAAGGACGAGTTGACGCACAACGAGCTGAGTGCGCTGTTCTGGGTGAACCTCTCGGTCGGCGCGCTACTGGCGGCCACACAGGTGGCGCTATCGCCGCTCGTTGCCAGGTTCTACAGCGCGCCAAATCTCGCCCCACTGACATCTGGTATGAGCGTCACGTTGCTGCTCAGCGGCGCTGACGTCCAGCATTTGTCGTTGCTGACGCGACAGATGAGATTCTGGACGCTGGCAGGCCTGGAGTCCGCGGCCGCACTGACTGGATTACTGACCTCTGCCGCGGTCGCGTACGTCTATCACAGCTATTGGGCCATTCTCGCCGGCAGCCTGACATCAGGTCTGGTGCTCGCGAGCGGCGCGTGGCTGAGTTCGGGATGGTTGCCGTCGAGGCCCGGCTCGATCAAGGCTGCACGCGACATGCTGAACTTCGGGCTCGGCGTGACCGGCTACAATCTTGCCGAATTCCTGTCCCGCAATACCGACGGGGTGTTGATCGGCAAGGTCTGGGGGGCTGCCTCGCTTGGCGCGTATAACCGCGCCTACCGGTTGCTGCTGTTTCCGCTTCAGCAAGTCAGCAATCCGATGGTGCGAATCATGCTGCCGACGCTGTCGGGCCTGCTGAAGGAGCCGGAGCGCTATCGGGATTCGTTCCGTCGCGCGGTGCTGCCGGCGCTCCTGCTCGTGTTGCCTGGCGTCGGCTTCATGATCGCGACCGCCGATACGCTGGTCGAAACCCTGCTCGGCGGCCAATGGAGCGAGGCTGCGCCGATCTTCGTCGCCCTCAGCATCGCCGGTCTGCTGCAGACCAGCAACAGCCCCGCCAACTGGCTTTTCCTCAGCCAGGGCCGCACCAAGGAATACATGCGCTGGGGCCTGTTCAATGTCTCAACATCGATTCTCGCTTTCATATGCGGGCTGCCGTTCGGACCAGTCGGCGTCGCCAGCGCATACTCGATCAGCGAGTGCGTGCGCACGCCCATCCTGTGGTGGCTGATTGGGCGACGCGGCCCGGTGCGTCATCGAGACCTCATGGAAGTGGTCGGGCCACATCTCGCCGGAGCCCTCGCTTCCGTGGTGACGGTGTCTCTGCTGCATCGCTGGCTGCTGGCGCGTTCGATCGGAGGGATCCCGGAATTGGCAGCCTGCTTCTGCCTTTCATATGCGGTTTCGCTCACGATCGTTGCGCTGTTTCCGGCCTGTCGCGGAGAAATGTGGCGCTACGCACAGAGCATTCGCGACAGATAATGCGACCGGCACCAGACCGTTCGCAAGACGGCGGAGCTGATCACCACGTCACCAGTCACGCCAAAGCCGCGCGCCACGGGAGTGCCGTGGCGCACGTGTCTCCAAAACGTCCCGTCGGGCTGCTCAATGCCTCACATGCTCGAACACCACGATCACGCCGGTCGGTTCGGGCTCATGCGCCATCAGGCGCGTCAGGTCGGAATCGCCCCAATCAGCGAGGCTGACGACCTCGCCGCTCTGGCGGTCGCTGCCGAGCGATCCCGTCGGCTCGAGCACCTTGAGGCCCATCTCGTCGACGAAGAAGGTGTGCTCGCCGAACATGCTGTTGAGCTGCGGCATCGCCGGATGTTCGTCGGGCAGCACCTGAGCGCCGAGCTGGTTGACGGTCTGCTTCACCTGTTCAGATGTGAGCTTCATGAGCTGCTCCGTTGTTGTATCCGGTTTCATCGAGCCAGGCGGGAGCGAGCATTCCCTGCGCCCTTGTGTGCCTGGCTCTGATCCCGAACAGGTGCTGCGGATAAATGTTCCTGCGAAATGTATTTCGTGATCGCGGGTTTCATCGGCCGCGTTCGCGGCACAGGATCGCCACAGGATGCACACGATCTATCGATCGACGCGCTACTCGCTGCTGTTCTCGCCGACCGACAGCGCGCAGATGCGTGACAGATATGTGTACGGCAGGCCGGACTCCTCGGCCCAGGCGTTGAACTGCGCCTGCACCTTGGCGAGATCGCCCTTCGACTTGACCTCCTCGGCGATGTCGAGACCGGCAGCGCGCAGGCAGGCCACGACGTCCTTCGACGTCACGAAGCCGTCCCAGCCGACGAAGCGGAGCAGCATCTGGCCGGTGTTGCCGCCCAGCCGGCTGCCGCGCTTGTTGAGGAGGTCGAGCAGGCCGATCTCGTCGGAGGACGGCCATTTCGTCAGAAACTTGCCGAAGCTGCCGTGCTCCTTCGCGATCTCCTGCACGAAGGCGGCGTTGTCGCGCACCGACATGATCTTGGCACCGTTGCGCACGATGCGCGCGTCGCGCAGCAGGCCTTCCCAATAGTCTTCGGGCTGGAACGTGAGCTTGGCGGGCTGGAAATGCAGGAAGGCCTGTTCGAAGCCGTCCCATTTGGAGTCGATCACGCTCCAGGCAAAGCCGGCGCAGAACACCCGCTTGGTCATTTCGGCGAGGATACGATCGTCGCCGAGCTTGGCGAGCTGCTTGAGGTCCGGCTTGGCCGGCATCAACTTGTCCAGCGCCTTGGGCCCGCCCTTGCGCTTCTCGGCGCGGGCGCGAATGGTCTTGAAGGGGGTCATGTGAACACGGGTGTTGAGGGCAGGCCACGACACCAGAATTCGGCGATCCGGTCCAGCCCCGCGTTGCCGCCCCTTGCGCCCTGCGACGGGACGCAGCATGCTGTCGCTCATTGGATTGATGCAAAGGGGCGGCCGGGCTGGTCTGCTTCTTGCTTTATGCCGTTTTTGGAATTCCCTGACATTTTGATCTCTGGCCGTCGGATTTTCCATGCGCTGCCTGGTCGTGGCCGACCTACACTATTCGCTGCCGCAGCTCGACTGGCTGGTCAGCGCGGCGCCGCAATTCGACCTCGTGATCTTCGCCGGCGACGCGCTCGACATCGGCTCGATGGTGGATTTCCGCGCCCAGATCGTGGTGGTGAAGAAGTATCTCGCGCTGCTGGCCGCGACGACCCGCGTGATCCTCTGCTCCGGCAATCACGATCTCGACGAGCGCAACGCCGAAGGTGAGAAGATTTCGCGCTGGATCTCGGAGGTGCGCGAGCTCGGCATCGCCTGCGACGGCGACGGCCTGACGGTCGGCGATACCCTGTTCACGGTGTGCCCATGGTGGGACGGACCCCAGGTCAAGCAACGCCTCATCGAGCAGTTGCGCGATGCCGCAGCCGTCAGGCCGCAGCGCTGGATCTGGGCGCATCATGCGCCGCCGGCGGATTCACCGACGAGCTGGGGCGGCAAGCGCTTCTTCGGCGACGTCGAGCTGGTGCAGTGGATCATGCAATACCAGCCGTCGATGGTGATCTCGGGCCATGTGCATCAATCGCCCTTCATCAGCAATGGATCGTGGTTCGACCGGCTGGGCCAGACCTGGGTCTTCAACACGGGCCTGCAACCCGGCCGTCCCCCAACCTGCATCGTGCTCGATCTCGATGCCGACAAGGCGTTCTGGCTGGCGGCCGGCGCGGCGCAATGGATCGACCTGAATGCGCCGTTGCGGCGGCCCGCCGCCCCCATCGAGGCGCCGCCCGACTGGCTCACATTCTTGGATCGGATTGCCGATCAGAGCCGGGCGAAACCTCAGCCGGCGGCAGGTTGATCATGCTCTGGAGCACTTCGCCGACCATGGCCAGATGCGTGCCGTGGCCGGCATATTGCCGCTTCAGATCGGCGAGGTAGGTGTTGGCGACGTTGAGCCTCTGCGCCAGCATTTTTGCGATCAGCAGCGCCACGCCCGGCTCCCTCTCGAGGAACGCGGCGGCATCCTCGAATTCGTAGACGATGGCGTCGGAGCAGGCCCGTACCGTTGCGGTGTGCGGCTGGCCCAGCAGCACGGACATCTCACCCAACACCGCGCCGGGCTCGGTGACGGTGGCGACCACCATCTCGCCCTTGAGCACCTCGAGCCTGCCTTGCATCAGCACGTAGAGATGGCCGGAGGTGCCCCCCTCGGCGACGATGATGGTGCCGGCGACAAGCTGCCGCTCCGTTCCGCCGGTGCAGTAATCGAGGACTGCGCGCATGGTGCGAACGCTCCCGTCGCAGGGGTACACAACGCCGGAAGACTAGAGCACGATCCGTGCCGGGCGGCAATCGGTGGGGGAGCCGGCGGGCGCCGAGGCGCCTCACACCTGCGAGAGCGAGGGCGCCTCTCCGGGCATAATGGCTTGAAGCCCGCCGAAGCGGCGCTCGCGGCCATGGAAGGCGGCGAGCGCCTCGGCAAGATCGCCCGCGTCGAATTCGGGCCACATCCGCTCGGTGAAGTACAGCTCGGCATAGGCGCCTTCCCAAAGCAGGAAGTCCGACAGCCGCTTCTCGCCGGAGGTGCGGATGATGAGGTCGACGTCGCGAAGGCCAACCTCGCCCGTGACGAGCTGCGAGAAGGCTTCGCGCGTCAGGCTGGTCAGCGCGGCCGCCTTGGCCGCGGCATTGAGGATGGCGTCGCGCGCGGAATAATCGACGGCGATGCGCACATGCAGCGCGCGGCCATCGGCGGTGGCCGCCTCGGCGCGCGCGATCGCGGCGGCGATGCCGTCGGGCAGGCGATCGCGGCGGCCGATGACGGAGAGGCGCACGCCGTTCTTGACGAGGCTCTGCACTTCGTTCGCGAGGTAGAAGCGCAGCAGGGTCATCAGCGCCGCGACCTCGGCCTTCGGCCGCCGCCAATTGTCGGTGGAGAAGGCGTAAAGCGTCAGCGTGCCGATGCCCTGCTTGGGCGCGGCCTCGACGATGCGGCGGATGGTCTCGACGCCGGCCTCGTGGCCGCGCACGCGCGACAGGCCGCGCCGCGTCGCCCATCGGCCGTTGCCGTCCATGATGATGCCGACATGAAGCTTCTCGTTGCGGGACGTGATGTCACTTTGCATTGCAAAGTCTCCGGTCAAAAAAGGGGAGATCAGGTCGAGGCGATGCCGAGACGGCCGAGCGGCGGCGCTTCGCGGCCAGCGGCCTTCGCCGCGTCGCGCACCAGCCGCTCGAGCACGGCGAGATAGTCGAGGAAGCGGCGGCGGCCGGCCTTGGTGAGGCGGCAGGTGGTGTGCGGGCGATTGCCCTCGTAGCCCTTGGTCACCTCGACCAGTCCGGCTTCCTGCAGCACGGCAAGGTGCCGGCTGAGATTGCCGTCGGTGAGGCCGCAGAGCTGCTTGAGATCGCCGAACGCCAGCCCCTTGGGATGCGCCATCAGCGAGGTCAGAAGCCCGAGCCTCGCCTTCTCGTGGATCACGCGGTCGAGGCCTTCATAGGAGAAGGGCGCGCTGTCAGTCTTCGACATCGTTGTCTCCGGACGCGAAATGCAGAATGGCCGCCATCAGTGATTGGCCGATCAGGAAAGGTAGGCCCATGGTCCATGGCGACAGCGTGTGGGTTCGGCTCGCGAGCACCACGACCGCGAAGCCGGACACGAAATACCAGGCGCCGGCGAGCGCCACCGTGCGCGGCAGCGAGCGGACCGAGGCAAAGATGCCGAGCGACACCAGGATCTGCCACAGGCCCGGCAGCAGCCACAGCGTCTCGCTCGCGAACTTCCACATCACCACCGCGAGCAGAACGCCGGCAACGCCCGCCGGCAGGAACTGCTCGACCGCCTGGTGGATCATCGCGTCGGCGAGACCGGAATGATGGCGTCGCGACCGGGCGCGCATCTCGATGCCGATGATCAGTCCAGACAGCGCGGCGGCGATGAACCAGCCGATGAAGAAAACGAGCGGCTCGCCGGTGGGATCATCCAACAACCAGAATTGCAGGACGGCGGTGATGAGCGCAACAGCACCGGTCGCCGCCATCGTCGCCGGGCCGTAACCGCGGAAGGCGGTGCCTGCCGCGATCTGGCTGCGGATCGTCACGATGTCGGCCAGCGCCTTGTCGAGATCGCGCATGGGCAACGCCAAAACCTCGTCCCACCCCGGCTTTCGCGGGACACCGGTCCCGTTACTTTGTATTGCAAAGTATATGGCACTGCAAAGTAAATGCAAGCCCAAATTGTTGCGGTCAGCCGAACCGACTGGTGCGGACAACTGACGGTTGCGCCTCACCTGCCCTCGCGGATAAGATGGATGCGAGTGCGTTTGCCGGGGGCTGGGGTATGTGGTTGAGGTCGTTGGTCGTTGCGTTCGTGTTGCAGATGAGTGTGTTCGGGGCGAACGCGGCGGGGCCGTTCGGAACCGTCAAGGTCGGCAACTGGGCAGGCGGCGCATTCAGCAATGACGAGACGGGCGCGTTCTCCCATTGCGCGGCGACCGCACCTTACGCCAACGGCGTGAGTCTCTTCGTCGCGCAGAATGCGGCCGGCTCCTGGCTGCTGAGCTTTGCCAGCCCCAGCTTTCGCTTCAACAAGGGCGATACCGCGCCCATCGACTTCATCTTCGACGGCCAGGAGCAGGCGAGGTTGTTTGCGACCGCCGGCACCACCAATATGGTGACGACCATCCTGCCCCCCAACGTCGCTCGCACCTTCCAGAAGGCAAGCCTGATGGTGATCACGACCAACGGGAGCAAGCCACTCCAATTTGTGCTGACGTCGACGGCCCCCCTGATCGCGGCGCTGGCGAACTGCGTCACGCGGGTGAAGGCAGACGGGCTCAGCAAGGCCGGCGATTTCACCAAGGGTGCGGCCAAGCCGGCGGCGACGGCGGAGAAGCAGACGGCAGCGCCGGCCGGCGGCAAACCCGCCCGAGCCAGGAGCGGCAGCGGCTTCGTCGTCAGCGCGAGCGGGCACGTCGTCACCAACCATCATGTGATCGACGGCTGCGTCGGCGACGTCAGGGGCAATCTCACCGGCGAAGCCGCAATGGTGCTGCGCGTCGTCTCGAGCGATGCCAACAACGACCTCGCCCTGTTGCAGGCGCCGTCGACGACGACCTTCAAGGATTTTGCCCGGATCCGCGACCGCTCGATCCGCTCCGGCGATTCCGTGATCGCGATCGGCTTTCCCTATCACGGCATCCTGACCTCGGACTTCAGCGTGACCACCGGCATCGTGAGCTCGCTCAGCGGCATGCGCAACGACTCGCGCTTCCTGCAAATCAGCGCACCCGTGCAGCCTGGCAACAGCGGCGGGCCGCTGTTCGACAACACGGGTCAGGTCGTGGGCGTGGTCACGGGCAAGATTCCAGCCTTGCGGATCGCGGTGGCGACCGGCAACATCCCTGAAAACATCAACTTCGCCATCAAGACCGGAGTGCTGCGCGATTTCCTCGACAATTCGATCGTGCCCTATCAGACCGCCGAGCCAAAGAGCGAGCTCAAGACCACCGACATCGCCACCAACGCCCGGCCGTACACGATGCTGATCTCGTGCAACGCGGCGGAGCAGGCGGAGGCGAAGCGGTAGCTATCGGGGCAAGGCACACCCTGCACCTCACCCGTAGCTGTCATTCCCCGCGAAGGCGGGGAATCCAGTATGCCGCGGCCTTTCGATTCATCACTGCCGTCTCGGAATACTGGATCGCCCGGTCAAGCCGGGCGATGACACCTTTGATGTGCGTCGAGCGCTCCCCTCACCCGTGGCAGCACGCACCCTTCGCCGGCTGCGGCTCGTACTGGTCGCGCAGGCGCACCCAGTCCATCGGATAGGGCAGGCCTTCCTCGTGACGGCCGAGCGGGGTGAGATCGAGATATTGATATGCGGCGTTCATCATGTCGAGGCCGCGGGCGAAGCAGGAATAGGTGTGGAAGATCGCGCCGGCCTCGTCGCGGAAGAACACGCTGATGCCGGGCAGCTCGGGGCCGTAGAACGGCGTGGTCCCGAAATTGTACATCGGCTTGCCGGTCGCGACCTCTTCCTGTGAGAACGTCACGCCGTAATCGCGGTTGAAGTCGTTGCGGCCTGAGGAAACCCAGTCGAAGGTCCAGCCCATCCGCTTCTTGAAGGCCTCGAGCTTTGCGCTTGGCGCCAGCGAGACCGCAACCATCGCGGTGTCGCGCGCGGCCAAATGCGGCACCATGCGCTCGAACCCATCGGCCCAGAACGAACAGCTCTTGCAGGCCGCGTCCCAATCGGGCGCGAACATCACGTGCTGCACGATCAGCTGCGGCCGGCCCTTGAACAGATCGCCCAAGGACACGATGCCGTTCGGCCCTTCGAATTCGTACGCCTCGTCGACCTTGACCCAGGGGAGCCGGCGGCGCTCGTCGGCAAGCCGTTCGCGGGCCTGGGTCAATTCCTTCTCGTGGGCCAGAAGGGCCTTGCGCGCGACGATCCATTGCTCGCGCGAAACGATCTGATGTTGCTGCATGGCGTTCTCCTTGGGGATCAGGCGACGAAAGCATCGAGCTTGTCGAAAATCGAGCTCCAGCCGCGCTGGTGGTTGTCGCGCGCGGTCTCGTCGAAGAACTGGGCGTGATGGAAGATCATCAAGGTGCCGGCAGCGTCCGGCTTCAGCGAAATCGTCACCAGCGATTCACGCTCCGGCGTCGAGTGCCAGGCCCAGGTGAAGACCAGAAGCTCGTTCGGTACCAGCTCGCGATAGCGGCCGCCGGCCTCGAAATATTCGCCGTCGTCGCCGGTGAAGCTGATGCGAAACCGGCCGCCGACGCGGACGTCGAGCTCGGCTTGAAGCGTCGCCGGCTTCATGTTCGGCGGCCCGAACCATTGCGCTAGCTGCGCGGCTTGCGTCCAGGCGGCGTAGACCTTTTGCGGCGGCGCGCGGAGCCGGCGCGTGAGCGTGAGGCTTGGTCGTTCTGCCGGGCGTTCGGCGGTGTTGGCGGTTGCGTTGGCCATGTCTCTTCCTCCACGAAGGCGGCAAGGCGATCGAGATTGTGGGACCAGAACTGCGCATAACGATTGAGCCAGTTCATCGCCTGCTCCATCGGCTGCGCGGTCAGCCGGCAGGCGACCGTGCGCCCGGTCTTCTCGCGCACGATCAGCCCGGCATCGGTGAGCACGTCGAGATGCTTCATGATCGCCGGCAGCGATACCGCAAACGGGGCCGCCAGCTCGCTCACCGACAGGCCGTCCTGCTCGCCGAGGCGCGCCAGCAAGGCACGACGCGTCGGGTCTGACAGGGCCGCAAAAGTCCGGTCCAGCGTCTCGTCCTGATACTTAACCATGTGGTTTAGTATAGACGCGAGCGCGACAACGTCAAGCCGGAAGGCGCAGGGCGCGGATCCGCACGAGAGCGTGATCGGGTTGCTGGCAATGCAGCCAAGAAAAAAGCCCTGCCGAACGACAGGGCTCTCTTCCTCGTCATCACGAGATTTCTACTCGACCTTCAGGCCGGCGAAGTCGACGACCTTCTTCCACTTCTCGGTCTCGGCCTTGATCTCCTCGCCGAACGCCTCGGGCGTCTGCACCCGCGGCTCGCCGCCGAGCTCGACCAGGCGCTTGGCCATGTCGGGCTCCTTGAGCACCGCGTTGACCTCGGCGTTGAGCTTGGCGATGATTTCCTTCGGCGTGTTCTTCGGCGCGCCCATGCCGAACAACGCGCTCGCCTCATAGCCCTTGACGGTGTCGGCGATCGGCTGCACGTCGGGCAGCTGCGGCGAGCGTTCCGTGGTGGTGACACCGATCGCGCGCAGGCTGCCGGAGCGGATGTGCTGAATGATCGAAGGCATGTTGTCGAAGATCACCTGCACCTGGCCGGCGAGCATGTCAGTGATCGCGGGCGCGGCGCCGCGATAGGGCACGTGCTGCATCTTGCAGCCGGTCATGGCCATGAACATCTCGCCGGACAGATGCACCGAGGTGCCGTTGCCGGATGAGGCCATGTTCACCTTGCCGGGATTGGCCTTCACATACTCGATGAACTCGGCGACGTTCTTGGCCGGCACATCCTTGTTCACGGTCATCACGTTCGGCACGCGCTGGAACGAGGCGACCGGCGCGACATCGTTCACGAAGTTGAACTTGAGATTCTTGTAGAGCGAGGCGTTGATGTAGTTGGCCGGGTTGACCAGCTGCAGCGTGTAGCCGTCGGGCTCGGCATTGATGACCGATTCGGTCGCGATGTTGTTCCCGGCGCCCGGCTTGTTCTCGATCACGAATTGCTGGCCGAGCTTTTCCGACAGCCGCTGGCCGATCAGCCGTGCCAGGATGTCGGTGGCGCCGCCCGGCGGATAGCCCACCACCCATTTCACCGGACGGGCCGGATAATCGGCGGCAAAGGCCTTCGACAGCGGGGTGGCTGCAAGCGGACTGGCGGCGAGCAGGCCCAGCGCGGTACGGCGAGTGATCATCTCAAGGGTTCTCCCAGTGTTGTTCTTGAAGTCGGATGGCTTGAAAGCCGCGTCGCTGCGGTTGTAACAAAGCTTGCCGCGTGCGGAAAGTGCGCGGGGCACATCACGACGAAAGGATGAGACATGCCGGTCAAGGTTCATGCCCTGGATCATCTCGTGATCAATGTCAGCGACGTCGCGGCAAGTGCTGCGTGGTACGGCAAGATTCTCGGCATGGAAGTCAAGGCGTTCGATCCCGGCGGCGGCAAAGCGCCGCGGACTTTCCTTGAATTCGGTAACCAGAGGATCAACGTCCGGCAACGCGATGCCGACAAGGTGGAGTGGTTCACCGCGAACCATCCCACGGTGGGCAGCGAAGATTTGTGCTTTCTCACCTCGGCCACGCCGGACGAGGTGGTGGCGCATTTGCGGGCACATGGCGTCGCGATCGAGGAAGGTCCGGGCCCGAGGCAAGGCGCCCGCGGCACGTTGCGCTCGGTCTATTGCCGGGATCCCGATGGCAGTTTGATCGAGATCTCGTCGTACGGGGACGCCGGCTGATAGGGCCGCCGCGCCCCCGAACGCCGTCATTGCGAGGAGCGCTTGCGACGAAGCAATCCAGACTGCCTCCGTGGAGAGAGTCTGGATTGCTTCGCTGCGCTCGCAATGACGGTGGAGAGAGCGCGCTCACGCATACCCCCGATTGCGTCCCGCGTCGTCCAATGGCAGGAAGACGCAATCATCAAAAGACAGCCGCCGGCAAGATGCAGGCTGCACGGGAGGTCGCCATGCCAGTTCAACAGACCACAGCTGGAATCGTGGGCCCGTTCGACGGGCTCGACGTGCCCTGGCTGCTCAAGCTGCGCGCCGAGGTCCGGCGTGATCATCCGTTCCTGATCTGGGCCCCGTTCGACGCGCCGGCGCGGCGCTGGAGCTACGGCGAGTTTCACGAGCGCGTCGGCGCGCTCGCGGCCGGCCTCGCCAGGCGCGGCGTCAAGCCGGGCGAGTATGTGCTCATTCATCTCGACAATTGCATCGAGGCGATGCTGGCCTGGTTCGCCTGCGTCGAGCTCGGGGCCGTCGCCGTCACCACCAATACGCGCTCGGCGCCGGCCGAGATCGCGTATTTCGCCGATCATTGCGGCGCGGTCGCCGCGATCACGCAGCCGGCCTATGCGGAAGCCGTCGCGCAGAACTGCCGCAGCATACGCTGGCTGGCGGTGACCTCGCACGATGCGGGGGCGGCGCCCGCGCGGGGCGTCTCGCGGGGCGACAGCTTCGAATCGCTGTTCGCCGACAGTGCCGATCGCCCCCGGCGCGCGACCGATCCGCTCGCGCCATGCAGCGTGCAATACACCTCGGGCACGACGTCGCGGCCGAAGGCGGTGCTGTGGACCCACGCCAACGCACTGTGGGGCGCCAAGATCAACGCCGCGCACGAGGACCTTCATGCCCGCGACGTGCACCAGGCGTACCTGCCCCTGTTCCACACCAATGCGCTGGCCTATTCCATGCTGGCGACGCTGTGGGTCGGCGCCACTTGCGTGATCCAGCCGCGCTTCTCCGCCAGCCGGTTCTGGGGCGTCGCGCGCGAGCACGGCGCGACCTGGACCTCGACCATCCCGTTCTGCATGAAAGCGCTGCTCGAGCAGGAGGTCCCGCAAGACCACAAGTTCCGCCTGTGGGGCACCGCCATCAACGAGCCGCCGGCCTTTGCCGCCTTCGGCGTCAAGATGATCGGCTGGTGGGGCATGACCGAGACCATCACCCACGGCATCGTCGGCGAGGTGGATCAGCCCAACATCCCGATGTCGATCGGTCGCGCCGCGCCCGAGTATCAGATCCGCATCACCGACGACGACGGACGGCCGACGGAGGTCGGCGACACCGGCAATCTCGCGATCAGGGGCATCCCCGGCCTGTCGCTGTTCGCCGAGTACCTGCACAACGAGAAGGCGACGCGCGAGAGTTTTGACGAGCACGGCTTCTTCCTCACCGGCGACCGCGTCGAGCGATTGGAGAACGGCTTCATCAAGTTCGGCGACCGCGCCAAGGACATGCTGAAGGTCGGCGGCGAGAACGTTGCGGCTTCCGAGATCGAGCAGGTGATCGCGCTCGTGCCGGGCGTGCGCGAGGCCGCGGTGGTGGCGAAGAAGCACCCGATGCTGGACGAGGTGCCGGTGGTCTTCATCATCCCGCAGGGCGGCGTCGCAGGCGCGGCCCCCGACCTGCAGGACCGCGTGATGGAAGCCTGCCGCAGGGGCCTCGCCGACTTCAAGCTGCCGCGCGAGATCAGGCTCGTCGACGACATGCCGCGCTCGACGCTGGAGAAGGTGGCGAAGGCGGAGCTGCGGAAGCTGGTGGGGTGATCTCGTAGGTGGGTTAGCCGAAGGCGTAACCCACCTACTTCGTTCGGCAATTGCGGAGGCATGGTGGGTTACGCCTGGCGCCTGCGCTTCGCGCAGCCGCGAGGCTAACCCACCCTACGACTACGGCATCCCGACTAGAACGACCCCAGCGCGACCGGGCGGAACGCCTGCAGCAGCTGCTGGTCGAGCTTGCCGCCCATGCCTTCCATCATCGTGAAGGCGCGGGAGTGGGTGAAGGGCATGCGGTAGGCGCGCTTCTCGACGAGCGCGGCGTAGATGTCGACGATTGTCGTCAGGCGCACGATGTCGCTGATCTGGTTCGACGACAGGCCGTTCGGATAGCCGGAGCCGTCGAGGAATTCGTGGTGATGCAGCACCACGTCCAGCATCTCCGGCGGGAAGCCGCCTTGCGCGGCGAGCGCATCATAGCCGCGGCGCGGATGCTGGCGGACCTCAGCCATCTCCTCGTCGGTGAGCTTGCCGGGCTTGTCGAGCAGCCAGGCCGGAACGAAGGCCTTGCCGACGTCGTGCAGCAGCGCGGCGCGGGTCAGGCGGCGCTGGTCGTCCTCGCGCATGCCGAGATGCTGGGCGAAGGCGACGGCGAAGCCGGTGACGAACAGGCAATGGCGGTAGCTGCCGACATGGTGACAGCCGACCGTGGTGAGCCATTCCCGCAGCGAGGAATGCTTGATCGCCTTCAGGATCTTGCTCTCGGCGGCGATGACGTCATCGAAGGTCAGGGGCACGCCGAGTGGCAGCTTCTCGAACATCTTGGTCAGCACCGCATGCGCCGCCTCGACGCCGCGGTTGAGCGTCTTGCCGCGATCGGTCGCGTCATAGGCCGCGGTGTCCGGGAAGGCGGCGCGGATGCGCTGCAGGATGGCCTCGGCCTGGAGCGGCCGCGAGATGGTGTCGGTGGCCCCGAGCGCCCAGGCCTGCATGGTGCCGTGATGCAGGGCGTCCGCGAGCACGAACAGCCGCGGCATCGAACGATAGGCATCGCCGCGCAGCTTGTTGCGGACCCGCTGCACGCTGTCGGGCGAGCGCAGATTGATGTCGACCACGAGCCCGGAGAGATCGCGCGACGGCTGGGCGGGGATTTCGTCCGTCTTCACCGTGGAGACGTCGCCGACCGCTTTCAGGATGCTGGCGAGCTCGCTGCTCCCGTCGCTCCGATCGGAGGCGAGCAGGAGCCGGCGTTTGGCGGCGGATTTGGCTGTGGCGTTCATGGCTTCCCCCACAAGGACCGGAAACTCGGGCGTATTGGCCGATGAGCCTAAGCCGGATCAGGTTCTCTGGCCCTTAAGAGGCGTGCTCAATGGAACCTTGGGGAATTGCACGCAATTTTACGGAGTGGGGTTCCGGGGGGAATTTCACAACCGGCGAAAACAACCCCATGCACAGTAGAACGGGCATTGATGGATAAGGGGAATTTTGGACGCTATCGCCCCGCCCTCCGCTGTCGTCGCCCGGCTTGACCGGGCGACCCAGTACGCTGAGACGGTCCGGCTGAAACCGAGAAGCCGCGGCGTACTGGATGCCCCGGTCAAGCCGGGGCATGACGGTGAGGGTGTGGAGGCGGCTCCAAAACAAATCCGCCGGAGGTTGCCCTCCGGCGGATCAGCTCATTCGGCAATCGCAGCGCGACTTACGCCTTCATGCTCGCCTTCACGGCTTCCGCGGTGATCGGCAGGGCGCGGACGCGGGCGCCGCTGGCATTGAAGATGGCGTTGCCGATGGCCGGCGCGACCACGGTGACCGCGGGCTCGCCGACGCCGGTGGCCTTCTCGCCATTGGCGATCACGGCGATCGCGACCTCGGGCGTCTGGCTCATGCGCAAGGGCGTGTAGCCATCGAAATTGGTCTGCTCGATGCCACCGTCCTTCAGCGTCGCCTTCTCGTACATCGCCAGCGACAGGCCCCACAGCGCCGCACCCTCGACCTGGGCGCGGACATTGTCGGGATGCACCTGCGTGCCGACGTCGGTTGCGACCGTGAGCTTCTTCACGGTCACCTCCCCCGACGGCGCGACGGCGACGTGAGCCACGCACGCCGTCCAGCTCGCGGTCGCCCGCTCCTGCGACGAGACGCAGGCGACGCCCATGCCCTCGCCTTTCGGCAATTGCTTGGTGCCGTAGCCGGACAGTCCCATCGCGGCGAGCAGCGTGTTGCGCAAGCGCTGCGCGCCGCCGTCGTTCTTGCCGGCGCCGTCGAGCAACGAGATGCGGAACTGGGCGGGATCCTTGCCCGTCGCCGCCGCGATCTCGTCGATCATGCTTTCGACCGCCCAGAAGGTCCAGCCCGGCGCCACCGAGCGAAGCTGGCCGGAGGGCGTGGCGTTGTGCGCGAGCTCGTTCTTGATCGCGCGCACATAATGGTTGGGCACGGTGTAGAAGAAGTCCGCGCCGTTCACAGTAAAGGAATCGAGCGGGCCCTTCTTGTCGACCGAGGGCGTGAGGAAGTCGGGGATTCCCCAGCGCGCGGTCGGCCAGGCCGAGACCACGTCGTGGCTGATCGCAATCAGCTTGCCATCGCCATCCACGCCGGCCTTCACTTTTTGGTAGGTGAGGGGACGCGAGAAATCCATCGTCATGTCGTTCTCGCGCGAGTAGATCACCTTCACCGGCTTGCCGACCGCCTTGGCCGCCTGCACCGCCGGAATCATCATGTCGGCATCGAGACGCCGGCCGAAGCCGCCGCCCAGCCACATCTGGTGCATGACCACGAACTTCGGATCGATCCCGGCAGCTCCCGCCGCGATCGCGCCGGAGCGCGTTGCGAACTGGTTGCCGGAATAGATGTGCAGGATGTCGCCCTTGAACTCCGCGGTGGCGTTCATCGGCTCCAGCGGCGCGTGGATGTTGATGCTGGTGGTGTATTCCGCCTCCACCACCTTGGCCGCCGAGCCGAAGGCTGCATTGGGATCGCCGTCCTTAACGAAGAACTGGCCGGAATCGTCCAGCTTCTGGAGCCGCTTGGCCTCGTCGAGCAGCGACTCGCTCGACACCTTCGCATTCGGTCCCGCGTCATAGGCGATCTTCAGCGCCTGCGCCGCTTTCTTGGCGTTGGCGTAGGTGCTGGCGACGGCGACGACCCAGCCCGATGTCGTCCCGGTCTTGTCGTCGAGCGTGACGGCCTTGATGAAGCCCGACACCTTCTTTGCCGCGCTGTCGTCGACCGATTTCACGGTGGCGCCGAAGCGCACCGGCGGCGTGACCAGGGCGCCATAGGCCATGCCCGGCAGCATCACGTCGATACCGTACTTGGCCGTGCCGTTGGTCTTTGAGGGGATGTCGAGTTGCGGAACCGAGACGCCGATCATGGTGTACTGGTCCGGCGATTTCAGCTTGATCGCCTTCAGCTCGTCGGGCGTGAAGGTTTTCGTCGCCTTGCCGCTTTTCACGACATCGGCAAACGACATCTGCTTCTTCGATTTCGGATGCACGATCATGGAATCGCGCACCACGAGCTCCGATGCCGGCACGCCCATGGCGGCGGCGGCACCTTCGGTCAATGCGATGCGACCGGCGGCGCCGGCCCGGCTCATCGCTTCGAAGTTCATCATGGTCGACCAGCTGCCGCCGGTGATCTGCGCGCCCAGCACGGGATCGTTGAACTTGGGATCGTTGGAGGCGAGCGCTACGCGCATGTCGCTCCATTTCGCGCCCAGCTCCTCGCAGACGATCTGCGCCATGGTGGAGGCGATGTGCTGGCCCATATCGGCCTTGCCGCAGGTCACGGTGACAAGCCCGTCCGGCGCGATCGCGTACCACACGCTCGGCTCGAAATTGGCGGGCGCGGCGGCTGCCGATTCGATGCCGGGCACGCCGGCATAGCCGAGCACGAGGCCGGTCGCGGCGGTGCCGACGAGGAAGGAGCGGCGGCTGAGATCCGTCGTCTCGGGCGTCAATTTCTTCACATGCTCGTTCATGTGGGCCTCCGCTCGCTCGAGGTGGCCGAGGCGGTGCGCATCTCGGATGCGGCGCGCATGATCGCCTTCTGGATCCGCGAATAGGTCATGCAGCGGCAGAGATTGCCGTCCATATGGGCGACCACTTCCTCCTTGGTCGGATTGGGATTCTTGGCGAGCAGCGAAGCCGCCTGCATGATCTGGCCGGACTGGCAATAGCCGCATTGCGGCACCTGCTCGGCGATCCAGGCCTTCTGCAAGGGATGATCGCCCTTGGCGGAGAGACCTTCGATGGTGGTGATCTTCTTGCCGGCGACGTCACTGAGCATGGTCTGGCACGAGCGCACGGCTTCACCGTTGACATGCACGGTGCAGGCACCGCACAGCCCGGCACCGCAGCCGAACTTGGTGCCTGTCATCTGCAATTGCTCGCGGATCGCCCAGAGGAGCGGCGTGTCGTTCGCCGCATCCACGGACAGACTCCGCCCGTTGATGGTGAGAGTTGGCATAGGCGTCTTCCCCTGCCGGTGCATGAAAGCCGCTTACGGCGGCAATTTGAATGGCGGACGCCCACCGGGCTGGCGTCAGCCTTGCCGGCGAGAATGATCGCGTTCCAGCGCGGAGGCAAATGCAATTTGGAACGAGTCGAAAAAGCGCTCGCCACACTCGCCCGTTGTGCGCCGCGCCAAGGGCGTCGACGCAGCCACTGGACACAACAGCGCATGCCTCCGGCATGCGTGCTACGCATTCAGGCAGTTTCTTCGAGGTAACTTGGCGAGCTAAGGTGCAGCTGCCGCCGCTTTCTTCCTTCTCCCCTTGTGGGAGACGGTGGCGTGAAGCGCCGGATGAAGGGTTGTATCCGCGCACTCGCATTGAGAGAGTCATGCGCGGATAGAGACCCCTCACCCGGCTTCGCTTTCAGCGAAGTCACCCTCTCCCGCAAGGGGAGAGGGTGCAGCGGTGTCGTGGCGAGGAAAAAGAAAGGGCGGGAAGCAATGCCGGAGATCAATCGCGACGGCGTCAACATCTACTACGAGGTTCATGGCAACGGGCCGCCGCTGCTGCTCACCCACGGCTATTCCTCGACCTCGGCGATGTGGCATGGGCAAATCGACGCGCTGGCGAAGGACCACGCGCTGATCCTGTGGGACATGCGCGGCCACGGCCAGTCCGATTACCCTGACGATGCGAGTGCTTATAGCGAAGACCTCACGGTCGGTGACATGGCGGCGATCCTCGATGCGGTCGGCGCGAAGCGCGCCATCATCGGCGGGCTTTCGCTCGGCGGCTACATGTCGCTGGCGTTCTACCGCGCACATCCGGAGCGGGCCCGCGCGCTGCTGATCATCGACACCGGCCCCGGCTTCAGGAAGGACGATGCGCGCGAAGCTTGGAACGCGCGAGCGCTCGCCACGGCCGACCGGCTCGACCGCGAAGGCCTCGATGTGCTGAAATCGGCGACGCGCGAGCGCGCCACCGCGAACCATCGCAACGCCAGCGGGCTTGCGCTCGCCGCGCGCGGCATGCTGACCCAGCGCGATGCGCGCGTGATGGAGCTGTTGCCTGAGATTAAGGTGCCCAGCCTGATCGTGGTCGGCGCCGACGACACCCCGTTCCTCGCCGCGTCCGACTACATGGCCGCAAAAATCCCCGGCGCACAAAAGGTCGTGATCCCCGCCGCCGGCCACGCCGTCAACATCGATCAGCCCCAGGCTTTTGTTGACGCGGTCGTGCCTTTCCTGAAGAACTTGCCGGCATAGGCCGATCGAGCAGGGACACAGGCGATGAAGCTGATGATGCTGGCTGCGGGGACGATGTTGCTGTCGCTATCCGCACAGGCCGAGCCGATCGGCGCCGTGCCGCCGCGCCAGCCCTTCGTTGCGACCTTGTCGAACAACACGCCGCTCGCCTTCGGCATGGATGCCGAACAGACCGCGCGCGCCCTCGGGCAGAGGCTGCAATATGTGCGGGGACGTCCCGGCCACGAGATCTATCTCGCCTTGCGCAATATCGGCGGCAGCGGCCTGATCCCCCATCGCCACCGCCTGTTCCTGCAATTCCGCCACGGCCGGCTGGCCGGATGGAAGGAGGATTACGGCGAGAACTGGATGTGGGAGTGAGGTGTTACCCCTCATCCTGAGGAGCTTGCACAGCAAGCGTCTCGAAGGATGCAGGCCCGGCTGCTGCATCTCGGCCTTTCATCCTTCGAGACGCGCGCAGGTGCGCGCTCCTCAGGATGAGGGGAGTGAGCTGAATTTCGGATCGACAACCAAGAAGGACAACCCGCGTGGGACAGGACATCAAGCTGACGGCCTCGGACAATTTCCAGCTCGGCGCCTATCGCGCTGAACCCGCCGGCACACCGAAGGGCGCGGTGGTGGTGATCCAGGAGATCTTTGGGGTCAATCACCACATCCGCTCGGTCTGCGACCGCCTCGCCGGGGAAGGCTATGTCGCGATCGCGCCGTCGATCTTCGACCGGACGGCGCCGAACTTCCAGTCGGGCTATTCGCCCGACGAGATCGCGGAGGCGCGCAAGTTCGTGGCCAACCCGGACTGGGCCGCGATGCTGCGCGACACGCAAGCTGCGATCGATGCGGTGAAGAGCGTCGGGCCCGTCGGCATCATCGGCTTTTGCTTAGGCGGCAGCATCGCTTTCGTCGCGGCGACGCGATTGACCGGCCTGAAGGCGGCAATCGGTTATTACGGCGGCGCCGTCGTTCGCTTCGCCGACGAGACGCCGAAGGTGCCGACCCAGCTGCATTTCGGCGAGAAGGATGCCGGCATTCCGCTCGCCGATGTCGAGACCATCAAGTCGAAGCGGCCGGATGTGGAGGTCTTCATCTATCCAGGCGCCCAGCATGGTTTCCATTGCGACGAGCGCGCCAGCTACGACAAGGCCAGCGCAGACATCGCCTGGCCGCGCAGCATGGATTTTTTCGCGAAGCATTTGACGTAGGTAGCGGCCGGCTCTCTCACCGTCATTCCGGGATGCGCCGCGCAGCGGTGCAGGCCCGGAATCCATCGGGCATCAGAGCCAGTCGAGGAATGGATTCCGGGCTCGCGCTACGCGCGCCCCGGAATGACGAGGGGAGAGAGCCCTAGAACCAGCGCTCGCCGACGAACACGGTGTCGCCGGGCGCGAGCGGCGTGCCGAGCGGCACCACGGCGCGCATGGCGCCGCCGTTCTCGGTGTGCGTGACGGTGACCATGTCGCGCTTGGCGCGCGGGGAGAAGCCGCCGGCGATGGCGACCGCGCTCTCAACCGTCATGTTCGGCACGTATGGATATTGGCCGGGCGCGAGGACCTCGCCGAGGATGAAGAACGGACGATAGGTCTCGATCTCGACCGCCACCGAAGGCTCGCGGATGTAGCCGTTGCGCAGGCGTGCGGCGATCTCGCCGGCCAGCCCTGCCGTGGTGCGGCCGCGGGCGGGCACCGCGCCGATCAGCGGCATGGTGATGGAGCCGCCGGCGTCGATCGCATAGCTGTTGGTGAGACCTTCCTGGCCGTAGACCACGACGCGAAGCTTGTCGCCGGCGTCGAGATGGTAGGAGGGGCCATTGCGCACCGGCACCGCCATCGGCGCGGCGTAGCCGACAGGCATCGGTGCGGGCGAAGCGGCAAAGGAATTGCTGAGCGCTGCGATCGCGCCACCGCCGTTATTGGCGACGACGACCGGCCGCGGCGCATTATAGGGCTGGCCATAGGCCATGGCATCGAGATCGGGACGAGGCTGCACCATCGCGACGGGAGTTGCGGTCTGCATGCAGCCGCCCAAAGCGAGCGCGGCGGACGCTGCCAAGGACGCCAAGTTCGACCATCGAAACGCGCGTGCAACCGGCACCGGACCCATCCTCGAAACGAGACGGCTCCAGTGATGCACCGGTTATGGTTAATAAAGCGTTGAGTGGGGCTCCAACCCTCCCCTGGAGGGGGAGGGTAAGAGGCAGCGCTGTTACGCGGCGCCAGCTGCAGGCTCAATCCCGGGAATAGCCGATCAGCGGTTTCCGCGGGCGGAACAAGATCATCAGGAGGATGCCGAGAATGCCGAGGACGGCGAAGACCGGCTGCTCCAGCACCAGGCGGATCACCGAGGTCCAGAGCCAGGGCGCCTTGGCCTCGACCCAGGTGCGGAAGGCCGATTGGCTGGCCTGATTGATATCGTTCCAGAACTGGCCGAAGCGGGTGAATTTGAGGGTCTGGTCGGCCACCCAGCGGGCGCCGTCATAGACCATGAAGATGAACCCGCCGGCGAGCAGCAACAGCCCAATCAGTCGGAAAAAGCCGCGGATCATGCCTCACCTACGATGGCCGTCGAAGCGGACGACCTTTTCGGAACGATGCCAGCCAATAGCCGGGCGACGGCAGAAATTCAACCTCTTCAGGGCGTTACGGCACTCATCCAGGCCGCCAAAGGGGCGTTTCCGGCGCCCGAAAGCGTTGACGGTGCGAAAGACCCTCTCTATAAGGGCGCCAACTGGCGGTGGGCGCAATCCCGCCGCCGCTGTTCTTTGAGCAGTTGCAGGCACCCTGGGCTTCAGGACTCATCCGAGCTTGAAGACACCTTGGAGCCTCAGAGACAGCCGCAAGGCGGTCGCTCATGTTCCGGGAACGGCCCAGCAACCGAACACCCTAAATCCGAGCGTCGATTCCGCGGTCAAGCAAGCCGGCGCTACCCGACCAAGACGCGACCGGTACCCGCAAAGGACATTGAGACCATGGCCAATACCACTTCCGCCAAGAAAGCGACGCGCAAGATCGCCCGCCGCACTGCCGTCAACAAGTCGCGCCGCACCCAGATGCGTGGCGCCGTGCGCAACGTCGAGGAAGCCATCGAGAGCGGCGACCGCGCCGCTGCCGTGAAGGCGCTCGCGACGGCCGAGCCCGCCTTGATGCGCGCCGCCCAGCGCAACATCATTCACAAGAACAACGCCAGCCGCAAAGTCTCGCGCCTCACCGCGCAGATCGCCAAGCTCGCGAAGTAAATCTGCTAAGTCATCTTGGCGACATCGTCTGATCGGTCGATCCGGTCAGCGCGTCAAACAGCCCGGCCTCGCGCCGGGCTTTTTTGTTGACTGTCACATTCACGCAAGCAGTCACGCGAGGCTCACGCCTCGCTTGGATGATTTACATCGTCTGCGTCAGTCTTCATTCCGTAATTCTACCTGCCGATGTTCTGCAACAGAGGAAACTTCACTGCGTTGCAAAAAACCCCTGTGAGGCGGGCGCGAATTGAATCGATGGCCGATGAGAGTTCTGCACACCGTAGATTCACCGGAACGTGTGTCACGGTGGAGTTACCCTGCAAAACGAGTCTCGAAAAGCGATGGCTCGATAATCACTTATCAACATAGCAGCGACAAGCATTTGGAAAAATCGCCCGCACGTCGGGCGCATGACGAATTTATAAAAATAATTTGGCGCTGAACGAGAATTGTCACATGACGCGCGGCCTTCTCGATTCTGTGCACGGATTCAAAAACTTGCTTCGCAGCCTGTGAACAACTCCTGTGCGACGTTAACCGAGGTCAAGTTTTTTGACGGCTCAACTGTGAATCAATTTCGTTGCGAGTCTTTCCGCTTAGTGTATTCCTTAACCCAGTCAGCGGCGCCCACGATCTTCAGACCAGCGCGGTTTAGGAAACGGGGCGAGCGTGCAAATCGGCGGCGGTGTGCACGTAGGCGACGCTTCAAAAAGTGATGTCGGTGCAAAACCCACAGCAATGTGGGAATGGTAGCTCTTTGTCTGAATGTTTCCAAGCGGGACCTTTCCCGCTCGCGCCAGGCGCATCTACTCGCGCCAGGCTCATATGAGAGACATCGCGAAGCTACCCCGGCACGCAAGGTGGCGAAGTCGAGCGGACGACTAGTACATTTGGGCAGGCATCCGCGACAGGAGTACGGCGCGGTTGTCTTTAGGACACGCAGGACCTTGTCGTGAGCGATCACGGCAGGACGGGGAGGTATCATGTCTTACGGACTCAACGCGGTATTGCAGCACGTTTCCTTTTCCAACGATGCCGTTTCAGCCCCGTCGGATTTCCAGCCTCCCGCGCGTGACGGAGCGCCGAGTACGCGCTGACCTCGCGACCCCTCCATCTCTGACATCGCTGATCTGACCCGCGGCGTTCGCGCCGAACGGTCGAGCCATGCCCGACGATGGACTCGCTCGAGGTCGCGTCACTTCAGGGACCGTGGCAGGAACCCTGCATGGCGCTCACAAACGCAACTATATCTCTCAAGAGAAGTTTTCTGACGATGACAATGGAACAGGATCGCTGGTCACGCGTGAAGGGTCGGCTGCGCTCGAGCGTTGGCGAGGACGTCTACACGAGCTGGTTTGCGCGCATGGATCTGGAAGGCGTGCAGGACGAGAGCGTGCGGCTCTCGGTGCCGACGCGATTCCTGAAGAGCTGGATTCAGGCCCATTATGCCGAGCGCGTGCTGTCGTGCTGGCAGGCCGAGATGCCGGAAGTGCATCGCATCGACCTCACGGTGCGGTCCGCCGTGCGACCCTCGGCGCAGCCGAAGGAAGCGCCCGCGCCGGTCGAGGCGCGCCGCGCGCCGATGCCGGAATTGCGCTCGACCGCGACCGCGCCGGTCTCGGCCAATCACGACGCGCTCGGCGGCTCGCCGCTCGATCCGCGCCTGACCTTCGCGAGCTTCGTCGTCGGCCGCTCCAACACGCTGGCCCATGCGGCCGCGCGCCAGGTCGCCGAAGGGCGTCGTGGCGACCCCGTGATGTTCAACCCGCTCTACATCCATGCCGGCGTCGGCCTCGGCAAGACGCATCTCTTGCAGGCCGTGACCTGGGCCGGCAATTCCGGCAACGAGCGCAAGGTGCTGTATCTCACGGCCGAAAAATTCATGTATGGCTTCGTCGCCGCGCTGAAGACGCAGACGGCGCTGGCCTTCAAGGAAGCGCTGCGCGGCATCGACGTGCTTGTCATCGACGACCTCCAGTTCCTGCAGGGCAAGTCGACGCAGGCCGAGTTCTGCCACACGCTGAACGCGCTGATCGACGCCGGCCGCCAGGTCGTGATCGCGGCCGACCGTCCGCCATCGGATCTGGAAAGCCTCGACGATCGCGTCCGCTCGCGGCTCGCCGGCGGGCTCGTGGTCGAGATGGGATCGCTCGGCGAGGAGCTGCGCCACGGCATCCTGAAGTCGCGCGTCGCGGCGGCCCGCGCCCATCACGCCACGTTCGAGGTGCCCGAGGAGGTGCTGCATTATCTGGCGCGCACCATCACCCATAACGGCCGCGACCTCGAAGGCGCTATCAACCGGCTGCTGGCGCATTCCAAGCTCAACAACCGGCCGGTGACGCTGGAGATGGCCGAGCACGAGGTGCGCGACCTGGTGCGGCCGCAGGAGCCGAAGCGGATCAAGATCGAGGACATCCAGCGCGTGGTGGCGCGGCAGTATAATGTCAGCCGCTCCGACCTCTTGTCCTCGCGCCGCACCGCCAACGTGGTGCGCCCGCGCCAGGTGGCGATGTATCTCGCCAAGACGCTGACGCTGCGCTCGCTGCCCGAGATCGGCCGCCGCTTCGGCGGACGCGACCACACCACGGTGCTGCACGCGGTGCGCAAGATCGAGGCGCTGGTCTCCAAGGACACCGCGCTGTCGGAGGAAGTGGAATCGCTGAAGCGCCAGCTTCAGGAATAAAGGCCTAGGGCTCCCGCCCTGCTCCCGCCGCCCCGGCTTGCCTGGGCGGCGGTCTTCGTTTTGAGGCGGTAAATCGTGGGGAACTGGCCCCAATGCCTTGAATCTGCGGGCCATCCGCGCCACCTTGCGCGACCCAGACGGCTTTGGTCATATCGGCAGGAATGATCCGGCCGGTCGGGGTCTTCGATGCCGTGGCGCGCGTCCCGCCGCCCGGCCTTCTCAACGCTGTGTTTTCCTAAGGGATCGGGCGAGTAGTGCAATGAAGGTTACGGTCGAACGCGCACAACTGCTGAAGTCGCTGGGCCATGTCCACCGCGTGGTCGAGCGCCGCAACACGATCCCGATTCTCGGCAACGTGCTGGTGCGCGCCGAGAACGCGAAATTGTCGCTGAAGGCGACCGACCTCGACCTCGAAGTGACCGAGACGCTGCCGGCGGAAACCGCGACCGCGGGCTCCACCACGGTACCGGCGCACATGTTCTACGACATCGTGCGCAAGCTGCCGGACGGCTCGCAGATCGTGCTGGAGGCCGACGGCGACCGCGCCGTGCTCGCCATCCGCGCCGGCCGCTCGCGCTTCACGCTGCAGACGCTGCCGGAGAACGATTTCCCGGATCTGGCCGCCGGCGACATGTCGCATTCGTTCTCGCTCGCCGCCAAGGACGTCAAGCGGCTGATCGACCGCACCCAGTTCGCGATCTCGACCGAGGAGACGCGCTATTACCTCAACGGCATCTATCTGCATGCCGCCGGCACGCCAAAGGCCGCCACCCTGCGCGGTGTCGCCACCGACGGTCACCGCCTCGCCCAGCTCGACCTGGTGCAGCCCAAGGGCGCCGAGGGCATGCCCGGCGTGATCGTGCCGCGCAAGACGGTCGGCGAGGTGCAGCGCCTGATCGAGGACACCGAGGCCGAGATGACGATCGAGCTGTCGCAGGCCAAGATCCGCTTCACCATCGGCAACGTCGTGCTGACCTCGAAGCTGATCGACGGCACCTTCCCCGATTACGGCCGCGTCATTCCGCAGAACAACGACAAGGAGCTCGTCGTCGACAAGAAGGATTTCGAGAACGCGGTCGACCGCGTCTCGACGATTTCGAGCGAGCGCGGCCGCGCGGTCAAATTGTCGCTGTCGGCGGGCAAGCTGGTGCTGTCGGTGACCAATCCGGATTCCGGCAGCGCGACCGAAGAGCTCGAGGTCGAATACGCCTCCGACGCGCTCGATATCGGCTTCAACTCCCGCTATCTGCTCGACATCGCCGCCCAGATCGAAGGCGACGTCGCCACGCTCCGCCTCGCCGACCCCGGCTCGCCGACCCTGGTGCAGGACCGCGACGACAAGAGCGCGCTGTACGTGCTGATGCCGATGCGGGTGTGAGACCTACCGGCATCCACACCTGTCACTACATCGTCATGGCCGGCGTAGCCGTCCGAAAGGACGGCGTCGCTTTGCTCCGCCTATGTCCCGGCCATCCACGTCTTCGGAGCCAAGAACGTGGGTGCCCGGCACAAGGCCGGGCATGACGGAAAACGGATCTCATGACCCCCTCCCGCATTCATCGGCTGACGCTGACGCATTTTCGCAATTACCGGGCGGCGGGGCTCGAGACGGCGGCTGATCTGGTGGCGCTGGTCGGACCGAACGGGGCGGGCAAGACCAATTGCATCGAGGCGATCTCGTTCCTGTCGCCGGGCCGCGGCCTGCGCCGGGCGACGCTGGAGGATGTCGCCGACAACCAGGGCGACGGCTCCTGGGCGGTGTCGGCGCAGGTCGAGGGCGCGCTGGGGCTGGCGACGCTCGGCACCGGCATCGATGCGCCGCGCGCGGATACCACGGTCAGCCGGCGCTGCCGCATCGACCGCGAGCCGGTGGGCTCGGCCAGCGCCTTCGGCGATCATATCCGCATGGTGTGGCTGACGCCGGCCATGGACGGGCTGTTCATGGGCGCAGCGTCCGAACGGCGGCGCTTCTTCGACCGTCTCGTGCTCGCCATCGACAGCGAGCATTCCAGCCGCATCAACGCGCTCGAGCGCTCCTTGCGCTCGCGCAACCGCCTGCTGGAGACGCGTAATTACGACGACCATTGGTGCGACGCGATCGAGCGCGAGACGGCCGAGCTCGCCGTCGCGGTGGCGGCCACGCGCGGCCAGACCGCGGCAAGGCTCACCGGCATGCTCAACGCGCGCGCACAGGCATCCGCATTTCCGTCCGCTCAGATCGCGCTCGACGGCTGGATGGAGAATGCGCTGCTCGAGGAGACCGCGACCTCGGTCGAGGACCGCTACCGCCAGATCCTGCGCGACAACCGCCCGCGCGATGCGATCGCCGGCCGCACCACCGACGGCCCGCATCTCACCGACCTCCAGGTGATCTACGCGCCCAAGAGCATGCCGGCGCGCGATGCCTCCACCGGCGAGCAGAAGGCGCTGCTGATCGGCCTCGTGCTGGCGCATGCGAGCCTGGTCGCCGAGATGACCGGCATCGTGCCGCTGCTGCTGCTCGACGAGGTGGTTGCGCATCTCGATCCGAACCGCCGGGCGGCGCTGTTCGATGAGCTGAAGAAGCTCGGCGCGCAGGTGTGGCTGACCGGTGCGGATCCTGCCGCCTTCGCCGAGATCGGCGCGGGGGGCGAAGTGTTTGACGTCGAGAGCGGACGAGTCTCGGCCCGCAGCTAGGCCGCCGCATTGAACCCGCCTGTTCCAGATCGCGACTAGCTGCTTGAGGCCGCAAGAAGCGGCCATCGCGCAGCACTCGGACATGCGCGACATCCTTGGAGCATGAGCATGACGGCGGTGAGGCATGGGGCGCAAGCCCCGGCACGATGGCAGTTGTTTGCGTGCGGCTTCGCCCTGTTTGCGATGTGCATGCTCGCGGCCAGCGCTGGTGCCTCGCTGCCGCATCTGTTTCCGACGACGCTCACGCTGGATTCCGATGCCAAGCTGCCCGCACCGACCCGCTATACTTACAGAGGGATCCACACCACGCTGATGCAGGGCGTCGACGCGCCGCTCCGCGTCAGGCTGGAGGCCACCGTGCCCGCGGGGCTCAGCGACGTGCTCGCCTTCTACCGGACCGAGCTTCGCAAGCTCGGCTGGCAAGAGCAGCATGATGGCGCCGTGATCAATGCCGATCACATCCGGCTCGCCTTCGTCTCGCCGCTGGGGCCGGCCGCGCTGAAGCTCGACCGCAAGGATTCCGGCACCTCGGTTCATCTGGTGCAGAAGAACGCGGACATGGCGACAAAGGCGAACGTGCTGCCCGAGCCCGGCCAGGCGAAGCTGGTGTTCAGCAATATCGGCGACAAGGAAGCGGTCCTCACCATCAACGAGCGGACCATCCCGCGCCCGGCCGGCGCGAACGCCGTCGCGCTGGACCTCGCGCCGGGCGAGTATTCGTACAGGCTGGGCGTCCCAGGCCAACCCGCCACCACGAACATCCTCACCGTCGCCGCCGGCGACACCTGGGAGCTCACGGTCGGGCGCGACGGTGACGCCTGGCCGCCGCTGCAGCTGTACTGAGCCTGTTGAACCTCTCCGGTTCCCGGCGCGACTCCTCGTCTGAGGCCGCGCCGACGGCGCCGCAGCCCGCCAATGCGCAAGGGCATGACGACCCGCGCGACATCCAGGAGTTTTTTGACGATGCCGATGATCCGGCGCGGGGCGCAAGTCCCGGCAAGATGGCTGCTGCTTGCCTGCGGCATTCTCGCGATAGTGATTCCCTCGCGTCCCGCCGGCGCGGCAGACGACGGCATCGTCGACGTCCATACGCTGCCGCGGCTCGACGGCGCGGTGGAGGACGCTTCGCGTCCCGACACCTATCGCGTGATCTACACCGTGCCGACCCCGCTTGCCGCCACGTCGGACGCCACCAGGAAGCTGCTGAGCGCCGACGGCTGGGTGCCCTATGTGTATCCCCTGGATGAGAGAAGCGCAGCGTTGACCTTCAAGAAGGGACGGCAGGGGCTGCGCGTTTCCTTCACACAGGCGCGCGGGCGACCCGACCAGTCCGCCGTGTTCTACACGCCGAACCGGATATATGCGAACGTGCCCTTTCCGGAAGGCGCGATCGATCTCGTGTTCGACGAGACCCGGCCCTATCTCAGCTGCATTGCGCCCGGCGCGCTCGATGCGACCGCAGCATTCTTTACCAAGGACATGGCGGCGATGGGGTGGCGCAAGCTTAACCCCGATACGGCATCGCGCTGGCCGAACGCCGATCTTGCCGGAGCCGTTCCGAACGGCGTTCGCGTCTTCTACGACCACCCCGATCGCGACGCGACGCACATCTACCAGAAGCCGGTGATGCTGACCCTGACGCGCCGCGACGATGGCCGCACCAATGTCGAGATCAGGGTGGCGCCGTTCGCGCTGCCGGAGGTGCTCGAGGCCGACGACGATATGGCCGGCCTGCCGCGGCCGAAGCCGACCAAATCTGCGCGGGGCCTCGGCAGCGCCAGCTCGAACAAGCGCGAGATCTCGGCCGCCGCGATCGCCGAGCTGCCCGCCGTGCGCGCCTTCTATCAGCGCGAGCTCGCCGCGCGCGGCTGGCAGGAGGATGGCAGCGCACCGCTCGCGCCCGGCGACGAGGTGGCGATCAAGATCTCCAACTCTGATGAAACCGGCGTGCTGCGGCTCGGCCGCAAATATGATTTCACCATGGTCAGCCTGACCGCGCAGGTGAAGGAATCCGCGCTCGCTGCCCGCGCCAAGGCGAAGAAGGAGGCCGACGCGAGGTTCCTGAGCGATGCCTTGGGTACGGCTCAGCAGCTCATTGCGGCCGATGATATCAGGCGCAAGACGCAGGCCGCCTCCCTGTCGGACGCCCCGCTCACCGCGCTCGCTGACGGCAAGACGCCGGTGCCGCTGCCCGAAAACGCCGAAGCCGTGACGTTCGAAGGCGGCGACGGCCACCTGGAATTCTCCTCGGCCTCGAGCGTGAAGGCGCTCAGCAGCTTCTATCGGGCGGCGCTGAAGAGCTCGGGCTGGAAGGAGCAGCCCTCCGTCATCAACCAGCCGAACATGGCGGTGATGGCGTTCTCGAAGGGCGGCAAGTCGATCTCGATGACGGTGATGCAGATGGGCCCGAAGGTGAATGTCCGCGCCGACGGATCGGGCCTGGTGACGGAAGCGGCCAAGGCTGCGGCCGGCGCGGAGGTGGAGGTTCAGGCCAAATCCGCCGAGCCGCTCAAGCCCGATCCTGAGTCCCCGCTGCCGGTACCGACGCAGCGTTCGTCGAAATCGCTCGCGACCACCAAGATACCCGGAGGCGAAGCGCCGCTCCGCCGCGAGCTCGAGGCCCGCATCCCCGCTTCGCTCGACGAGGTCCTCGCCTTCTACCGGGCCGAGCTTGCAAAGCTGGGCTGGCAGGAGAAGACCGACGGCGCAGCCGCGTCCGCAGAACGCGCGCAGATCGAATTCACCTCGCCGCAAGGTCCCGCCGTGCTCAAGCTCGGCCGCGCCAAGGGCGAGACCACGGTCAGCCTGGCGCAGAAGAATGCCGATGCCGCGGCCAAGGCCGAGATCATGCCGAAGGCGGGACAAGCGCGGCTCATGCTCGGAAACATGGCAGCGAACGAGGTCGCGCTGACGATCAACAAGCAGACGGTGAAGATCGCAGCCGGCGCCGGCGGCCCGCAATCACCGAAAGGCCCGATGCTCGACTTGCCGCCCGGCAAGTACGTGTACGCGTTGCGCCTGCCCGGCCGCCCTGCGCGTAGCGAGTCCCTGACCGTTGCCGCCGGCGAGGCCTGGGGCCTTCTGGTGGGCCCGAGCGGCGACGTGCTGCCGCTGCAGATGTATTGAGGCTGCACGCTTTCAGATTCGCGGTATCGTCATGGCCGGGCTTGTCCCGGCCATCCACGTCTTCCGCGACGCCAAGAACGTGGATGCCAGGACAAGGCCGGGCATGACGGCGATCGATGAATCAGTTCAGGTGCCCCAAAACCACTCTTCCTGGCCCCCGCAAAAATCCACGTCTTTTCGAGGCAAAAAACTGCCCTCGAATCGGGCTTTTTGCGGCGCCCAGAATCGGCCCTCCGGCGCCTTGAAAACCGGCCGAAAAACCCTATCTGCTCAAAGGGTTGCCGGAGGATACTTTGCGCTAGGCGCAAGCGGTCTTTCATGGCACAAATAGCCCCGCAAATCAGCGCCTTTTGCGCCGCTGATTCGGGCGACATCTCGAAGGCCTCTCATGACAGAACCTGCTCGGCAGCACGCTGCCGAAAACGAGCCCTCCAACGCGAGCGATTACGGCGCGGAATCGATCCGCGTGCTCAAGGGACTCGATGCCGTCCGCAAGCGCCCGGGCATGTATATCGGCGACACCGACGACGGCTCGGGCCTGCACCACATGGTCTACGAAGTCGTCGATAACGCCATCGACGAGGCGCTCGCCGGCCATGCCTCGCGCGTCGAGGTGATCCTCAACGCGGATAATTCCGTCACCGTGCGCGACGACGGCCGCGGCATTCCCGTCGACATCCACAAGGGCGAAGGCATCTCGGCGGCCGAGGTCATCATGACCCAGCTGCACGCCGGCGGTAAGTTCGACCAGAACTCCTACAAAGTTTCCGGCGGCCTGCACGGCGTCGGCGTCTCCGTCGTCAACGCGCTGTCGAGCAAGCTCGGCTTGCGCATCTGGCGTGACAACAAGGAGCACTATATCGAGTTCGCTCACGGCGATGCCGTCGCACCGCTGAAGGTGGTCGGCGAGGCGCCGGGCCGGCGCGGCACCGAGGTGACGTTCCTGGCCTCGACCGAGACCTTCAAGAACATCGAATACGACTTCGCCACGCTCGAGCATCGCTTACGCGAGCTCGCCTTCCTCAATTCCGGCGTCAACATCGTGCTCTCCGACATGCGCCACGCGGTCGAGAAGCGCGAGGAGATGTTCTATTCCGGCGGCGTCGAGGAGTTCGTCAAATATCTCGACCGCAACAAGAAGGCCCTGGTGCCGGCGCCGATCATGGTGCGCTCGGAAGCCAACGGCATCGGCGTCGAGGCCGCTTTGTGGTGGAACGACAGCTACCACGAGAACGTGCTGTGCTTCACCAACAACATCCCGCAACGCGACGGGGGCACCCATCTCGCCGGCTTCCGCGGCGCGCTGACGCGCCAGGTCAACGGCTATGCCGAGGCCAATGCCAAGAAGGAAAAGATCGCGCTGACCGGCGACGATTGCCGCGAAGGGCTCACCGCCGTTCTCTCGGTGAAGGTGCCCGATCCGAAGTTTTCGTCGCAAACCAAGGACAAGCTGGTGTCCTCGGAAGTGCGCCCCGTGGTCGAGAACGTCCTTAACGAGGCGCTTGCCGCCTGGTTCGAGGAGCACCCGAGCGAAGCCAAGATGATCGTCGGCAAGGTGATCCAGGCCGCGGCGGCCCGTGAAGCTGCGCGAAAAGCGCGCGAGCTGACGCGCAAGAGCCCGCTCTCGGTCTCCTCGCTGCCGGGCAAGCTCGCCGACTGCCAGGAAAAGGATCCGGCCAAGTCCGAGCTCTTCATCGTCGAGGGCGACTCGGCAGGCGGCAGCGCCAAGCAGGGCCGCAACCGCGAGTTCCAGGCCGTCTTGCCGCTCCGCGGCAAGATCCTGAACGTCGAGCGCGTGCGTCCCGACAAGATGCTGTCGTCAGAGCAGATCGGCACGCTGATCACCGCGCTCGGCACCGGCATCAGCGACGAGTTCTCGGTCGAGAAGCTGCGCTATCACAAGATCATCGTGATGACGGACGCCGACGTCGACGGCGCCCACATCCGCACGCTGCTGCTGACGTTCTTCTACCGGCAGATGCGCGACATCATCGATGGCGGCTATCTCTATATCGCCCAGCCGCCGCTCTATAAGGTCTCACGCGGCAAGTCCGAGCAGTACCTGAAGGACGAGCGGGCGCTGGAAGACTATCTCATCGACGCCGGCCTCGATGATTGCGTGTACATCCCCGGCACCGGCGGCGACCGCTCCGGGCGCGATCTGCGCGCGCTGGTCGACGACGCCCGCGTAGTCCGCAGCGTCCTGCGCAACCTGCACAGCCGCTATAATCGCAAGGTGGTCGAGCAGGCCGCGATCACCGGCGTGCTGAACAAGGAGATCTACGGCGATCCCGAGAAGGCGGCGGCCGCCGCGCAATACATCGCGAGCCGGCTGGACAACCAGGCCGAGGAGGTCGAGCGCGGCTGGGTCGGACAATTCATCGAGGGTCAAGGCTTCCTGTTCGAGCGCACCGTGCGCGGCGTCAAGGAAGCCGCCGTCATCGACGATGCGCTGCTTGGCTCGGCCGAGGCGCGCAAGCTCGACGAATACACGACCAAGCTCCAGGACGTTTACGCCCGCTCCGGCAAGCTACGGCGCAAGGATTCCGAGCACGTGGTCCACGGCCCGGTCGATCTGTTCGAGGCCGTGACCGATTCGGGTCGCAAGGGCATCAGCCTGCAGCGCTATAAAGGCCTGGGCGAGATGAACCCGGAGCAGCTCTGGGAAACGACGCTCGACACCGAGGCACGCTCGCTGCTCCAGGTGAAGGTCAAGGAGGTCGACGAGGCCGACGACATCTTCACCAAGCTGATGGGCGACGTCGTCGAGCCGCGCCGCGATTTCATTCAGGAACATTCGCTGAGCGCGACGATCGATATTTGAGGGCGGTTGGCTTTGGATTGATCTGCTGGCCAAGCACTCGCTGCACCTCTCCCGCTTGCGGGAGAGGTCGACACGCTCGCAGAGCGTGGCGGGTGAGGGCTTCCTCCTCTAGGGGATTGTCCCGTGTGGAGAGACCCTCTCTCCCGCCCTCCCCCGCAAGCGGGGGAGGGGGCGCACCACCTTCGTGGCAACACCGCCCCTGAACCTCCCCACCCGCCATCGCGACGAAACGGCATGACCCCGCAAGGCCAGTTCCGGCCGGGAAGCTCGCGCCATGACCGCCTCTGCAACGCCCAGTTCCGCTATGCCCTCACGCCGCCTCGGCATCATCGGCAGCATCGTCGGTGTGCTGGCGTTGATGGCGGCAGTGCTGCCGCATTGGGTCGTGCCGATCGTGTTTCCGCCGCCGCCGGCAGACAAGGTGATCGTCGACACCGGACATCGCATCAAGGACCGCATCGTCGCGAAGGTGAAGGGCGTGGAGTTCAAGGCTCCGGACCTCGAGAAATCGGCTGGACGAAGCTGGAGTGATATCGCATCGGTCACGGCGATCTCGCTCGGCCTGCTCGCCATCCTGCTGTCGGTGCTCTCGCTGATCTTTCGGGAGGAACGGCTCCTTGCCGCTGTCGCCGCCGCACTCGGCACCGGCGCCATCGCCATCGAAATCTCCTTCTTCCTGATGGGCGTCCTGATCCTGATCGCGTTCCTCTATGTGGTCGGGAGTATCATCGGGTTGTTCTGAGGGCGGGTCCTGCCACAAGCGACGGACGGACGTGTGCGGGTCCCAGCGGGCACAATTGCTCCCGCGCTCAAATCTCTGTAGTTTCCGCCCGAAACAGGCCCTCCCACTCAACAGGACAGCGAGAACCCCGTGGCGCCCATCCAATACATCGTCGAGGGCGGTCACCGGCTCTCGGGCTCGATCGAGCCGTCCGGCAATAAGAATTCGGCGCTACCGATCATCGCCGCCGCGCTGCTGACCGAGCATCCGGTCCTGCTGGAGAACGTGCCGCGGATCCGCGACACCGAGACGCTGGTCGAGCTGGTCCGCTCGGTCGGCGCGTCGGCCGAATGGTCCGCGCGCAACACGCTTCACATCCATGCCAAGAGCATCCGCGCCGCCGACCTCGACCCCGAGCTGTGCGTGCGCATTCGCGCCTCGATCCTGCTCGCCGGGCCCCTGCTCGCCCGCTGCGGCGAGGTGATGCTGCCGCCGCCGGGCGGCGACGTCATCGGCCGCCGGCGACTGGACACGCATGTGCTCGCGCTGGAGCAGCTCGGCGCCAAGGTCACCGCGACCGATCGGCTCGAATTCCGTGCGCCAAAGCTCGCGGGCGCGGACGTGTTCCTGGACGAGCCGAGCGTCACCGCCACCGAGAACGCGCTGGTCGCGGCGGTCGCCGCCGACGGCATCACCTATTTGCGCAACGCGGCCTCCGAGCCGCATGTGCAGGACCTCGCCAATTTCCTGGTCGCGCTCGGTGCCAGGATCGAAGGCATCGGCACCAACACCATGATCATCCATGGTCAAGCGACGCTCGGCGGGACGACCTACCGGATCCAGCCCGACCACATCGAGGTCGGCTCGCTGATCGGGCTTGCCGCCGTGACGCGCTCGCCCTTGCGCATCGCGCGCGCGGGCGTCGAGCATCTGCGCTCGATCCGCATGGGCTTCGAGCGGCTCGGCATCGTCTGCCGAATCGAGGGCGATGATCTTATCGTGCCCTCCAACCAGACATTGAAGATCCAGGACGATTTCGGCGGCCATGTGCCCAAGCTGGAGGACCAGCCTTGGCCGGCCTTCCCGGCCGACCTGATGTCGATCGCCATTGTCACCGCCACGCAATGCGAGGGCGTGATCCTGATGTTCGAGAAGATGTTCGAATCCAGGATGTTCTTCGTCGACAAGCTGATCGCGATGGGCGCGCGCATCGTGCTGTGCGACCCGCACCGCGCCATCATCGCCGGCCCCAGCCGCCTGCACGGCGCGACGATGACCTCGCCCGACATCCGCGCCGGCATGGCGATGCTGCTCGCGGCGGTGTGCGCCGAGGGCACCTCGACGATCAACAACGCCGACCAGATCGAGCGCGGCTATGAGCGCATCGAGGAGCGGCTGAACGCGCTTGGCGCGAAGATCAAGCGCGTGCCGGAGCGGAGTTAACCTGTTCTATTTTGGCGGGTTCGCGTCGAAGGCCTGTTTGCAGGCCGCGGACAAGCTCGCGTAATTGTCGCCGAGGCATTTGCGGATGCGGCCGCCACCGGGCATGGTGCCGGCGCAGAACCGTGAATAGTCTGCCTTGCAGGCCTGCTTTGCCTCACTCCGCGCATCGCCTGCGGAGGCTTGTGAAAGAAACAGCACGAGAAGTGCGATCAGACTCGCGGCCGCAAGACCCGCACGCACGTAGACGGCCGCCCGATGCGAGAACCTCACCACCGGTCCGCTTGCCGCCCGGCCAAATCGTTGCACCATGTCACCTCCATCAATTCGCAGACATCGATGTAGGTGATACGTCTGGACGGGCCGAATCCCTCGTTCACTCTGCGCGGCTCAGCGAAAATAGCCGCCGACGAGTTGTCGGCGTCCTTTCGCTGAAATTCGTTCCAGCATCTCGACGAAGGTCGAGACGACGAGGTCGCCAATCTTCACGCGCTTGTCGCGGGCATCCTTCACGGCTGCTTCCAGCTCGGCCTTGTCGAGATTCGTCTGCGCCGCCGTTTTCATCGCCTTCATCAACGCGAGCCGGTACTCGGCCTGGAGCGGGGCCAGCTCCGCCTCCTTGCCGCGATAGATGCTCCACAGGATCTCCGCGTCTTCCGCCGGAAGTCTTTCGGCGACACGCTCGATCATGCGTAGCGGCACGGCTGCGCCCGGTCGAAAGCCGCCGGGTAGCAGCCATTGCGCCGAGACATAGGTAAACAGGGCGACGTTGACGCACAGCGACAGCAGCATGAGCGCCCGCCAGGGAGTGGACCATTCTCGCCGGAACTTCATTGCACCGATCCCAAACCGATTGAGTAGACGTCGAAGACGCCGCTCATGACGGACAACGGGTCCGACGCCGAATGGACATAGGGCATCGCCCCCGCCAGCCACACGCCGACGATCGCGGAGCAGGCGAGACTTGCGGCGGGAACGAGCGTGGGCCAGCGCAGCAGGCGTCGATACCATGCCGGCCGATGCTGCTGCGGGACCGCGGCGAGCCGCTGCAGGACGAGCAGGCTCGAACGATCCGCCCTCGCCTCGTCGATCTCCGGGGCCACCGCGAGCAGGCGATCGAGCCGTCCCTGCTCATCCAGGAGGGCCGCGCCTTCCGCACTTGCCGCAAATCGCCGCGCGGCCTCGCGCGTCGGTGCGGGCCAGCGCTCGACGTCACCTCCCCATGTCTCGGCCAATTGTCTGAACTGTTCGGGCGTCATACGTGGCTCCCCGTCTGCTGTATTTTCTGAACATTTGCCTTGAGCGCCGTGCGGGCGCGGCCCAGCAGCGATTCGAACGCCTTGGCGCTGACGTCCATCGCCTTGGCGGCCTCCTCGCCGCTCAATCCCTCCATGTGGAAGAGCGCGATCGCGCCGCGCTGCCGGTCCGACAGGCCGGCCATCGCGCGATTGAGAAGACTGAGCTCCTCATCCGCGATCAGCCGCTCGACGGCGTGCGGTCCCATGTCGGGTACGTCGCCGGCGTCTTCGAGCGGCAGGAACGTTCGCCGCCGCGTGCGATCGAAGGTCAGGTTGAGGACGATGCGGTAGAGCCAGGTCGTAAACTTCGCAACCTGCGGATCGAACGAGGCTGCGTGCGTCCAGACCCGCATGAACGCCTCCTGGCCGATGTCGTCGGCCTCGGCCGGATCGCGCACGATCCGCTCCGCGACCCGCAGCGCCCGAGGCATATGGCGCCGCATGAGGAGGCGAAATGCGTGCTGCCGCTGCGCCGAAACCTCCGCCATCAAGGCCTCGTCCGATGGCTCTTCCATCACATCGATCTGTTGCTCTGGCCTGCGGACATCGTAGCCGAGAATTGCGAACCGGTCCTACCTGGCGATAGCCGCCTCCAACCGAGCATCAAAAGCGCCAATAGACTCCGGCTCGCAGCGTGTGCGTGTCGAGCCGGGACTCGCGCGCGCCGAAGGTCGTCGGGCCGACCGTCTGGGCGGCCAGCGTCTTCGAGCCGTAATTGTCATAGAGATATTCGAGCCTGACCGAGGCCTGCGGTGCGAAGCGGAATTCCCCGCCCGCTCCGATCGACCAGCCGATCCGTGTATCGCTCCAGCTCGCAACGGCGCCGATCCCATTGTCGAACGCCTTGCTCTCGACGCCCGCGACGGCAAGGCCGCCGGCGGCGAACAGCAGCGTCCGTTCGAAAGCATATCCGATCCGTCCACGAAGGTGGCTGTTCCAATTGACCGCGGATTGAAGCTGCGTGACGGCGGGTGTTGGCGCAAAGCCGGTATCGATCGTCGCGCGCGCATCGACGAAGTTCACGTCGCCCTCGAGCCCGGCGACGATCCGGCCCCATTGCGCCGAGAAGCCCGCCGTTGCACCGACGATCGCGCCCTTCGGATCGACAAAGTGGAATTCACCCGTCGCGGGCAGCGAGATCTCGGAGCGGCCCGAGACATAGCCGGCCTGAACGCCGAGATAGGGCCCCGCCCAGCTCAGCAGGGCTGCCGACGCCGCCTGCGGGGGCGGCGCTGCGGGCAGCCTCAGGTCGGCCGCTGCAGCGGCGCCGGCACCCAGGATGGCAGAACCGATGAACAGTGCGGCGAACGTCAGTCTAAATCTCGTTATCATACTCAATTCCCAATGTGAGACCGGCCCAGATTCGCCGCACATGACGAATACGGTGCAACCCGACCTTTCCTTCGCCTGAGCCCCCGCCTTTTTTCAGCGGCACCCGCCCTCACATTTCTTTGCCGTTACTTCGCCGATCGAGGCTGCTATGTCCCCGGCATGACCGAGCTTTTGGATACCAAGCAGCCGTACCGGGCACGCCTGGACGCACGGCAGAGCCACCTTGCCGAAGAATTCGTCGAGACGCTGCGCCTCGCCGTGCCGCTGATGCTGACCCAGCTCGGGCAGATCGCGATGATCACGACCGATCTTGCGATGATCGGGCGGCTCGGCGAGGAGGCGGTGGCCGCGGCGGCGCTGGCCCATACGGTCTATTTCGTCAGCTTCACGTTCGGACTCGGATTGACGTCCGCAGTGTCGCCGCTGGCGGCGCAGGCGTTCGGCGCCGGCGACGTCAGGCGCATTCGGCGCTCCTTGCGCGTCGGTCTGTGGGCCGCGCTGCTGATTTCGCTGCCGATGATGGCCTCGCCGCTCTATGGCGAGCAGATTTTGCTCGCGCTCGGTCAAACGCCGCACTCGGCCGCGCTGGCGCAGCACTATCTAAACGGCCTTGCCTGGGGTATCGCACCGGCGCTCGGATTCATCGCGCTGCGCAGCATGATGAGTGCGGTGAACCGGCCGCAGGCGCCGCTGTGGATCACGCTGGCGGCGATCCCGGTCAATGCCGCGCTGGTCTATGCCCTGATCCACGGCCTGTTCGGCCTGCCCGAGCTCGGCCTGTTCGGCGCGGGGCTTGCGACCACGCTGGTCAATCTCGGCACCTTCCTCGCCGCGCTCGCGATCGCCGGGCTGCGCAAGCCGTTCGCGGACTATCGTCCGCTCGCCCACCTCTGGCGGATCGACTGGCCCCTGATGCGCCAGCTGATCGCGATCGGCGCGCCGATCTCGTTTTCGCTGCTGCTGGAATATGGCCTGTTCTCCTCGGCCGCGCTGCTGATGGGCCTGATCTCGACCACCGCGATTGCCGCGCACCAGATCGCGCTCCAGGTCACCGCCGTGCTGTTCATGGTGCCGCTCGGCATCGGCATGGCGGCGACCGTGCGGGTCGGTCATGCCTTCGGCCGCAAGGATCCGGCGGCGGTGAAGCGCGCAGGACTCGTCGCAGCCGTGCTCGGCCTCGCGCTGGTCTCCGCGCTGACGATCGCCATCGTGATCGGTCGCTATCAGCTCGGCCGGCTGTTCTTCGGCGCCGGCAGCGAAAGTGCGGTCACCGTCGAGCTGACGGCAACGCTGCTGCTGGTCGGGGCCAGCTTCTTCATCGCCGACGGCCTGCAGACCATCATGGGCGGCGCGCTGCGCGGCATCAACGACACCAAGATGACCCTGCTGTTCGCCGCGATCGGCTATTGGGGCGTCTCTTTTCCCATCGGCTGGTTGCTGGCGTTCCACACAGGGCTGGGCGCGATCGGCGTCTGGATCGGATTCTCGATCGGCACGTTCGTCTATGCCGGGCTCCTGATCTTGCGCTTCCGGATGCTGACGCGCAAAATGGCGGGATGATCGGGACGGTCCGCGAAGTCGCGCCTGAAGTCGATGCCGATGCGCTGCTCGCCGGCGCGCAGTTCATCGACGCGTTTTGCGTGGACATCGGCGCCGCGGCGGTGAATGCCCGCGAAGCCTGCACCAGGATGGTGCTGCACGGGCCGCGCTGGATCGACGCACTGCTGCGCCTGCGCAACATTCTGGTGAGGCCGTTCGGGCTGAAGACATCGGGCGAAGGCGCCCCGGCGCCGGGCGGCATGATCGGCCTGTTTCCGGTGCTGAGCGAGACGCCGGAGCAGCTGGTCGCGGGCTTCGATGATTCGCACCTCGATTTCCGCATCGTAGTCGACGTTTCAGGCAATGCCGCGCGCCGCCATGTGACCTCGACCACGCTGGTGCGCACGCACAACCTGCTCGGCCGGACCTATCTTGCGCTGATCATGCCCTTCCACAAGCTCGTGGTCCGCAACATGATGGGACGCATCGTGGAGACGGCCCGATGAACTGTGCGGGCCGACATTGAACGAACACGCCCTGTTCAGCCCACCGGCCCTGCAGTCCAATTGTCGCCAGCGAGCGGACTGACTTTCACGTCAGGAATGACACCGAGGTCCATGCTCGGATCGAAATGGCGCATCGTTCGCTCATTGAGGTCGATGATGCGGCCAGGTCTTAGTGGTCCCACGTCGTTTATCTTGACGATGACCTTCTTGCCCACGGCCTCGACGAGAGCATATTTCGGCCTCGCGCCGAATCCGACCCCACCGAATTTCCGGCGCAGGCTCGTCTTGATGGCAGCCGTCCAGGCGGAGGGATCATAACGTTCGCCGGAAGCCGTCTGCGGACCGCCCTCCTCCTTGCCGGGCTTGAACGGATTGTAGGTGGACGCCGCGCCAATAATCGCATCGCCGGAGGCGGCATCGACGACGGCACTTGAGTGATCCCCACGCGTTTCACTTCGAGCAACGGCAACAGAGAAGGCAAGCGTAACCAGGGCGCCGCAAACTGCGGCGCTCGAGCGGAAGAGCATCATGAGTCCTGTGATTTTTTAGATTGTCCGGTTCCAGAACCGCAAACGTGGTCAAGCGAACGCAACAGCGCTCATGAACTTGCCGAACGTTTTGCGGATTCGAGCCAACCCCTGGCTACGGAACCGTTGTGAGAACCGGAGTGGTCTCACGTCGTGTTTAGCTTGCCGCCGATTAAAACAGAGAATGCGTCAGCAACATGACCCGATGGAACCTTGTGCGTGGAGCGGCTTAGAGCCGCAGACCGCCGATCACCGCCGCGCTTCGCACACGCGCATTACTGTCGAAAGCCGACGTTGACGACGACGCGCCCGAACTCACTCCGCAACGCGTGCGGTTTTATCTGTCGAGGCCTCCGACCATTCGCCGACGACGCGGTCGAGGTCGCCGAGATTCTGGTGCATCTGCTCCAGGGAGAAGCCGAGCGCGAAGAAGCGCTCGGCTGTGTCGCTCGCGTGGCCGCGGATCAGGCCATCCTGACGGACGGACGCGACCGCCTCGGCATAGTGCTGGAGCGCGACATGGACGGGATGGATCGGCGGCGCGCCGGCGCCCTCGCGCAAGGCGCCAGCGGCCGAGCGGAGGAAGCGGGCGATCACGGTCGACACTTCCGACAGGGGCGCTGCCAGCCGCAATTGCACTTCCACCGGCAGCGGCACCACCGTGGCGCGGCCGATCATCACGACGTCATGGCGCAGCCGCAGGATCGTTCGCAGCAACGGGCCGGTGTCCGGGCCACTCGACAAGCGCGCCGCGCGCTCACGCTCGGCTTCGGAGCCGATCGCATTCAGATTGACCATCGCGGTGCCGATTCCGTCCTGGATCCGGTGCAGCGCGTCGTTGTCGCGGCCGCGCGTGAGGCCTGCCAGCAGCTCGGCGAGGGCATCGGCGATCAATTCGAGCAGAACCGCCGCGCTGGCGCGGATCTGCCGCACCGCGCGCGAGGGCAGCACCAGGAAGGAGACCAGCAATCCCGTGACGGCACCGACGCCGACCTCGCTGACCCGATCGATCGCCGAGGTCAGGGGATCGGCATGATGCAGGGTCGGAACCAGGAGCACGATCACGGCGGTGACCGTGGCGGCGCTGAGGCTCGGATTGATCGCGGCGATGAAGGCGAGCGGAGCGACGGAGAGGACCAGCAGGCCGAGCAGGCCCGCCTCGCTGGAATAGGGAATCAGGATGGCGATGGCGCCGCCATAGAGGGCTCCGCCGATGGTGCCGAGCATGTAGTCGCGCGTCGCCTTCAGCGAGCGGCCGACGCTCATCTGGGTCACGATCAGCGAGGTCAGCACCGCCCAGAGCGGCAGCAGCAGATGCAGCGCGGTCGCGATCGCATAGGCCGCTGTCGCGGCGACCGTGACCCGGATCGCCAGCCCCAATTGCGTCCGCCGCGCTCGAATCCGGTCGAACAGCTGCCTTGCGCGCGTCATGCGGAATATCCCGATCCTTTTCGCCTAAGCAAAAGCATGGCTGATCCCCGCCGACGCAAGGCCGCTTGAAAGGCCAAATCAGCCCGCCTAACTTGCGCGCCAAATCGAGGAAACACGATGGCTCACGAAACCGCAACGCTCGCCGCCTATGTCTTCAATCTCAAGTACCAGGATATTCCGGCGGAGGTGCTGGAGCGCGCCAAGGTACTGACGCTGGACTTCCTCGGCAGCGCCATCAGGGCGCGGCGCGAGGCGGAATCGACCTCGTCGATGCTGAAGATGCTGGAGGCGCTGGCGCTCGACACCAAGGGCGAGTCCACCGTGTTCGGCGATACCAAGACCTGGACGCCGGCGGTCGCGGCGCTGCTCAACGGCGCGCTCGGCCACTCCCTCGATTTCGACGACACCCATGCCGATTCCTCGCTGCATCCGAGCGCACCGGTGGTGCCGGCCGCCTTCGCCGTCGGCGAGATGGTCGGCGCCTCCGGGCGCGACGTGCTTACGGCGATCGTTGCTGGCTACGAGGTCTGCTGCCGCCTCGGCAATGCGCTCGATCCGACCTCGCATTACGCGCGCGGCTTCCACCCGACGGCGACGGCCGGCACCTATGGCGCGGCTGCGGCGGCGGGCAAGCTGTTCGGCCTCAGCGAGAAGCAGCTGATTGCCGCGTTTGGCGTCTCCGGCAGCCAGGCCGCGGGCTCGCTGCAATTTCTGGTCAACGGCGCCTGGAACAAGCGCTACCAGGTCGGCGCCGCCGCGATGAACGGGGTGATCGCCGCGACGCTGGCGCGTAACGATTTCGTCGGTGCAACCGAGTCGGTCGAAGGCAAGCACGGCCTGCTCGCCGGCTATACCGACGATGCGCATCCCGACAAGGCGGTGGCCGAGCTCGGCAAGACCTATGAAACGATGAAGATCGGCGTGAAGCCCTATCCGAGCTGCCGCTACACCCATGCCGCGATCGACGCGCTGATCGCGATGCGGCGCGAGCACAATCTGACGCCGGAGCAGGTCAAGCGCGTCGAGATCGGTCTGCACCGCAACGGCATCACGCTGACCGGCGACGCCGCGACCAAGCGGCACCCGCGCTCGATCGTCGGCGGCCAGTTCTCGATGTTCTTCACCGGCGCGCTCGCACTCGACCAGGGTTCATTCGGCTGGGACGATTACAGCCGGCTCGGCGACGCCACCATCGACGCGCTCGCCGACAAGTTCGACGTGGTGCAGGACGACCGGCTCGAGATCGGCCGCACTCATCCCTTCGGCGCGCGCGTGAGCATCACCACGGACGACGGCGTGCACGAGCGGCTCTACGCCGATCCGTCCGGAGAGCCGACCTCGTTCCCGGATACACAGGCGATGCAGCAGAAATTTTTGACATTGGCCCGCCCCGTGCTGAACGCGCGCGCGGAAAAGTTCGCGGATGCGATCATGACGCTGGAGCGGTTCGACCGCGTGGCGCAGGCAACGGAATTGGGGAGGTAAGTTCACCGCGGCGCTCCGCTTCCCCCCTGGAGGGTAAGAAGACCTCAATCCCCTCCCGCCAGCCTCCCTTCTCGCGCGTTGCCGCCACCACATCGCGCACGAGGTCGAACACACCGTCGGCGTGCGGCGGCGCGTTCGGCGAGCGCCCCATGCGCACGATCACCAGCTGCTCCGACGGGATCACGATGGTGTACTGCCCGATCGTGCCCTTGGCGAAGAAGGCATCGCGCGGCCAGCCGTGCTCCATGCGAAGATTTGCGCCGAAGCTGTCGCCCTGGTTGGTCCAGAAGCCGGCGCCGATGCCGACCCACGCATTCGGCGTGGCCGTCGCCGAATAGGTGACCCACCCTTCCGGCAGGATGCGTTTGCCACCGGCGACGCCGTCATTGAGATAGAGCTGGCCGAAGCGCGCCCAGTCGCGGGCGGAGGCGAGCATCTCGGTCGACCCCTCGATCGTGCCGGCGCCGTCGAGCTGGAGCACGACATGGCGCATGCCGAGCGGGGCGAACAATTCGCGGCGCGCAAAGCGCAGTGCGTCTTGCGGTGTGCCGCCGGCCGCATCGCGGATCAGACGCGAGAGAATGAGGGTGTTGCCGTCGTGATAATTCCATGCGGTGCCGGGCGCGGTTGCGAGCGGCATGCTCTCGGCATAGGCGGCCATGTCCTTCTCGGCGAATTTCATCCTGTTGACCGGCTCGAAGGCGGAGCCGAGCGAAGCCTGCAACGAGCTGCCGAGCGCGAGGCCCGCGGTGTGGCGCAGCAGCTGATCGACATTGATGGCATGGCGCGGATCGTCGGGATCCTTCCAGGCGGCGACCGGTGCGGGGCCGTCGAGCTTCAGCTTGCCCTGGCGCACCAGCACGCCGATCAGCGCCGAGACCACCGACTTGGTCATGGAGAAGCCGAGCAGCGGCGTCTCGGGGCCGATGCCGTCGGCGTAGCGTTCGGCGACGACGCGGCCGGCCTTCATCACGACGATGGCGCGGGTGCGGCGGTAAGGCGGCTGAGCAGGCTCGGCGAAGGCGCGGTCGAGCGCGGCGCCGAGCTCGGAGCTCTGCGGCGGCACGATCGCGGGGCCGGCGATCGCGGGAAGCAACGCGGGCCGCTTGTCGTCAGGCAGCGGCTCGACGGAGGCAATGCCGGCGCCGTGCTCAAGCGTGCAGCCGAGGCCCTCGCGATAGATGGCGTGGCTGCGGCCGAGGCCGAACAGCGTCACCGTGACATCCTTGCGGACGCGGTCGATTCTGTACTCCATCGCCCAGCTGATCAGGCCCGCTCCGGGCATGGCGTCGGTGGTCTCGGCGAAGTTGCGCCCGGGATCGAGGCCGGACACGAACGTCTCGGCGCACAGGATGTCGGCGACGAAGCCGGTCGCGACCTTCGGCACGTCGTGGGCTCGAGCCGCGCCGAGCGCGAGGCCGGCTGCGGCGATGGCGGAGGCGAAAAGGACGATCTTGCGGCGGCGGGTCACGGGCGTTCTCCGGCTGAGGCGTATGCCGGGGAGGAAGCGGGATGCGGGCGGGGGATGCTCGCCGGATTTGGAAAAGGGGTTGGTTGAAATCGGGGCGGGCTGGCCGATTTTGGAATTGTGAAGCCATTCCAAATCCTTAGAGGTACCGTGCCGTCACAGCGGTGGTGCGCTCCCTCTCCCCGTTCTTACGGGGCCGCGACGAGCTTCGCTCGCGCTGAGAGGGTTGGGGTGAGGGGCCTCTCCGCACGCGAGACTGCCGACGGACCCGTACCCCCTCACCCGGATCGCAAGAGCGATCCGACCTCTCCGCGCAAGCGGGGAGAGGTAAAGAAAGATCAAGCCGCACTCGTCTTCAACCGCCGGTACTCGGTCGGCGTTACGCCTGTCACCGCCTTGAAGGCGCGGTTGAATGGTCCCAGCGACTGGAAGCCGGCGTCCATGGCAATGGTGATGACGGGGACCTCGGCCTGGGAGGGATCGGCGAGCGCGGCCTTGGCTTCCTCGATGCGGTGGTTGTTCAGGAACACATTGAAATTGCGATAGCCGAGCCGCTGGTTGATCAGGCGGCGCAGCCTGTATTCGGGAATCCTGAGCCGGCCCGCCAGCACACCGATGGTAATGTTCTCCTGGCGATAGATCCGCTCGTCCGCCATCAGGCGCATCAGGGCATCGATGAGTTTCTGGTCGGAGTCCTCGGCCAAAGGCTGGATCGGCGCGATCGCGGGTGCGGGCTCTGGCGCAATCGGAAACAGATCGGCGCCATCGACTCGCAACATTGCGTAGGCGATCGCGGCAACGATGCAGGCGAGCACGCCTGTATTGATGGTATCGGCGACATCGCTCGCGCTGAAGGCAACGAGGATCTGGAGCAGCGCATTCAACCCGCCATAGAGTGCGGCGGCGCAGACGATGACGACGCGCAGGCGACGGCGACGCTCGACCAGATCGGCGGACCACGATCCGATCGTCTGCACCACCGCGAGCGCGATGAAGCCGAGCACGATTAGGTTCACTGCCGTCACGGAGAACCGCGCGTTGCCGCCGGGCGCGATCCAGAGACATCCGACGAAGCTGAAGGCGGTCACCGCGGCCCAGATCAAACCATGCCACCAGCGTAGCCGAAAGCCGTCGTCGAACAGCGCGCGCGTGAACAGCCAGAACACGACGATGTTGCCGGTCGACAGTGCAATCAGCGGCGCGTGCCAGATTGGAACGAGCGACGACACGCCGATGGAATAGCTCGCGGCATGCGCCGCCGAGCCTAGCGCGAAGGCCGCGCCGAGGCGGGCCGCGAGCACATTGCGGAAATCGGAGAGCAATGACGCCGCCAGCACCAATAGCAGCGCGACGCTGGCAGCGCGGAAGGCAAGTTCGGTTGCGGCAAGGGTCATCGGCTGGGGCGAACGGTCGCGGTTGAAGGCAGCCGAACATCGTTCGTCAGGCTCGCTTTTTCAAGGTCCATCCGCATGCAAGGGCTAGGGGCGGCATCCACAGCTGTCATCGCCCGGCTTGACCGGGCGATCCAGTACTCCGAGACGGCAGCGGTTGAATCGATGGGCTGCGGCGTACTGGATGCTCCGGTCAAGCCGGGGCATGACAGCGGAGTTTGATGAGCGGGCTTTGTCGCGACGCTGATGTGAAAGTCTGCTAGCGTCGCGCCCAACAAAGCCAAAAGGAGTTCCCCCATGAGCTGGCAGCCCTCGAACGATCCCGTGCTCGGCGATCCCATGTCCTGCGATGCGCTCGATCTCGTCATCGTGCCGCGCACGCGCGATCTCGGTGACGGGTTCGCGGTGCGCCGGGCGTTGCCGCATGGCAAGCGGCAGATGGTCGGGCCTTTCATCTTCTTCGATCATTTCGGCCCGGTGCAGTTCGTCTCCGGCAAGGGCATGGACGTGCGGCCGCATCCGCATATCGGGCTCGCCACCGTCACCTATCTGTTCGACGGCGCCATCATGCATCGCGACAGCGAGGGCAACGTCCAGGAGATCGCTCCCGGCGCAATGAACCTGATGACGGCCGGCCGCGGCATTGCGCATTCCGAGCGCACGCCGGACGCGCAGCGCGCCTCGGGCCAGAAGATGCTCGGCCTGCAAAGCTGGATCGCGCTGCCGGCGGGCTCCGAAGAGATCGCGCCGTCGTTCCAGCATTATGCGGCAGGCGATTTGCCGATGATTTCCGAGCGCGACTTCACCGCGCGGGTGATCGCGGGCTCCGCCTTCGGCATCGCCTCGCCGGTGTCGATGGTCTCGCCCTGGTTCTACACCGAGGTCACGGCGCTCGCGGGCGCGAGCGTGCCGCTCGACCCCGATCATGAGGAGCGTGCGATCTATGTCGTCGACGGCGAGGTCGAGATCGCCAACGAGCGCTACGAGGGGCCGCGCCTGCTGATCTTCCGGCCCGGCGACCGCATCACCGTGAAGGCGCTGAAGGCGACGCGAATGATGTTTCTCGGCGGCGATGCGCTGGAAGGCCCGCGCCACATCTGGTGGAATTTCGTCTCCTCCAGCAAGGAGCGGATCGAGCAGGCCAAGCAGGACTGGAAAACCGGGCGCTTCGCCGCAGTTCCGCAGGAACACGAGTTCATTCCGCTGCCGGAATAGGCTAATCCGGTGTCCGGCCGCGCCATCAGACGCGGCCGGATGTCCTGTGCGAAGGCTTTGCCGATGACCACCATGCTCTCCAGCGACCTGCCTCTATCCAAGATCGGACGCGGCAAGGTGCGCGATATCTACGCCGTCGACGACGACCGCCTGCTGCTCGTCACCACCGACCGCATCAGCGCCTTCGATGTGGTGATGGGCGAGACCATCCCGATGAAGGGCGCGGTGCTGACCCAGATCAGCGCGTGGTGGTTCAATGAGCTCGAAGGCGTGGTGCCGCATCACATGATCAGCGCGGATACCGACGAGATCATTGCGGCCGTGCCGGCGTTGAAACCGCATCGCGCGGAGATCCTTGGCCGCGCCATGCTGTGCAAGCGCACCACCGTGTTTCCGATCGAATGCGTGATCCGCGGCTATCTCTCAGGCTCCGCCTGGAAGGAATATGCCGCGAGCGGCACGCTCGCCGGCGAGAAGCTGAAGGCCGGCCTCATCGAGAGCGAGAAGCTGGAGCCGGCGATCTTCAGCCCCGCGACCAAGGCCGAAAGCGGCCATGACGAGAACATCACCATCGCGAAGATGCGCGCGGTGGTCGGCGACGAGGTCGCCTACACGCTGGAGAGCATGACGCGGGCGATCTACACGCTGGGCGAGGAGCTCGCCCGCGAGCAGGGTATCATCATCGCCGACACCAAGTTCGAGTTCGGCCGCGACAAGGACGGCCGCATCATCCTGATCGACGAGGTGATGACGCCGGATTCGTCGCGGTTCTGGGCGGTCGACGCCTACAGACCGGGCCAGCCGCAGGCGAGCTTCGACAAGCAGCCGCTGCGCGACTATCTCGACGTCGAGCGCCGCGCCGGCCGCTGGAACGGCGACGCCCCGCCGCCGCCGCTGCCGGCCAGCGTGGTGGACGCGACCAGCAAGCGGTACCTGGAAGCGTATCGGCGCGTGACGGGGACAGAGCTGAAGATTTAGGCCCGACTGTTACCGCAGCTCCGTCATTGCGAGCGCAGCGAAGCAATCCAGAGTGTTTCCGCGGAGGGATTCTGGATTGCTTCGCTGCGCTCGCAATGACGTGGAGAGGCCGGTCGGCCTCTCCAACATCTCCGCCTGGCTCGCATTCGCGCTGACACGAGCGAGCCGCTCACACCCCCGCCATCATCACGTATTTGATCTCGACATATTCTTCCATGCCGTGACGGGAGCCTTCGCGGCCCAGGCCGCTTTCCTTGACGCCGCCGAAGGGCGCGACCTCGGTGGTGATGAGGCCGGTGTTGACGCCGACCATGCCCGACTCCAGCGCTTCGGCGACGCGCCAGACGCGGCCGAGATCGCGGGAGTAGAAGTACGACGCGAGGCCGAACGGCGAGGCGTTGCACATCGCGATGACGTCGGCCTCGTCCTTGAAACGGATCACGGGTGCGAGGGGGCCGAAGGTCTCCTCCTGCGACACCAGCGAGTCCGGCTTGACGTCGGCGAGCACCGTCGGCTCGAAGAAGGAGCGCCCAAGCTCGCTGCGCTTGCCGCCGGTGACGACCTTGGCGCCGCGCTTGACGGCATCGGCGATGTGGCGCTCGACCTTGTCGACCGCCTTCATGTTGATCAGCGGGCCCTGCGTCACGCCGCTCTCGGTGCCGTCGCCGATCTTCATTGCCGCGACCTTCTTGGAGAGCTTCTGCACGAACTCGTCGTAGATCTTGTCCTGGGCGTAGATGCGGTTGGCGCAGACGCAGGTCTGGCCCATGTTGCGGTATTTCGAGACGATGGCGCCCTCGACCGCAGCATCGATGTCGGCGTCGTCGAACACGATGAACGGCGCATTGCCGCCGAGCTCGAGGCCGAGCCGCTTCACGCCGACCGAGGCCTGTTGATAGAGGATCTTGCCGACGGCGGTGGACCCGGTGAAGCCGACGAAGCGCACGGCCGGATGCTCGCACAGCACCTTGCCGATGGGCGGTGCGTCGCCGGTGATGATGTTGAGCACGCCCTTGGGGATGCCGGCCCGCTCGGCGAGCACGGCGAGCGCCAGCGCCGACAGCGGCGTCTCGTTGGCGGGCTTGAGCACCACGGTGCAGCCGGCCGCCAGCGCCGGCGACACTTTGCGCGTGATCATAGAGTTCGGGAAATTCCACGGCGTGATCGCACCGCAGACGCCGATCGGCTGCTTGATCGCGAGCAGGCGCGCATCGGCGCGCTGGGTCGGGATGGTCTCGCCATAGACGCGCCTCGCTTCTTCGGCGAAGAACTCGATATAGGCGGCGCCGATATCGACCTCGCCCAGCGCCTCGGTGAGCGGCTTGCCTTGCTCGGAGGTGAGGATCAGCGCGAGATCCTCGCGATTGGCCGTGATCAGCTCGAACCATTTGCGCAGAATGTTCGAGCGCTGTTTTGCAGTGTGCTTGGCCCAGCCCGGAAAGGCGCGCTCGGCAGCTTCCACCGCCCGGGTGGTGTCGTCAGCACCAAGCTGCGGCACCTTTGCGAGCTCGACGCCGGTGGCGGGATTGTTGACGGCGAAGACCGGCGTGCCGACCCAGGCGCCGTCGATGTAGCAGGCCTCCTTTAGCAGCGAGGGGTCCTTCAACCGGTCGCGCAGGGTGGCGGTGGCTTGCGGGGCGCGTGCGGCGGTGGTCTGGGTCATGGCGTTTCTCCCTGGCGGCGATCGGATCGGCCGCAATATAGGGACAGACGGTGCGCAATGCACCGCCCTGCAAACGCACGTCAGATGGCAGCTAAACTGGCAGCGGCCTTAGGCCGCGCCGCTCATATAGGTCTCGCGACGGCCGATCATGCGCTCGGCGGCGGCCTTGGCATCCGCTTTTGTGGACGTCGCGCATGTCCGATATTCGAGATCCGGGACATGAGACGTGTCGCGGCGGCCGAACCATGACTTCGAACCGACCGGCAGCAGCGCCAGCGCCTGCGCCAGATTGTCCACCGCTCCGAAGGAATAGAGGGCGCCGGTGCCGGCGACGCGGACCTCGTAGATCCCCGGCGAAATCGGCGCCTCCAGGTTCTCGCCACGTCCCGGACGGGGATAGCGCTTCCATTCGCTCCAGGTCGAAATCATCTGAGGTCCCCCTCGCCGCCCATCCACGGCCGGCACATTTGCATCAAGTCTTAACGGCTCGTCGATCGGGCCGGGTGCTGAACGCGGCAGCTCACGAAATGTTTCAGGGGTTCGAGAACCACGAAGCATATCGCGAGCAACCCATCCAAGGTGAGGCGAGACACGTCGATCCACCGCAGATTGTAAAAGAGCGTACGCGCTCAGCCTCGTTGTCGTCCTGCGTTGGATCAAGACCGTCAAGTCACGACATCGCGACCGGTGCAGATACATAGATGGCGCTTGCCGCGCCGGAGATCCGGGAAGACAATCGATCACTTCCAACAATAATCAAACCCGAGGAAACGCCATGCAAAGCCAAGCACAGATCGATGAGATTCTGCGTCAGAAGAGCGAGACCAAGGAGATTCCGGGCGTCGTCGCCATCGCGGCCAGCGGTCAAGACGTGCTGTATCAGGGCGCGTTCGGCAAGCGCGATCTGTCCAAGCCCGATGCGATGAGTGTCGACAGCGTGTTCTGGATCGCCTCCATGACGAAGGCGGTGACCACAGCGGGCGCCATGCAGCTGGTCGAGCAGGGCAAGCTGTCGCTGGATGCGCCGATCGGCGATGTCTTGCCGGAGATCGCCAATCCGCAGGTGCTCGAAGGTTTTGACGCCAATGGCGAGGCGAAGCTGCGGCCGGCCAAAGGACCGATCACGCTGCGCCAGCTCATGACCCACACCGCCGGCTTCTGCTACAACATGTGGAACGGCGATCTCGCGGTCTATCTGGACAAGAACGGCATTCCCGCCATCACCACCTGCCAGAACGCGGCATTGAAGACGCCGATCATGTCCGACCCCGGCACGCGCTGGGAATACGGCACCAACATCGATTTCGTCGGCAAGGCGGTGGAAGCCGCCAGCGGCAAGCGGCTGGATGCTTACCTGCGCGACAATCTGTTCGCGCCGCTCGGCATGCGCGACACCGCTTTCAAGATCACCGACGACATGCGCAAGCGGCTGGTCGGCATGCATGCGCGCGGCGAGGACGGCCAGCTCGCAGCGATCCCGTTCGAGCTCGAGCAGGAGCCGGAATTCCACATGGGCGGCGGCGGTCTCTATTCGACGGCGGCCGACTACATCAAGTTCACCCAGATGATCCTCAACAAGGGGCGCGGCAACGGCAACCAGGTGCTGAAAGCCGAGACGGTCGCGACGATGGGGCAGAACCACATTGGCGACCTCGCTATGGGCAAGATGACGACGGCGGCGCCGATGTACACCAACGACGTCGATCTCTATCCTGAGCAGGTGAAGAAGTGGGGCCTCAGCTTCATGATCAACACCGCCAAAACCGCCGAGGGCCGCAGCGCCGGCAGCCTCGCCTGGGCAGGCCTTGCCAACACCTACTACTGGATCGATCCGGCGCGCGACGTCACCGGCGTCATCCTGATGCAGCTGCTGCCGTTCGCGGATGCGAAATGCCTGGAGGCGTTCGCGGGCTTTGAGCGCGGCGTTTATGCCGGGCTCGATGCTGCCGGAAGCGGGCAGAAGGCGGCGTGACTCGCAACCTCTCACCTGACGTCATGGCCGGGCTTGTCCCGGCCATCCACGACTTGCCACGCGGCACAAAGAACGTGGATGCCCGGGACAAGCCCGGGCATGACGACGGGTAGAGTGTGCCGATCATCACTCACGAAAGGATTTCGACTTGGCGGACAAAGCGGACAGCTACGTTTGCGGCATCTCGGACGCGCCGCTGCTCGGCCACACGATCGGCCGGAGTCCCGACCAGGCCGCGCAGCGCTGGTGCAATCGCGAAGCGCTGGTCTCGCCCAGCCACGGCGTCCGATGGACCTGGAAAGAATTCGCCGAGCGGGTCGATGCGCTCGCCGCCGGCTTTCTCGCGCTCGGCCTCGAACGCGGGGAGCGGATCGGCATCTGGTCGCTGAACCGGCCGGAATGGACGCTGACCCAGTTCGCCGCCGCCAAGGCCGGCCTGATCCTGGTGACGATCAACCCCGCCTACCGCCTCAGCGAGCTGGAATTTGCGCTTCGCAAGGTCGGCTGCGCGGCGATCGTCACCGCGACGGCGTTCAAGACCAGCAACTACATGGAGATGCTCAACACGCTGTTGCCGGAGCTGTCATCCGCCAGGCCCGGACAGCTGCAAGCGGCACGGCTGCCGGCCCTCCGCAATGTCATCCAGATCGGCGGCCCGGCCGCACCGGGCACAATTGCCTTCGACGAGGTCGCGCAGATGGGTGGCGACCGGCACCGTCAGCAATTGGCCGCGCTCGGCGCCGAGCTGCAGTTCGACGATCCCGTCAACATCCAGTTCACCAGCGGCACGACCGGATCACCGAAGGGCGTGACACTGACCCACCACAACATCCTCAACAACGGCTATTTCGTCGGCCGCGCGATGCGCCTCACCGAGCAGGACCGCATCTGCATTCCGGTGCCGCTCTATCATTGCTTCGGCATGGTGATGGGCAACCTTGCCTCCGTGACGCTCGGCGCCGCAATGGTCTATCCCGGCGAGGGTTTTGACCCGCTCGCGACGCTGCGCACCATCGAGCAGGAGAAATGCACGGCGCTCTACGGCGTGCCGACGATGTTCATCGCCGAACTTGATCACCCCGAATTCGCCGGCTTCGACCTGACATCGCTGCGGACCGGCATCATGGCCGGCGCGCCCTGCCCTATCGAGGTGATGAAGCGCGTCAACACCGAGATGAACATGCGGGAGGTCACCATCGCCTATGGCATGACCGAAACCAGCCCCGTCAGCTTCCAGAGCGCGGTGGACGATCCGCTGGAGCGACGTGTCTCCACGGTCGGACGTATCCATCCGCATGTCGAGGTCAAGATCGTCGATCTCGAGGGCAGGATCGTCAAGCGCGGCGAACGCGGCGAGCTGTGCACCCGCGGCTACAGCATCATGCTGGGCTATTGGGAGGAGAAGGAAAAGACCGCCGACGTGCTCGACGCCAACGGCTGGATGCATACCGGCGATCTCGCCACCGTCGACGACGAAGGCTATTGCAACATCGTCGGCCGCATCAAGGACATGGTGATCCGCGGCGGCGAAAACCTCTATCCGCGCGAGATCGAGGAGTTTCTGTATCGCCATCCCAAGATCCAGGACGTGCAGATTTTTGGCGTCGCAGACACCCGCTACGGCGAGGAGCTCTGCGCCTGGATTCGTGTCAGAGCGGGCGAGCAACTGACGGCTGAGGAAGTACGTGCCTTCTGCGAGGGCCAGATCGCCCACAACAAGATCCCGCGCTACGTCGAGTTCGTCGACGAATTTCCGATGACCGTGACCGGAAAGATCCAGAAATTCCTGATGCGCGAGGCAGTCGAGCAGCGGCTCGGATTGAAGGCGGCGAAGACGGCGTGAAAGTGTTGAACGCTCTCCATATACAACGACCGTCATTCCCCCCGCAGGCGAATCCCGTACGCCGCGGCTTCTCGATCCATCACAGCCGCTCGGAGTACTGGATCGCCCGGTCTTCGCCGGGCGATGACAGTTTTGATTGAGGCCCGCGCCTGCCTACATCGTCATTGCGAGCGCAGCGAAGCAATCCAGCTGTCTCCCCGCAGAGATTCTGGACTGCTTCGCTGCGCTCGCAATGACGGGGATGACGAGCGTTACGCCGCCGGATGCTGCGCGGCACCCTTAGTTCCAGCTATTTGGACAGGTGCGCCATTCATTCTGCTTGTGGCGTCTCCCACGCGCGTTCAATGTCGATCACCTGTGGCAGGCCCGGCACAGCCATCGGCGGCAGTACAATGTTACGGTCGTGTCCTGACTTGATCGATTGTTGATCTAGGGGGAATGCCATGAAATTGGCTTGGAGGACCATCCTGGTTGCAGGAATTGGATTTGCAACCGTCGGCTCGGCAAGCGCTGCAGATCTCGCGGCCCGGCCCTTCAAGGCACCAGCGACCGCCGTAGCCGTCTATAACTGGACCGGTTTTTACGTGGGCGTGAATGCGGGTTACGCTTGGGGACAGTCGGATCTCGGCACCGTGCTCGATCCCACCAGCAGCTGGGCCGTGGAAGGCGTAGCGTTCAGGAACGAGTTTGTGGCGCTGAGCAATCGCCGCCTCGATCCGGCCGGCGCTATCGGCGGTCTTCAGATCGGCGCGAACTGGCAGACCGGTGCTTGGGTTCTGGGTGTAGAAGCCGACGCCAACGCAACAGATATCGGTGCGCGCACCGTTTTCACCGGAGCGAATCCGCCGGTGATCCGCACATTCGACGAAAGCATCCGCAACGATTGGCTCGTGACCGTTCGCGGCCGCGCCGGCTATGCGGTCGACAAGACCCTGCTGTACGTCACCGGCGGTCTGGCCGTCGGCAGCGTCAAGGGAAGCTGGGATCTCACCTCGTCCAATGGTTATACCAAGACGGGTTCGGTGTCCGAGACGAAGGTCGGCTGGACGGTCGGCGCCGGCGTTGAGCACGCCTTCGTGCCGAATTGGACGGTTAAGCTCGAATATCTCTACACCGATCTCGGCGGCGTGGATTACACATCGACCTACGTGCCCGGCAGCACTTTTGCTCCGCCCGGCTCCAACTACGTCGAACGCATCTCGCAGGACCTCACCTTCCATACCGTGCGGGCCGGCCTGAACTACAAGTTCGGCGGGCCGATGATGGCCAAGTACTGAGAAGCGAAGAAGCCCAAGATCCCGGCTCCGGCCATTCGGCTCGGAGCCGTTTTTTTTGATCAGGAGCCAGAGAGAGCGCCTCGTTCTACGCGGCACGCCGGCAAAGTGCGGTCGCTATGCCGACCGCATCGTGGAGGCAGAGATAATTTCTTACGCCGTCAGCCCGCGCTGCTCGGCCAGCTCCTTCAACGATACCTGAGGCCGCGCGCCGATGTGCTGGATGACTTCGGCGGCGGCGAGCGCGCCGAGCTCGCCGCACTGCTTGTAGCCGAAGTTGCGCGCGAGGCCGTAGAGGAAGCCGGCGGCGAAGAGGTCGCCGGCGCCGGTGGTGTCGACCACCTTGTCGACCGGGAACGCCGGCGCTGCGACGGCATCCTCGGACGAGACCACCATGCAGCCCTTCTCGCTGCGGGTGACCACACCGAGATTGACGTCGTTGCGCAGCTGCTTCAGCGCGGTGTCGAAGTCCGAGGTCATGTAGAGCGAGTGGAGTTCGGACTCGTTGGCGAACACGATGTCGACGGTGCCGCCCCGCATCAGCGAGAGAAACTCGTCGCGATAGCGATCAACGCAGAAGGAATCGGACAGCGTCAGCGCCACCTTGCGCTTGGCGTCATGGGCGATCTTGGCCGCCTTGACGAAGGCCTCCTTGGCGTTCTTGGGGTCCCAGAGATAGCCCTCGAGGTAGACGATGCCTGCGCCGGCAATCTCGGCCGGATCGATGTCGGCGGGCGACAGGTCCTGCGCCGCGCCGAGATAGGTGTTCATGGTGCGCTCGCCGTCGCCGGTGACCAGGATGTAGGAGCAGCCGGTGGCGGGGCCGTCCTTGGCGGCCGGCGTGTTGAAGGCAACGCCGGCGGCGCGAATGTCGTGCACGTAGAGCTTGCCGATCTGGTCGTCCTTGACCTTGCCGACATAGGCGGCGCGTGCCCCCAGGCTGCCGATGCCGACGATGGTGTTGGCGGCCGAACCGCCCGAGACCTCGGTCGCCGGACCCATGTCCTTGTAGATGGCGGCCGCGCGCGCCTCGTCGATCAGCGACATGCTGCCCTTCGCCATGCCATGCTTGGCCAGAAAGGCCTCGTCGGTCCGAACCAGCACGTCGAACAGCGCGTTGCCGATGCCGAGAACGTCATATTTCACGTCAGCCATTCACCTTGATCCTGTTTGCCGGATTGCGATCTAACCGGAAATCCGCTTCCTGTCGGCCTGAAATCCAAGCTCGCGGCCTATCACGACCGGGCCTTGGCGGGCAAGCAACGGTATTTTCGAGAGCATGATCCGCTCCTTCCTGACCGTCTCGACGGGAACGCTGGCCTCACGCCTGCTGGGTTTCGCCCGCGATTCCCTGATTGCGGCGCTGCTCGGCACCGGCGCCGTGGCGGATGCGTTTCTGGCGGCGTTCCAGCTCGTCAACGTGGTGCGGCGGCTGCTCAGCGAGGGCGCGCTGAACGCGGCGCTGATCCCAGCCTGGCTGCGGGTGCGGGACCGCGACGGGGTGGCGGAAGCCGCGGCGTTCGCCGGGCGTGTGATCGGCACGGTCAGCACGGCCCTGATCGGGATCTCACTCCTGCTCGCATTGTTGATGCCGCTGATCATGACGGTGATCGCGCCGGGATTCCTCGGCAGTGGCACGCTCGATCTCGCGGTTCAGAACGCGCGGCTGATGCTGCCTTACCTCGCCTTCGCCGGTCCCGTCACCGTGCTGATGGGGCTGCTCAATGCGCAGGGACGCTTCGCGCTGACGGCGTTCTCGCCACTGCTGTTCAACATTGCGCTGATCGCCGCGATCGCGATGCTGCTGGTCTGGCATGCAGACGCCGGCTTCGCCGCGTGGATCCTGGCAGCGACCGTCGGCCTCGCCGGCTTGCTGCAACTCTTGATGCTGCTGTCGCAGCGAAGCGCGCGCCTTGCGACACCGCTGCGCGCGAGTTTCGACAAGGAGATGCGCGGCTTCTTCGCCAAGGCGATCCCCGGCATGATCGCAAGCTCGGGGCCGCAATGGCTGATGGTGGCGGGTGCGATCATCGCGTCCGCAACGCCGTCCGCGGTGTCCTGGCTCTATTTCGCCAACCGCTTGATCGAGCTGCCGCTCGGCATCGTCGGCGTCGCCATGGGCACCGTGCTGGTGCCGGAGCTGACGCGCGCCGTCGCGAGCTCCGATCGCGACGCGGTGGCGCATGCCGAATCCCGCGCGCTGGAGCTTTCCGCCGGGCTGGCGCTGCCGGCCACGGTCGGCCTGATCGTGCTCGCCGAGCCGATCGTGGGGCTGCTGTTCGAGCATGGCGCGTTCGGTGCGGCGGATAGCGCGGCCACCGCGCGTGCCCTGATGTGGCTGGCGCTGGGCCTGCCGGCGCATGTGCTGATCAAGGCGCTGTCGCCGGCGTTCTATGCCCGCAGCGACACGATGACGCCGCTGCTCGCGACCGCCAAGGGCTTCGTGGTGACGGTCGTGCTCGCGGTTCTGCTCGGTCATGTCTTTGGCGCAAGCGGAATCGCGGCAAGCATCGCGGCTGGCGCCTGGAGCAGCGCGCTCGCGCTGCTCCGCAAGGGCGCGGGCGAGTTCGGCTTCTCGATCGACGCGGCGGCCCGCACGCGATTGCCGCGGATCGTGCTGGCCGCGATCGCCATGGGCGCCCTGCTCTGGCTGACCGCGGGTCTGGTGCCGGCCGGCGCCCATGGGCTCATCCACTTCATTGTGCTGGGTGTGCAGATCGCAGCCGGGATCGCCGTCTACGGCCTGTTGCTGCAGATCCTCGGTGCCGCCTCCTGGCGCGAGGCGGTTAACGCATTGAAACGGCCCAGCTAGACCACGGCTTCCGCGAAAGACCCTTGACGGGGCAGCGCCGCTGTTGGAAACGACGGCCGAATACCTATGGGAAGGCTGACCATGCCATTCGTTGAACGGGTCTTTTCGGGCGTCCAGCCGACGGGCAATCTGCACCTCGGCAATTACCTCGGCGCCATCGTCAACTTCGTGAAGATGCAGGAAACCCACAATTGCATCTATTGCGTCGTCGACATGCACGCGATCACGCAAGGGGTGGACGTCTGGGGCGGGCCGGTCGAGCTCGCGCGCAACACCCGCGAGGTGACCGCCGCGTTCATCGCGGCCGGCATCGATCCGAAGAAGCACATCGTGTTCAACCAGAGCCAGGTCTCGGGCCATGCCGAGCTCGCCTGGATCTTCAACTGCGTCGCGCGCATGGGCTGGCTGGGACGCATGACCCAGTTCAAGGAGAAGGCCGGCAAGGACCGCGAGAACGCCTCGGTGGGCCTGTTCGACTATCCCGTGCTGATGGCGGCCGACATTCTGCTCTACCGCGCCACCCACGTTCCCGTGGGTGAGGACCAGAAGCAGCATCTCGAACTCTCGCGCGACATCGCGCAGAAGTTCAACAACGACTTCGGCGACTCGATCCGCGCGCAGGGCGTCAATGACGGGCTGTTCTTCCCGCTGCCGGAACCCTTGATTACGGGTCCGGCAACGCGCGTGATGAGCCTGCGCGACGGCACCAAGAAGATGTCGAAGTCGGACGCCTCCGACAATTCGCGCATCAATCTCACCGACGATGCCGACACCATCGCGCAGAAGATCCGCAAGGCGAAGACCGATCCGGAGCCGCTGCCGACGGAAGAGAAGGGCCTGGAAGCGCGGCCCGAGGCCGACAATCTCGTCGGCATCTTCGCCGCGCTGTCCGGCCGCTCCAAGGCGGACGTGCTGCGCGAGTTCGGCGGCGGCCAGTTCTCCAGCTTCAAGAACGCGCTGGCGGAGCTGTGCGTGACCAAGCTCGCGCCGATCGCCGGCGAGATGAAGCGCCTCGTCGCCGACCCTGGCCACATCGAGGCGATCCTGAACGACGGATCCGACCGGGCGCGCGCGATCGCAGACGAGACCATGAAGCTCTCCAAGGACATCGTCGGCTTCATTCGCCGGCGCTAGGGCGCGCTTCGCGATACCGGCTGGCGCCACGGCGCCGGCCGCTTCGCCCCTCCCAAACATCGCGGGAGTGTGGCAGCATGCTCCCCGTGCACAATCCGGGACATGCATGACCAGTAAGCGACTTTGCTACGAGCCGGGTCACAAGCCCAAATGCCTCGTCATCGTCGACGACAGCGCCGAATGGGATCGCGCCGTCTATTACGCCAGCCGCTGGGCGATTCGCGCCGGCGGCGGCGTGGTGATGCTGCGCATCATCGAGCCTGAGCAGCAGAGCCAGGAATGGCTGGGGGTCGCCGACATCATGCGCGCCGAGGCACAGGAAGCCGCCGAAGCCGCGCTCGACCGCGCCGCCGGGCGCGCCAACGGCATCGCCGCCATCACGCCGGAGCGCGTCATTCGCGAAGGCAGCGCGATGGAACAGCTGCTCGCAGTGATCGACGAGGATCCTGATATCGCCATGCTGGTGCTCGCCGCAAATCCCGGCGCGGAAGGGCCCGGGCCTCTGGTCTCGCTGCTCGCGCATGCGCTCGGCACATTCCCGGTGCCGGTGACGATCATCTCGGGTGCCCTGAGCGATGAGAGCGTGGATTCGCTGTCCTAGCGACGATGCATCTTATCCTCCCCTGGAGGGGAGGGTCGGCTCATGTTGAGCGAAGGGGGTGGGGTCACGGTCTCTCCACATCCGACACTGCCCGAGTGGAGAGATCACCCCACCCCGCTCGCGCTGCGCGCGATCGACCACGGGCGAGCTACGCTCGTCCCGGACCCCTCCAGGGGAGGGTAAGGCCAACCCACTGATTTTTATGAGCTAATATCCCGCCTCCCCTTGACCGTGCGTTAGCCGTCGCCATCTGCTAGGGGATAGAGCACGCGCCGGCCTTGAACCGGCGACGTCTGGAGAAAACCATGTTCATTCAAACCGAAGCCACCCCCAATCCCGCCACGCTGAAGTTCATTCCCGGCCGCGTCGTGGTCGACGGCAGCCCGATGGAATTTTCGAGCCGCGAATCGGCGGCGCGCTCCCCGCTCGCCGAGAAGCTGTTCGAGGTGCCCGGCGTCACCGGCGTGTTCTACGGATCGGACTTCATCACCGTGACGAAGGCGAGCGGTGAGTGGCAGCAGCTCAAGCCCGCGATCCTGGGTGCCATCATGGAGCACTACATGTCGGGCGCGCCGCTGCTGGCCGACGGCACGGCCACAAGCGAGGCCGATCTCGACGACGAGGACGAGTTCTTCGACGAGGCCGACGCCGAGACCGTTGACATGATCAAGGACTTGATCGAGACCCGGGTGCGGCCGGCCGTCGCCAATGACGGCGGCGACATCACCTTCCGCGGCTTCAAGGACGGTATCGTCTATCTCAACATGAAGGGCGCCTGCTCCGGCTGCCCGTCATCGACGGCGACGCTCCAGCACGGCATCCAGAACCTGCTCAAGCACTTCGTGCCTGATGTGGTCGAAGTCCGGCCGATGTAAGCCGGTTACGCCGCCTTCTTCTTCGCGCTGATCAGCTTGCGGTTGATCAGCACTTCCGCGATCTGGATCGCGTTGAGGGCGGCGCCCTTGCGTAAGTTATCGGATACGCACCACAGCGCGAGACCATTCTCCACAGTCGCGTCCTCGCGGATGCGGCTGATGTAAGTCGCGTCCTCGCCGGCCGCTTCGTAAGGAGTGGCGTAGCCGCCGGGCTCCTGCTTGTCGATGACGAGACAGCCGGGCGCCACGCGCAGGATGTTGCGCGCTTCATCGGCGGTGATCGGATTCTCGAACTCGATGTTGACGGCCTCGGAATGGCCGACGAACACAGGCACGCGCACGCAGGTGGCGGACAGCTTGATCTTGGGATCCAGGATCTTCTTGGTCTCCGCCATCATCTTCCACTCTTCCTTGGTGTAGCCGTCCTCCATGAAGACGTCGATGTGGGGGATGACGTTGAAGGCGATGCGCTTGGGGAATTTCTTCGCGACCAGCTCGTCGTTGGTGTAGACGGCCTTGGTCTGCGAGAACAATTCGTCCATTGCGTCCTTGCCGGCGCCCGATACCGACTGATAGGTCGAGACCACGACGCGCTTGATCGTCGCCTTCTCGTGCAGCGGCTTGAGCGCCACCACGAGCTGTGCGGTCGAGCAGTTCGGGTTGGCGATGATGTTCTTCTTCTTGAAGCCTTCGGTCGCGGCCGCATTCACCTCGGGCACGATCAGCGGCACGTCCGGATCCATGCGCCAGGCCGAGGAATTGTCGATCACCACAGCGCCGGCGGCGCCGATCTTCGGCGACCATTCCTTCGACACCGACCCACCCGCCGACATCAGGCAGATGTCGACGTCGGAGAAGTCGTAATGCTCGAGCGCTTTGACCTTCAGGGTGCGGTCGCCATAGGAGACTTCGACACCGACGCTGCGGCGCGACGCCAGGGCCACGACCTCGTCCGCGGGGAATTTGCGCTCATCGAGGATGTTGAGCATTTCCCGACCGACATTGCCGGTCGCGCCGACGACTGCGACTTTGTAACCCATCGTTCACTCTCCGATGAAAAAGCCCGTTCCCGAAGCTGACGCTTAAACAGGAAGAGCAGCGCTTCTATGCGAGAACCGGACTCAAGACAACGTTAAGACCATGCCTTAGGGACGTGGATGCAGTCGCCTGAGGCCAGCACGGCCGTTAGCCCTACCCAGATCCAGCTGACGCTCTTGGCCTTGGCCGACGAGGTCGTCGGCACGCTGGCGCATCTGGTCGCCTATGTGGGGGCGCTCGCCCTGTTTGCCATCCTCGCCCTCGCAGGCCTGGGACAGCTGCCTGACCTGCGTGGCGATGGTCCGGCGGACAGACCGGGCTGGAGCATCGCCGACCGCTCGCATCCGGCCTTCGCCGTCAGCCGGATCGATTCATCAGAAAAAACAGCCTCTTACGTCATCTTTAGGCATCCCGAGGGCGGCCGCAGGGACGTGCTGCGCTGGACCGATATGGCGGACAAGCCGGTGGCCGAACTCGAAATCTACCGCCAAGGCGCCGAATTCGACGTGACACGGCCGGCGGCCGCGGGCTTGGCCGCCCGAATGGGTTTGGGTGCAGATGCCCCGCTCGAGCAGGCCGGCCTGATTGACAGCAAATTCGGCCCCGTCGCCCTGTTCCGGCCGGTCGGCGCGACAGAGGGGACGCGGGCCTGCCTCGGCTATCTCAAGCGCTACGAGGAGCCCGCCTTGCAGATCTCCGGCTTCTCCTGCCAGGGCGACAGCTTGCCCGCCCGCCGCGCGGCGATCGCCTGCACGCTGAACCGGCTGACGCTGCTGGCCTCGGGCAACGAGCCGAGGCTGGCGGAATTGTTCGCCCATGCCGAGCTCAGGCGCCGCGGCTGTGACCCTCAGGGCTCGCCGGACTGGCTGCTGGGCGCAGCGAACGCGCAATTGCGCGGAGCGCTTTGACTTGCATCAAGGATTCTGCATCAAGCTCAAGTAGCTGGTTTGCATGCAACTTTTGCCGGCGCGCACGATTATTCCGAGCTGGTGTGACCCAATTGACCTAGTTGCGTCCGCCCCGGCCGGGCTAGTATGGGGTGAAATCGACTGGCGGCCTGCCGCCTGAAGGGGACGTGATGAGCTTGAAATTTTCTGCCGCGAACAAACTGGCGACATTGCTTGCGGCGGGCGCCGCAATGGCCGTTGCGTTCGCGACCCCGGCTTCCGCCGACACCAGGACCAAGCAGCGCTATGACGACCGCGGCCGGCCCTATTACGGCCCGAGCGGCCCCAACACGGTCTATCAACAGGGCCGCACCCGCCTCTATGTGAGCAAGCGCTCCTGGCTCGATGGCGGCACCGAGGTCAATCCGGGCGACCGCAAGTTCACCGACTACGCCTTCCCCCCGGCCGTGGGCTATCCGTCCTTCGCCCGCGAGAACCTCAACCGGCCGATCGACCGCCAGCCGCTCTCCCCGCCGCAGGATGTCGGCGGCTATCCGCAGAACTTCCCGCTGTACTGAGGCGGGCGTCACGACCGAATCAAAATGGCCGGTGCTCACGCCCGGCCATTTTTGTTTTTCGCGAGATGCGTCCGTCTTACGCATTGGCTGCCGGATCGTAGCGCCGGCAAAATTCTTCGATGGCCTCGGAGCGGAAATCACTGAGGCGTTCGAAGATCAGCGTATCCGGCCAATCCCACCAGGCGATGCGGCGCAGGCTTGCGGAAACGGTATCGTCAAAGCGCTTGCGGATGGGACGGGCGGGAACGCCACCGACGATGGTGTACGGCTCGACATCGCGGCTAACGACGGCGCCTGCGGCGATCACTGCGCCATCGCCGACGCTCACGCCCGGCAGCAGGATGGCGGCGTGGCCGATCCAGACGTCGTTGCCGACGATCACCCGGTCGCCGCGCCTACCTGCGAAGAAGTCGCGGTCGCGCGTCGCGCCCGCCTCGTAATATTCGGGGACGTAGGTGAAGCGGTGCTGCGAGGGACGGCCCATCGGGTGGTTTGGCGCACCGATCCGCACCGAGTTGGCGATCGCCGTGAACTTGCCGATCACGGCGTCGGCGACGTCGCAATTCTCGCCGAGATAGGAGTAGTCGCCGAGCGAAGCATATTCGATGCGCGTGCCCGCAAGCACCTCGCAACGCCGCCCGACCTGCGCCTCGCGCAGGCGCACCGTCTCATGGATGACGGTTTCCGCGATCTTGGGGCGGGGTGTATCCATGAGGCGGTTTCCAATGAGGCCGTAGCCCGGATGGAGCGAAGCGCAATCCGGGAAGGTCTGTCCACGGGGTGAGAACCCGGATTTCGCTTCGCTCCATCCAGGCTACGATTCTTCCCGCCTTACGCGTGCAGCTTCTGCAATTCCTTCAGGATCGCTTCGCCCATCTGCGTGGTGGAAGCGGCCGTGGTGCCTTCCGACTTGATGTCGGCGGTGCGCAGACCGCTGGCCAGCACGGCAGCGATGGCCTGGTCGACCTTGTCGGCGAGATCGCCCATGTCGAAAGAATAGCGCAACGCCATGCCGAAGGACGAGATCATCGCGATGGGATTGGCGAGGCCCTTGCCGGCGATATCGGGGGCCGAGCCGTGCACGGGCTCGTACAGCGCCTTGCGCTTCTTGGTCTTGACGTCGACCTCGCCGAGCGAGGCCGAGGGCAGCATGCCGAGCGAGCCCGTGAGCATCGCCGCGATGTCGGAGAGCATGTCGCCGAACAGGTTGTCCGTCACGATGACGTCGAACTGCTTCGGCCATTTCACCAGCATCATGCCGCCGGAATCGGCGAGCTGATGCTCGAGCGTGACATCGGGGTATTCGCGCTTGTGGACCTGAGTCATGACCTCGTTCCAGAGCACGCCCGATTTCATGACGTTGCGCTTCTCCATCGACGTCACCTTGTTCTTGCGCTTCCGGGCAAGCTCGAAGGCGACGCGGCCGATGCGCTCGATCTCATAGGTATCGTAGACCTGGGTATCGATGGCGCGCTTCTGGCCGTTGCCGAGATCGGTGATGGTCTTCGGCTCGCCGAAATAGACGCCGCCGGTGAGCTCACGCACGATGACGATGTCGAGGCCCTCGACCGCCTCGCGCTTCAGGCTGGAAGCATCCGCCAGCGCCGGATAGCACACGGCGGGACGGAGGTTGGCGAACAGCGCGAGATCCTTGCGCAGGCGCAAGAGGCCGGCTTCCGGGCGCACCTCGTAAGGCACGGCATCCCACTTCGGACCGCCGACCGCGCCGAAGATCACGGCGTCGGCGTCCTTGGCCTTGGCCATGTCGCCTTCGGAGATCGACACCTTGTGCGCGTCATAGGCGGAGCCGCCGACGAGGCCGGTGTCGGTCTCGAACTTGGCGATCCCGGCCGAATTGAGCCAGTCGATCAGCCGCTTCACCTCGCCCATCACCTCGGGGCCGATACCGTCGCCGGGAAGCAGCAGCAGTTTGTGGGTCGCCATGGTCGTGTCCTTTTCGATCCTCTCTCGTCATTCCGGGACGCGCCTCTTAGCGCGGGCCCGGAATCCGTAGCCACCAGCCGGGGTTATGGATTCCGGGCTCGCGCTTCGCGCGCCCCGGAATGACGGCGCCGGAGTGCTAGAGCGGCGTTGCGCGCTTGGCAAGACACCATTGCCGCGCTGCGGCTGTGCAAGGCCGGCGGGGCCTGCCACACTGGACGGGCCGGAGTACCCCTTGCACGCACCTGATCGCCCCCTGCCCGACGCACACCCCGCGCGGCTGATCCTGACCCTGTCGCTGGCAGCCACCGTCGGGCTCGGCATCGGCCGCTTTGCCTATGCGCTGGTGCTGCCGGACATGCGGGAGGACCTCGGCTGGTCCTACTCGGCGGCCGGTTTCATGAACACGATCAACGCCGTCGGCTATCTCGTGGGCGCGCTGGTGGCGTCCCGCCTGATCCGGCGCGTCGGCTGGGCCGCCGCGATCCGCGGCGGAACAATTGCCTGCGTCGCAGCGCTCGCCACCTGCGCTCTGACGGGGGATTTCGTCGCGCTGAGCCTGGCGCGCCTGGTGCTGGGCCTGGGCGCGGCGGCCGGCTTCGTCGCCGGCGGCGCGCTCGCCGCCACCATCGCCCAGTCGCGGCCCGAACGGGCCAACTTCCTGCTCAGCCTGTTCTATGCCGGACCCGGCATCGGCATTCTGTCCTCGGGGCTGATCGCCCCGTTCACGCTGCAACATTTTGGGCCGGGCTCGTGGTGGATCGTGTGGTGGGCGCTGACGCTGCTGTCGGTTGCGATGACGATCCCGCTGTTCCTGATCCGGATCGAGAGCGGCGCGCGCTTCTCTGAAGGCGGTCATGCCTCGTTCGCGATCCTGCCGGTGCTGATTTATCTGGCCGGCTATTTCCTGTTCGGCGCCGGCTACATCGCCTACATGACCTTCATGATCGCCTATGTGCGCGACGGCGGCGGCGGGGCCGCGGCGCAGGCGGCGTTCTGGGGGCTGATCGGTCTATCTGCGTTCGTGACGCCCTGGGCCTGGCGCGGCGTGCTGGCGCTCGACCGCGGCGGGCTCGCCACCGCCATCATCCTCGGCACCAACGCAGCTGGCGCAGCGCTGCCGATGCTCGGGCATTCGCCGGCCTGGCTCGCGGTCTCCGCGATCGTGTTCGGCGTCGCCTTTTTCGCCGTGGTCGGCTCGACCACCGCCTTCGTGCGCTTCAACTATCCGCCAGAGGTGTGGCCGACCGCGATCGCGGCGATGACGATCTCGTTCGGCGTCGGCCAGACGCTCGGGCCGATCGTGGTCGGCGCGATCACCGATGCGCTGGGGAGCCTGAGTTACGCGCTGAATGTGTCGGCGGCGCTATTGGCGCTGGGCGCGGTGGCGGCGTTGTGCCAGCGCAAGGTGGGGCCGGCCAAGCAATCGGTGCCGTAGGGTGGATTAGCGAAGCGTATCCACCAACTTCGCTCGGCAACTGCGGAAGTATGGTGGATTACGCCCACTGACTGCGCTTCGCGCAGCCGCTCGGCTAATCCACCCTACGACAGCGGAGCTAGCTCCCGCTGAACGAATTATATCCCTGGTCTTCCCAATAGCCGCCCTTGTAATCGTTGGTGACTTCCATCGAGACCACGTATTTCGGGTTCTTGAAGCCGAGCTTGGTCGGCACGCGGATCTTCATCGGAAAGCCGTAGGCGCGCGGCAGGATCTCGTTTGCGTATTTGAACGTCATCTGGGTCTGCGGATGCAGCGCACTGCGCATGTCAAGCGGCGAGTTGTAGCCATCCTTGTCGGCGCACTGGAACCAGACATAATTCGCGCGCGTATCGGCGCCGATAAGCTTCAAGAAATCGCGCAAGGGCGTGCCGGTCCAGCTGCCGATCGCGCTCCAGCCCTCGACGCAGATGTGACGCGTGATCTGCGTGACCTGCGGCAATCGATGGAGCTCGTCCAGCGTCCAGGACTTTTTGTTGTCGACGAGGCCGCGCACCTCGAGCTTCCAATCCGCGGCCGAGATATCGGGCGCGTCGTCGAGATCGTAATAGGCGTTGAACGGGAAGGGCTTGGTGATCGCGCTTTCGGGGAAGGTCGGCGCCAGCGCGTCGGGATTGAACATCCAGGCCTGCACCGCGTCGTTGAACTTCGAGACCTTCGCCAGCATGGTCTCGGCCGAAGACGAATCGATCACATCGCAACCCGTGAGCAGCGTCAGCGCACCCAGGCTCGCACCGCCCGCGATGAAGCGGCGCCGGGCGAGATCAGGCATGGTCTTGATGGAATCCTTGATCAGCAGCCGCTTGTCGACGCCGGGGATCAGGAACGGACGTTTGGCCATGTTCTCCTCACATATCCATTTTGAGCATGATCTTGTCGGAAAACCGCTTCACACTTTTCCGGATCATGCTCTAGCGACCGATGATCATCGCGCGCAGACTCTTCGGCACGAGCAGCGCAAGCAAGACGTGGACGACCAGAAACGCGCAGATCGCGGCCATGCAGAAGAAGTGGACATAGCGCGCGGCCGGATAATCGCCGAACAGCATCACGAGATAATAGAGCTGCACGGGCTTCCAAATCGCAAGGCCCGACAGCACGATCAGCACGCCGACCACGATGATGCCGGCATAGAGCAGCCGCTGCACGTAATTGTAGACGGTGAGATCGTCATGGCCGAGCTTAAAGGTCAGCGCCGCCCTGACGTCGTGGAGCACGCCCGATGCCGTGATCGGCAGCAGCTTCTTGCGGAAGCGGCCGGTGGCGATGCCGGTGACGAGATAGGCGAAGCCGTTGATCATCAGCAGCCACATCGCCGCAAAATGCCAGAGCAGGCCGCCGCCGAGCCAGCCGCCCAGCGTGTACTCGCGCGGAAAGCGGAAGTCGAACAGCGGCGAGGCGTTGTAGATCTGCCAGCCCGACAGGATCATCAGGATCATGGCGAGCGCGTTGATCCAATGCATGACCCGCACCCAGGCCGGCTGGATCACTTTGGACTTGGTGGCCGTGACCTGCTCGTCGGTGACTGTGAGGCTCGCCATGGCGGGTTCCATCCTGAGGGCGTGTGACAGCGATTATACGCCGGTGTTTCGGCTTTCGTTACATCCCGTTCGCCATCGAATCGATGTCGTGAGGCTATTGTGGTCACAAAAGAGCGAGCCGGGTATCCCCGGCTCGCGGTCTGAGGACGTCCTGTTCGGGGATGAAACAGGATCGCGCGGTGTTACGTCGCCGGCATCAGCACGGTATCGACCACATGGATCACGCCGTTCGACTGGTTGACGTTGGTGATCGTCACCATCGAGGTGCCGCCCTTGGCGTCGACGATCCAGACCTTGCCGTCCATTTTCTTCACCGTCAGCTCCTCGCCTTCGGCGGTCTTCAGCTTCTTGCCGTCGGTGAGGTCGGAAGCCGCGAGCTTACCGGGCACGACATGGTAGGTGAGGATCTTGGTCAGCGTTGCCTTGTTCTCGGGCTTGACCAGGTTGTCGACGGTGCCGGCCGGCAGCTTGCCGAAGGCGGCGTTGGTCGGCGCGAACACCGTGAACGGGCCCTTGCCTTCGAGCGTCGGCACCAGGCCGGCCGCCTTCACCGCCGCCACCAGCGTGGTGTGATCCTTGGAGTTGACCGCGTTCTGGACGATGTTCTTGGACGGGTACATCGCGGCGCCGCCGACCATGACGGTCTTTTCCTCGGCACTGGCGGGCGCGACGACGGTCGCGGTGAGGGCCAGGGCGCTGAAGGCGGCGGCAGCGAGATAGGCAATGCGCTTCGACATGAGAGAGTCTCCCGATTGAATTGAGACCGGCGATGGCCGGCGTTGACTTGGGCAACAACGGCGCCTGCGACAGTTGAGGGTGATGCAGCAGTGCCGTCGTTGGACCGAACTACGGGAGGGTTTCAGGTGCGGTTTCGGGGAAAAATTCTTTGTGATGGGTGAAACTATCGGCGGGGATGTTCGTGTGCGAACGAGAGCACCCGGACAAGCGTAGCGAAGCAGTAGGGTGGGCAAAGCGAAGCGTGCCCACCAAACGCAAATGCGGAGAGAGATGGTGGGCACGGCGCTTCGCGCCTTTGCCCATCCTGCGACGGCGTGCCCGTTGAGGCAGTGTCCTCGCCTCAATCCCTGTTGTTCGGGGTCTGAATGAACCCGCGATTATGCGTCGGGCTGATCAGCACTTCGTTGATGCAGACTCTCGCCGGCATGCTCGCGATGAAGGCGATGGTGCGGCCGAGATCTTCGGGCTGCAGCATCTTCGCCTGCTCCGCTTCGCTCGGCACCACCGGGCGCAGCTTCAGGATCGGCGTCGCCACCTCGCCCGGCATCAGGCAGCAGGCGCGCAGGCCGTTGACGCATTCGTCCATGTTGAAGGAATGGGTCAGCGCCAGCACCGCGTGCTTGGTGGTGGTGTAGGCCGGGCCCGGCATCTTCGAGACGTGACGGCCGGCCCAGGACGAGACGTTGATGATGGAACCGTCCTGCTGCTTGCGCATCGTCGGCAGCACGGCGCGCATGCAATAGAGCACGCCGTTGAGATTGACCTGGACCAGTCTGTCCCAGCCCTCCAGCTCCATGTCCTTCCAGCTGCGCTTGGGGACATTGATGCCGGCATTGTTGACGAGCAGGTCGATGCGGCCGTGCTTCGCGACGATCTGGTCGGCCGCCTTCTGGGCTGCGGCCGCGTTGGCGACGTCGAGCGCAATGGCCTCGGCCGCGCCACCTGCACTGCTGATCTTCGCCACCACGGCGTCCAGGGCTGATTGCCGCCGTCCGGACACCACCACCGTCCAGCCGTCGGCAGCTAACGCCTCGGCGCCGGCCTCCCCGATCCCGCTGCCGCCACCCGTGACCCAGGCCACGCGTTTCCCGCTTTTTGACATGCAAACTGTCTCCGTTGCTTGATCGGGGCGGTTTTTGCTAATCCAGCCCGCGGTTTTGACCGGCCTGTGCCGGCGAGGAATGTTGCATGAACCAAGCTGCCAACGCCAATTTGTTTTCCCGCCTGTTCGAGGGCCTCGCCGATCCGAAGCGGCTCGCGATCGAGACGCATGACGGCGCCCATATCAGCTATGGCGATCTGATCGCGCGCGCGGGCCAGATGGCGAACGTGCTGGTCGCGCGCGGCGTGAAGCCGGGCGACCGCGTCGCGGTACAGGTGGAGAAGTCGGTCGCCAATATCGTGCTGTATCTCGGCACGGTGCGCGCCGGCGCGGTCTATCTGCCGCTGAACACGGCCTATACGCTGAACGAGCTCGACTACTTCATCGGCGATGCCGAGCCGTCGCTGGTGGTCTGCGATCCTGCCAAGGCGGAGGGGCTCGCGCCGATCGCAGGCAAGGTGAGGGCGAAGGTCGAGACGCTCGGGGCTGACGGCAAGGGCTCGCTGACGGAGGCCGCCGACAAAGCGAGCCGCGAATTCACGACGGTGCCGCGTGAAAGCGACGATCTTGCCGCGATCCTCTACACCTCGGGCACCACCGGCCGCTCCAAGGGCGCGATGCTGACGCATGACAATCTCGCGTCTAACTCGCTCTCGCTCGTCGACTATTGGCGCTTCACCGACAAGGACGTCCTGATCCACGCGCTGCCGATCTACCACACCCACGGCCTGTTCGTGGCGACCAACGTGACGCTGTTCGCCCGGGCGTCGATGATCTTCCTGCCGAAGCTCGATCCGGACCTGATCATCAAGCTGATGGCGCGCGCCACGGTGTTGATGGGCGTGCCGACCTTCTACACCCGCCTGCTGCAGAACCCTGCGCTGTCGCACGAGACGACGAAGCACATGCGTCTGTTCATCTCGGGTTCGGCGCCGCTGCTCGCCGACACCCATCGCGAATGGTCGGCGCGCACGGGCCATGCCGTGCTCGAGCGCTACGGCATGACCGAGACCAACATGAACACGTCGAACCCGTATGACGGCGAGCGCGTGCCCGGCGCGGTCGGCTTTCCGCTGCCGGGCGTCTCCGTGCGCGTGACCGATCCCGAGACAGGGAAAGAGCTGGCGCGCGACGAAATCGGCATGATCGAGGTGAAGGGGCCGAACGTCTTCAAGGGCTATTGGCGCATGCCGGAGAAGACCAAGGCCGAATTCCGGCCCGACGGCTTCTTCATCACCGGCGATCTCGGCAAGATCGACGCCAAGGGTTACGTGCACATCCTCGGACGCGGCAAGGATCTCGTGATCTCCGGCGGCTTCAACGTCTACCCGAAGGAGATCGAGAGCGAGATCGATGCCATGCCTGGCGTGGTGGAGTCGGCCGTGATCGGCGTGCCGCACACCGATTTCGGCGAGGGCGTCACCGCGGTGCTGGTGCGCCAGCCCGGCGCGAGCATCGATGAAGCGGCCGTGCTGAAGGGCCTCGACGGGCGCCTCGCGAAATTCAAGATGCCGAAGCGGGTCTTCGTGGTCGACGAGCTACCGCGCAATACGATGGGCAAGGTGCAGAAGAACGTGCTGCGCGAAACGTATAAGGATATTTACGCGAAGAAGTGAGAGAGCTCCGCTCTGTCGGCGTCATTGCGAGGAGCTCTTGCGACGAAGCAAGCCGGCTGCCGAGACCAACAGATAGCACCTGACACGTCGCACGGTCGGGCTGGGGTGGAATGCAGGGTGCGCATATCCGCCCGGAGCGCGGGAACCGGTGCGCGTGCCGGGAGTCGCCGTGGGTCGCAGCCGAGACGGTTTACCCTCGGCATCGTCCCCTCGCACGTTGCGGCCGCACGGGCCAAGGCGGCTTAGAGGCGTTCCAATAGCGATTTCAATGCGCCGTACGCTCGCGCCAAAGAGATGAATTTAGATTCCTATGTTCGTTGGCGGACCGATAGGCTGGTATACCAAGGCCCTGATTGGCCTTGGTTCATCAAGGCCATAGAGCTGAACCACAATTCGGTTTATGGCGATTTGGTGATTGCGCAGGCCAGATCGACTCCGTAAATAGAGCCCACCTTTCGCGATCCCCGCGCGCCCCATGCTGGGCCGCAACAAACATCAAAAGCCGCCCATGACCGCACGGATCGAACGACCGCTTTCGCCGCACATCCAAACCTATCGCTGGACGCTGACGATGGCTCTGTCCATCGTCCACCGCGCCACCGGTATCGCCCTTTACGTCGGAACCCTGCTGCTGGTCTGGTGGCTGGTTGCCGCGGCCTCCGGCCCGGCCGCCTATGCCCATGTCCAGGCCTTCTCCAGCAGCATCCTCGGCCGGCTCATCGTGTTCGGCTACACCTGGGCCCTGATGCACCACATGCTCAGCGGCATCCGGCATTTCGTCTGGGATCTCGGCTACGGCTTCAAGGCCAATGAGCGCGAAGCGCTGACCTGGGGCGCCCTGGTCGGCGGCATCGCACTGACGGTGCTGATCTGGATCATCGCCTATGCGAACGGAGGCGGCCGATGAGCTTTGACGAGTCCCACGGCTCTCCGAAGCGTCCCTCGATGCGCACCCCGCTCGGGCGCGTCCGCAATCTCGGCGCCGCGCATTCCGGCACGTCCGATTTCTGGCGCCAGCGCATCACCGGCGTCGCCATGACGCTGCTGATGATCCCGGCGCTGGTCATCATCATGATGCTGCTCGGCCGCAACCAGGTCTACGCGGCGCAGACCCTGAGCTCCATTCCCGTTGCGGTGATCCTGCTCCTCTTCATCTTCGCCAGCGCCTGGCACATGAAGATCGGCATGCAGGTGGTGATCGAGGACTACGTCCATAACGAGAAGCTCAAGCTCACCGCGATCATGCTCAACAATTTCTTCTCGGTCGCCGTGGCGCTCGCCTCGACCTACGCGATCCTGAAGCTTTCTTCCGGAGTGTAACCCATGGCCGCTGAGACCAATGGCAAGGGCAACGGCGCTCCCGCCACCAACGGAAAAGCCTATCCGATCGAAGACCACACCTATGACGTCGTCGTGGTCGGCGCCGGCGGTGCCGGCCTGCGCGCCGTCGTCGGCTGCAGCGAAGCCGGCCTCCGCACCGCCTGCATCACCAAGGTGTTTCCGACCCGTTCGCACACGGTCGCGGCGCAGGGCGGCATCTCCGCTTCGCTCGGCAACATGCACAAGGACGACTGGCGCTGGCACATGTACGACACCGTGAAGGGGTCGGACTGGCTCGGGGACCAGGACGCGATCGAATACATGGTGCGCAACGCGCCCGACGCGGTCTACGAGCTCGAGCATTGGGGCGTGCCGTTCTCGCGCACCGAGGACGGCAAGATCTACCAGCGTCCGTTCGGCGGCATGACCACCGAGTTCGGCAAGGCCCAGGCGCAGCGCACCTGCGCCGCCGCCGACCGCACCGGCCACGCCATGCTGCACACGATGTACGGCCAGTCGCTGCGCCACGCGGCCGAGTTCTTCATCGAGTTCTTCGCCATCGACCTGATCATGGACGACCAGGGCACCTGCCGCGGCGTCATCGCGCTCAAGCTCGACGACGGCACGCTGCACCGTTTCCGCGCCCAGACCACGATCCTGGCGACCGGCGGCTATGGCCGCGCCTATGCCTCCTGCACCTCGGCGCACACCTGCACCGGCGATGGCGGCGGCATGGTGCTGCGCGCCGGCCTGCCGATGCAGGACATGGAGTTCGTGCAGTTCCATCCGACCGGCATCTACGGCTCGGGCTGTCTCGTCACCGAGGGTGCGCGCGGCGAAGGCGGCTATCTCGTCAACGCCGAAGGCGAGCGGTTCATGGAGCGCTATGCGCCGTCGGCAAAGGACCTCGCTTCGCGCGACGTGGTCTCGCGCGCGATGACCATCGAGATCCGCGAGGGACGCGGCGTCGGCAAGAAGAAGGACCACATCTTCCTGCATCTCGACCATCTCGATCCCGCTGTGCTCGCCGAACGCCTGCCGGGCATCTCGGAATCGGCCAAGATCTTCGCCAATGTCGACGTGACGCGCGAGCCGATCCCGATCGTGCCGACCGTGCATTACAACATGGGCGGCATCCCCACGAACTATCACGGCGAGGTGCTGACCAAGAAGGACGGCGACGACAACGCGGTGATCCCCGGCCTGATGGCGATCGGCGAAGCGGCCTGCGTCTCCGTGCACGGCGCCAACCGCCTCGGCTCCAACTCGCTGATTGACCTCGTCGTGTTCGGCCGCGCCGCTGCGTTGCGCCTGGCCGAAAAGCTCACGCCCAATGCCAAGCAGCCCGAGCTGCCGACGAACTCGGCCGAGATGGCGCTCGGCCGCCTCGACCATTACCGCTACGCCTCAGGCGGCACGCCGACCGCGAAGCTGCGCGAAGGCATGCAGCACGTGATGCAGAACAATTGCGCCGTGTTCCGCACCGGCGAAGTGCTGAGCGAAGGCCAGAACCTGATCGCGAAGGTCCACAGCGGCATCACCGACATCGCCGTCTCCGACCGCTCGCTGGTCTGGAATTCGGACCTCGTCGAGACGCTGGAGTTCGACAATCTGATCTCGCAGGCGGTGGTGACGATGAACTCGGCCGCCAACCGCACCGAGAGCCGCGGCGCCCATGCCCGCGAGGACTTCTCCGAGCGCGACGACAAGAACTGGATGAAGCACACGCTGGCCTGGCTGGACGATGCCGGCAAGGTCAGGATCGAGTATCGCCCGGTTCACAACTACACCATGACCAACGACGTGCAGTACATCCCGCCCAAAGCTCGCGTTTACTAAACGTCGCGCGTGTATTGATCGAACAGCGAAGGCCTTAATCGAATGGTTGAATTCGCACTTCCGAAGAACTCCAAGATCACTGGCGGCAAGACCTGGCCGAAGCCCCCGGGCGCGACCGAGCTCCGCGAGTTCAAGGTCTATCGCTGGAATCCGGACGACGGCAAGAATCCAAGCGTCGATACCTATTACATCGACACCAATGATTGCGGCCCGATGGTGCTGGACGGCCTGATCTGGATCAAGAACCACATCGACCCGTCGCTGACCTTCCGCCGCTCCTGCCGTGAAGGCGTCTGCGGCTCCTGCGCGATGAACATCGACGGCCAGAACACGCTGGCCTGCACCAAGTCGATGCACGACGTGAAGGACGGCGCGGTGAAGATCAACCCGCTGCCGCATCAGCCGGTGGTCAAGGACCTCGTCCCCGACCTCACCAATTTCTACGCGCAATACGCCTCGGTCGAGCCCTGGCTGAAGACGACCTCGCCGACGCCGCAGAAGGAATGGCGCCAGAGCCACGAGGACCGCGAGAAGCTCGACGGCCTCTACGAGTGCATCCTCTGCGCCTGCTGCTCGACCTCCTGCCCGAGCTATTGGTGGAACAGCGAGCGTTATCTCGGCCCCGCCGCGCTGCTCCAGGCCAACCGCTGGGTCTCGGATTCGCGCGACGAGGCCACCGGCGAGCGGCTCGACAATCTCGAGGACCCGTTCCGGCTCTATCGCTGCCACACCATCATGAACTGCGCCAAGGCCTGCCCGAAGGGCCTCAACCCGGCCGAAGCCATCGCCGAGCTCAAGCTCAAGATGGTCGAACGCCAGATCTGAGGCGAAGTCCCCCTTCCGCCCCGGCCAAACCGGCCGGGGTGTTCTGCATTTGCCGTTAATTCGAGCAGAATTTTTCTCTGACCCGCTCGACGCGCAAATTTCCGGCTCGCAACCAACGGTTCCAGCACAAGCTGCTTCCTTCCTTGCGCGGGATTCAGTTAAGCTCCCGTCAGGGACGGAGCGACTGTGCAGAGGGCGCAACGCAACTCGCTGAGGCTGTTGCAGTGGATGATGGCGGCATCCCTGGCGCTGCCGATTGGGCTGTTCGTCGTCGCCGCCGCGATCTCCTACACATCGACCAACGATACCGCCGACCGCGAGATCGAGCGCACGGTCGATGTCGCCCATGAGCACGCGCTCAAGGTCTTCGAGACCATCGACCGCAGCCTCGCCGAGCTCAACGAGGTCGTGCGCGGTCTGCCCGACGGCATCATCCGCGAGCGCGAGCCGACGCTGCATCGCCGGCTGAAGCGGCTGACCGATTCGCTGCCGCAGCTCAAATCGGCCTGGATCTTCGACGCGAACGGAAAGGCGCTGGTCAACAGCCTCGTCTCGCCGCCGCCGGACCTGAGCTTTGCCGACCGCGATTACTTCTATTCCCATGTCGACCAGAGCATCGGCACGTTCATCGGCACGGCGCTGACGCCACGACCGCCCTATCAGGGCGCCCGATTCTTCGGCGTCAGCCGCCGCCGCGAGTCCGACGACGGTCGCTTCATCGGCGTGATCCAGGCCTCCGTGTTGCCGGAATATTTCGAAAGCTTCTATGCCAGGATCGGCACCGATCCCGGCAACTTCTTCGCGATGGGGCGCACCGACGGCGCAATGCTCGCGCATTTTCCCCGGCTCGACCACGAGCTTCGGCTCGATCCGACCGGACCGGTGGGCCAGAAGATCGCGACCCAGCCCGTGCACGGCCTCATCACGGTCGCCTGGCCCTCGGACGGTATCGAGCGGCGCATCGCCTACCGGCGCGTCGCCGAATATCCGATCTATGTCAGCGCCGGATTGGAGACCTCTGCGATCCGCGCACGCTGGCTCGCCACCATCGGCCAGCATCTGGTGTTCGGCATTCCCGCCACCGCGCTGCTGTTCCTGCTGCTGGTGCTCGCTCTGCGGCGTACCCAGCACCTTCAGGCCGAAGCTGCAAAGCGGCGCGAGGCCGAGGAGGCGCTCAAGCACAGCCAGCGGCTGGAAGCGCTCGGCCAGCTCACCGGCGGCGTCGCGCACGACTTCAACAACCTCCTGACGGTGATCCGTGCTTCGGTCGATCTCTTGAACCGTCCGCAGCTGACGGAGGAGCGGCGACAACGCTACATCACGGCCATTGCCGATTCGGTGGCGCGTGCGGCCAAGCTGACTTCGCAATTGCTCGCCTTTGCGCGGCGCCAGACCCTCAAGCCGGAGGTGTTCGACGTCGGCGCACGGGTGCAGTCGCTGCACGACATGCTCGCCACGCTGCTGGGCCCCGCGATCGAGATCGTCATGCAGCTGCCGGCGGAGCCGTGCCTCGTCAATGCCGATGCCAGTCAGTTCGAGACGGCCCTGATCAACATGGCGACCAATGCGCGCGATGCCATGCAAGGCCAGGGGCGAATCGTCTTCAAGGTCGAGGCCACGACGACCGTTCCGGACGCGCTGGTGCAGCTTTCGGCCAGCCCGGACCACGGCTTCGTCCGCGTCACCGTCAGCGATACCGGCGTCGGCATTCCCGCCGCGCGGCTCGGGCGCATCTTCGAGCCGTTCTTCACCACCAAGCAGGTCGGCCGCGGCACCGGCCTCGGCCTGTCCCAGGTGTTCGGATTCGCCCGGCAGTCCGGCGGCGAGGTGACCGTGGCGAGCGAGGTGGGGCACGGCAGCACCTTCTCGCTCTATCTGCCGCGCGTGCCGCCGGGCCTGCTGCCGCAACGCCAAGCGCCCAACACGGCGCCGGCGGTGGCCGGCAGCGGCATGTCGGTGCTGGTGGTCGAGGACAATATCGAGCTGGCCAACTTCGCCGCCGACGGGCTCACTGAGCTCGGCTACAGCATCACGCTGGTCGACAACGCGGCCGACGCGCTCGCCGAGCTCGTCGTGGATGCCGACCGCTTCGATGTCGTGTTCTCGGACGTGGTGATGCCCGGCATGACCGGGCTCGATCTGGCGCAGGCGATCCGCGAGCGCAGCCTCGGCGTGCCGGTCGTGCTGACCACCGGCTACAGCCAGGCCCTGTCCCAGGAGGGTACAGGCGGCTGCGACCTCGTGCAAAAGCCTTATACGATCGAGGAATTGTCGCGCGTTCTGCATCGGGCGGCGCGGATCAGGCACGTCAGGGACGGCGCCGCCGAATAGGGACTCCGGAACCTCGCGGGAACCGGCCGAGTTCGCTTGGCGTTGTCCGTTCATGTACAAGCCGGCTGCGACGCGTGAAAAGGGCAAGAAGCCGCCCATCGTCAATATCGAGGGCGAGAACGGCGACGAAGTGACACCGCCGCCGCCCGAGCTGGTCGAACCCGACCCCGAATTGTCACCCGAGGAAGCCGAGCAGGTCCGCAAGGATTATCTGCTGACACGGTTCTGGATCAGCGCCCGCGGCTTCTGGGGCCGCAACGGCGACCGCCTCGCCTGGCCGTTCTCGGTTGGTCTCGGCCTGCTGATCGTGCTGACCGTCGGCTTCCAATACGGCATCAATGTCTGGAATCGCGCGATCTTCGATGCCATCGAGAAGCGCGATGCGGCGAGCGTCTTCCATCTCACCGCGATGTTCTTCCCGCTCGCGATCGGCAGCATCGTGCTCGCAGTCGTGCAGGTGTTCGCGCGCATGGGCATCCAGCGACGCTGGCGCGCCTGGCTGACGGCGAGCGTGCTGACACGGTGGCTCAAAAACGGGCGCTACTATCAGCTCAACCTTGTCGGCGGCGATCACAAAAATCCCGAATACCGAATCGCGGAGGATTTGCGGATTGCGACCGACTCCCCCGTCGACTTCCTCGCCGGCGTGACGTCGGCGCTGCTGTCGGCCGCGACCTTCATCGTCGTGCTCTGGACCATCGGCGGGGCACTTACCGTCACGCTCGGCGGTTCGTCGGTGACCATTCCCGGCTTCCTCGTGATCGCCGCGATGCTGTACGCCGCGATCGCATCCGGATCGATCGTGGTGATCGGCCGGCGCTTCGTGCAGGTCTCCGAGGGCAAGAACCAGGCCGAAGCCGAGTTCCGCTACACCCTGACGCGCGTGCGCGAGAACGGCGAGAGCATCGCCCTGCTCGGCGGCGAGGAGGAGGAGCGCGACGGCATCGATCGCAATTTCACGAGCGTGCTGCGGCAATGGGCGCGCCTTGCCGGCCAGCACATGCGCACCACGCTGGTGTCGCAAGGATCGAGCCTCGTCGCGCCGGTCGTGCCGCTTCTGCTCTGCGCGCCAAAATTCCTCGACGGCAGCATGACGCTGGGCCAGGTGATGCAGGCCGCATCCGCCTTCACCATCGTGCAGAGCGCGTTCGGCTGGCTAGTCGACAATTATCCGCGGCTCGCCGACTGGAATGCCTGTGCGCGGCGCATCGCCTCGCTGATGATGTCGCTCGACGGCCTCGAGCGCGCCGAGCAGGGCGACGGCCTCGGCCGCATCAAGCGCGGCGAGACCAGCAACGAGGCCATGCTGGAGCTGAAGGATCTCTCGGTCACGCTCGACGACGGCACCGCCGTGGTCGGCGAGACCGAGGTGGTGATCGAGCCCGGCGAGCGGCTGCTGGTCGCCGGCGAATCCGGCACCGGCAAGAGCACGCTGGTGCGCGCCATCGCCGGGCTGTGGCCGTGGGGCGGCGGCAGCGTGAATTTCCATGCCGATCGCCGGCTGTTCATGCTGCCGCAGCGGCCCTATGTGCCCTCCGGCTCCTTGCGGCGGGCGGTCGCCTATCCCGGCGCGGCCGACCACTGGACTTTGGACGAGATCGGCGCAGCCCTGCACAAGGTCGGCCTCGATCATCTCAAGGAGAAGATCGAGGAGGAGGCACCGTGGGACCAGACCTTGTCGGGCGGCGAGAAGCAGCGCCTCGCCTTTGCGCGGCTGCTCCTGCACAACCCCGACATCGTCGTGCTCGATGAGGCGACCTCGGCGCTCGACGAGAAGAGCCAGGACAAGATGATGCAGATGATCACCGAGGCGCTGCCGAAGGCGACCATCGTCAGCGTCGCGCATCGCGCCGAGCTGGAGGCTTTCCACAGCCGCAAGATCGTGCTGGAGCGGCGCAAGGGCGGCGCCAAGCTCGTCAGCGATATCGACCTGATTCCGCGCAAGGGCCGGCGCCGGCTGCTGGGGCGGTTCTTGCGGCAGCGCAAGAAGGCGGCGTGAGGTTCGCGGCGTGTAGCCCGGATGGAGCGCAGCACAATCCGGGAAGATCTATCCGTCAGCAAGAATCCCGGATTTCGCTGCGCTCCATCCGGGCTACGGACCTGAAGTTGGAGTCCTCGTCAAAACCGGTTATGCATGCGCCGCCTGCAACGAGGATCTGCTGCTTGACGTCCGACAATGCCCCTTCGTCCGCACCGTTCGGCGCGTTCGCGCCCAATGCGGCACAGGCCGCGATCATCCGCCTCGCTCAACGGTCGGGGCTGAAGCGCGGCGCGTTCCGGCCGTGGATGTCGCGGCTGGTCAACCTGCTGCGCAGCGGCCCGGTCGACGTGCAATATCAGGGCGCCTCGTTCCGCTTCCATCACCAGGGCAGCGCGACCGAGCGCGGCGCGCTGTTCAATCCCGACTACAATCTCGACGAGCTCGACTTCCTGCGCCAGCACACCCCTGCGGGCGGCACGTTCGTCGATGTCGGCGCCAATGTCGGCACTTTCGCACTGGTGATGGCGCGGCAGGTCGGGCCATCCGGACAAGTGGTGGCGATCGAGCCGCATCCGCTGACCTTCGGACGGCTCTCGTTCAACCACGCCGCATCGAAGACGCCGCAGGTGCGCCTGGTGCAGGCCGCCGCGGGCGAGCGCGACGGCGAGCTGATGATCGAGAGCGGCGGCGGCAACCTCGGCGCCACCCACGTCGTCACCGGCACGGCCAGTGCCGAGGCCATCAAGGTGCCGTCGCTGCGCCTGGTGCGCATTCTGGAGGAGGCCGGCGTCGGCCAAGTCGATTCGCTGAAGATCGACGTCGAGGGCTTTGAGGACCGCGTGCTGATCGGCTTCTTCCGCGACGCGCCGCAAATGCTGTGGCCGCGCGCGGTGGTGATCGAGCATCTGTCACAAAACGAATGGCAGCAGGATTGTATTGCCGACATGGTCGGGCGCGGCTTTACGATCGCACGCAAGACACGAAGCAATACGTTTTTGTCTCGCTGACGGGTTACGAACAAGGGAGGTTGCGATGATCGATCATCTGGGATTCTCCGTCTCCGACTATGAGCGCGCCAAGGCGTTCTATGCGAAGGCACTGGCGCCGCTCGGCTACAGCCTGATCATGGAGGTCACGGCCGAGCAGACCGGACACGCTGCGGCTGCAGGCTTCGGTGCCGACGGCAAGCCCGATTTCTGGATCGGGGGCGAGGGCGCGATGAACAAGCCGGTGCATGTCGCCATCCACGCCAAGGATCGCACCACAGTCGATGCGTTCTACAAAGCGGCGATGGCGGCCGGCGGCCGCGACAACGGCCCGCCCGGCATCCGCCCGCATTATCACGCGAACTATTACGGCGCCTTCGTGCTCGACCCCGACGGCCACAACATCGAAGCGGTCTGCCACACGCCGGAATAATCCGGTCTTCGAAGCGATGTGACGCGGAACATCGGTGCTGCACCTTCGTTGTTGTTCTCTGGACAACGATCCCGATGATGCCGATGCCGATTGAACCGCCCGAGATTCCGCCGTCGACGCCCGGTACGCCGACTGAGCCGCCGCCCGGAATCCCGCCCGGCAATCCGCAGCCCGAAATCACGCCGCCGGTGCGCGAGCCCGGCTCGCCGCCGCGGCCCGACGAATTGCCGGGCCGCATGCCTGAGGAGATCCCATCGCGCGGACCGAACGGGCCGCTCACGCCCAATCCTGCGACGGATGCTATTCCGCCGCGCGATCACGCGTGAAGCAGCGAAGCAATGTCAGGCGATTGCCACCAGCGTCTGAATGCGCAATGAACGTTGCCATAGTGAGATGATTTGCGTGCAGAAATAAATCGGGTCGCAGTTGCATCGCCCGCCACAATGCGGCCTAACGCTTAGCCGTTCATCCCGACACTTCGACAAAGAACCTTCCGGGGAAGTTCACCACATGACCAACCTTCGTTTCGTGCTGCTTGCGACGACGGCTCTGACCGCGATGCAATTGGCCAACACCGCATCGCATGCGCAAGACGCTGCGCCGTTCGTCGTCGCTCAGGCCCAGCCGCAGGACGCGGGCCCTGACGGAAGACCGAAGCAGCCGCCGAAGGGACCGCCAGGCGCGGCGCCGCCTGCAGCACCCGCACGCCCCGCGGCTCCGCCGCCGGCGGCTGCACCGCCCCAGCCGCCTGCAGCTCCTCCGCCGGCCGCAGCACCGCCGCGCCCGGCAGCGCCGCCACCGCCTCCGCCTCCCCCTGCGGCC
>NZ_JADYVW010000011.1:0-238562 GCF_020194135.1 Bradyrhizobium sp. BRP23 | reverse complement strand
GCGGGGAGGTCTGGGGCGGTGGCGGCGGTGGCGGCGGTGGCAGCATGCCCCAGATTCTGTATCCCGGCGTCGGCGCCGGTGGCGGTGGCGGCGCTGCGGGCTCCTATCGCGGTGAAGCTGGCAACTCGACAGGCGGGACCGCGGCCACGGCGGGCACGCCAGGAACGGCGGACGCTGGCGGCGCCGGCGGAAACGGGAATGTCGGCGGCGCCGGCGGCGCCGGCGGCGGGCCGGGTCTGTCCGGCGCGTCTGGCCACTTCGGAGACGGCGCGCCCATCCATCTGCCCGGCGCTGGCGGGGCGGCCGGCAACGCGATCGACGGCATCAGCTACATCACCCTGACCCTCGGCGCCGGCGATATCCGCGGCGGCCAGATCAACTGAAGGACGAGCCATGACCGTTGCGCGTTATGACCTGACCGCAACCGACAATCAGGGCAACGTGATTGCGGGGGCATCGGTCGAGGTGCGCGGCGAAGTGCCGGGCCAGCCGCTCGCCACGCTCTATTCGGACCGCGCCGGCACCACGCCGATCACGAATCCGACCACGACCGATGCGAATGGCGATGCCGGTTTTTACATCGTCGGCGGCTTCTACAAGATCACGGTGACGTCGGGGCTGCTGACCAAGACGAGACGCCATGTCGGCATCGGTCTTGCGCAAGGCTCCGACGCCGCGCCGGAGGGTATCACTCAGCGCTATCACACCGCGCCTGGAACGGTGGTTGTCGACATCGACGATGCCGATATCATCATCGTCAAAAAGACTGTCGGTGAGGCGACGCCTGTTGAGCTGCCCGATCCTGAAAATGCGACGAAGGCGGTTCGAATCGTCGACGGCAAGTATGACGCTGCGACCAACAATATCACCATCACCTCGCTCGGGACGGGCAAGACCGTCATGGGCGGGGCCTCTTACCCGATCGATTCCAACGGCGGCTCCATCAAGCTGACGCCGCTCGCCGACGGCTCCGGCTGGTTCTGACCGCTCCCAACTGCAACAGGAACGACTGCTATGAAGCTGCTTCGCGGCCTTGCCGCGTCGGCGCTCGCGCTCATGCTGGCGACGACGATCGCATTTGCCCAGGTCAATCCCGGCACCTCGCCGTTGTCCGTGCCCAAGGGCGGCACCGGCGCGGCCACGGCGGCCGGCGCGCGCAGCAGCCTCCAGGTCGACCGCTTCACCGGGCAGGGCAATGCGAACTACACCATCCTCGCCTCCGACCGCGTCGTCGGCACCAATGCGGCGTTCACCGCCTCGCGCACCTGGACCCTGCCGGCGGCGAACGCGGTCAATGCCGGTCAGGCGCTGATCGTCGCGGACTTCGAGGGGACCGTCACTAGCACCAACACGCTGATCATCGCGCGCGCCGGCAGCGACACCGTCAACAACGGGACGAGCGTTACAATCAACGCGGCCAACGGCGCCTACCTCTTGTGGTCTAACGGCATCTCGAAATGGACCGCGCAGGCGATCGGTTCTTCGGCCGCGAGCGGCGTCTCTTCGCTCGATGGCGCGACCGGCGCGATCTCGACGCAAGCGGGCAGCCTCGACGTCACCGGCTCGACGCTGTCCGGCAACGTGCTGTCGTCGCGCGCCTTCGCGCTGACGCAGGATCTGTCGGCCTTCAGCGCGATCCAGACGCTCGGCTACGCGACGGCCGGCGATGGCGGCGGTGCGATCTTCCGGAAGATCGCCGGAAGCTTCATAGATACGCGCATTCTGACCGGAACGGTTACCGCCAACGGCACGTCGGGATGCACAAACGGAACCTATCGTGGCGTCCACTTCGACGGCGGCACCGGCCGAGGCGCAGACGCCACTGTCACGGTTTCGGGGGGTGTGATCACGTCCATTGCCAACGTCGGCGGATATAACGGCGCGACGGCGGTGGGGTACTCTGCGGGCGATGTCCTGTCCATCGGTTCAGACATCCCTGGTTGTTCCGGCGGCAAGACTTGGACCGTATCCACGGTGACCACACCGACCGGCAGCTTCACGGACAGCGCTGGCAACAAGTGGCAGATTGAGTACCCCGCCGCAGGCCTCGACGCGCGCTCGATGGGCGCAAAATTCGATTGGGACGGCACCGACGGCACCGCCACCAACAATTATACCACGCTTCAGAACGCCCTCAGCTTTGCACATTACAAGACCAGCACCACCATCGACGGGGGTGGTACCCAAGGCGGGCAGGTGCTCCTCGCCAGGCAGACGGCCATGTTTGGCTGCGGGGCTACCGTGCCGTTGCATGTGCCGTATGGCGTCAAGGTCAAAGGGCAGGGCAACTACAGCAGCGTTCTGAAGGTCTGCGACACCTTCGATACCAGCATCAACATCGTCGAGCTCTGCAATTCCTTCACCCATTTGGCTTGCTTTGGAACGCTTCTGGAAGACTTCCAGTTGTTTGTCTCTCATAGCGTTTCCGGGGCGTCTTCCCGCTCTCTCGTCTACACCAACAACGCCCAGCATGAATCTGGGCTGCGCCGGATGGCGATCTATCCTGGTGGATGCGGTCGCGGTGCGACTTATGAAACCGGCTACGGCGGCGCGACGTACATTTTGCTGGACAGTGTCGAGTTCAAGGGCGGCAAGTCTCACGCCAACTGCGGCGGAGCCAACGGCCCTCATGTCGTGATCAACTACGGAACGACTCAGGTCCTGATCAACAATCTCAATGTCTCCGGACCTTCCGGAGCATCCGGCGGCCCTCGTCAAGATGGAATTAGCATCGTTGGAGGATTTGTTGAGATTGTAGGCATCCATGCTGAGGCAGTCGTGAATCCAGTCATCATCAACATCACCGGCGGAATCACTGCCGGTCAGGTTCGCGCGCGGGCAGTCGTCGGCGGCATCGGCTGCGACGGGATGTTTGCGCTGACCGGCACGAACACGCCTGGTAATTTCATGCTGAGTCCGCCGATGGCCGTAAACGGCTGCAACTACCTTGTGAAGAACAGCCAATCCGGAGGAGGTAGTTCGCATGTTTCCGCCGCCTCGGCGACGGACGTCGTGTTCACCCCGGCCGCTCGGGCCTGGTAGGGAGGTGGCCTACGATCTGGCGGGATCCGCCACCGGATTGCTTTCGCCGACCGCGCATATGGACTGCATGCGCCAATAGCCAGCACGCTATTCGGCGGGAGCGGCTTGGGGCTTTTGCCGTCGCGGGGTGCTCGATATTCGATTGCCGACGGCAATCATAGGCTGCTCGATGATGCGCCAGGTCCATGCCGCGAGGGCGACGCTGACAGCGATTGACCCAAAGCGCCACGGCTCACAGAGCCATTCCGGAAGCAAAAGCTTGGCCGGGACGGGGGCCACGATCATGAAGATCAAGAGGTGCACCAGGTAAAGGGAATACGAGCTGTCGCCGAGTTGGATCAACCAACGGAGCGGTGCTTTGGTCCATTGCACTTGCAGGTTCGCCATCCCGAGCAGAATGAGGAAGAGACAAACCGTCACCGAGAAAACAAAATCATGCGAGCGGGTGTACCAAAGCGAAAGTGCTCCGAGAGCCATCAAGGCTGCTGCCACCGCGTTTCCGATCCGCAGCCTGCTGCTGATCAGGTACACGATGACACCGCTCAGGAAGTCGGCCTGAGTGCTCGAGACGATGTGGAAGGTCCACGGATTGCCAAGGACGAAGCCGGCGTAGGCGAGAACGGCCAGGACGACGGCGAGCCCCCAGATTCCGGCCAGGGGGACCGTGGCGGCTGCGATGGTATAGAATACGAGTTCCCGCTCCAGCGTCCAGCTCACGTCGTAGACGGAGGCGGATGGTTGAGGGAGCAGGGTTAGCGAATAGAGGAAGTGCGAGAAGCTTTCCGGCCTGTAGCGCCCGAGCAGGATCATGCAGGCAACGGCCGCCATGATCGCCCAATACATCGGATAGAGGCGGAAGAGCCGCTTGATCGCAAATGATCTGCCGTCGAAGTTAGGCTTCGAAGCAATCAGGCAGATCACGTAGCCGCTGATCGCGAAGAAAAAATTGACGCCGAGAAAGCCCCACTCCTTGAGAAATGGGATTGGGTCCTGGGCGCTTTCCGGAAAGCCGCGCAGCGCAATGTAGGAATGGAAGTAAGCGACGCTGAGCGCTGCAATCGCGCGCGCGGCTTGAATACCGCCGTTCTTATCCAAGGTTTAGTTCCCCTTCCGAAGCTCCCCAAGGCTGCGGACCCTAGCACCACAACTGCTGATCGAGCAACGGCCCCTGCTCGCGGCGGTTCCCTTGTGCACATTGCAAATCCTCACAACCCTGGAGCATCAACCATGGCCTCGATTCCCTTGGTCGGGACGTGCTTTCCCACATCGAAAGCATTTCTCGACTACCTCGACACCATCCAGTTTAAGGCCTGGACGCCGCGCTTCGTCACTATGCATCACACCGGCGGCCCTTCGCTGGCGACTTGGCGGTCCTACGGCAATCGCAAGGTGCCGATCACGGACGAGAAGTGGATGCGCAATCTCGCCGGCTGGTACGGCACGCCGGAGTCGAGCGGTGGCCCCAAGGATGGCCCCTGGAGCGCGGGGCCGCACTTCTTTTTCACGCCCGCCAATTTTTGCGTGCTGTCGCTGCCGGAGAAGCGCGGCGTGCATGCCGTCTCGTTCAATGCGCTGTCCTGGGGCGTCGAGTGTGTCGGCGACTTCGACAGCGAGGCGTTCACGCCGGATCTGGCGAACCGTTACGCCGAGGGGCTCGCGTGCCTGCACGTCGCGCTCGGCATCAGCCCCGATCCTTTCGTGATCAACGTTCGGGGCCTGCATTTCCATCGCGACGATCCCAAGACCACCAAGACCTGCCCTGGCCGCAAGGTCGACAAGGTCGCGATGGTATCGCTCATCAAGGCGCACATGGCGCGGCTGACCGGCAGCGCCTCGCATGACGATGACGATCCGCCGCCGGCCGTCGTCGCTGTCAAGCAGAAGGGTATCGTCAATGTCGCGGCCGGCGACTTCCTCAGCGTGCGCGACGAGCCGAGCGCGAAATCGCCGGAGACGCGGCGCTTGGCGCGCGGCGAGGTGATCGAGATCATCGGCGAGGCCATGAATGGCGGAACGCGCTGGCTCAAGATCGCAAGCGACGATGGCGGCGACTTCGTCTCGGCGCGCTACGTCACGCTGGTGTAGCCATGGGCGAGATCATCCTGTTCGCCGTCATCGCGCTGATCGTCGTCGCGCTGTTGCTCGGTCCCGGCCTGGAGGCCTTGCGCAAGTTCATGCAGCGGATGTTCCGCTCCTGACCTGATCGCCGCGCGCGGCCGGCGCTTCCTTTCCGCGCAATCCCAACCACACACAGAGGTGAACCATGAAGCGTTGTTCCAGCGCGGTCCTTGCCGCGTCCGTAGTCCTGATGACCGCACTCTCGGTGGCCCCGGCGAGCGGCGCCACGATCGATATCGGCCAGGCCGTCACCGGCAGTCTCGTCGACATCATCAACGGTGCCGTTGCCGCCGGCATCACGGCGCTGGTGGCCTGGGTCGCACTGGTGATCAAGAACAAGTTCAACATCGACATCGAGGCCAAGCACCGCGAGGCGCTGACGGCGTTCCTCAACCGGCAGGCCTCCAGCCTGATCGCCAAGGGCGCGGTGAAGGTGCAGGGCCTCAAGGTCGAGGTGAGTAGCGACGCGCTGGCGGTCGCTGCCAACGCGGCGTTGCATGCCGTTCCCGACGCCCTGAAGTTCTTCGGGCTGACACCGGAGTCCCTGCAAAAGCGCATCCTGGACGTGCTGCCGCAGCAGCCGGCGGTGGCGCAGGCGCAGGCGATCGCGCTCGATGTCGCCAACCCGACGACGCCAAGTGGCACGCCGGCGCGGGTTGCCTGAGATGGGGACGGCGATCGCCGCGTGGCTCGCGAAGGAGGGCGTCGGGCTTCTGCTCGGCGCTCTCGCAAAACTCCTGCTCGACCTCTGGAACGACCACCAGGCCGGCCGGGCACTCAAGCAAGCCGGCGCGGCCGAGACCGCGGCGAAGGTCAATGCCGAAACCGTGGAGACGCAAGATGCGATGGATCAGGTTAGCCGCCCTTCCGATGATGCTGTCGCTGACAGCCTGCGAACCGGGAAGTTCTGAGGTCGTGGTCAAGATCGTCTGCCCGACGATCAACCAATACGACAAGGCGACGCAGGACAAGGCGCTAGCCGAGTACCAGGCCCTGCCGAAGGACTCCGCACTGCGGCTGTTCATCGGCGATTACAAGCGGCTGCGCGACCAGATCGCGGTTTGCCGATCGCGCAGCAGATAGAACGTGAAGGGAAGCGGAATGGATTCCGGAACCTGGGCCATCCTCATCGCGGCGGGCGCCTTGATGCTCAACTTCGTCGACAAGATCTTTGGCGGCGGCTGGAAGCTGTCGAACCGGATCACGCGGCTCGAGACCGGCGTCGACGGAATCCAGCTCGAGATCCGCAAGCTGGTCGAGGCCATCGGCAAGATCGCCGACATGCGCGGCGACATCCGCGTGCTCGACACGCGCGTCCTGGCGGCCGAGCAGGACATTCGCGAGCTCAGGCACGGCGATGGCTTCGTCCGCAACCGCTCGCCGGCTGATCCTGGCATCAATCGGGAATATTGAGCCCATCATGATCCGTTTTATCCTGGCGGCGCTGGCGATCGCCGGCGCCGCAATCGCTCCCGCGCGCGCCGAAGTCTGCGTCGCCTCGCAATACGGCGTCGGCGACGGCTACCACGGCCGCCGTACCGCGTCGGGCCGGATCTTCGACACCTACGCCACGAGTCCCTACACGATCGCGCGGCCGTCGCGCGCAGATCTCGGCCGGCGCTTCCGCATTACCAACCTGAAAACCGGCGCCGCCATTGTGGCGCTGTCGACTGATCTCGGCCCGTTCATAGCCGGCCGCTGCGTCGACCTCGGCCGCGCCGGCGCCGATGCGCTCGGCATCGGCGGGCTCGGTTTCGTGCGGGTCGAGCGGCTGGATTGAAGCAAAGGGTGAGGGGACTTTGCCCTTCAGATCGTGTCAAACCTCAGGCCCGGTGCGGGATGCCCCTCGCGCCGGGCTTTTGTTTCGTGCCGACACGCCCTTCTTCGGCCGCGGGTGCATGTGGGGGTCGATCGTCGGCCACGACCATTGCGGGCCATCTAGCCGCTGATGCAGAGCGCTCATGACAGCTGCGAACGTAGGGTATCTGAATTCATCGAAGACTCGCTTCGAAATTCGCACGCGCCCGTCCCTTGTTTTCGGCAGATTCGCGGCGGGCAGCAGGAAGAAATCCTTGATCCCTCCCTGGCTCGGCTCCAATCTGATGACCAGGACCAGGTCGGACTTCTTGTACTTGAGCCGCTGCACTTCCCATCGCGGGCCTGGCGGCGCGTACCTTTCACCGTCAGACACCACTCGCGCGAGGGTGAGGGAAACGGTTACGCTGCTGCTGATGGTCAGCAAGCGAAGTTCTTGCAGGAAACTGATGCTACGCCTGCGCTTTTCCACCTCGGCGGTGATGTTGCGGGCGACCGAAGCAATCAGACGGTCGGCCTTTGCGGCAGTCTCTTTGAAGCAGTAGCGGGATTTGGGTTCGTATCCGACCCGCCTGAACGCCTCCGCCAGCGATCCGAAACGCTGTGCGTAGGTCTTGCTGTGAGGGATGCCCTTTGTGGTCATCATCAATTTGAGCGAGAGGCGACCTTCGCGACGGAGCAAAGCACGAAGCCGATCGAGCATCTGATCGTCGGTCAGGACGCGTCCATGCTCGACCTCCGCCAACCGCCGCTGCGCCTTCGCGAACAGGCGCGGCGCTACAAGGGGTTTGAATGCGTTGTTTCGCCGCACCCACATATCCGGAGGGTTGGTGACTTGCCTCTCGCCCAGCTTTTGAGAGCGCCGATTGTAGACCAGGTGACCGGCATAGGCCTCGTTCTTCAACGTGTTGCTGATGGTCAGTGAGGTCCAAAGCTTGCCGCGCGCGTTGAGAATGCCGTCTGCATTGAGGTCGCCGGCGATCTGCGTCCGGCTTTTCTTCTCGTTCACGAATGCGCTGAAGATGCGCCGCACGACCTTCTGCTCTGACGCCGGGCCTGGGACGAGGATCGTGCGCTGACTTTTCAGGCTCTTCTGTTCACCGTACTCGAGGATGCCTCGGCGCTTGCCGCGATCGTCCAGCAGCATGCGCCGCAATCCATATCCGGCCGGTCCGCCTCGCCAATAGCCCAGAGACACGACGTTGCACTGACCCAGGAAGACCTTTTTTGAGAGTTGTTTGCTGTAGTCGGCGGCTGCGACCCGCTTGATGTTCTTGAGAACGATCGAGGCGAGACTCCCGTCGTTCTCGAACTCATCGGCGCAGTAGTGAACGCGGACGCCGGCTCGTTTGCAGATGAATTCGTAGTAGGCGCTTTCATCGACATCCTGAAACCGTCCCCACCGGGTGATGTCATAGACGAGGACGCAATCGAAGTCGGCTCGGCCCAGTTGAACATCCCGGATGAGATCCTGAAGTCCTTCGCGCCCCTGAATACGAAGTCCGCTGCGGCCGGCGTCGGCGTAAGTGCGCACAATGCTCATGTGGCGCCGAGCGGCGTGTGCGGCGATTGCCGCCATTTGGTTTTCCAAAGAGTATTTTTGTGCGTCCGTCGACATACGCACGTACTGAGCAGCTTTCGATCCTGCCGTCGTGACGTCTTTGGGAGGTGCGGCTAGCTGCATGGACACTGTCCTGCTTGACTTGCAGACGCGAGACTGCGCCACGAAAGGTGCAATATTCGTGTTCGGTGCCCCGCCGACTTGATTCGAATTCGACGAGACGCGCCGAGCTTCAGGTGCGCTTATGAGGCCAGAAGCTGCTCGCCACGATGCCGATGTATTCGAATGTGTCGAGCAGGGGGCTGACTAGTTGGCCGCCGGTTGTTGCGATAGCCGCCGGCTGAAGGCGGGCATGCAGGCGAGTGCGATCAAGATCATCGCGCTCGCTCCTGCCAGCTTCACGAAGAGCACGCTCTCTGTGATGTTCGAAACAGTAATATAGGCGGTGATAGCAAGAGCTCCGGAAAAGGGCGCCGCAGGCAGGCTGCCGGGGTACCGAACAGCCGCGCGCAGCGCCGCAACCAGCAGAGCGGTCATTAGGACTGCGCCAATCGCGCCGAAGTTGACCAAAATCTGCAAATAGCCGTTGTGGAATTGTGTGAGCGATTTGACCCCGCTCGTTTGCGCGAAGAGGTATGGCAGCCGGGAGACATCCGGTCCCCAACCGAGCAAGGGCCTCTGCTGGATCAGCTCGAGCGCCAGGGCGGTGAGTGCGAGCCGGTCCGGGCCAGACGCGCCAAGCTGATCAAGCGATCGTCCTATCCCCACAGCGACAGTCATAAGGCCGCCAAAGCGTTGCGTCATCGTAGACCAGTTCGTCGCGCAAACGATGACGAGGGCCGCAAGGAGAGCAATGGCAGCATATCGATATCGACGGCTGCTGGCGTCGCGGCCGGAAGCATATCTTAGCTGCGCGCCGAACCAGGTCGCCGCTGCAATGCCGGTAGCTATGAGAGCTGTCCTGCTCTGGAGTGAGATCAGTAGGAGCTCGGCGAATATGATCGCGGCTCCGAGCGCAGCGGCGGAACAAGCTGTGAAGACCAGCCCTAGTGGTTTCTGAAGCACCACGTTTTGAAGTAGCGTGGCTGCCGATATCATCAAAAGGCCGCAGGCCAGACCGGCAGTATTGCGGTTAATGTGTCCCAGGAATGCGCGATCCGGCTCGGCCAGTTCTCCAGCAATCAGGGAGATCGCGCCATTGCGTATCAACAGAACCGTTGCACCAATCGCGAGCCCGCTGACGAAGGCCACCAAAATGGTCTCCCGTCGCAGTCGCCAAAAGGCAAAAGCGACCGCCACAACAGGCCCGAGGGCGATCGGCAGATGCTTGCCCAGGGCCTTGAAGTGATCACCGGGCAAACCTATGGCAGCGGCGTATGTTGCGCTCAACAGGACGAAACCAATCCAGGCCAGGCTTAGGATCATAGGCGCCTCGCGGAGGGGCTTGCGATCCCGGGCCAGTGCAACGATTGCCACTATGACGAGAGCGGCCGTTATGATCTCGGCGACTGATGGGGCAACGGAGCACGAAACACCTAGTAGAAATACGGCCCAAATGACGGGGTGACCGGGTCGTAAGCTTTTGTTATTGCTGCAAGTTGTGCCCATCAACCGTTGCTCGATGTTGCGGCCGCCGCAACTTTCCGTTTTGCAACCGGCGGTTTGCGGCATTAGAATGTTTCCCATTGTGCCAAGGCCGGGGACTAAGAATTTTGAGGGCTGTGCTAGCTGTGTTCCAGCTTGTCAAGCTGGGAGGCAAGGAGCGTGATTGTCTTGCTGTCGCTCGATTTTTGCTCGGCCGCGGACACGTGGTCACAATCGTCACGACGGCAGTTGATGAGAGGCTTTCGCTGCCGTGTCCAGTTGTGCTTCTGGATGCGGCGGGACAATTCAATCACGTCAGGTCTCTCGCATTCAGTCGAGCGGCTCTCGCGTGGGCAAAAGTCGCCGAAGCCGAGGTCCTCTTGGCTTTCGAACGCATACCCGGTGCCGACGCACATTTTGCGGCCGACGGAGTCGCCCGGCGCGGAGGCCAGCTTGGATGGCTGCCCCGCTATCGAACCCGCCGCGCTCTCGAGGAGGGTGTCTTCGGCCCGGACTCACATACAAAGCTTTTCTTCCTTACCGAACGCCAGCGGGACGAGTATGCCAAAGTATATCGGTTCGACCAGGCTCGCTGCATCGTTCTACCGCTTATCTTGCATGAGGAGCGGATAGAGGCTGCAAAGGCGAGGGTGGCTCAATCAGTCATCCGCAGCGCTTTGAACATTCCTTTAGCCGCAATCACGGCGGTAGCGGTCGCGGTGGATCCATTGCTGAAAGGTGTTGATCGGGTCCTCGCCGCTGCTGTCCGCCATCCCGACCTTCATGTCGTGATTGTCGGGTCGGAAAAGGGGTGGCTAAAGCGGCAGATCAAAAGACTTGGGCTCAAGGACAGGACTCGATTAGTGCCATACACCTCGGACGTCATGCGGTTGCTGCGCGCGGCCGACTTCCTGGTGCACCCGGCCCGGGTCGAGGCGGCTGGACAAGTCATCCTGGAATCGCTGCTAGCCGGCGTCCCGGCTATCGTCAGTGATGTCTGCGGATATGCGTCAGAAGTAGTGCGCTCAGGTGCTGGATTAGTTGTCAAAGAGCCTATCACTGATGAGGCGCTTGCTGGCGCCATTCAGGATGCGATCGAAAGATTGCCTGCGCTGCGCGCCGCAGCAGCCACGGAATCGCACCGCTTGATAAGGACCCAAAGCCTCTGGCTTGAGGCCATAGCCCAGGAATTGGAAGTTGGTAAGCCGCCGCGAAAGGACAACTGTACGGAGCATAACGTGGCCACGTTGGAGGGCCCAGGCGGGATGGCCTGCCAGCAGTCTTGAAACCGTCGCTCCTTCGGGATGGGGTTCGTTCCTCGGCTCTCTGCCAAACAGCCGGTGATAGTTTGTTTTGCCGGTCATCGACGCGATCACCTGGCGTTCCGTCTGCGAGCGCTATCGCTCCGAACAACCGAGACTTGCAGTGGAACCGGGATTAACATATGATACTTTTATTAAAAAGAGTTGCGTTAATTGAAGCATGTTGCATCAGACGGGCTCCGACGCCGCACCGTTTTCACTAGGCCTGACAAGATCGCGCTCGCTGCCATCGGGGCTGTGGCAGCGTTGGCAGTTCTCTCGGGCTTACTGAACCCACAATCGGAGACAACCAAACGCGTGTCTCCCAAAGCGGATCCACCCCCCTGCTATTCAATCGGCACCTCGGTAGCCCCCGGCTGTTCAGCGAGGGCCAAGTGACCCGACGAAATAGCCAGCGGACTTTGACTTCGCCTAGCTCGAGACGGGGTGAGCTATGACATCCGTCGATATCGTCGGATGGGTTCTTCTAGCGATCGTGATCATCGCTACACTAAGCGCGAGTAGAAGCCCCCCGGCGTGAGGCCGAGCCAACGACGCGATCAGCTAACGAAGCATCAAAGTCTTGCTGGATTGCCGGCCTCGGCTTAGCTAAACATCAGTTTGCACTTCTTCAGTTCCCCCACGAAGGCTGCATGCGTAGAAAACCAACCGACCCCGCTGCCTGCGGAGCCGACGAATTGGTGCTCCGATTTCGGATCGAGCGAATGGCTAAGTGGGTTGGCAGGATCAGCGCTGTATTGATCCCTCTTGTCGTCATCTGTGCGGCGCTGATTTGGCGCCGTCCGTGACGCCGCGCAGCGGGAGGGCAAGCCCCCGGCAGGACTCGAACCTGCAACGCAGCGTGTGTACGAAGCATCAAACAGATGGGCTGCTTGTGGCATCCATGACCCTCGACATCGCCGGATGCGTCCGGTTCTTGACCTTGATCCAGTCCTTCGATCGGCCGCCGCTATACCGGCGGTCGCGTCGTTTCGACACCAGCCCCTCGAGGCCCATGCGGCAGGCTGCGCGAAACAGGTCCGGTCCGATCTCGCCCGATTCGAACGGCGCGACGAACATGCCATCGGGGCGGCCCCGCAACAGCCGCGCGAGGTTGGTCTTGCGCATCGATAGCGGCAGGGCGCGCAGATCCTGGCCGCCGAGCGCCAGGACGTCGAAGGCGTAGAGCTGCACCTCCTCGTCATGCCGGCGCGAGTGCAGGGCGTTGAAATCGGACACGCCGTCGACGCCGAGGATGACGGCCTCGCCGTCGACGACGAACTGCTGCTCGCGGTTCTCAAGCGCGGCCTGGACGATCCAGGGGAAGCGGCTGGTCCAGTTGTGGCCGTTCCGGGTGAGCAGGCGCACCTCGCGGCCGCTGCGCTCGACGCGCAGGCGATAGCCATCGTACTTGACCTCGTGCAGCCAGTCGGGGCCGTCGGGCACGACCTTTGCGGCCGTCGGCAGGCAGAACTCGAACGCTTGGGGCATGGGCCTTAGATAGGGAGAAAGTGGCAATGCGCGAGTCGGCCGGCTCGATGCCTGGTCGGTTCCTCCTCGATCTCCTGGCCGTGCAGGTGATCGAGGACCTCGCCGAGATCTCTCATGTCCAGCGTTTGGCCGCAGACCGGGCAATGGATGAAGTGCTCGCGCTCGTCGCGTGCAGTCCAGCCAAGGGGCTTGCCTTCGGTTGTCATCGGCCAAGGCGCAGGGGCAGGGCGAGCTGCAGGTCAAAGCGCCGCGTCGCATTGGCGTTGATGAAGTCCTGCAGCGCCGGCGTGATCTCGCCGTCGGTGTTCGCGGCGCGATCGGCCAGCGCGTCGGCGACTTCGGCCGTGGCATCACGCGACCACCCCTCGACAGGATTGAAGCAGACGATCCGCAAGGGGTAGGCGTATTGGCCGGAGATGATGTCCTGCAGGATGGTCTCAAGATCCGTGTAGGCCTCGTCGGTCTCGCGCCAGGCACAGCCGACACGCGCGCCGAAATCCTCGAGAACCAGGTAGATGTCGCGGTCGAGGCGATCGGCCGGCACGATCGAGGGCGAGGGACGCATACGCTTACTCCGAAACGACAGACATCAACGGCGCGGCGGAAATGAATGTTCCCGGAAGTGGCTTTCGCTGTGCGAAATCGCTCCGGGGATTTCTCCGGGGATTTGGTGCCCTACATGGCCCCAAATGACCCCTTTTGTCCGCACTTGTTCTGCAATGAGAACGCGCACGGGCTCGGCGGCGGAATCGCGCAAGCCTTGGTTTGACTTGGGTATTTTGACTGTCGCGACTGGCGATCCCGGCAGGACTCGAACCTGCAACCCGCGGAGTAGAAATCCGCTACTCTATCCAGTTGAGCTACGGGACCGTCTTGAGCCGGCCGGTTTGGGCCGCCCGGATTGGCGGCTGGCCGTTCATGTAGCATGCCAATATGAAAAAAGTGGTGTTTCGCCAAGCCTGAACCGAACCGTTTTCCTCAGTGCGGCGACAAAGCGGAACGGTGGGGTGTCAGGGTGCCGGGTCGAGCGGCAGCGGACTGGACGATGGATCACATCGCAGGGAACGCTGAACAGCTTCCGGGGCACGGCCGCCGGTCGACTGGTCAGGTAGTGCTGCGCCATCAGGACGGCGTGCGTGGCGATATCTTGGCCGGTCTCCTCTGGGCTTACCTCTGTCATGGCGAAAGCGACGCTTTGCACCTTCTGGTTCCATCGCCTTGAGTCCGTCACCTTTCCGCGCATTTCATTTGCCGCCGCGGCGTTCGTCCGCGCTTTCCGGGAGTCTTCAATGATCGGTCTCGTTCGCGCCGTCACAATCTGCGCCGCGCTAGCGCTCGGCCTTGTCACCGCGCAGGCCGCCGACAAGGCGTTCAAACGCGACGACCTCGCGGATTCCGCGATCAAGCTGGAGGCCCAGATCAAGAGCGAGGCGGGGCCGGTCGCCAAGACCAATGCGACGCTGAAGACGGACGCCGACGCCGCCTTCCGGCGCAATGATTACCGCACCGGCCTTTCCGTGCTCGGCCAGATCGCCGCGACCGCGCCCGAGGATGCCGGCAACTGGCTGCGGCTCGCCAAGGTCATCTTCCAGATCTCGCCGAAGAGCTCGAGCGAGCAGACCTTCCTTTTGGAGCGCGCCTCGACGGCGGCCTATATCGCTTACATGCGCGCCGGCAATCCGGGCGAGGAGGCCGACGCGCTCGCCGTGCTCGGCAAGGCGCTGGCCGACCGCAAGCTGTGGCGGCCGGCACTGGATGCGCTGCGGCTGTCGCTCGACATGCGCGAGGTCGCCGAGGTCCGCGGCCAATATGAGAAGATGCGCGACGAGCACGGCTTCCGGCTGCTCGACTATACCGTCGACTCGGACTCGGCGAGCCCGCGCGCCTGCTTCCAGTTCTCCGAGGAGCTCGCCAAGCGCACCGACTTCGCGCCGTTCCTGGCGCTTGCAGGCCAGGACAAGCCGGCGCTGTCGGCCGAAGGCAAGCAGCTCTGCGTCGACGGGCTGAAGCACGGCGAGCGCTACAACATCAACCTGCGCGCCGGCTTGCCGTCGACCGTGAAGGAGGGGCTGCCGAAATCGGCCGAGTTCAACATCTATGTGCGCGACCGCAAGCCGTTCGTGCGCTTCACCAGCCGCGCCTATGTGCTGCCGCGGACCGGCCAGCGCGGCATTCCCGTCGTCAGTGTCAACACGCCTGCGGTTAGCATCAATGTCTTCCGGATCGGCGACCGCAACCTGATCAACACGGTGGTCGACAGCGATTTCCAGAGGACGCTGTCGAAGTACCAGCTCAGCGAGCTCGGCGACGAGCGCGGCGTCAAGGTGTGGACCGGCGAGCTTGCGACTGCGACGACGCTGAACCAGGACGTCACCACGGCCTTCCCGGTCGACCAGGCACTCGGCGAGCTCCAGCCCGGTGTCTACGTCATGACGGCCGCGGCGAGGGCCTCGGACGAGGACTACCAGCTCGCCACGCAATGGTTCATCGTCTCCGACCTCGGCATCGCCGCTTATTCCGGCAATGACGGCATTCATGTCTTCGTCAACTCGCTGGCGTCGACCGACCCGGTCGGCAAGGCCGAGGTGCGCCTGGTCGCGCGCAACAACGAGATCCTGGCGACGCGCAAGACCGACGATGCTGGTCACGTGCTGTTCGAGGCCGGCCTTGCGCGCGGCGAGGGCGGATTGTCGCCGGCGATGCTCACGGTCACCGGCGAGAAGGCCGACTATGCCTTCCTGAGCCTGAAGACCTCGGCCTTCGACCTGTCCGACCGCGGCGTTTCGGGGCGCGCGGTGCCCGCCGGCGCCGATGCCTTCGTCTATGCCGAGCGTGGCGTCTACCGTTCCAGCGAGACCGTGTTCCTCACCGCGCTGCTGCGCGACGGGCAGGGCAATGCCGTTACCGGCGGGCCGATGACGCTGGTGGTCGAGCGCCCGGACGGCGTCGAATATCGTCGCGCTGTACTGGCGGATCAGGGCGCCGGCGGCCGCACGCTGTCCGTGCCGCTCAACTCGGCCGTACCGACCGGCACCTGGCGGGTGCGCGCCTTCACCGATCCGAAGGGAGCTTCGGTCGGCGAGACCACCTTCATGGTCGAGGATTACGTCCCCGATCGGATCGAATTCGACTTGTCCGCCAAGGACAAGCTGATCAAAGCTAACGCTCCAGTGGAGCTTAAGGCCGACGGTCATTTCCTCTATGGCGCACCTGCTTCGGGCCTGCAGCTCGAAGGCGACATGCTGATCGCGCCGGCGGCCGAGCGGCCCGGCTTCGCCGGCTACAAGTTCGGCGTCGACGACGAAGAGACCACCTCGAACGAGCGCACGCCGCTGGAGAACCTGCCGGAGGCCGACGCCAATGGCGTCGCGACCTTCCCGGTGACGCTGGACAAGCAGCCGGCCTCGACGCGCCCGCAGGAGGCACAGATCTTCGTCCGCATGGTCGAGACCGGCGGCCGCGCCGTCGAGCGCAAGATCGTGCTGCCGGTCGCGCCGGCAACGGCGCAGATCGGCATCAAGCCGCTGTTCGGCGACAAGAACGTCACCGAGGGCGACAAGGCCGAGTTCGACGTCGTGTTCGTCTCGCCGGAGGGCGAGAAGCTGCGCCGCGACGGCCTGCGCTATGAGCTCCTGAAGATCGAGTCGCGCTACCAGTGGTACCGCCAGAACAATTACTGGGAGTACGAGCCGGTCAAGTCGACCTCGCGCGTCGCCGATGGCGACGTCACTGTTACGGTCGACAAGCCGACGCGGATCTCGCTCACGCCGCAGCCCGGCCGCTACCGGCTCGACGTCAAGTCGAACGAGGCCGACGGCCCGGTGACCTCGGTGCAGTTCGACGTCGGCTGGTACTCCGACGGCAGCGCCGACACGCCGGACCTGCTGGAGACCTCGATCGACAAGCCGCAATACGCCTCCGGCGACACCATGACGGTGTCCGTCAACATCCGCAGCGCCGGCAAGCTCACCATCAACGTGCTCGGCGAGCGGCTGCTGACGACGCAGACCATCGACGTCAAGGAAGGCACCGCGCAGGTCAAGCTCCCGATCGGCAAGGATTGGGGCACCGGCGCCTATGTGGTGGCGACGCTGCGCCGTCCGCTCGATGCCGCCGCCCAGCGCATGCCTGGCCGTGCGATCGGGCTGAAATGGTTCGGCATCGACAAGCAGGCTCGCACCTTGCAGGTCAAGCTGTCGCCGCCTTCGCTGATCCGGCCGAATTCGACGCTGAAGATCCCCGTCAAGCTCGATGGGCTCAATCCGGGCGAGGACGCCAAGGTCGTCATCGCCGCGGTCGACGTCGGCATCCTCAATCTCACCAATTACAAGCCGCCGGCGCCGGACGATTATTATCTCGGCCAGCGTCGCCTCAGCGCCGAGATTCGCGACCTCTACGGGCAGCTGATCGACGGCATGTCGGGCACGCGCGGCCAGATCAAGTCCGGCGGCGACGCCGGTGGCGAGCTCCAGGGCTCGCCGCCCACGCAGAAGCCGCTCGCGCTCTATTCCGGCATCGTCACCGTCGCCGCCGACGGCTCGGCCGAAGTGAGTTTCGATGTTCCGGAGTTCGCCGGAACCGCGCGCGTGATGGCGGTGGCTTGGACCGCGACCAAGCTCGGCCGCGCCAACACCGACGTCGTGATCCGCGATCCCGTCGTGCTGACGACGACGCTGCCGCGCTTCCTGCTCAACGGCGACCGCGGCTCGGTCAACCTCGAGATCGACAATGTGGAGGGCCAGGCCGGCGACTACGTCATCAGCGTGAAGGCGGGCGGCCCGGTGAAGATGACCGGCAATCCCGCAACCACGGTGAAGCTCGCCGCCAAGCAGCGAAATTCGGTCTCGCTCGCGCTCGATGCGACCGCGGCGGGGCAGGCGACGCTCGACGTCGACATCAAGGGCCCGAATGGCCTCGCGCTGGTGCGTCACTATGCGTTCGACGTCAAGCCGGCGACGCAGGTGCTGGCGCGGCGTTCGATCCGCACATTGGCGAAGGGCGAGAGCCTGACGCTGACCTCGGACATGTTCTCCGATCTCGTGCCGGGCACCGGCGCTGTCTCAGTTTCGGCCAGCCTGTCGACCGCACTCGACGCGGCAACGATCCTGAAGGCGCTCGACCGCTATCCCCATGGCTGCTCGGAGCAGATCACGAGCCGGGCGATGCCGCTGCTCTATGTCAACGAGCTCGCGGCCGGCGCGCATCTTGCCATGGACACCGAGGTCGACCAGCGCATCCGCGACGCCATCGAGCGGCTGCTGGCCCGCCAGGGCTCGAACGGCTCGTTCGGCCTGTGGTTGGCCGGCGGCGACGATGCCTGGCTCGATGCCTACGTGACGGACTTCCTCACCCGCGCCCGCGAGAAGGGCTTTGCGGTGCCGGACGTGCTGTTCAAGAACGCGCTCGACCGTATCCGCAACTCCGTCGTCAATGCCGACGAGCCGGAGAAGGACGGTGGCCGCGATCTCGCCTACGGCCTCTATGTGCTCGCGCGTAACGGCGCGGCTCCGATCGGCGACCTCCGCTATCTCGCCGATACCAAGCTTGCCAACCTCGCGACCCCGATCGCGAAATCGCAGCTTGCGGCGGCGCTCGCCCTGGTCGGCGACCGCAACCGCGCCGAGCGGGTCTATGGCGCTGCGCTCGACAGCCTCGCGCCCAAGCCCGCGCTGGAATTCGGCCGCACCGATTACGGCTCGCAGCTGCGCGACGCCGCCGCATTGGTGTCGCTCGCCAGTGAAGGCAACGCGCCGAGGGCGACGCTGACGCAGGCGGTGTCGCGGGTCGAGACCGCCCGCGGGCTGACGCCCTACACCTCCACGCAGGAGAATGCGTGGCTGGTGCTGGCGGCGCGGGCGCTCGCCAAGGAGAACATGTCGATTGAGGTCGACGGCCAGCCGGTCAAGACCGCCTTGTATCGCAGCTACAAGGCGGACACGCTGGGCGGCAAACCGCTGAAGATCACCAACACCGGCGATGCGCCGGTGCAGGCGGTCGTCTCGGTGTCGGGCTCGCCGGTCGCGCCGGAGCCGGCGGCGTCAAACGGCTTCAAGATCGAGCGCGGCTACTATACGCTCGACGGCAAGCCCGCCGACATCAGCAAGGTCAAGCAGAACCAGCGCTTTGCAGTCGTGCTGAAGATCACTGAGGCCAAGCCCGAGTACGGCCACATCATGGTGTCCGACTATCTGCCGGCGGGTCTGGAGATCGACAATCCGAACCTGGTGTCGTCGGGCGACAGCGGCACGCTGGACTGGATCGAGGACGGCGAGGAGCCTGAACATACCGAATTCCGCGACGACCGCTTCACCGCGGCCGTCGACCGGGCCTCGGATTCCAAGTCGGTCTTCACGCTCGCCTATGTCGTGCGCGCGGTCTCGCCCGGCAAATACGTGCTGCCGCAGGCCTATGTCGAGGACATGTACAATCCCTCGCGCTATGGTCGGACCGGCACGGGCAGTGTCGAGGTGCGGGCGGCGAAGTGAGTGAGATGAGCGAGGCTGAGCCACATACACGGGCATCCACGGCCGCGCCGGCGGTGGGTGTTGGCGTGGATGGCCGGGTCAAGCCCGGCCATGACGGACGGAGGGGGCGGATCGCCTTTCGCCTTCTCTCCGCAGCCGCGCTCACCTTTATCCTCGCCATCATCGGCTTCGTTGGCTGGGTCTATTCGCTCGGCCCGCTTCCGCTCGACGAAGCCCGCCAGGTCTCAACCACCATCGTCGATCGCAACGGCAAACTGCTGCGCGCCTATGCAATGGCGGATGGGCGCTGGCGGTTGCCGGTCGATACCAGGACCAATGTCGATCCGACCTACCTGAAACTGCTGTTCGCCTATGAGGACCAGCGCTTCTACGCCCATGGCGGCATCGATCCGTTGGCGCTGGGGCGCGCCGCGTTGCAGCTGGGAACGCGCGGCCACATCGTCTCGGGCGGCTCGACCATCACGATGCAGCTGGCCCGTCTGATGGAGCCGCGGCGGCAGCGCTCGCTTTACGCAAAATTGCGGCAGATCGTGCGTGCCATCGAGATCGAGCGCAGCATGAGCAAGGAGCAGATCCTCGATCTCTATCTGGCGCTGGCGCCCTATGGCGGCAATCTCGAAGGCATCCGCGCGGCGTCGATCTCCTACCTCGGCAAGGAGCCGAAGCGGCTGTCGCTGGCGGAGGCCGCGTTGCTGGTCGCGCTGCCGCAATCGCCGGAGACGCGCCGGCTGGATCGCTATCCGGAGGCAGCCCGCAAGGCGCGCGACCGCGTGCTCGACCGCATGGTCGAGGAGCACGTGGTCAGCGCCGACGACGCCAATCAGGCCAAGGCGATGCCGGTGCCGAAACTGCGCAGGCCGATGCCGATCCTGGCGCCGCATGCCTCCGACGCCGCGCAGTCGACGGTCAAGGACGCGCCGATCATCAAGCTGACGCTCGATGCGACCTTGCAGAAGGTGCTGGAGCCGCTGGCGCGCGACCGCGCAATTGCGCTGGGTCCGAACATCTCGGTCGGCATCGTCGTGGTCGACAATGAGAGCGGCGACGTGCTCGCGCGTGTCGGCTCGGCCGATTATTTCGACGAGAGCCGGGCAGGGCAGGTCGACATGACCCGCGCCATCCGCTCGCCCGGCTCGACGCTCAAGCCCTTCATCTACGGGCTCGCCTTCGAGGACGGCTTTGTCCATCCCGACAGCTTGATCGACGACCGCCCGGTCCGCTTCGGCTCCTATGCGCCGGAAAATTTCGACATGACTTTCCAGGGCACCGTGCCGGTGAGGAAGGCTCTGCAACTGTCGCTGAACGTGCCGGCCATCGTGCTGCTCGACCGCGTCGGCTCGAGCCGGCTGACCTCGCGGCTGCGGCAGGCCGGCGGCAACCTCGTCCTGCCCAAGGACGAAGCGCCCGGCCTCGCCATGGGGCTCGGCGGCGTCGGCGTGACGCTCCAGGACCTCGCCCAGCTCTATGCCGGCTTTGCCCGCCTCGGGACCACCAAGCCGCTGCGCGAGATCGTGACGGCCAGGGACGATCGGGAGCCGCTGCGGCTGCTGGATCAGGTCGCAGCCTGGCAGGTCGGCAACGTCCTGCTCGGCACGCCCCCGCCGGAGAACGCCGCCCACAACCGCATCGCCTTCAAGACCGGCACCTCCTACGGCTATCGCGACGCCTGGTCGGTCGGCTTCGACGGTCGCATGACCATCGGCGTCTGGGTTGGCCGTCCGGACGGAGCGCCGGTTCCCGGCCTGATCGGACGCGTCGCCGCCGCGCCCATCCTGTTCGATGCCTTCGCCCGCAGCGGCAAGACGCTGGCCGCCTTGCCGAAGCCGCCCAAGGGAACCCTGGTCGCAAGCAACGCGAAGCTGCCGCTGCCCTTGAAGCGGTTCCGTCCGGTCGGCGAACTGGTGCGAAGCGGGGGCGAGCAGCCGCTGCATATCCAATTTCCGCTGAACGGCTCGCGGATCGACGTCGATCGATCGGGTGGCCGGGAGAGCGCGGCTATGCCGGTCAAGGTCGCCGGCGGCGTGCTGCCCATGACCGTCATGGTTAACGGCACCGCGCTCGGCGAGATCGACGGCCGCCGTCATCGGTTGATCGATCCGCCCGGCCCGGGCTTTGCACGGCTCACCGTGATCGACGCCACGGGCGCCGCGGACACAGTCGTCATTCGAATTCAATGACCCTGCCTTAAGCGGTTGTGGCCATGGCGGTTTCAGCGTAAGCGGAACCAATGGCCGAGACCTACCCCAGCCCCCGTTTTGGTGCCCCCCGCGAGTCGAAATCGCCCACAAATCCGGGCAGCGGGCTCGTGCGCATGCTCGACATCGTCACGGCCAGCCACCCGCGCGCGGTCGGCTTCCTGGTGCTGTGTGCGCTGCTGCTGTTCCTGCCGGGCTTCTTCACCATCCCGCCGATCGACCGCGACGAGGCACGGTTTGCCCAGGCCACCAAGCAGATGGTCGAGAGCGGCGATTATGTCGACATCCGCTTTCAGGAGGACGTCCGCTACAAGAAGCCGGTCGGCATCTACTGGTTGCAATCGGCGACCGTCGAAGCCGCCTCGATGCTCAAGCTGCCGAAGGCCGAATTGCGCATCTGGGTCTACCGGCTGCCGTCACTGATGGGCGCGATCGGCGCCGTGCTGATGACCTATTGGGCCGCGCTCGGCTTCGTCACGCGGCGTGCCGCGGTGCTGGCTGCGCTGATGATGTGCGCCTCGGTGCTGCTCGGCGTCGAGGCGCGCCTGGCCAAGACCGACGCCGTGCTGCTGCTCTGCGTGGTTGCCGCGATGGGCGCGATGGCGCGGGCCTATCTGTCCTGGCAGCGCGCCGAGGACGAGACGCATCCGCCCTGGAGCTGGCCCGCGATCTTCTGGACCGCGCTTGCTGCGGGCATCCTGATCAAGGGGCCGCTGATCCTGATGTTCGCAGGCCTGACCATCGTCGCGCTCGCGATCCAAGACCGCGACGCCTCCTGGCTGTGGAAGCTGCGGCCTGTCTGGGGCCTGATGTGGATGCTGGTGCTGGTGCTGCCCTGGTTCGTCGCGATCTTCTGGCGCGCGGGCGAGACCTTCTTCACCACCTCCGTCGGCGGCGACATGCTGAGCAAGCTTGGCGCCCAGGAATCGCACGGCGCACCGCCCGGACTTTACCTGGCGCTGTTCTGGATCACGTTCTGGCCGGGTGCGCCGCTGGCGGCGATGGCGGCGCCTGCGGTGTGGCGGGCCCGCCGCGAGCCCGGCGCGCAGTTCCTGCTGGCCTGGCTGATCCCGTCCTGGATCGTGTTCGAGGCGGTGCTGACCAAGCTGCCGCATTACGTGCTGCCGCTGTATCCCGCGATCGCGATCCTCACCGCCGGCGCGGTGGAGCGGCGCGTGCTGTCGCGCTCCTGGCTGATGCGCGGCTCGGCCTGGTGGTTCGCGATCCCCGCAGCCGCCTCCATCATCGCGGTGGTCGGCTCGGTGATACTGACGCGGCAGCCCGCTTTCGTAGCCTGGCCGTTCATCGCGGCCGCGCTGATCTTCGGTCTGTTCGCCTGGTGGCTGTTCGATACCAACCGCGCCGAGCGCTCGTTTCTCAACGCCCTGGTCGCAGGCCTGATGCTCGCCGTGACGATTTACGGCATCGTGCTGCCGTCGCTGACCCCGCTGTTTCCCAGCATCGAGATCGCGCGCGCGCTTCGCAACGTCACCTGCGTCGGACCGAAGGCGGCTGCGGCCGGTTATCACGAGCCGAGCCTCGTCTTCCTGGCGGGCACCCGGACCTTGCTCACGGACGGCTCCGGTGCGGCGGACTTCCTGCGGCAGGGCAGCTGCCGCTTCGCGCTGATCGAGCAGCGCTCGGAGCGCAGCTTCGTGCAGCGCGCCGAGGCGATCGGGTTGCGCTACAAGGTCGGCGCGCGCATCGACGGCTATAATTTCTCGCAAGGGCGCGCGATCTCGATCTCGATCTTCCGCTCCGAAGGTACCGAATAGGATGCGGGCTCTGACCGACGTTGCAGCGCATGCCGGCTATCCTGCGCAATTGCTAGCGGTGTCCTGGCGCGCGCTGGCGCAGCTTGTGCGGTCGCCCTCGCACTCGCGCCGCGCCGAGGCCGCCCGGAAGCTGGCGCGGCATTCGCTGTGGCTTGCCGCGGCGGGTGCAGCGCTCGTCATCGTGCTGATGGTCGCGTTCGATCAGACCGAGATCCTGCTGATGCCGCCGCGCGGCACGCCGAGCCTGTGGCCGATCCGCATCCTCACCGATTTCGGCAAGGACGAGTATATCCTCTCGGTGCTGGGGGCTGCGCTGGTGGTGCTGGCGCTCGTCGCGGCCGGGCTGCGTGGGAGCCGCCGCGCGCTGCTGCTCGGCTTCGGCACGCGGCTGCAATTCCTGTTTCTGTCGGTTGCCGTGTCAGCCTTCGTCGCCGAGATCCTGAAATATGTCATCGGTCGCGGACGTCCGTTCGTCGGGGGCAAGGCCAATCCGTTCAACTTCGTCCCGTTCGAGGGGACAGGGGCTTATGCCAGCCTGCCGTCAGGCCACGCCGTGGCCGCGTTCGCCCTGGCGTTTGCCGTCTCGGCACTGTGGCCGCGTCTGCGCGTCTTCATGTTCACTTACGCAATCGTGATCGTGCTGACGCGCCTGGTGTTGCTGGCGCACCATCCGAGCGACGTGGTCGCCGGCGCTCTGGTCGGAACGGTGGGCGCCATGGCCGTTCATTACTGGTTCGCGGCCCGAAAGCTCGGATTTGCCATCCGCGCCGACGGCACCATCGTGCCGCTTTCAGGGACGTTTTCCGACCGCCTCAAAAGGGTTGCCCACCGGGCATCCGCCCCATAAAAGCGGCTGCCTGCCGGGACCGCCGGTTCCCCTGGGCAGGTCAATTCCAACCACGAGCCTCGATTTGTCGACGTCCCAGCCTTCGGTGTCCATCGTTGTTCCCGTGCGCAACGAAGCCGACAACATCGCGCCGCTGATCGCGGAGATCGGCGCGGCACTCGATGGCCGCTGGCCCTATGAGATCATCTACGTCAACGACGGCTCGACCGACGCCACCGGCGAGCGGCTTGGCGCCATCATGAAGCAGCAGAGCAATCTGCGTCAGCTTCGCCATGCAAGATCGGGCGGCCAGTCGGCGGCCGTGCGCAGCGGCGTGCGCGCGGCGCGCGGAGAGATCGTGGCGACACTCGATGGCGACGGCCAGAACAATCCGGCCTTCCTGCCCGACCTGATCGCGGCGGTCGAGAAGGGAGCAGGGCGCGTCGGGCTCGCGGCCGGCCAGCGGATCGGGCGCAAGGACACCGGCTTCAAGAAATTCCAGTCGCGCGTCGCCAACGGCATTCGCAACGCCATCCTGAAGGACGGCACGCGCGACACCGGCTGCGGGCTGAAGGCGTTCCGGCGTGACGTTTTCCTGATGCTGCCTTATTTCGACGGGCTGCATCGCTTCCTTCCCGCCCTGGTCCGCCGCGAAGGCTACGACATCGCCTATGTGGACGTGATCGACCGGCCGCGCCATTCGGGCGTGTCCAACTATGGTTTCTTCGACCGGCTGTGGATCGGCATCATGGATCTCGCCGGCGTTTGGTGGCTGATCCGCCGCAAGAAGCCGACGCCAGAAGTGACCGAGGTGGACGCATGATCATTCAATACGGTCAGGCGCTGAGCAATTATCTCTATGACGTCTTCGTCGCCAAGTTCGACTTCTGGCTGGCATTCGGCCTGGTCGCGCAGCTGTTCTTCACGGCGCGCTTCCTGGTGCAGTGGATCGCGAGCGAGCGCGCCGGCAACAGCGTGGTGCCGATGGCGTTCTGGTTCTGCTCGATGGGCGGCGGGCTGATGACGCTGGTCTATGGCGTCGTCAAGCGCGAGCCCGTCATCATCCTCGGACAGTCGCTCGCGACCATCATCTATATCAGAAACATCATGCTGATCTGGAAGAACCGCGGCACCGCCTCGAAGACGCTGGACCGCTGATCCAGCGTTCGGCTCCGCTTGTTGAAGCCTGGCACGTTGCTAGGCGAGATGCCCAATCCTGATGCTCACATGGCCGCTTTGAGGGCAGCGAAGCCGCGGTCGAGATCGGCCTTGAGGTCGTCGGTGCTCTCGAGCCCGATGTGGAGACGCAGCGTCGGGCCGCCGGGCTCCCATTTGGTCGCGGTGCGATAGGCATCGCAATCGAAGGGAATTGCAAGGCTCTCGAACCCGCCCCAGGAAAAGCCCATGCCGAACAGCTTCAGCGTATTGAGCATGGTGTCGACCGCCTGCTGCGGCGCCGGCTTCAGCACGATGCTGAACAGGCCCGAGGCGCCGGTGAAGTCGCGCTTCCAGATCGCATGACCGGGATCGGTCTCCAGCCCGGGATGCAGCACGCGCGCAACCTCAGGCCTTGCCGCCAGCCAGCGCGCCATCTCGAGCCCGGAGCGATGATGTTGCGCAAGCCGCACCGACAGCGTGCGGAGGCCGCGCAGCGCCAGGAAGACGTCGTCGGGGCCGGCACAGACGCCGAGCAAGCGGATGCCTTCGGCAATCATCGGCCAGGCCTTGGCGTTGGCCGAGATGGTGCCGAACATGATGTCGGAATGGCCGCCGATATATTTCGTCGCGGCCTGCATGCTGATGTCGACGCCCTGGTCCAGCGAGCGGTGATAGAGCGGCGTCGCCCAGGTGTTGTCGTCGATGACGAGCGCGCCGCGCCCATGTGCGACTTCGGCGATGGCGCGGATGTCGGGCATCTCGAACGATTGCGAGCCCGGCGCCTCCACCAGAACGGCCCGGGTGTTGGGCTTGAACAGCTTGTCGATGCCCGCGCCGATCATCGGATCGAAATAGGTGGTCTCGACGCCGTAGCGCGTGAGCATGCCGTTGCAGAAATTGCGCGAGGGCCGATAGATGTTGTCGACCACCAGGATGTGGTCGCCGGCTTTGAGCACCGAGAGCAGGGTGGTGGAAATCGCCGACAGCCCCGACGGCACGATACCGACGCCGGCGCATTGCGGACCCTCCAGCGCCATCAGCGTCTCCTGGAACGCCTTGGTCGTCGGGGAACCGTGACGGCCGTAGGTGAACTCGCCGCGATGGGCGTGCAGGTCCTCTGCGGTCGGATAGAGCACGGTCGAGCCGTGGAAGACCGGCGGATTGACGAACCCCTTCTGCGCCTTGGTGTCGCGGCCGGAGGTGACCAGCCGGGTCTCGGCGTGCAGCTCTTGGGGGGACGAAGAATCCATGGGCCTGCTTTCAAAACCGCGTTTCCACCGGACGCATTGCGCCCCTGGGCCGGCCGAAAGGCCGCGGTCGTTAATAACAGAACACAGAAGAGTCCCGTCAACCCCTTGACCCGGAACGCCAGTCGTTCTGTGATGCGCAGGTGCTATTCAGTCGCCGCATGTTGAGGGGCCTGCCGCGACCTTCGATCCATTGCCTGACCGGACGTCGCGTCACAGCCAAGAGATGGTGGGCGCCGGCGGCGGGGATGAAGGTATGGGCTCCCGAGATCGGCGAGTGTTCGGCAAGGTTTTCCAGCATGACTCTTGCAAGGCCAGATTCTTGAAGGACCTGGCTTGGCAGAGACGATCCTAAGACAACATTCCTGACCTTGAGACGACCTTGAAAGGCCCAAAGCCCATGAAACGCGTAACCCTGGCTCTCTCCCTTGCTCTCGCCGCCGGCCTCACCGCCCAAGCCGCCGATGCGCAAACGCTCAAGACCGTCAAGGATCGGGGCATGCTGTCCTGCGGCGTCAGCCAGGGCCTGCCGGGCTTCTCCTCGCCCGACGACAAGGGCAACTGGACCGGCATCGACGTCGACGTCTGCCGCGCCATTGCCGGCGCCATCTTCAACGATCCGACCAAGGTCAAGTTCGTGCCGCTGTCGGCCAAGGACCGCTTCACGGCGCTGCAATCCGGCGAGGTCGACGTGCTCTCGCGCAACACCACCTGGACCATCTCGCGCGACACCTCGCTCGGCGCCAATTTCACCGGCGTGACCTATTACGACGGGCAGGGCTTCATGGTGAAGAAGTCGCTCAAGGTGAATTCGGCGCTCGAGCTCAACAGTGCATCGGTCTGCGTGCAGACCGGCACCACCACTGAGCAGAATCTCGCCGACTACTTCAAGGCCAACAACATGAAGTACGAGGTGATCGCGTTCGCCACCAACGACGAGACCGTCAAGGCCTATGAGGCCGGCCGCTGCGACGTCTTCACCACCGACCAGTCGGGCCTGTACGCCAACCGCCTCAAGCTCGCCAGCCCCAACGACCACATGGTGCTGCCCGAGATCATCTCGAAGGAGCCGCTCGGCCCGATGGTGCGGCACGGCGACGACCAGTGGTTCGACATCGTGAAATGGACGCTGTTCGCGATGCTCACCGCCGAAGAGCTCGGCGTGACCTCGAAGAACGTCGACGAGAAGGCGAAGCTGGAAAATCCCGAGCTGAAGCGCGTGCTCGGCAGCGACGGCAATTTCGGCGAACAGCTCGGCCTGACCAAGGATTGGGTGGTGCGGATCGTCAAGACCGTCGGCAATTACGGTGAGGTGTTCGATCGCACCGTCGGCGCCGGTTCGCCGCTCGGCATCAATCGCGGTGTCAACAATCTCTGGAACAAGGGCGGTCTTCAGTACGCGCCGCCGATCCGCTGATCAGCCCTGATCGGCCGGCAGCGGCATGAGCACCGAGGCTCGAAAACCGCCGCCCCAGATCGCGCTGAAGATCCGGCGTATTCTGGGCGGCAAGGCAGGCTGGAACGGCGTTGCCGTCCAGTTTGCCTTCGCGGCGATCCTGGGCTGGATCGGCTACGAGATCGTCTCCAACGCGCGGGCCAATCTCGAGAACCAGCACATCGCCGCCGGCTTCGGCTTCCTCAGGAACAATGCCGGCTTCGACGTCAACCAGACCCTGATCTCCTATACCGGCTCGGACAGTTTCCTGCGCGTGTTCGTGGTCGGGCTGTTGAATACGCTCGTGGTCTCCGTGGTGGGCATTGTCTTCGCCACGGTGATCGGCTTCATCGTCGCGCTGTGCCGGCTGTCGCCCAATTGGCTGCTGTCGCGGGTCGGCGAGATCTATGTCGAGGTCATCCGCAACCTGCCACTGCTGTTCCAGATCCTGTTCTGGTACCTGGCGGTGCTCGCGGCCCTGCCAAATCCGCGGCAGAGCATTTCCCTGTTCGGCATTGCCTTCATCAGCAATCGAGGCCTCGTCATTCCCAGCCCGATCGGTCAGAGCGGTCTCGCGCCATTCCTGGCGGTGCTGGCGCTCGGCATCGTCGCCTCACTGGCGCTGCGCGTCTACGCAAGGCGAGCGCTGTTTCAGCGCGGGCAGGTGATCCGCATCTGGCCTTCCGTGCTGGCCCTGCTGTTCGGGCTTCCGCTGGCCACGATGCTGGTCTTCGGTCTGCCTTTCACCTTCGAGCTGCCGCAGCTGAGGGGGTTCAACTTCGCCGGCGGCTCACGCATCATCCCGGAATTCGTGGCGCTGACGGTGGCGCTGGCGACCTATACCGCCGCCTTCATCGCCGAGATCGTGCGCGCTGGCATCCTGTCCGTTCACAAGGGGCAGATGGAGGCGGGATCTTCGCTCGGCCTCAGCCGCGGCGCCACGCTCCGCCTCATCGTCGTGCCGCAGGCCATGCGCGTCATCGTGCCGCCGCTAACCAACCAGTACCTCAATCTCACCAAGAACTCGTCGCTGGCGGTCGCGATCGGCTATCCTGACCTGGTGTCGGTGTTTGCCGGCACGTCGCTGAGCCAGACCGGGCAGGCGATCGAGATCATCGCCATGACGATGGGCGTCTATCTCCTGATCTCGCTCCTGACCAGCGCGATCATGAGCGTCTACGGTTGGCGTGTCAGCCGGAGCCTCGGCGCATGAGCGATGTCATCTCGTCCAGCTTCGTCCGCCAGGACCTGCTCGCCGAGCGTCCCGCGCCGGTGAAGACCACGGGCTTCATCGGCCTGATGCGCACGCGCCTGTTCAACTCGCCGACCAACATCCTGCTGACGATCGTCGGCGCCTTGCTGCTCTGGTTCACCATCGTTCCCTCCGTCAAGTTCCTGTTGGTCGATGCGGTCTGGAGCGGTAAGGACCGCACCGCGTGCCTCGCCGAGAACGCCGGCTTTGCGGTCGGCGCCTGCTGGCCCTACATCCAGGCGAAGCTCCCGCAACTGATCTACGGCTTCTATCCCGAGGCCGAGCGTTGGCGGGTGAACTTGACGCTGTTGCTTGCAGTCGTCCTGCTGTTGCCGCTGCTCATTCCGCGGCTGCCGGCCAAGAGCCTGAATGCCGGCTTGTTCTTCGTCGCTTTTCCGGTGGTGGCGTTCTTCCTGCTGCACGGCGGAGGCATCAAGGGCTTCGGGCTGAGCTGGACGGCCGGCCTGCTGCAATTGTTCGACGAGAGCATCGTCGGTGCCGGACAGGCGCTGCTCACCTCGAGCAGGACCTCCGCGGTCGGTCCGCTGCTGTGGGTGCTCGGGAGCCTCATCGTGCTGCTCGGCACGGTGATCCATTGGCTGATCTTTCCGCTCACCTGGCTGCGCGATTATATCCAGGGCACGGGCCAGCCAGTCTGGGCAGATTTCGCCGTCACGGGCGCGATCGTCTGCCTGATCGCCTTCGTTCTCGGCGGTGGCGTTCGCACCGGCGGGCGGGCTCTGGCGTCGAGCATCGCCACCTTCATTGGCATCGCCATCGTCATCAGGCTGATGGATCTCGATCACGGCGGATTGCCGATCGTAACGACGAATCTGTGGGGTGGCCTCCTGGTGACGCTGGTGGTCTCCGTCACCGGCATCGTCACCTCGCTGCCGATCGGCATCGCGCTCGCGCTCGGCCGCCGCTCGACCATTCCCTTGATCCGGATCTTCTCGATCGCCTTCATCGAGTTCTGGCGTGGCGTGCCGCTGATCACCGTGCTGTTCTTCGCAACCTACATGCTGCCGCTGTTCCTTCCCGGCAATTTCACCGTCGACGGCTTGGTGCGTGCGCTGATCGGCATCGCGCTGTTCACCGGCGCCTATCAGGCCGAGAACGTCCGCGGCGGGCTCGCGGCCATCCCGCGCGGGCAGAGCGAGGCGGCCGCCGCCCTCGGACTGTCCTGGTGGAAGACGACCTCGCTGATCGTGCTGCCGCAGGGGCTGCGGCACGTCATTCCGAACCTCGTCAACAGCTTCATCTCGCTGTTCAAGGACACCTCGCTGGTCTCGATCGTGGCGCTGTTCGATCTGCTCGGCTCGCTGCGCGCCTCGTTCGCGGATCCGAAATGGTCGACGCCGTCGACGGCGTTCACCGGCTTCGCCTTCGCCGGGATCATCTACTTCCTGTTCTGCTTTGGCATGTCGCGCTATTCCTTGTTCGTCGAGCACCGCCTCAACGCCCACCGCCGCAACTGATCGAGGCCACCATGTCCGAGCCCATCGTCAAGATTTCCGGCCTGAACAAATGGTACGGCGAATTCCACGTCCTGCGTGACGTCGATCTCGCGGTGCAGAAGGGCGAACGCATCGTGATCTGCGGCCCCTCGGGCTCGGGCAAGTCCACGCTGATCCGCTGCATCAATGCGCTGGAGGAATTCCAGGAAGGCGAGATCGTCGTCGACGGCATCGAGCTCGGACCGAACCTCAAGCACGTCGACGCGGTCCGCCGTGAAGTCGGCATGGTGTTCCAAAGCTTCAACCTGTTCCCGCATCTGACCGTGCTCGACAATTGCACGCTGGCGCCGATCTGGGTCCGCAACATCCCCAAGAAGGACGCCGAGGTGACGGCGATGAAGTTCCTCGAGCGCGTCAAGATCCCGCACCAGGCCAACAAGTTTCCGGGTCAGATGTCCGGCGGCCAGCAGCAGCGTGTCGCGATCGCGCGAGCCCTGACCATGAACCCGAAGGTGATGCTGTTCGACGAGCCGACCTCGGCGCTCGACCCCGAGATGGTCAAGGAGGTGCTCGACACTATGGTCGACCTCGCCGAGGAAGGCATGACCATGCTGGTCGTCACTCACGAGATGGGCTTTGCCCGCGAGGTCGCCAACCGCGTCGTGTTCATGGACGCCGGGCAGATCATCGAGGCCAACACCCCGAACGAGTTCTTCGCCGCCCCGCAGCACGCCCGCACCAAGCTGTTCCTGAGCCAGATTCTGCGCTGAGCCCGGCGACCCGTGGCCTCGCCGGTCTGAGCGCAAGCCTGGCACCATCCGAATCGGCTTGCCTCTTTTCGGACCATCTCCGGAGAGAGACCTTGCAGAGCAGTGCCGGCGTGCGCGCATACCAGAATGCGCGACTGGAAAAGAAGCTGAAGAAGCAGGCGGACGGCGTCATGGCCTTCGCGATCGAGGCACTCGGGCAGGGCAGGCCTGATGAGGCCGAGATGCTCTGCCGCGAGATCTTGAAGGAGGTGCCGGATCATTTTCATGCCACGCACCTGCTCGGCCTGCGCGCGTTCGACGGCGGGCGGCTCGATGAGGCGGAATTCCTGCTCGAGCGTGCAATTGCACTCGAGCCGCGTTCGCCCGATGCGCACGGCAATCTCGGGGCGGTCTATTTCGCGCTGGAGAAATTCGCTGGCGCCCGCGCCTGCCAGGAGAAGGCCATCGCGCTCAAGCCGAATTGTCCGATCACCCTGACCAATCTCGGCAATACGTTGCTGCACATCGGCCTCGGCAACGAGGCGATCGGGCTGCACGAGCGGGCGATCAGGCTGAAGCCGGATTATGCCGATGCGTTTTGCAACCGCGGCATGGCGGAATTGATGACGGGCCAGTTCGAGCGCGCCAAAGCGAGCTTCGACCGTGCCCTGACATTTCAGCCATCTCACGCCGAGGCGATCGCGGGCAGGGGGATGGTCAGCCTCGAGCTTCGGCACTTCGCGGAAGCGGGCGCCGCCTTCGACGCCGCGCTCGCGATCAAGCCGGGTTCGCCGCGGATTCTGCTGCAGCGTGGACGGCTCAACCTAAGTTTGTCCCGGCTGGTGCAGGCGGCCGCGGACCTCGACGCGGCGCTGGCGCAATCGCCACGGCTCGAGCTCGCGCTGTGCTGGCGGGCGCAGATCGACATTCTCGCGGGCAACACGGCGCGGGCGATGGCAGGCGTCAAGACGCTGCTCAAGGTCAATCCGCAATCCGAGATGGGGTTGGCGCTTTTGGCGGCGTGCCTTGTGAACCAGGGAGACATCGCGACCGCGCTCGCGCACCTCGACGCCGCGCTCGAGATCGCGCCGGATTTTCCGGAGGCGATCGGATACAAGATCTTCGTGCTGGACTACCTGCCGGAGGCCGATTTCGCCGCCCAGCAGGCCGCGCGGAAATACTGGTGGGACGCGATCGGCGCGAAGCTGCAGCAAAGGACGCTGGCGCCGCGGCCACTCGATCCTGACCGGCGGATCGTGATCGGATACGTCGCATCCGAATTCAGGAACCACTCGGCGGCATACTCTCTGTTGCCGGTGCTGCGCAATCATGATCACGCCCAGTTCAAGGTCGTCTGCTATTCCTGCTGGCCGGTGCAGGACGAGATGACGGAGAGCTTCAAGCCTCTCGCGGATGTCTTCGTCGATGCCGCACAATTGTCCGATGACGAGCTGGCCGACCGCATCCAGGCCGATGGCATCGATATTCTGATCGATGTCTCCGGGCACACGACCGGCAGCAGGCTTCATGTCTTTGCCCGCAAGCCGGCGCCGATCCAGGTCACAGGCTTCGGGCACGCCACGGGGACAGGCCTTCAAACCATGGACTACGTGCTCGCGGACCCGATCTTCATCCCGCAATCGGCGCGCCATCTCCTGGCCGAGAAGGTGCACGACCTGCCGTGCCTGATCACGATCGATCCGATCCTGGACATTCCGCCTTCAGAGCCACCCATGCTCCGCAACGGCTACGTCACTTTCGGGGTGTTCAACCGCATCTTCAAGATTTCGGACGAAGCCATCCGGGTGTGGTCGAACGTCATGCATGCGGTGAGGGGATCGAAGATCATCGTCAAGAACGGGCTGCTTGACGATCCATTGCTGCGCGATCGACTGATCGCGCGGTTCGCGGCACAGGGCATCGCCGAAGAGAACGTGGTCTGCATGGGCTCGACCTCGCGTCCCGAGCATCTGCGGGCCTTCGCGATCGTCGACATTTCCCTCGACACCTTCCCGCAGAACGGCGGCATCAGCACCTGGGAGTCCCTCTATGCCGGCGTTCCCGTGGTCGCCAAGCTCGGCCGCGGCGCTTCGTCGCGCGCCGGCGGCTCCATCGTTGCCGCCGTCGGCCTGGAGGACTGGGTCGCCGAGGATGACGCGGGCTATGCCGCCATCGCGTGCAACTATGCGGCGCAGCCGGCCTACCTGGTAAAGCTGCGGGCGGATCTCCCGGCTCGGATCGCAGCCTCGCCGGCCGGCGACGTCGAATTTTACACGCGCGAGGTCGAAGCGGCCTATCGCCGGTTCTGGCGCGATCATTGTGCCGCCGCCTCGGAGGTGGCGTAGGACGATTTGCGCTGGGCTCCGGGAAATCCCGGAGGCGATAGGACTCCGGTGACCGGCAGGCCAAGCTCGCGAATCAGTTAGACTCTGCTGAGGGCATCCTCCGGAGATACACTTTGCAGAAGAGCGACGGCGCGCGCGCGTTCCAGAATGCGCGATTGCAGAAGAAGTTGATGAAGCAGGCCGACGCCGTCATTGCCGCTGCGGCGAACGCCTATGGCCAGGGCCGATATGCCGAGACAGAGGCGCTGTGCCGCGAGATCCTGAAAGCCCTTCCGGATCATGTCGATGCCATGCACCTGCTCGGCATGTGCGCCCATGACGGCCGGCGCCTGGAAGAGGCGAGGGAGCTGCTCGAGCGCGTGATCGCGCTCGATCCGCGCCTGCACGATGCCCATAACAACCTCGCGACCGTGCATTTCGACCTCGGCAATTACGAAGAGGCGCGGCGCTGCCAGGAGAGGGCGATCGCGCTGAAGCCGAGTTTCGCCGTCGCATTGACCAATCTCGGCAACACGCTGATGCATATGGGGCTGTACGAACAGGCGCTCGAGATGCACGAGCGCGCCATCAAGATTAAACCGGATTGTGCCGATGCGCTCTGCAATCGCGGCATGGTCGAGATCGTGCTTGGGCAGATCATGCGTGCCAAGGCGAGCTTCGATCGCGCCCTGCTGTTTCAGCCGCGTCACGCCGAGGCCATCGTCGGCAGCGGCATGGTCAGCATGGAGCTGCGGCACCACGATGAGGCCGCAGCCAAGTTCGCTCAGGCCCTCGCAATCAAGCCAGGCGCGCCACGAATTCTGGCCCAGCGCGGACGGCTCAGTTACGAGCTGCAGCACCTGCAGGAGGCGCTGGCGGATTTCGATGCGGCGCTTGCGATTTCGCCCAAGCTCGAGCTGGCCCTTCGGGGCAAGGCGCAGGTCTGCCTCGTCATGGGAAGGACCGCGCAGGCGATGGCGGCCGCAACGACCTTGATCGAGCGAAATCCACGCTCGGAGATGGGGTTGGCGCTTCTGGGCTTCGCTTATTCGAACCAGGGAGACATGGAATCCGCGATTGAATATCTCGATCGCGCGCTGGCGCTCCGACCGGACTATGGAGACGCGATCAGAGGCAAGATCTTCTTGCTGGACTACCTTGCGGAGGCGGATTTCGCGGTCCAGCAGGCGGTGCGAAAGTCCTGGTGGGATGCAATCGGCTCGAGGATTCCGCAAAGGACGCTGCCGAAGCGGCCGCTGGATCCGGACAAGCAGATTGTGGTCGGATATGTCGCGGCCGAATTCCGACAACACTCGGCGGGACTCACCTTGCTGCCCGTGTTGCGCCATCATGATCACGCCAAGTTCAAGATCGTCTGCTATTACGCCTGGCCGGGGGCGGACGAGTACACCGCCAAGTTCAAGGCGCTGGCGGACGTCTGGGTCGACGCTTGGCAGATGTCGGACGACGAGCTCGCCGATCGTATTCAGGCCGACAATGTCGACATTCTGATCGACGTTTCCGGCCACACGACCGGCAACAGGCTGCAATGCTTCGCGCGGAAGCCGGCTCCGATCCAGGCCACCGGCTTCGGACACGCGACGGGCACGGGCATGCCGACTATGGATTACGTGCTCGCCGATCCCATCTTCATTCCGCCATCGGCCCGGCATCTGTTTCCCGAGAAGATCCACGATCTGCCGTGCCTGATCACGATGGAGCCGGTCACCAATCTAAAGCCCTCCGAGCTGCCGATGCTCCGCAACGGCTACGTCACCTTTGGTGTGTTCAACCGCATCTACAAGATCTCGGATGATGCGATCCGCGTGTGGTCGCGCATCATGCGGGAAGTGCCGGGATCGAAGATCATCCTCAAGCATGGTTTGCTCGACGATGCCCTGCTGCGCGATAGCCTGGTCGCACGCTTCATCGCACAGGGTATTGCGGAGGAGGACATCACTTGCCTCGGCACCACCTCGCGTGACGACCATCTGATGGCCTTCGACAAGATCGATATTTCCCTCGACACGTTCCCGCAGAACGGCGGCATCAGCACCTGGGAATCCCTCTACAAGGGCGTTCCGGTCGTGGCCAAGCTCGGCATTGGAGCCTCCTCGCGTGCTGGCGCCTCCATCGTGGCGGCCGTCGGCCTCGGCGACTGGGTCGCGGAGGATGACGACGGTTATGTCGAGATCGCCCGCAAGTTCGCCTCGCAGCCCGAATATCTGGCAAAGTTGCGCGCGGGCTTACCGGCCCAGATCGCAGCCTCGCCCGCCGGCAATGTCGAGATCTACACGCGTGAGCTCGAGGCGGGCTACCGAAAGTTCTGGCGCGACTATTGTGCCGCTGCCGCCGAGCACGGCGACGCTCCGGTCAGCGGGGCGGACGCACCTGGCGGCTCCTGAGCCGCATCCTGCAGGCGACCCCCGGGATATCCCGGACGGATTTCTGGTCCGGCAGCCCGGCCGGGTCGGTGCGCGAATCAGTTAGACTCGGCCTTGGGCCATCTTCCGGAGAGACACCTTGCAGAGCAGCGTCGGCGCGCGCGCATTCCAGAATGCGCGATTGCAGAAGAAATTGAAGAAGCAGGCAGACGCCGTCATCTCCGCCGCGGCGAGCGCCTATGGTCAAGGCAGATATGCGGAGAGCGAGGCGCTCTGCCGCCAGATCTTGCAAGCCGTTCCGGATCATTTCGACGCGACGCACGTGCTCGGCCTCAGCGTGCAGCAGGGCGGGCGCCTCGACGAGGCGCAACAGATGCTCGAGCGCGCGATTGCGATCGATCCGCGTTCGCACGAGGCTCAGAGCAATCTCGCGGCGCTCTACTTCGTGCTTCAGAAACTGGAAGCGGCCCGCGCCTGTCAGGAGAAAGCGATTGCGCTGAAGCCGAATTTTACGCCGGCCCTGGCCGGTCTCGGCAACATCCTGCTCCAGATGAACCTGCCCGAACAGGCCATCGAGGTCTACGATCGCGCCATCAAGCTGAAGCCCGACTACGCCGACGCGTTTTGCAATCGTGGCGTGGCGGAGCTGGCGCTGTTCCGGTTTGACCGCGCCAGGGAGAGCTTTGATCGCGCGCTGTTGTTTCAGCCGCGCCACGTCGAAGCGCTCATCGGCAAGGGCGTGGTCAGCATCGAGCTCAAGCGCTACGATGAGGCGGAGGCTGCGCTCGCAGCGGCGTTCGCGATCAAGCCCGATTCAGCGAAGATCCTGGCGCAGCGCGGACGCCTCAATTCGTCCCTGTCGCGGCTGGAACAGGCGGCCGCGGACTTCGATGCGGCACTTGCGCTTTCACCCCGGTTCGAGATGGCCTTGCGGGGCAAGGCGGAGGTCTCGCTCAGCCTGGGAAACACCGCACAGGCGATCCTGGCCTGCACGACCTTGCTCGAGCAGAATCCACGTTCCACGATCGCATTGGCGTTGCTGAGCTCCTGTTTTGCAAATCAGGGAGAAATCGCGTCCGCAATCGAACATCTCGACGCCGCGTTGGCGATCTCGCCGGATCCAGACTTGATGGCGCGGAAGATCTACTATCTGGACTTTCTCCCCGACGCCGATTTCACGATCCAGCAGGCGACGCGACGGTCCTGGGGCGAAGCGATCGGTGCCCGCGTGCCGCAGAGGAAGCTCGCCCCCCGGCAGCTCGATCCCGACAGGCGGATCGTGATCGGCTATGTTTCCGCCGAATTCTGGTATCATTCGGCGGCGTTCGGCTTGCTGCCGGTGCTGCGCCATCACGATCATGCCAGCTTCGAGGTCGTCTGCTATTCGTGCTCGCCGACACGAGATGCGATCACAGCCGAATTCAAGTCGGCGGCAGACGGCTGGGTCGATGCCTGGCAGATGTTCGACGACGAACTGGCCGATCGTATCGAGGCCGACAAGGTCGATATCCTGATCGACGTGTCCGGGCACTCGTCGGGCAACAGGCTTCAGGTCTTCGCCCGCAAGCCGGCTCCCATCCAGGTCACGGGCTTCGGGCACGCGACCGGTACCGGCCTTCGGACGATGGACTACGTGCTCGCGGACCCGGTCTTCATTCCGCAATCGGCGCGGCATCTGCTGGCCGAAAAGGTCTATGACCTGCCGTGCCTGATCACGATCGATCCCATCCTCGATGTGCCGCCTTCGGAGCTTCCCATGCTCCGCAACGGCTACGTCACCTTCGGCGTGTTCAACCGCGTCAACAAGATCTCGGACGAGGCCATTCGCGTGTGGTCGAACGTGATGCGGGAGGTGGCCGGATCGAAGATCATCATCAAGCATACGCTGCTCGACGATCCCCTGGTGCGCGACGGCCTTCTCGCGCGCTTTGTCGCCCACGGGATTGCCGAGGAGAGGATCACCTGCCTCGGCTCGTCCGAGCGCGCCGATCATCTGCGAGCCTTCGCGCTGGTCGATATTTCGCTCGATCCGTTTCCGCAGAACGGCGGCGTCAGCACCTGGGAATCCCTCTATGCGGGCGTTCCGGTCGTCGCCAAGCTCGGCCACGGCGCATCCTCGCGCGCCGGCGGCTCCATCGTGGCCGCCGTCGGTCTTGACGACTGGGTGGCCGAGGACGACGAGGGCTACGCCGCGATCGCGTGCAAATTCGCTGCCCAGCCCGCGCTTCTGGCAAAGCTGCGCGCGGAATTGCCGGCCCGGATCGCGGCTTCGGCCGCGGGTAATGTCGAAACCTACACGCGCAGGGTCGAGGAGGGTTACCGCAAGTTCTGGCGCGACTATTGTGCCGCGGCCTCGGAAAGCGGGGAGGTCGCTTAAGCCGGCCGAACCGCGCAGATTTTGTGGATCTGCGCCTTCGGCCCGAGGATGCGCGTGACGATCAGACGAAGGGCGGCTTGATGTTGCTGCGCTTCTCCAGCCATTCCGGCACCGGCAGGTTCTTGGCGCGCATGAAGTCGGCATTGAACAGCTTCGACAGATAGCGGCTGCCGGAATCGCACAGCACGGTGACGATCGTCTTGCCGGGCCCGAGCTGCTTCGCAAGCCGCATCGCGCCGACGACATTGATGCCCGTCGAGCCGCCGAGGCACAGACCTTCATGCTGGAGCAGTTCGTAGATCGCACTGACGGCGTCGGTGTCGGGAATGAGATAGGCATCGTCGACCTTGGCAGTCTCGACGATCGCGGTGGCGCGGTTGAGGCCGATGCCCTCCGTGATCGAGCCGCCCGGCGTCGCCTTGGGATCGCCGGTCCTGAAATATTCGTACATGCCGGCACCGTGCGGATCGGCGCAGGCGATGCGGATGTTCTTGTTCTTCTCCTTCAGATAGCGGCTGACGCCGGCGAGCGTGCCGCCGCTGCCGACCGAGCAGACGAAGCCGTCGACCTTGCCGCCGGTCTGCTCCCAGATCTCAGGCCCCGTGGATTCGTAATGCGCCTTGGCGTTGTCCAGGTTGTTCCATTGGTCGGCGAACAGCACGCCATTGGGCTCGGTCTTGCGCAGCTCGTCGGCGAGCCGCCGGCCAACATGCTGGTAGTTGTTAGGGTTGGCGTAGGGAAGGGCCGGCACCTCGATCAGCTCGGCACCGCAAAGCTTCAGGAAATCCTTCTTCTCCTGGCTCTGCGTCTCCGGGATCACGATCAGGGTGCGGTAGCCGCGCGCGCTCGCAACCACGGCAAGACCGATACCGGTATTGCCGGCGGTCGCTTCCACCACCAGCCCGCCGGGCTTCAGCTCGCCGCGCTTCTCGGCCTCCAGGATCATCCATTTCCCGGCGCGGTCCTTCACCGACTGACCGGGATTCATGAACTCGGCCTTGCCCAGGATGGTGCAGCCGGTCAATTCCGAAGCCTGCTTGAGCTTGATCAGGGGGGTGTTGCCGATGGCTTCGACAACGTCGTTGCGAATGGTCATGTCGGGGAAGATCACTACCAAGGGGTTGATCGGCTTTGGCCCGAACCTAGTGCTTGGGAGGCCAAAGGGGAAGGCTTTTGCGCTGCGGCGAACCCGACCGAAACGCCCGCGGAAACAGTGATATGCCTGCAGTAGGAAATGGCCCAACCCCGGCCCGTGCACGAAACGATTGCGCTCCCGATCAACGTTGTTGCGACCAATTCTTGCCACGGGCGAAACGGGTCGCGACAGGGCGCGTGTCCTGTTCGCGGGGGATTGTCTAGAAATGCGGTTGTCCCTCGGTGGTAAGAACCTCAGCCGCCGCAGCGGGAGAGGCGAAGCGAACCCTGCAGCAACGGGTGTGGCCGCGATATCACATGAAATCTTGGTAAGCTTGCTTACGTTTCCCAATGTTTCGCAATGAAGAAAGTCTCTGCGAGACAGGCGCTTATCGCATTCTTGTCAGTTCGCTCCCGCCTCGTTGGCACGGGCATCTCGCAATTGCGGCACTGTCCCGCCGTTCCGCGCCCGGCTAGTATGAAGCTCAAGTTCCGCAGAAAGCATCATTACTGTGAGCGCGTCGTCCAAAGCCTCCCGACCATCCCGCCGCGAATCGGTTAATCCGGCAGCGTTGCGGCGGCTTGATCTGCCCGGCGGGGGGTGGATGTGACACAGCAAGTTCCAGTGGTCGCCTCGCGGCGGTCTCGCGGTTCTGCACTCCGAACGCTGCGCGCGGCGCGATGGACTGCGGTGCTGTGCCTCGCCGCGGCTTCGGGGGCTTGCGTGCTGACCCAGGATCTTCCCGATCCCGCGCTCGACGTTCCCACGCATTACAAATATGCCGGGAAGGGCGACGCGCCGCCGTCGCTGGATTGGTGGCGCGGCTTCCGCTCTGCGGAGCTGACGCAGCTGATGGAGGAGGCGCAGACCGTCAATCTCGACATCGCCGCGGCCGTGGCGCGCATCGTCCAGGCCGACGCCCAGGCGCGGCAGGCCGGCGCGGCGCTGCTGCCGAGTGTCTCGACAGGCGGATCCGAAACCTATTCGCGCACATCGGGCTCGAGCGCTTCGGGACTGTCCATCGGCGGACGCGAGGTCGTCAATTATTCGGCCTCGCTGAGCGCGAGCTATCAGCTCGATTTCTGGGGCCAGAACCGCGCCGCGCTGCAATCGGCAGAGGAGACGGCGAACGCCAATCGTTTCGATCGCGACACGGTCGCGCTGACCACGCTCGCCGCCGTCGCCAACGCCTATTTCCAGGTGCTGGCCTCGCAGGACCGCATCAGGACCTCACAGCGCAACATCGCGAGCGCGCAGCGCATCCTCGATGCGGTCAGGGAGCGCCGCAGGGCCGGCACCGGCACCGATCTCGACGTCGCCCAGCAGGAGAGCGTGCTGGCGAACCAGAAGGCGCTGGTGCCGCCGTTGCGCCAGACGCTGGACCAGAACGTCAACGCGCTCGCCGTGCTGGTGTCGCGGCCGCCGGAGAGCGTGCGCGTGCACGGCGGCTCTCTGGACCGGATCGCGATCCCGCGCGTGACGCCCGGCCTGCCGTCGGAGTTGCTGACGCAGCGGCCGGACATCCGCCGACAGGAGGCGCAGCTCGCCTCGGCCACCGCCAACATCGGCAATGCCCGGGCACAATTCTTTCCGACCATCCAGCTCACCGGCAATGGCGGCTACCAGAGCTCGGCGCTGGTCTCGCTTTTCCAGCCGCATGCGGCCTTCTTCCAGCTCGTCGGCAGCGCGACACAGCCGATCTTCGACGGCGGCAGGATCCTCGGCAATTTCGAGTTGGCCAAGGCGCGGCAGGACGAGCTGCTGCAAACCTATCGCAAGACCATCATCCAGGCCTTTGCCGACGTCGACAACGCGCTGTTCTCGATCAAGCAGACCACGATCAGGCTGCAATTGCAGCGCGACGTCGTCGCCGCCTCGCGTCGCGCCTTCGATCTCTCCGAGCAGCAATTGCGCGCCGGCACCGCCGACATCGTGACCGTGCTCAACACCCAGCTGACCCTGTTCCAGGCGGAAGACGCGTTGTGGCAGGCCCAACTCGCACGGCTTCTGGCCATCGTCAGCCTGTACCAGGCGCTCGGCGGAGGCTGGGAGCCGCGAATGGAGAAACCGGTCAATGCTCTTTAAGCCGGACACCAAGCAGGGAGCGGGAGAGGGGACAGCGAAGCGATCGCGCGGCCGCGGCTTCGTCATGACCCTGATCACGCTCGCGATCCTCGCCGGCCTCGGCTATGTCGGCTGGATCGTCATGCAACAGCAGCAGACGAACAACCGCAATCAGCGCCCCGATCTGCCGGTGCCGGTGCTGGCGGCGAGCCCGCGCATCCAGGACGTGCCGGTTTATCTCGACGGCGTCGGCGCGATCCGCGCGCTCAACACCGTGACCGTGCGCTCGCAGGTCGATGGCAAGCTGATCGCGGTCAATTTCACGGAAGGTCAGGACGTCAAGAAGGGCGACGTGCTCGGCGAGATCGATCCGGCGATCTATCAGGCGCAGTACGACCAGGCGGTTGCCAAGAAGGCGCAGGATCAGGCCCAGCTCGCCAACCAACGCATCGACCTCGCGCGCTACGAGCAGCTCGCTGCCTCCAACGCCGGCTCCAAGCAGCAGGCCGACACCCAGCGTGCGCTGGTCGCGCAGACCGAGGCGCTCGTCAAAGCCGACCAGGCTGCGATCGACAACGCGGCGGCGACGCTGAGCTACACCAAGATCGTGGCGCCGATCTCGGGCCGCGTCGGCCTGCGCCTGGTCGACCAGGGCAACATCATCCATGCCTCCGACACCACGGGCCTCGTGGTGATCACGCAATTGCAGCCGATCGCGGTGTGGTTCAGCCTGCCGCAACAGCAGATCATGCGCGTCAACGCTGCGGCGGCGAAGGGGCCGCTCGCGGTCGACGTGTTCGGCAATGACGGCATCACGGTGATCGATACCGGCAAGCTCACCGGCATCGACAACCAGGTCGACCAGACCACCGGCACGCTCAAGCTCAAGGCCGAATTCCCCAATGCCAATTACCAGCTCTGGCCGGGCCAGTTCGTCAATGTCCGCCTCAAGGTCGAGACCTTGACGCAGGCGTTGGTGGTGCCGACCTCGGCGGTGCAGCGCGGCCCGATCGGCACTTTCAGCTACGTCATCGGCGCGGACAACATCGTCTCGGCCAAGCCCGTGACGGTGACCCAGCAGAACGAGCATGACGCCGTGATCGCGAGCGGCCTGTCGGCGAGCGAGAGGGTGGTCACCACGGGCTTCGCAAATCTGTCCGACGGCTCCAAGGTGATCGTCGGCCGCGATGACCAGACTCCGTCGGCCGATCTTGCCCCGCGCAAGCGCTCGCGCGCACCGGACGCTCAGAAGAAGGATGGTGCCAACGAAGGCCAGAAGGACGGGCAGAAGGACGGCCAAGCCAAGGACGGCGACTTGCGCGCCAAGCGCAAGAGCAGTGAAGGCGACCAGAAGGGGCAGACGGGACCGGCGCCGGGGCCGGGGGCATCGGAAAGTGGAGCCAAGCAGCCATGATCCCGACAACAGCCGCTTGAAGCGGCAGGCATAACCCATGGGTGTCTCCGAACCCTTCATCCGCCGGCCGATCGCGACCTCGCTGCTCGGCATCGCGCTTCTGATCGGCGGGCTGCTCGGCTATTTCGCACTCCCGGTCTCGGCGCTGCCGCAGGTGGATTTCCCGACCGTGCAGGTGACGACGCAGCTGCCGGGCGCGAGTCCGGACGTGATCGCCTCGCTGATCACCGCGCCGCTGGAGCGGCAGCTCGGGCAGATCCCGTCGCTCTCGGCGATGAACTCGACGAGCTCGTTCGGCGTCAGCCAGATCTCGCTGCAGTTCGAGCTCAACCGCGACATCGACGGGGCGACGCAGGACGTGCAGGCCGCGATCAATGCCGCCGCGGGCGTGCTGCCGAGGACGCTGCCTTACCCGCCGACCTACGCCAAGGTGAACCCGGCGGATGCGCCGGTGATGACGCTGGCGCTGCGCTCGGACACGATCTCGCTGCGGGTGATGAGCGACATCGCCGACACCATTCTGGCGCAACGTTTGAGCCAGATCTCCGGCGTCGGGCGCGTGTCCGTGCTGGGCGGGTTGAAGCCGGCCGTGCGCATCCAGGCCGATCTGGCGCGCCTTGCAGCCTACGGCATCGCGATGGAAGATCTGCGCACCGCGATCGCCAATGCCAATGTCTCGGGGCCGAAAGGCTCGCTCGACGGCGCGCAGCAATCCTACATCATCGCCGCCAACGACCAGATCGCGGCGGCTGAAGCCTACAAGCCCGTCATCATCGCCTATCGCAACGGCTCGCCGGTGACCATTGCCGACGTCGCCCAGATCGTCGACGGCCTCGAGAACGACCGCACCGGCGGCTGGTACCAGGGCACGCCGGCGGTCATCCTCGACATCCAGCGCCAGCCCGGCGCCAACGTCATCGACGTCGTCAGCCAGATCCGCGCCGAGATCCCGAAACTGCAGCGCGCGATCCCGGCCGGCGTGAATCTCACCATCGTCTCCGATCGCACCGTCACCATCCGCGCCTCGGTGCGCGACGTACAATTCACGCTGGTCCTTGCCGTCGTGCTGGTGACGCTGGTGGTGCTGCTGTTCCTGCGTTCGTTGCGCGCGACCGTGATCGCCGGCGTCGCGCTGCCGCTGTCGCTGATCACGAGCTTCGGCATCATGTATTTTGCCGGCTTCAGTCTCGACAATCTGTCGCTGATGGCGCTCACGATTGGCACCGGATTCGTTGTCGACGATGCCATCGTGATGATCGAGAACATCGTGCGCCACATGGAGAATGGCGACGGCGCGATGGAAGCCTCGCGCAAGGGCGCCAGCGAGATCGGCTTCACCGTGATCTCGCTGACGGTGTCGCTGATTGCGGTCTTCATCCCGCTCCTGTTCATGTCGGGCCTGGTCGGGCGCATGTTCCGCGAATTCGCGCTGACCTTGACGATTGCGGTCGTGACCTCGGCGGTGGTCTCGCTGACGCTGACGCCGATGATGTGCTCGCGGCTGCTCAAGCACGCGCACGAGGAGCTGGCCGTGCCGGGACTGGCCGCGATCAGCCGCTTCATCGACCGCACGGTCGACGCCTATCACGGATCGCTGTTGTGGGTGCTGGAGCGCCAGCGCGCCACGCTGGTCGTGACCTTCGTTACGCTGATCGCGACCCTGGTGCTCTATGTCGTCGCGCCCAAGGGCTTCCTGCCGCTGCAGGACACCGCGTCGATCACGGCGGTGACGGAGGCGGGGCCCGACGTGTCGTTTGCGGAGATGAAGAGGCGGCAGGCCGAGGCGGCCGAGGCCATCAGGGCCGACCCTGATGTGGTCGGCGTGGTCTCGGTGATCGGTGCGGGCTCCGTCAACCCGACCACCAATGTCGGCCGCCTCGTCATGAGCTTGCGGCCGCGCGGCGAGCGCCGCGACGATGTCAGCGTGGTCGTGACCCGGTTGAAGGAGCGGGTCTCCGGCATCCCCGGCATGACCGTCTATTTCCAGCCGGTGCAGGACGTGCAGATCTCGACCCAGTCGAGCCGCTCGCAATACCAGTACACGCTGACCGGCACCGATGCGACGCTGGTCTCGGAATGGGCGCGCAAGCTGGTTGCGGAGATGCGGCGCGATCCCTTGTTCCGGGACGTCTCCTCCGAGGCGCAGGAGGGCGGCCTGCGGGCGCAGCTCGATGTCGACCGCACGCGCGCCGGCCAGCTCGGCGTGAGCCTGCAAGCAATCACCGACACGCTGAACGACGCCTTCGCGCAGCGGCAGATCTCGACCATCTACGGTCAGGCCAACCAGTACCGGGTGGTGCTGGAGGCGCTGCCGATGTATCAGCGCGATCCCTCGATCCTGTCGAAGCTCTATCTGCCGGGTGCCGCGAGCGCCACCGCGGGCGCGCCCAATGCCCAGGTGCCGCTGTCGGCCGTGGCGACGCTGAAGCGGACCACGGCGCCGCTCGCGATCTCGCATCAGGCGCAATTCCCGTCGGTGTCGCTCAGCTTCAACCTGGCGCCGGGCGCGGCGCTCGGCGATGCCGTCGAAGCCGTAAAGGTGATCGAGACCCGCATCGGCATGCCGGGCAGTATCGTCGGCGTCTATGCCGGCGACGCCGCCGAATTCGCCAAGGCACTCGCCGGCCAGCCCTGGTTGCTGCTCGCCGCCGTCATCACGATCTACATCGTGTTAGGGGTGCTCTACGAGAGCTATATCCATCCGATCACGATCCTGTCGACGCTGCCCTCGGCCGGCGTCGGCGCCATCCTGGCACTGATGCTGTACGGACAGGACCTCTCGGTGATCGGCCTGATTGGCATCATCCTCTTGATGGGCATCGTCAAGAAGAACGCGATCATGATGATCGACTTTGCGCTCGAGGCCGAGCGCGGGCGGGGCATGTCGCCCAGTGAAGCCATCGTGCAGGCCTGTCTGTTGCGCTTCCGTCCGATCATGATGACGACGTTGGCGGCGCTGTTCGGGGCGCTGCCGCTCGCGATCGAAAGCGGCACCGGCGCCGAGCTGCGCTTTCCGCTCGGCATCTCCATCATCGGCGGCCTGCTGCTCAGCCAGCTCCTGACACTTTACACGACGCCCGTGATCTATCTGGCGCTCGATCGTATCAACCGTCGCCTCGAGCAGGCGCTGCCGCCGGCTGGATCCGGCGGCCCGCCGGTCGCCGGCGCGACCGAGGGGATGCAGTGATGGCATCGATCTCGGAGCCGTTCATCCGCCGTCCGGTCGCGACCACGCTGCTGTCGATCGGGCTGTTCCTGCTGGGTGTCGTCGCCTACCGGTTCCTGCCGGTCGCCTCGGTCCCGAACGTCGACTTTCCCGCCATCTTCGTCTCCGCCAGCCGGCCCGGCGCCGATCCGTCCGTGATGGCGGCGACGGTGGCGTCGCCACTTGAGCGGCGGTTGGGAGAGATCGCCGGCATCAACCAGATCACCTCGACCTCGAGCCTCGGCACGACCAGCATCCAGCTTCAGTTCGACATCGGCCGCAACATCGACAAGGCCGCGCGCGACGTGCAGGCGGCCATCAACGCCGCGATGGTCGACCTGCCGAGCGACTTGCCGACGCTGCCGCGTTTCCGCAAGGCAAACACGGCCGGTGCACCCATCTTCGTGCTGGCGTTGACCTCCAAGACGATCTCTCCGTCGGCGATCTACGACGTCGCGGATAGCGTGTTGGCGCAACGCATCTCGCAGGTGCCGGGCGTCGGCAACGTGTCGATCTCCGGCGCCGACCAGCCGGCCGTGCGCGTGCAGCTCAACCCGGTTGCGCTGTCCAATGCTGGAATCGCCACTGACGACGTGCGAACCGCGATCATCGCCGCCAACGCGCTCGGCCCCGTCGGCATCTTCGAAGGCGAGCGCCAGAGCGAGACGCTGTCGCTGAACAAGCAGATGCGCACGGCGAAGGAGTTCCGCGACATCGTCATCAAGAGCTCGGGCAATAATTTCGTGCGGCTGTCGGATGTCGCCGACATCGAGGATTCCGTCCGCAACGTCCGCTCGATAGCCTGGTTCAACAGGCAACCGGCGGTTCTGATCCAGATCACCAAGCAGGGCGATGCCAACGTCATCGACACCGTCGACCGGGTCAAGGCGCTGATCCCCGAGCTGAAGCAGTGGATCCCGGCCGGTGTCGAGATCTCCACCCTGGTCGATCGGACCGGCACGATCCGCGCCAGCGTGCTGGACATGCAATGGACGCTGCTGGCAACGTCCGTCCTGGTGATGGTCGTTGTGTTCGTGTTCCTGCGGCGGCTGACGCCGACCATCGCGGCCGGCATCTCGGTGCCGCTGGCACTCGCCGGGACTTGCGCCGGCATGTGGGTCGCGGGCTTCTCCATCGACAACCTGTCGCTGATGGCGCTCGCCATCTCCGTCGGCTTCGTCGTCGACGACGCCATCGTCATGATCGAGAACATGTTCCGCAACCTCGAGCAAGGCATGCGGCCGTTCCGGGCGGCGCAGGAGGGCGCCAAGCAGATCGGCTTCACTGTGGTCTCGATCAGCCTGTCGCTGATCGCGGCCTTCACGCCGCTGATCTTCATGGACGGCGTCGTCGGTCGGCTCCTGCGCGAATTTTCGCTGACGCTGACCTTCGCCATCCTGGTCTCGACGCTGGTGTCGCTGACGGTCACGCCGATGATCTGCGCCCATTACATCCGGCAGGCCACCTCCGGCACGGCAACGCTGTTCGACCGCATCATCGAAGGCGCGCTGTCGCGCACCATCGTGTTCTACGCCCGCACCCTGCGCACCGTGCTGGATTTCCCGCTGCTGACGCTGCTGGTGTTCTTCGCCACCATCGCGCTCACGGTGACGCTCTACATCAAGGTCCCCAAAGGCTACTTCCCCACGGACGATTCCGGCTTCATCATCGGAGCGACGCGCGCCTCGGCTGACACCTCGTTCCAGTCGATGCTCGGCCTGCAGCAGCGGCTCGCCGAGATCGTGATGAAGGATCCCGCCGTGGCTGGCATCGGCTCGACGGTCGGCAGCGGGGGCCCGGGTCCGGCGACCTCGAACCGCGGCACCATGTTCATCAGCCTGAAGCCGCCGGAGGAACGTGGCCACGTGTCGACTGAGGTCGTGATCGAACGGCTCAGGCGCGCGCTATATCCCGTGCCCGGCATCCGCCTCTTCATGTTCGCTGCCCAGGACGTGCGGGCCGGCGGGCGTCAGAGCGATTCCGACTACCAATATACGCTCACCAGCACCGATCTCGGCCTGTTGCAGAAATGGGCGCCGATCGTGGCCAAGCGCCTGGAGAGCGTGGAGGGCATCACCGACATCTCCAGCGATCGCGATCCCGGCGGGCTGCAACTGACGCTCGCCATCGACCGCCAGAAGGCGTCCGCGCTCGGCGTCAAGGTCCAGGACATCGACAACGCGCTCAACAACGCTTTCGCACAGCGGCAGATCTCGATCATCTACACCCAGCGCAACCAGTACATGACCGTGCTGGAGATCGATCCGAAGTTCCAGGTCGATCCCAGCAATCTCGATCGCATCTACGTCGCCGGCGCGGGTGATGCGCAGGTGCCGCTGTCGGCCGTGGTGCGCGCGACGCGTGGGCTCGCTGCGCTCGCCGTCTATCATTCGCAGTCGTTCCCATCGACCACGGTGTCCTTCAACCTGATGCCGGACGTGCCGCTTCAGGCGGCGACCCAGAACATCCAGCGCGCGGTCGACGAGTTGCACATGCCCGAGGGCATTCGCGGCAGCTTCGACGGCAATGCCGGCGATTTCGCCAGGACCAGCGGTCGCCAGCCGCTCCTGATCCTCGGCGCGCTGGTCGCGATGTATATCGTGCTCGGGGTGCTCTATGAGAGCCTCGCCCATCCGCTCACGATCATCTCGACACTGCCATCGGCCGGCTTGGGTGCGCTGCTGGCCTTGCAGCTCACCAACACGCCGCTGACGGTGATCGCCTTCGTCGGCATCATCCTCCTGATCGGCATCGTCAAGAAGAACGGCATCATGATGGTCGACTTCGCGCTCGATGCCGAGCGCCAGCGCGGCCTGTCCTCGGCCGAGGCGATCTTCGAGGCCTGCCAGGCGCGCTTCCGCCCGATCCTGATGACGACCATGGCGGCGCTGTTTGCCGGCATTCCGCTGGTGATCGCGACCGGCCCCGGCACGGAGCTGCGCCGCCCACTCGGCGTCACCATCATCGGCGGCCTGTTCGTCTCGCAGATCCTGACGCTGTACACGACGCCCGTGATCTACCTCCTGATCGACCGCCTGCGGCGGCGATCCGAGCCGCGACCGCTGACGGCACCGGCGGAATAGGTTGTTGCAGCGCCGCGTCAAGCGTATAGCGGCGCCATGTCCAATCCGCCCCACACTGCCGCCGCGCCGGCCGAGCCGATTCCCGAATGCCCGCATTGCCAGAAGCCGATGCCGCTGTGCATTTGCGACAGCGTCACGCCGATCGAGAACCGGCTCTCGCTCCTGATCCTGCAGCATCCGCAGGAGCAGGACAGGGCGCTCGGCACGGCGCGGCTGCTGGCCAGGCATTTTGCCGATGCAACGGTGCGGGTCGGCCTGTCCTGGCCGAGCCTGTCCAAGGCGCTGGGACGGCCGGTCGAGAATGCTTCGCACTGGGCGGTGCTCTATCTCGGCTCGGCACGCGCGGCCGATCTCGAGGCCGAAGGTGAGATCGTCGCGCTCAACCGCAAGGGCGAGGTCGCGGAGAACCAGCGCGCGATCCTCGGCAAGCTCGAAGGCGTGGTGCTGCTCGACGGCACCTGGAGCCAGGCCAAGGCGCTGTGGTGGCGCAATCCCTGGATGCTGAAATGCCAGCGCGTGATCCTCAATCCGGCACGTCCCTCTCGCTACGGGCGCTTGCGCAAGGAGCCGCGCCGCGACGGCCTCGCGACCATCGAAGCCGCCGCGACGATCCTCGCCGCCCTCGAGCGGCGCCCTGATATCGCCGAGACGCTTCATGCCAGTTTCGAGCGGATGCTGGCTCGCTACCGCGAGGTCCAGGCCGAGATGCCGGAACTGGCACCCAAGCCCGCGCCCAAGGGCCGCCGGCGCGACTTCCGGCGCGGCAAGCGCGCCTGATTTCGGCTGGACATTTCGCTGTGCTACCCGCGGGCCGTGGGGTTGCCTAAGCCATTGATCCCCTATATTGGTCCGCCCTTACGGGGCCACGTGGCGGAGTGGTTACGCAACGGTCTGCAAAACCGTGTACACCAGTTCAATTCTGGTCGTGGCCTCCATCACAAGTCTCTGATTTTCCGCAAAATTTGGACTTATAGGCGGTTCCGCCGAGCCGCAGCTCCAGTGAGCCACCGGGTTTCCCCGGGGCTTGGCGGAAAGGTGCGATTCAGGTCCTCTGGCATAGACTTCGCATCTGCGAAAAGACGCATCCAAACCCTGGAGCTGGAGAGCACGTGGGCGACGTCGTTCGATTTGTCCCGAAATCCGAGCTGGAGCGGGCCCGCCTCATTGCTGAGGCGCGCGCGATCTATGACAGCATCTTCCCGCCGGCTGCACCCGACCGGGCGCCGCAGCAGGGCGAGGAACGCGTCAAGACTTGATCGGGGCTGCGCCGGTCCCCGGCGCTCGGTCATGCCGAACCGCCCGAAAGGCGGACGCATCGGTTCACTTCAAGTGGCCTCAGCAGGCCGCGTACCAGTCGTCGGGGAAGGGCAGGAGGGGCCAGGCGCCCTCGTTGTCATTGGCAGCCTTGTTATTGGCAGCCTTGGGCGTCGTGTCGAAACTCCACGAGCGGGGCACGTATTGCTCCACCGGCACGGGCGCGAAATCCTCAAAGACCATGGCGTCCCGGACAGCATCCAGCAGCAGATTAAATTCGGCTTCGCTCATCACACCCTCGCAGAACGCGGACGGCGCAATGTCGCAAAGCCGGTTTGTTTCCGGATTGACCCGATCGTTCGCATTTTAACGATGCGGCGATCGGGACCCGAATGGTTAGCGATTCCTGAAAATCCCCGGGGCAACCCTATGTGCCCGCCGCCGCGCAGCGGGCGTGAAGGAGATCACATTCCCCGCGGTTTATTTCTCGTAACCCCTTTTGCACCGTACGGCCAATGCAGGCCGGAGCGGGCAGTGCAGAGCGGGAGACTGGTCATGAAGGCGAGGTTCTTGCGGTTTGCGGGCGTGAAGAGCCGGGCGCGGGGCGCCTCGACGGTCGGGCTGTTCCTGACGCTGTTTGCCTCTGCGGCCCATGCACAGGGAACGGCGGAGCAGCGGCGGGCCTGTACGCCCGACGTCTACCGGCTCTGCGCCGGCGAGATCCCCAACGTCCGCGCCATCACCGCCTGCCTGCGCCGCAACCGCGCCAGCCTCAGCGAGGCCTGCCGATCCGTGTTCGACCAGGCGGGTGGCTGAACGGCCGGGCTTGTGGGTTTGTGCGCAGCAAGTCCCTCGCAGCGGCTCGCGAATCCGTCACGGCCACCCTGTGGACATGCTGTGGATTTGCTGCGGATGCTGGACGTGGATGCTTCGTACCGTCGTCGGATCTTGGTCGCCAATCGTCATATCTGCGTCAAATGAGCTCACCGAATGATTCAGCGATCTGGCAGATCGCTGCTGCGGCCAGAGCTCCTCGCAACGGCGCGTCGAGAGAATGACGGCTTACCGGAACTCCACTGCATTCGTCTCAAATTTCAACCGAAGCGTGCATCAAATCTTGATCGGCCGTGAGCTAGGGGTGATCGACCGGCCTTGAACGCGGGCCCGGACCGCCGCGACTAATCGACAGAGTGCATAGGGATCAGCGGAACGTGATTAAGCTTCCTCTTCACTAAAGCACCAAAATGGTGCTTTAGTGCTTTCCATGAGCCAATCGCCCCGATACGCGCCGTCCGCACTGCGTTACCGGCTTGCCCCTGACCCGGCCGCCAAGGCCGCCATCGAGGCGACATTCCAGGCCTACGACCGCATGATGGAAATCCTCGACGAGGTGGCGCGGATCCACAATGTGGGTTCCAATGTGGTCCTGCTCCATGCCCATGCCTATGAGCCGATCCGCAAACAGACGGCGCTGCCTTCGCGGCTGGTGACGTTGGGGCTGCGCGACCGCGCGGAGTATCGCGCCGCGCAAGGGCGCCGCCTGCCGCTCGACGACAAGCTCGCCAAGATCAAGGGGCCCGCCACCATTTCGATTGCGACCGTGCAAGGGCGCTTCAGCGTGCCCTTCGACTACGCCGGCTATGCCGAGGGCTGGGGACAGAGCGTGCCGGCGCGCCTCATCCGCACCGACGACGGTTTCGAAGTTCACTACGGCGTCACGCCGAACAGCCTGCCAGAGGAGGAGAACGCTATGGATACCATCGCTGCCGCTCCCGACAACTTTCTGTCCCGTGTCGGGCGCCTGATCGCCGGGATCGCGTACGATGCGATCGAGCAGGCGGAGGGCAAGAACAAGCTGAAGGTGGTCAGCCAAGCCATCCGCGAGATCGAGCGCGCCGAGACCGAAGCGCGCGATGCGCTCGCCGCTGCGCGGGCCGAGGAATATCGTCTCAATGCGCGCCGCAGCGAGATCGAGCGGGCGATGACCGATCTGACCGCCAAGATCGAGACCGCGATCGCAGACGGGCGCGACGATCTCGCCCGCGCCGGCATCGCGCGGCAAATGGACCTGGAGGCGCAGTTCGAGGTGCTCTCCCGCGCCATCGACGAGAACAACGAGAAGATAGAGCAATGCGTCACATCGCTCCGCGCGGTGCTGTCGGCGCTCCAGGATGCCGAGCAGCGCCGCGCCGATCTCGAAAAGAGCGAGGCACAGGCCAGCCCACAGACATCGACGTCGTCGCGGAAATCCGGCGGCACCTCCGCTGCCGCCAAGGCGCTGCGGGCAGGCCGCGCGGTGGCACGGACCACCGGCGTGCCGCCGGGAATTCCCTATTCGAGCGACATCGACGAGCTGAGCACGCTCCATCGCGACAAGGAAATTGCAGCGAGGCTGGCCCGGTTGAAGTCGGGCTCCTGAGTGCCGTATCATGAGCGCTCTGCTCGAACACGTCATGGCGCCTGAGGTCAGGCCGTTCGCGATCGCGGCGGCCATGATCGTCATCGTCGGCTCGGTCGAGGTGATCTCGATGCTGATCGGGGCCTCCTTGAGCGAGATGCTGGGCACCAACATCGATTTTGCTCATCCCAGCGACAACGGCGTGCTCAACGCCATCTCCTGGATCAATGTCGGCGGCGTGCCGCTCTTGATCTTCCTGCTGCTGCTGCTCGGCGCCTTCTCCATCACCGGCTTCCTGATCCAGGACCTCGCGCGAATGATTGCGGGTCCCTTGCCGGCGTCGATCGCCTCGGTCGGGGCGGTTGCCGCATCGGTTCCGTTGGTCCGCGTTTCCAGCCGTGCGATCGCGCGGATCATTCCCAAGGACGAGAGCTACGTCGTCGGCTTGGGGGATCTCGTCGGCCGCATCGGCGAGGTCGTCGTTGGCCCGCTCGACCAGGGGCCGCCCGGCCGCGTCAGCGTCGCCGACATCCATGGCAACCGCCATTTCGTCTCGGCGGTGGCGGCGCCGTCATCGGGACCTTTGCCGCAGGGAACCATGGTCCTCCTGGTCGACCGCGACGGCACGCGCTTCGTCGCAGTGAAGGCCGACGATGAACTCAAACCGCCCAAGCCCACTCTAAGCAATTAGCAAGTCCCACAGCGGAGAAAGCCATGTTCGACATCGCAGTCCCGGCCGTGATCGGCGTCGCGCTGATCGTCGTCCTGGGGATCGTCTTCACTATCCTCTACAAGCGCGCCACGCGCGACGAGGCCTTCGTGCGCACCGGACTCGGCGGCAAGAAGGTCGTGCTCGACGGCGGCGCCATGATCCTGCCGATCTTCCACTCCTATGCCAGCGTCAATCTGAAGACGCTGCGCCTCACCGTCGAGCGCAAGGAGCGGGAATCGCTCATCACCAAGGACCGCCTGCGCGTCGACATCGTTGCCGAGTTCTACGTCCGCGTCCGTCCCGACGAGGAGAGCATTGCGCTTGCAAGCCAGACGCTGGGCGCGCTGACCAACGATGCCGAGGCCCTGCGCAACCAGGTCGAGGCGAAATTCGTCGACGGCCTGCGCTCGGTCGCCGCGACCATGACCATCCTGGAGCTCCAGGAGAAGCGCTCGGACTTCGTCAAGCACGTGCAGTCCACGGTCGAGTCTGACGTGAAGTCGAACGGTCTCGAGCTGGAATCGGTGTCGCTGACCAAGCTCGACCAGACCGACGTCAAATTCTTCAACCCGGAGAACTTCTTCGACGCCGAGGGTCTGACCCAGCTCAAGACGGTCACCGAAACCCGCCGCCGCGATCGCAACGCCATCGTGCGCGATAACGAGGTCGCGATCGCGCAAAAGGACCTCGAGGCGCGGCAGCAGACCCTTGGGATCGAGCGGACCAAGAAGGAAGCCGAGCTGTCGCAGGAGCGCGACATCGCCAACAAGACCGCGAGCACCCGCGCGGAGGTAGCAACCGCGACGCAGACCGCACGCCTGACCGAAGAGAACGCTCGCATCGACACCGATCGTGCGGTTGCCGAGAAGGAGGCGGGTGCCAAGCAGGTCAAGGAAACCGCGGTGATCGAGTCGGAGCTGGCGATCAACAAGCGCAAGACCGACGCCCAGCGCGAGATCCAGATCGCGACGCAGGAGAACGAGATCCAGATCGCGGCGAAGAGCAAGGAGACGTCGGAAGCCGTCGCCGAAGCCAAGACCGCCGAGGCGCTGGCCGTCTCCGCGGAGGAAAAGGTCGTCACCGCGCGCGCCATCGAGGTCGCCGATCGTGCCCGCCTGACCCAGGTGCTGGCCGCACGCACCGAGGCCGAACGCAAATCGACCGAGCTGATCGTCGCGGCCGAGGCCGAGAAGAAGGCCTCGCTCGATCGCGCCGAAGCCGTCAAGACGCTGGCCACCGCGGAAGCCGAATCCAACAAGATCAAGGCGGTCGGTGTCCGCAACATCGGCGAGGCGGAAGCCGCCGTCATCACCATGAAGAACGAGGCGCAGAACAAGCTCGGCAGCAACGTCATCGATTTCGAGATCGCCAAGAAGCGGATTGAGACCATGCCATCCGCGCTGGCGGAGATGGTGAAGCCGATCGCGAATCTCAAGGATGTCCGCATCCTGCACACCGGCGGCGCGTTCGGCGGCAACGGTGCGAGCGGAGGCAATGTCGGCTTCGGCGAAGGTCTAGCCGGCGAGCTGCTCAAGGTTCACGCGCTGCGTCCGATGATCGACGAGATCCTGCGCCAGAGCGGCTTTGCGCCTGGCGACGATCCGGTCAAGGCGCTGGTCGGTGCCGTGACGGGCAAGAGCAATGGCGCGGCCGTACCGGTGCCGGTACCGGAGAAAACAAATTCTGCCGATCTATGAATGCCGGTTCATTGCTGCTGAAAATTCGAAACGATAAACAGGTTGGGCGCGTCTCGCGTCGCGCAGCCGTCCCGGAGTGCAGATCGATCGTGTCTTGAACAGGCGATCGCGCTTCGGACGTGTCTCCAGGCAACGCATTTCCGTGCCGCGGCGCCCGCGCCGATCCATGCCGGTCGCCGAGGCCTGTTTTGATCGGAGGATTTTCAGATGAAGCATTTTCTGTCCGGATTGATCGCGATCGCCCTTTCGATCGCCGCCGCACCGTCGCTTGCGGCCGATGCCCGCAACGTCACCGTCGTCAACGAGACCGGCTATGCCATCAAGTTCCTGGGCTTCAACGCGCCGGATGACGGGCTGGACGAATGGGAGAACGAGCTCGACAAGGTGTTGCAGAACCAGGCCAGCACTTATGTCGAGTTCGACGACGACGATGAAGGCTGCGTCTGGAACATCCGAGTCGACTGGAAGAACTATGACGAGTCGGTGCTGTGGAAGAACGTCAATCTCTGCAAGCTCACCGCGCTCCGCTTGCGCTACGACCCCGGCACCAAGACCACCTCGTTCCTGGCGGAATAATCCTCGCCCGGTCCCGGCCGGAGGAGCGGCCATTCCAGGTCCCTCCGAGCGCGTTGCGGATGATGACGAATTCGTCCTTTGCAAGCGCAAGCGGCTTTGTTATACGCAGCCGCGCGCGAACGAACGGTTCGCCCTTTTCCTCGGTAGCTCAGCGGTAGAGCATCCGACTGTTAATCGGATGGTCGCTGGTTCGAATCCAGCCCGGGGAGCCATCAGGCTGTTGCCAAGCCTCTCGAAACACTCCAGAACTAAGCAAGTCCTAGGAGTAAGCCACTGAAAAATCAGGGGTTTCAACGTCTCGTTCTGTTCTGCCACTTCCGCCGTGGTCCGGAGCGGCTGGGGATATGGAGGGGGTAGGGGCCTTGTACCCCCAAATTACCTCTCGGGATCCCCCCAAATTCCGGCGACGGCGTTGGAATAAAGTTCCAAAAGGCACTCTCTGATCGGGTCGTCCTGAGCGCCAAGTCCGAATCGAAGAATGAAAGCCGGCCGATACCTCCAGAGCCTGGCCCTCTTGGTCGTGACCAGAAAGAACAGGCCGCCGGGCGGAGCGGCCGATATAGCTCGGCCGTACCCGCCATTAGCCTCCAGACGGGCACAGCAATCGAGATCATGGGCTTTGCCGTCGGTCGGAGCTATGTCGAGATCAATCCGTTCGTCGGCGTCAACTTCACGACTGCTGGCTCAGGTCCAGCACCGGGGCATTCTCACTCGCGGGCGGTGGACCGCGCAATCTGCGCCGAGACGCAACTGGCTGCGCGCCTGTTGCCGATCTCGCTAGGTGACCGATCGCCTGGCTTGATCTGGATCAAGCCTCCTCGGCGGGCCGCCCCGCTAGCTTTTCAGCAGCGGTCCGTCCGCTTGGAGGCAACGACCCTTGAAAACGCTTCGCCAGCTTCTGTCCGCGGAGGACATTGTCCAACTCGTGATCCGGCTAGGCTTGCTCGGGCTGCTGATCTTCTGGACATTTCTCGTCCTCCGGCCGTTCGTGCCGATCCTGAGCTGGAGCGCCGTGTTGGCGGTGGCATTTCATCCCGTCTTCGCCTGGCTCGCCCAACGCCTCGGTGGCCGTCCCCGGATAGCCTCAGCCGTTCTCACCCTGATCACGCTGGGCATCGTCATCGGTCCCGCCGCGTGGCTCAGCCTCAGTGCAGTCGAAGGGATCCGGGACCTTGCGGCCCAGATCGGCAGTGGCGATCTCGCGCTCCAGGCCGCACCGGAGCAGATCAGGAGCTGGCCGTTGATCGGTCCTCAGCTCTACGCGATCTGGAACGAGGCCTACACGAACATCCGTGCGGCGCTGCGCGAGGTGGCGCCGTACTTGAAACCGCTCGCCGGAGTGATGCTGTCGTTTGCCGGTGACACCGGAATTGGCATGCTCCAATTCCTGCTGTCGGTGATCGTCGCGGGCTTTCTGCTCCCGCACGGCGCGCAGCTCGTCGCCGCGCTGCGCGGCTTCCTGTTGCGCGTCGTGCCCGGCCGGAGCGAGCACTTTCTCGAGCTCGCCGGCGCAACCATACGCGCCGTCGCGCAGGGCATTATCGGCGTCGCTATCCTTCAGGCCTTGCTGGCGGGCATCGGCTTCAAGCTCGCAGAGATCCCAAGCGCGGGACTGCTCGCGGTCGTCGTGCTCTTGCTGTCGATTGTCCAAATCGGCGCCGGCCCCGTTCTTTTCCCCGTGCTGGTCTGGATATGGGTGGACAAGGACGTGACCGTCGCCCTGCTCTTGACTGTCTATCTGGTCGTCGTCGGTCTGCTCGACAACGTGCTGAAGCCGCTCGTCATGGGGCGGGGCCTGACGACGCCGACGCTGGTCATCCTGATCGGGGTCATTGGTGGTACGCTCGCGCATGGAATCATCGGACTGTTCATTGGGCCGATCATCCTGTCGGTGGCCTGGGAGCTCGCGATCGCATGGACGGGAATCGACCGCGCTGCTTCAGCGCGGGTCGATCAGGAAACCGTTGTCGCAAAGGAAACCATCGAGGCACGCTTGGCCTAGGCTGAAATGAGGTGTGGTTCACCCCGATGATGCTCCAATTCCTTGTCGGCACGCTCGTCAGCGTGATCAATATCGGAATCCACGCGCTCGTGACGGTGGTCGCCGTCACGGTGGCCCGCAGTGCCGTCCCGCGCCATACCAAGCGGCCGCGATTGCACCTCATGAGCGTCATGATCACAATCGCGGTCGTGTTGAAGATCGCCCACATGATCGAAATTCTGATGTGGGCGGCGACCTATCATATCGTGCACGCGGCGACCGCCGACGCGGACATGCTCTACTTCGCGTTCGTCAACTACACCACGCTCGGCTACGGCGACATCACGCCGGTGCCCGAATGGCGGCTGATTGGCCCGCTGACCGCCATGAACGGCGTTCTTCTGTTCGGCTGGTCCGCCGCCATTCTGTTCGAAGTCTTGCTCAAGACGCTCGACCATCTCGGACTCACGGAAAGACCCGGTGCGGACCTGCCACGCACCTGATGCTGTCGCCTCGGTCAATCTCGACCATTGCGGAACGTGAACAGGCCTTCGCCGGCTCAGGGCTGCAGATCGAGGCCTGCGAGCTGGTGCCGGTCGAGGAGCACGATCTGGCGCTGGGTGTTGCCGATGAAGCCGAGCACGCCGAGTTCATGCAGCCGCGACAAAGCCCGCGAGACGGTCTCCAGCGTCAGGCCGAGATAGTCGGCAATGTCGCGTCGGGACATCGGAAGCGCCATGACGCCGGCAGCCGTCAGGCGCTTGTCCATTTCGAGCAGGAATGCGGCGACGCGCTCCAGGGAGGTCTTGCGGCCGAGCAGCAGCATGTGGTCTTCAGCATGCTGGAGGTTGTTCGTGGTCATGCTGAGCAGATTTCTGGCCACCATGGCATCGCTCTCGGCCACCGTTTCCAGGCTTTGGCGTTTGATCAGCCGCACCGTGGTGTCGACGATGGCTTCCGTCGTGAAGCGGTGCTCGCTGCCGTTCTCGAGCCCGAAAATGTCGCCGACGAGGTGAAATGCGCCGATCTGCCTGCGCCCGTCCGACAGCAGCTTGTAGCTACGCACCGCGCCGGATTTGACCTGGTAGACATACTCGGCCGGCTCCTTCTCGCCGTAGATCTCGGAGCCTTTTCGGTAGGAAAATTCGCTTAAATTGACCAGTGCATTTGAATGAGATGCCATGCCGAGGTCGCGGAGGGTATTGGGACGCAGCGTGGAATCCGTCGTGATGCGAACGAACATAGGCCAACTCCTCAGCTTTTCCGCCGAATTGGTCTGTCAGACGAAATACTTTGCCGGAAATGCGCCGCGCTATCCCACTCCCGCCGAAGTTGATTTTCGGCCAGCGAAGTATTGTTATCCATTGTCCCAAGGTTCATTGTACCATAGGACAGCACGGACGATTGCTGCGCTGGATGAGAAGCCCTCTGCGCAGGATAGCTGCGACGAATTGCGAAGCAGATATTTCGACTTTCAGACGTAAGGATCGCTTTGAACAATGAGAAGGACGTCGAGCGTCCTCATTGAGTTGGGCGAGAGGTAGAAAGTTGCCAGGCCTTGTTCACGTCGTTGACGACGACGAGTCGTTTCGGACCGCGATCGAGCGCCGGCTAAAGCTCGCGGGATACGAGGTCGCGACCTACGCCTCGGCGCTGGAGCTCCTGGACTCGGCGCCGGATGACGGGCAGGCGGGATGTATCCTGCTCGACGTGCGGATTCCGGGCCTGAGCGGTCCCGACCTGCAGGCGCGGTTGGCTGCGGCGGGGTCGATGCTGCCCATCGTCTTCCTGACCGGTCATGCCGACACGCCGACGACCGTGCGCGCGATCAAGGCAGGTGCGGAAGACTTCCTGACCAAACCGATATCGTCCGAGCAGTTGCTCGATGCGATCGAGCGTGCGCTGGCCAGTCAGCGGACCGCACGCGCCCAGGCCAGCAGGCTGGATGCGTTTCGTGGTCATCTGGCCACGCTGACGCAGCGCGAGCGACAGGTGTTCGATCTGATCGTGCGCGGCCGGATCAACAAGCAGATCGCGCATGAGCTGGGCACCACCGAGCGCACCGTGAAGGCGCACCGCCATCAAGTGATGGAGAAGATGCAGGTTCGCTCGCTGGCGGAACTCGTTTCGATCGCAGAGCGTCTCGGAATGCTCGATCCGGACGAACGCTGACGGATCCGGAAAGAGCGAGGTTCCCTCGACGTGCCTGTCCCAAAGGACAATGCCAAGGCGTGTTGACAGTGCGCGACGCGCTATGTGCAATAATGCACATACGCACACGCGAGAGCGCGGAGCTGTCGTATCCGATATCCCACTGTCGTGTTCCGGAAAGGCAATCGCTTTGCTCCTGCGCGAGTCCGTCTTCGTTGTCGATGACGATCCGTCCATGCGTACCAGCATGGACAGGCTGCTGCGAGGATACGGCTTCGCCACAACCCTGTTCGACACGGGAGGGGCCTTGCTCGATCATGACAGGTTCCACACCGCGATCTGCATCATCCTCGACATCAATCTGGGTGCAAGGTCCGGCATCGAGGTGCGGCGAAGCCTGGCCGAGAAGGGCATTGCGGCACCGGTGATCTATGTCACCGGCAATGACAGCCCGGCAAACCGCTCGGCCGCGATTGCCTCGGGCTGCATCGCCTATCTCATCAAGCCCTTTGCGGCGCAGTCCTTGATCGAATCCGTCCAGCGCGCCCGCGCCTTGTAGCTCCGCGCCGGCCCTCATTCGTCGACATATTGCTCGAGTGTCCTGGTCGGCGCCCCCTTATGGGCGGAACCGAATTGCGCGAGCGGAATCGAAGTCGTCACGGCAAGAAGATTGGAGTCGACGAGTTCGAGCAGAAGCGTTTGACCGTTTTCCATCTCCGAGATGATTTTTGGCGTCACGACGTCCGCCGCGACGCATAAATTGGTGAGACACCAGGTATAAGGAATGCGGAACGCGGCGCCATGGTCGACGGCCAGTTTCGGTGCTTGCTGCAGGTACATTCCGACCGGCACGAAAAGTTGCAGGCGGGCGGTGGGCGCGTCCTCCCGCTCGATCAGATCAATGCGCACGGCTGTTTGCCCGGTCGCGAGCCGGCCAGTGATCGAGGTTCGACAGAGGGACGGCGCGCCGCCGGCCTTGAAGCACAATTTTTGCCAGCTGCCATAGCTGATGTCGCTGGCGTCGCGCTGGCCGCGTGTTGCGACCTCGGAGGACTTTTCCGCTTGCGCCGCCTTGAGCGAAGCGACAGCCAAGACCGTCGCGACTCCGGCGGCTGCAACCATCAGGAGACCAGAGAGACAATCAAAAGCACGGGCCATCGCTGCAACTCCGAGATCCGGACTCAGTTCTGCGCGTCGAGAAACTTCGCCACCAACGGCGACCAGAGCGGAACCGCGTCCGGCGAACCGAGGAGGAAATGTCCCTCGTTGCCGAACGGGGGCATCAGGTGATATTCGGCCCGGCCGCCGGCGCCGATGAAGGCAGCGTGCATGCGCTTCGATAGGTCGGGACCGAAATACGTGTCATTCCCGGTGTAGATCCACAGCATCGGCACGCGCGATGTACGGCCGAAATCGGCGGTGGCCTCGACCAGTCGGTCGGGCGCGCAATTGTTGTTCGGCTTGCCGTCGACGCGTCCGCCGCGGCCTCCGGCAAAGACGATGATGGCCTTCACCTGTGGCGGGTTCACGCTCGAAAGGGCGATCGAGGCCCAGCCGCCGGCAGACTGGCCGACCACGATCACGTCCTTCGGGATGATCCGCTTCTCGGCGGCCAGATAGTCAATGATCCAGAGATCGACCTGGGCGACCGCGAGGCCGGCATCACGGAAATTGGGATTGGCGCACTTCCCGATTTTCGAGAAGAACGGGCCGAACATTCCGCGTTCGGGGATGTCGATTGCCTGCGCGCCATAACCGCTGCCCACCGGGGCCACCACGAGATAGCCGCGCCTCGCAAACCATTTGGCGGCGTCGCGAAATTCGACCAGAGGGAAAAGGCTGCGCTGGGTCGCGTCGAGCGAGACACCGTGATTCATGATGACGAGCGGGAACGGACCGTCGCCGACCGGGCGCACCAGATAGGCGAACATCGGCAGCGGCAGGGGCAGCGCCCAGATTTCCTCCTGGATGCGGACCTCGTCCGCGGCGTGCGTGGGCGATGCGGCCACGAAAACGCTGAGCAAGGTGATCGCGAAAAAATGGAGCAATGCAGGTCCGCGTCGCATCCGGGCCTCCCTCAACCTGAATAGGTTGCGGCCACGACGATCGGGCCGAGCACCGTGAGGACGACATTGCCGACCGCGTAGGGGACGGCGACGCCGAGCACCGGCGTCTGGCTCTCGGCAACGTCGCAGGCGCCGGTGACGGCGGCATCGACCGTCATGGCGCCGGCGAGCGCACCGCAGGTCACGACCGGATTCATGCGCAGCAGATAATAGGCAACCAGCGTTCCCACCGTCATCGGGACCAGCGTGACGACGATGCCCATGCCGACCAGCAACAGACCGTGCGCCTGGATCGCCGACCAGGCGGCAAGGCCGTTGCCGAGTCCGATCGCCGCGATGAAGCCGCCGAGGCCGATGTCGCTCAGGGTCTGCTGCGCCGCGGGCGGCATTGCGCCGATGCCCGGCCTGCGCGAACGCAACCAACCGCAGACGAGCCCGGCGATCAGCGCGCCGCCGCCGCCACCGAGTGTCAATGCGACAGTGCCGATTTTGAAGCTGGCAAGGCCGGCCAGAAGACCCACTGCGATGCCCGCAGCGAGAAAGGCGATGTCGGTGCGGTCGCTCGTATTCAGAGCGTGTCCCACTGGCGCCGTTGCCCGCGCGATATTGCCGGTGCTGCCGACCAGCGTCATGACGTCGCCGAGATAGACGCGCGTATCGGGACCGAGCGGCACTTCCCGCCCCATGCGCGTCAGCGCACGCAGGAATACACCGCGTGCATTGTCGCCGAGCCGGTCAACGATTTCGCGCAGTGAGCGGCCGTGCAGCTGGCGGTTCTCAACGAGCACTTCGATCACATTGCCGGGCAGGTTGCGCAGCAGTTCCCCCGCGTCGATCTCGGCCCCGAGGATCGGCTTGGCCGCGACGATCGCGGCGGTCGGACCGGCGATGACGATGTCGTCGCCGGCCTCGAGCACGGTATCCTGCTGCGGCTTGATGTCGGCCCCGCTGCGCACGATCCGCTCTACGACCGTGCGGCCGCCGATCTCCGCCTCGATGGCACCGATGGTACGACCAGCGCCGGCCGAGACGCGATAGGCGCGGGCCTGGAATTTGCGATATGACAGGTTTTCCGTCTTTGGCGGCGTACCGCCCGCGAGCTCCGCCTCGAGCTTTTTCGCCTCCGCCTTCAGATCGATCCGCATCAGCCGCGGCGCGACGAATGGCACGAACAGGAGCGTCAGGATGTAGCCGAGCACGTAGGTCACCGCATAGCCCGCCGCGATGCTGGCTTCCTGCTGCTTCAGCACGTCGCTCGGCAGGCCGAGCTGCGCCAGCGCGCCGGATGCGGTGCCGATCACCGAGGATTGCGTCAGCGCTCCTGCCGTCAGTCCTGCCGCTGTCCCCGTATCCAACGTGAAGACACGCGCGAAGATGAGCACGAGCGCGAGCCCCGTGGCGCCGATCACCAACGCCAGCACGACCTGTGCCAAGGTCCGCACGCTCAGCGAGGCGAAGAATTCCGGTCCAGAACGGTAACCGATCGTAAAGACGAACAGGCTGAACAGGATCGCCCGGAGGATCGGCGGGAACGTGAAGCTCCCGAGTTGTCCGATCAGCACGGCGACGATCAGGATGCAGGCGGTGGTTCCGATCGAGAAGCCGCGAATCCTGATGCGGCCGAGGATGGTGCCGATCGCGATCGCGAGCAGCAGGAAAATTTCCGGTGCGGTGGCGATGATCCACCTGACGGTTTCCATGGCATTCCCCCGGCGCTTTGGAGCGATTTGATTGGCGGCGGCCGGATGTTGCTTGATCCAGATCAAGCCTTCGCGGCGACGTGGCGGCGGCTATGACGCGATGGAATGTTCGCGAAAGCCCATATTGCCGTCATGAGTACCCTGAACGTCACAACCGGTGCGATCCGCCGCGACGAGACAGTCGAGATCGTCCTGCTGCTCGCCTTTGTCGGCGGCTATATCGACGCCTATACCTGGATCATCCACGGCGTGTTGGCGAATGCCCAGACCGCCAACCTGATCTTCCTGTGGGTTCACGCGATGGCGGGCAACTGGGCGAAGGCGCTGCACTTCGTGCCGCCAATCCTGGCGTTCGCGGTCGGCATCGTGCTCGCAGCCTGGCTGCGCCGCGCAACGGGCGAGCGGGCCAGCGCGGTCAGTACGTTGATCGAGATCCTGCTGTTGATAGCGATCGGCATCTTGCACAATAGGTTGCCCGATTTGGCTGGAACGCTCGGTATTTCCGCCGTGGCAGCGATGCAGGCCGCAATGTTCGTCAAGGTCGAAGGCACAGTGTGCAGCACGGTGATGATCACCAGCAACATGCGTCAGGCCATCGAGAACGTCTTCGCAGTCGCAGCAGGCGGCGCACCACTCGGAACGCTGCGCCGCTCGGGCATTTTCATCGCGTTGTGCGTCGTGTTCGGCTTCGGTGCCGCCGCCGGAGCCTTTGCAACCAAGAGCGTCCCCGATCTCGCGCTGGGCCTGCCGGTCGTCGCGCTGTTGATCGTGCTGCTGCGCTGCGAAGCGCTACGTTCGCAGAAGGGGAGATGAGCGCGCCAATAATCAGGTGAGCGTCGCACAACGAACGGCCTGATCTTTTCGTGTTGCGCTGCGAACGGCACGGCGTCGGCCCGCAGAATGCACGCGACCGTTGACTTGGATCAATGGAGCGAGCCGCGCCGCACCCACGATCCCGCATCACCTTTAGAGGATCGGGAGAGAGAGATGTCCAAAGACGCCAAGCCCGCACAGAAGCGTATCGACCAGTTCTTTTCCGGCCCGGGCGCGCGGGCAGACGACTGGCGCGACCTTGTGGAAGCAGCAAAGACCTGGGCGCGCGTCGGCAATCGCACAGCCTATGACGCGGCGTTGGCCGATCTTTCGATCATCGAAGAATTTCACGGCTATCCCGGTCCGCACCTCATGGCGGCGCTGCGGGAAGCAGCAGTCGCCGGCGACGGTGCATCATCGTTCGCCCTTGCGACGAGAATTGCCCAGGCACTGGCGACCCGATCCTTCCGCCAACATGCCGGTGACTGGAGCCCCAAGGACGACGGCAACGGCGATGCGCCCGAGCTGGCGCCGCCGGCCTTTGGCGCGCACAGCGCGCGCAGGCCGTATTTCGAAACCCTGATCGTCACCGGCGTATCTTCCAGCCAATGGCCGGCGCTGGCCGCGGAATGGCGCAAGCTGCGGCGCCCGATCGACGCGTTCATCTATGAACCTGTGATCGTCGGCAGCCTGGAGGACGCTTTCTGTGCGACGATGCTCAATCCGAACATCGGAGCCGTCATCATCAACGAGGGCTTTGGCCTGCGTTCGCGGCACGATGCACCGGTGTTGCGCTCGATCATGGCCTCGGCCGGTCTCAACGACGAAACCGACGCTTCGGCGCTGCGGCTCGCCCAGATCATCAAGCGCGTCAGGCCCGAGCTCGACCTTTACATGATCTCGAACCGCGACGTGGAGGAGCTCGCCGGCAATCCCGAGGCGGATGTGGTCCGTCGCATCTTCTATTCCGTTGAAGAGCTGCTGGAACTCCACCTATCGATCCTCGAAGGCATCCAAGATCGCTACGACACGCCGTTCTTCGACAATCTCAAGAAATACGCCCAGCGTCCGATCGGCACCTTCCACGCGCTGCCGATCGCCCGCGGCAAGTCGATCTTCAAGTCCGACTGGATCCGGGACATGGGCGAGTTCTACGGCCCGAACCTGTTCCTGGCCGAGAGCAGCGCCACCACCGGCGGTCTCGACAGCATGCTGGAGCCGACCGGCAACATCAAGAAGGCGCAGGAGAAGGCGGCGAGGGCGCTCGGCGCCGACCGCGTCTTCTTTGTTACCAACGGCACATCGACGTCCAACAAGATGGCGGTGCAGGCGCTGCTCGCGCCCGGCGACATCGCGATTGTCGACCGCAATTGCCACAAGTCGCATCACTACGGCATGGTGCTGGCCGGTGCGCAGCCGCTCTACGTCGAAGCCTTCCCGATGACGGAATATTCGATGTACGGCGCGGTGCCGCTGAAGACCATCAAGCAGGCGCTGCTGGGCGCCAAGGCCGATGGCCGGCTCGACCGCGTCAAGATGGTCGACCTCACCAACTGCACGTTCGACGGCCATATCTACAACACGCGGCGGGTGATGGAGGAATGCCTCGCCATCAAGCCCGATCTGATCTTCCTGTGGGATGAAGCCTGGTTCGGCTTCGCGCGTTTCTCGCCATTCCTGCGCCGCCGCACCGGACTTGGCGCGGCCAACGAGATCGAGGCATGGATGCGCGATCCCAAGTCGGTCGCGGCCTATGAGAAGCAGCAGGCCGAGCTCGGCAAGAACCCGTCCGACGAGGTGCTGCTCAAGACCCGGCTGATCCCGGACCCCCGACAGATCCGGCTGCGCGTCTACCAGACCAACTCGACCCACAAGTCGATGTCGGCGATCCGCCAGGGCTCGATGCTCTCGGTCAAGGACGTCGAATTCCACACCGTGGAGCAGCAGTTCAAGGAAGCGGTGTTCACCCACGCCTCGACAAGTCCGAACCAGCAGCTGATCGCGAGCCTTGACATCTCACGGCGGCAGATGGAGCTGGAGGGCTATGGCCTCGTCGCCAATGCGATCGAGATCGCGTTCGCGATCCGCCAGGCGGTCAACAACAACCCGCTGATCTCGAAATATTTCCGCATCCTCGGTGCCGACGCCATGGTGCCGGCGCAGTACCGCCAGAGCGGCTTCACCGACTTCCTCGCCCCCGGCGTCAACTGGGCGAACACGCTGAAGAGCCTGGACGAGGACGAGTTCTGCCTCGACCCGACCCGCATGACGCTGGTATGCGGCACGGCCGGCTATGACGGCACGCAGTTCAAGGGCATTCTTGCCAACGAGTACAACATCCAGGTCAACAAGACCTCCCGCAACTCGGTGCTGGTCCAATCCAACATCAACAACACTCGCAGCGACGTCGCGCATCTCGTTCGCGTGCTCGCCGAGATCGCGGGCGAGATCGACCGCGGCCTGGCCCAGGGCGGTGCCAATGCGCGAAAGACCTTCGAGGCACGGGTGACGAGCCTCATGAAGGACGTGCCCGATCTGCCGAACTTCTCGCATTTCCACCCGAGCTTCCGCGGCGATGCTGGCACCAAGACCAACGAGGGCGACATCCGCAGCGGCTTCTACGCGGCCTATGACGTCGCCGGCTGCGAGCACATCCGCCTCAACGATCCCGAGATCGACCGGCGGCTGAAGGCCGGGCCCGAGCTCGTCTCGGCCAACTTCGTGATCCCGTATCCGCCGGGCTTCCCGATCATGGTGCCCGGCCAGGTCATCACCCAGGAGACGATCGACTTCATGCGCAAGCTCGATGTGAAGGAGATCCACGGCTACGACGCCAAGGAAGGGCTGAAACTCGTACGGACGGAAGCCTTGGCCAAGCTCGGCAGGCCAAAGCCCAGCGCGCAGCCGAAGCTCAAGGCCGCGTCATAGGTCGGGAGGGGACGAACATGCAGGCATTTTTCCAGTTCTTGCAACAGTACCCGTATCTGCTGCTGTTTTTCGTGGTCGGTCTCGCCGTCTATATCGGCCGAGCCAGCATCAAGGGTTATGGCCTCGGCATGGTCGCCGGTGCCATCGTGGTCGGCGCGGGCATCTCGGTCTGGGCATCCAGCTATGGCGTGAAGCTGGAGTTGAACAACTTCGCCAAGAGCCTGTTCTACTATCTCTTCATGTACGGCGTCGGCCTGCGCGTAGGTCCGTCCTTCGTCAACAGCCTGCGGGGCGACGGGATCAAATTCTTGTTCCTCGCGGTGGTGTCGAGTGTGATCGGCCTGACCCTCGTCGTGCTTGGGGCGAAGCTCTTCGCATTGCCGCCCGGTGCGGCTGGCGGAATGCTGGCGGGATCGCAGACCATGTCGGCGGCGATCGGCTCGGCCGAGCAGGCCGTCACGTCGGGAGTCGTGAAACTGCCTGCCGGGATGAAGCCCGAGGATGCCTCCGGCATGATCGCTTTGTCCTACGGTATTACCTACATTTGGGGCACCGTCGGCATCATCCTGATCTGCAAATACCTGCCGCGCTGGTGGGGCGTCGATGCCAAGGCCGCCGCCAAGAAGTATGAGCAGGAGTTCGGCGTCAAAGATCTCGAAGGCGGCGCCCTGACCGGCTACCGTCAGTTCGGTCTGCGGGCCTACCGGCTGGAGAATCCTGCGACGATCGGGATGAGCATCGCTAAATTCCGCACGGTCAATCCCGAGTACCGTATCGTCAATGTCGGGCGCAATGGTGAGCCGCAGGGGGCTGATCCCGAGCTCGTGCTGCAGAAGGGCGATATCGTCGCGCTGGGCGGATCGACCGAGCATCTGACTGAGAAGATGGGCCTGATTGGTCCGGAGGTCGCCGATGCCAAGACGCTCGGTATACCCATGGACCAGGCGGAAATCGTCGTCTTCAACAAGGACGTCGTCGGGCGGACCTTCGAGTCCTTCCGCGACACGGCCATCGCCGGCCAGCTGCAGGTGACCAAGGTCGAGCGGGGCGGGGTGCAGATCCCGGCCGGTCTCAAGACCAAGCTGGAGCGCATGGACATCGTCTCGGTGGTCGGCCTGAAGTCGGCGGTCAACGAGCTCGGCGAGATGTGGGGCCGCATCGCGCGCGCCAACACCTCGACCGACTTGCTGACCCTGTCGGTCGGCATGATCATCGGCTTCCTCATCGGCATGATCGAATTCCCCGCCTTCGGTGCCAAGGTCGGTCTCGGCAATGCCGGCGGGCTGTTGCTGTCCGGCGTGATCGTGTCCTCGGTCGTGTCGCGGCTGCGCTTCTTCGGCAATACGCCGAACGCGGCGCGAAACGTGCTCGAGGATCTCGGCCTCGTTGTGTTCGTCGCGATCGTCGGGGTCAATGCCGGCGCCGGCCTGTTGGCTCAGCTCACCGGCGCGCTCGCGCTCAAGATCTTCATCGTCGGCTTCATCGCGTGCACGATCCCGCCGTTCATCGTCTGGGCGATCGGCTTCCACGTCTTCAAGATCAATCCGGCGGTGCTGATGGGCGGCGTTGCCGGCGCGCGGTCGCATTCCGGCCCGTGCCGCGAGGCCGCGGTCGAGATCCAGAGCTCCGTGCCCTGGATCGGATTCCCGGTCGGCTATGCCGTCTCGGGCATCCTTCTCACCATCTTCGGCTACTTCGCGATGATCCTGGCTCAATAAGGGGAAGAAAACGTCATGAGAAAACTGTCCTTCGGCGCCGTCCTGGTCGCTTCGCTCGCCGCTGTTGCCGGCTTTAGCACGTCCGCGCGTGCCGACACCGGCCAGGTCGCGGTCGTCTTCACCAAGGGTGGCTTCATCGTCGGCGCCGGTGGCGGTGAGGGCGTTCTGGTCTACCGGGGCAAGAAATACCCATTCACGGTGTCTGGCATGAGCGTGGGCCTCACCATCGGAGCGTCGACCACGAAGTTCGTCGGCCGCGCGCTCAATCTAAAGGGGCCGGCGTCGATCGAAGGCTCTTATGCCGTGGGAGGAGCGGGTGGGGCAATCGCCGCAGGTGCCGGCGCCGTTCAGTTGCAAAACAGCAATGGCGTGATCCTCCAGCTCAGCGGCCCACGGGTCGGCGCGGAAGTATCGGCTGCAGTCGGTGGCGTCACGATCCGCCTGAAATCGAGTTGAAGGGGTTGTATGGCCATTGAGCGATCGACGGCAGCGTCGGGCCCCTAGGGCATGATCCGGAAAAGTGTGTAGAACATGCTCAAACAACAACCTAAAGCGCGATGACGATTCATTCCAATCGCATCGCGCTTTAGCGGCCTGACGCTGCTCAATAGCGCTGCGCGACGAAACTCATTTTCTTGAGGCTGGCCTGGTCGTTGTAGCGTCCCTTGTCGGAGCGCTTCGGCAGTTTGATCTTGTCCTTCTTGATGCGCTTGAAGGGGATGGCGCCGAGAAGGTGCGCGATGCAGTTGAGCCGCGCCCTTCGTTTGTCGTCAGAGCGGACGATGTTCCAGGGCGCATCCTTCGTGCTGGTCTTCTTCAGCATCAGGTCGCGCGCGCGCGAATAATCGTACCAGCGACGGAAGGATTCCAGGTCCATCGGACTGAGCTTCCACTGTCGGACCGGGTCGTCGATGCGGGCCTTGAAACGGCGCTCCTGCTCGTCCATGCCGACCTCGAGCCAGATCTTGATCAGGATGATGCCGCCGTCGATGACGTATTTCTCCATCTGCGGGCACAGGTTGAGGAAACGCTCGTGCTCGGCGGGGGTGCAGAAGCCCATGACGTACTCGACACCGGCGCGGTTGTACCAGCTCCGGTCGAAGATCACGATCTCGCCGCCGGCCGGAAATCGCTCCATGTAGCGCTGGAAGAACAATTGTGTCTTCTCGCGGTCGGACGGCGCGGGCAGGGCGACGACCCGGAACACGCGCGGACTGACCTTCTCGGTGATCGCCTTGATCGTGCCGCCCTTGCCGGCGGCGTCCCGACCCTCGAACAGGACGATGACCCGGAGCTTGTTTTCCCGCACGTAGTCCTGGAGATGGCACAGCTCGACCTGGAGCTTCTCGAGCTCCTTCTCGTAATCCTTCCGCTTCATCCGCTCCGCAGGGCCGTCCTTCGCCATGCCGATCCCACCTGTTGCTAATCGTCCCAGGAAATGGTCACGCCGATGTCGCCGGGCACGCCGCCCGGAAAATCGATGATCTGATAGGCGATGCGATAGCCGCGCGGTTTCAGGTAATCGGTCCAGAGCTGGAAGATCTCCTTGGGAATTCCGGTCAGGGTGTTCTCCCAGCCCTTCTCCATCTGATTGATGGCGCGGCCCTTGTCCGTGCAGAGCGAGTTGGGGAAGCGATAGACCAGCACTTCCGTGAGGCCGTTGCGCACCGCGCGCTGGATCACGGTCGAGGCGAGCTTGATCTTCTCCTCCTCGGTCTTGCCCGAGGGCTTGCTCAAGCGCTCGATCAAGGCGCGCTTCTCCGCCTCGGCCGCGGCGGCAAGGCGCACATATTCCTCCGCCTTTTCGGCTTCCTTGAGGGCGGCTTCCTTACGAATCTGGGCTGCGCTGGGGATGAGATCGTCTAGGCCGGGCATGGCGGGCGGCTCCTGATGGTTGTCCAATCAGCATGCGGCTGACGCTAGGGTTGGCCCTGACGTGTTCCCTTGACTCAAATCAAACAAACGCGAACATACCCGAACACAGTGCCGCCCATGGACGTTTTGACCGGGAGAGACGTTTGAGCGAGCAGCTTCATCCGATGGCACCGCATCATCTGCCGTTTTATCTCGCACCGGGGAGCGGGACCGATACGCTGATGGTGGTGATGGGCGTATTCCTGATTGGGGCCGTGCTCTGGGTCGGCACGCTCTACTGGAAACTGCACAGCCTGCCCGAGCGGATGGCGCACAAAACGCATAAACTGCAGTTCGAGTTAGTCGCCGTGCTCGGCCTGATCTCGCTGTTCACGCACATGCACATCTTCTGGATCGCCGGACTGCTCCTCGCAATGATCGATCTTCCGGATTTCGGCACGCCGCTGCGCAGCATTGCCGGGTCCGTCGAGAAGATCGCCGACGCGACGCCGGCCTCCGATGCGGAGGAAGTCCAGGCTGAGGCGGCCGTCGCACCGCCCCCCGCGGACAAGCCGGGACCCGCCAAGGAGAAGGAGCGCAGTCATGCTTGAGCTGCTGATCTGCTCCCTCGTCACGATCCTTCCGGACTACCTGTACCGCCGCTACGCCCAGGGCAAGCGCTTCGGGAAGGAAATCACCTTCTTCTCGGTCTGGTACGAGCTGCGCTGGGGCATCACCGCCTGCCTGATGCTGACGGTGTCGCTCATCACCATGATCTTCTACTTCCATCCGGCGACATCGTCGGCGACGCTGTACTTCCGCACCGTGCCAATTCTGCCCGAAGGCTCGGGCCGTGTTGCCGAGGTCAAAGTCGGCTTCACCGCGCCCGTCAAACAGGGCGATGTGCTGTTCACGCTCGATAGCTCGAAGCAAAAGGCTGCGGTCGAGACCGCCAAGCGGAAGGTGGCAGAAGTCGATGCCGCCATGCAGACGGCGCAGGCCGACGTGGTCAAGGCCGAGGCGCAGCTCGGCGAAGCGAGGGCCAACTACCAGCAGGCCAAAGACGAGCTCGAGGTCAAGTCCGAGCTCCAGCGCCGCAATCCCGGCATCGTTCCGCAGCGTGACATCGACAAGCTCCAGGTGCTGGTCGATCAGCGACAGTCTGGCATCGACGCCGCGACCGCGGTGAAGCAGTCGGCGTCCTTGCAGGTCTCGGTTCTGCTGCCGGCCCAGAAGGCCAGCGCCGAAGCCACGCTCGATCAGGCTCAGGTCGATCTCGACAAGACCTATGTGCGTGCCGGTGTCGACGGGCGCGTCGAGCAGTTCCTGGTTCGCCCCGGCGATGTCGTCAACCAGCTGATGCGCCCCGCCGGTGTTCTCGTTCCGGAGGGTGCGGGCCGCAAGGCGCTCCAGGCCGGTTTCGGCCAGATTGAGGCGCAGGTCATGAAGACCGGCATGGTGGCGGAAGCGACCTGCATATCCAAGCCGTGGGTGATCATTCCCATGGTGATCACGACGGTGCAGGACTACATCGCGGCCGGGCAGTTTCGCACCGGCGAGCAGCTCATCGATCCGCAGAATGCCGTCCGTCCCGGCACGATCCTGGTTTTCCTGGAGCCGCTCTACAAGGGCGGTCTCGACGGTGTCACGCCGGGCTCGAGCTGCATCGTCAACGCCTACACCAGCAATCACGAGGAGATTTCGGCCAAGGACACCTCGACCAGCCGGAAGATCGCGCTGCACGTCGTCGACGGTGTCGGCCTCGTGCACGCGCTGCTGCTGCGGATCCAGGCGCTGTTGCTGCCGATCCAGACGCTCGTGCTGAGCGGCGGGCATTGAACGAGAGAAGAGGACGGACGAGACGTGGTCTCCGAAAGTCGTCCTCGCCTGCCATTTCGGCCGCCGGCGCCTATTATGCGCCGTCCTGCGCGCAACTGGTGGACGCCTATGGCCGCGTCGTCACGCGCTGCTCAGGCCCGCGTCGGGGGCTGTCCGTATGGTGCGATTCCAGCTAGAATTGCCTGGAAAGCAGCTGGCCGTAAGCTGCGAGGTGCAGCATGAGCGGGGGCGCGTGCAAAGACCGGGTGAAGCCACGGCTCGCTGCCGCGCTCCTCTGTCTCGGCCTGCTCGTGGCCGAGTGCCTGTTTGCTGGGCAAGCCGGTGCGGTCGAGCGGAGCCGGCGCGGAGAGCTTAAGCGCGTGCTGTTGCTGCATTCCTTCGGCCGCGAGTTTCGGCCATGGAGCGAGTATGCGCGCGACATCAAGGCCGAGCTCGAGCGGCAATCGCCCTGGCCACTGGATATCCAGGAGCACGCGCTGCTCACCGCGCGCTTCAACAATCCGGGTCCCGAGGCGCCCTTCGTCGAGTATCTGCACTCGCTGTACCAGGGGGCGACGCCCGACATCGTCGTGAGCATCGGCGCGCCCGCCGCCCGATTTGCGCAGAAATACCGCGCTCGGCTGTTCCCCGATGCGCCGCTGATCTTGACCGCAGTCGAGCATCGACTGATCGATCGCGCCAATCTCGGCGACAACGATGTCGTCGTGGCTGTCCGCAACGATTTCGTCGCGGCCTTCGACAACATTCTTCAGGTCCTGCCCGATACAAAATCGGTTGCGATCGTGGTCGGAGCTTCGCCGCTCGAGAGGTTTTGGACGGAGGAGCTGAAGCGGGAGCTGAAACCTTTTGCGGAGCGGATCGAACTCGTTTGGTACTCGGATTTGTCGTTCGAGGAGATCCTGAAGCGCTCATCGAAGCTCCCGTCTCACACCGCGCTGTTCTGGGGGCTGATGTCCGTCGATGCGGCCGGGGTGGTCTATGAGAGCGACTGGGCGCTGCGCAGCCTGCATGCCGTCGCGAACGCCCCGATCTTCTCCTACCAGGAGCCGTTCTTCGGCGAGAGCACGGTCGGGGGACCGATGCACTTGATTGGGGAAACGACGTCGCGGACCGTCAGCGCCGCGATCGGCATTCTCGGCGGCGCGAAACCGGCGAGCATCAATTATGAGCCGATCGCCTTCGCCGCGCCGCGTTACGACTGGCGGGAGCTGCAGCGCTGGGACATCAGCGAGAGTCGCCTGCCCAAGGGAAGCACCATCCTGTTTCGCGAGCCGAGTATCTGGCAGCGCTATCACTGGCAGATGCTGATGATCTCGGCTGTGTTCCTGGTCCAGACCGGACTCATCAGCGGGCTCCTGCACGAGCGTCGCCGGCGCCGCGTCGCCGAAGTCGAATCGCGTCAGCGGCTGGCGGAACTCGCCCACGTCAACCGCTACTCGGCAGTTGGCGAGCTGACCACATCGATCGCACATGAACTGAACCAGCCACTCGGATCGATTCTGACCAATGCGGAGACTGCAGAGCTCATGCTCAGGGCCGCTCAGCCCGACCTTGTCGAGATTCAGCAGATCCTCGCCGACATCAGAAGGGACGACCAACGGGCGAGCGAGGTGATCCGTAGGCTGCGCAGCGTTCTGAAAAAGACCCCGTTTGAGGTCAAGCACATCGAGCTCAACGATACAGTGCGCGAAGCAATCGATCTGGTGAAGGCCCTCGCTCAGGGACGCCGGATCACGTTGAGCTATTTGCCGGCCCTGGCCGGCCTTCACGTCAAGGGAGATCCGGTCCAGCTTCAGCAGGTCATTCTCAACCTGATCATCAACGCGATGGATGCGATTTCCGATGCGGAGGCCGGAAAGCGGGAGGTCAGCGTCGCGACCCAGCTTGCCGGCAATCAGGCCGAAATCAGGATCGCCGACACCGGGCCCGGAATACCCGCCTCCGATCTCGCAAACCTGTTTGATCCGTTCTTCACGACCAAACCGCAAGGCATGGGCATGGGCCTTGCAATCGCCAGAACCATCGTCGAGGCCCATCACGGCACGATCGCTGCTGCGAACCAGCCCGCGGGCGGCGCACTGTTCACGATCAGGCTTCCGACCGCTCGCTGAGCGGGCGGTATCTTGATCTTGATCAAACATCACGGCGCTGAAGCCGTTCTCTCTCGATCGCATGACGAGTACGACAGGCGAGCGTGAGGCGTATGAGACGTCGTGACTTCATGACGCTGGTTGGTGCTGCTGCTGCGTTGCCGGTCCTGGCGAACGCCCAGGACCGAATGCCCGCCGTCGGCGTGCTGACGGGCAATGTCGCTCGTGATCCCGGCGCGCAAATGCGCGTGGATGCCTTTCAGCAGGGTCTCACCGATCGAGGCTGGATCGCCAACCAGAACTACCGCCTGGAGGTGCGCTGGCCGGGCCCCGATCCGGCGCGCCAGAAGTTGGAGGCGCTCGAGCTCGTCGCCGCGGCGCCGGACGTGCTGCTCTCGACCAGTACCGGATCAACACGGGCGCTGCGCGATGCAACGCAACGAATTCCGATCGTCTTCGTGGGGCTTTCCGATCCGGTAGGGACGGGGCTTGTCGCCAATCTGGCCAGGCCGGCCGGAAATCTGACCGGCTTTTCGCTCTATGAGCATTCGATGAGCGGGAAGTGGCTCGGCCTTTTGAAGGACATGGTGCCGGGAATGAGCCATGCGGCCCTGCTGTTCAATCCGGAATCGGCACCCTACGGACCGTTCTATGTTCAAGCGGCGCACCAGATCGAAAGCCGTCTCGGCCTCAAGATCGCCGGTGCGAGCGTTCGCAGCGGTCCGGAGATGGCGGGAGCGATCGAGACGGCGGCGCGCACAGGCGGCGGCCTCGTCGTGCTGCCGGATGGCGGCTTCTTCGGAACCCACAGCGCGATGGCCATTGCATTGCTGGCGCAGCGGCGCGTGCCCGCCATCTTCGCAGTCCGTTTCTACGCGTCGAATGGCGGGCTGATGTCGTATGGTGCAGATCTGACCCAGCAATTTCGTGATGGCGCCGGCTATGTCGACCGCCTCCTGCGCGGTGCCGATATCAGCACTCTCCCGGTGCAATTTGCCACCAGGTTTGAGTTCGTCATCAATATGAAGACGGCCAGGGCGCTCGGCCTGACGGTCCCGAGCCGGCTTCTGCTGGATGCCGAGCTGATCGAATGATAATCCGATCTTGCGCTGCGGCAGCCCCGACTGCCTCGTTTCGTTGATCTCGATCAACAAACGCCTGCGCCCCGGCTTGATCCTCCCGCACTCGAAGTCCCAGGGAGGATGTGATGTTTCGTTGCGGCAAGACCCTGATGGCGCTGGCGCTGTTGATGGCAACTTCGGTCGCCGCAATGGCGCAGACCCCAACGACGCCTGCAGCCCCGGCGCCGCAGGCGCAGCCTGCCAGCCCGCCCGCACCGGCGGCCGAGCTCCTGAAGCCCGAGCAGCTCGAGGCCCTCGTCGCGCCGATCGCGCTTTATCCGGACGAGTTGCTCGCCAATGTACTGGCCGCCTCGACCTATCCGCTGGAGGTGGTGCAGGCCGACCGCTGGCTGAAGGAGCGCAAGAGCCTGAAGGGCGATGCGCTGAAGACGGAAGTGGAAAAGCAGGGCTGGGACGACAGCGTCAAGGCGCTGGCCAGCACCGCCGATGTCCTCGCGATGATGAGCGAGCAGCTCGACTGGACCAAGAAGCTGGGCGATGCCTTCCTCGCCCAGCAGCCCGACGTAATGGACGCGATCCAGCGTCTGCGCAACAAGGCCTATGACAACAAGAAGCTGGTGACGACCAAGCAGCAGAAGGTCAGCGTCCAGTCTCAGGAAGGCAAGCAGGTCGTCGTGATCCAGCAGGCCGATCCCGCGGCGATGTACGTGCCGTATTACGACCCGGCGACGGTCTACGGCAGCTGGCCCTATGCGGAGTATCCGCCCTATTATTGGGGCTACCCGTCTTATATCGGCGCCGGCGTGGTCGCCGCCGGCATCGCGTTCGGCACGGCCTGGGCGATCGGACGCTGGGGCAATTACTGGGGCGGCGGCTGCAACTGGGGCAACCGCAACGTCTATGTCAACCATCGCACCACGAATATCGGCAATGGCTGGCAGCACAATCCGGCGCATCGCGGCGGTGTGCGCTACAACAACAGCAATGTTCAGCAGCGCTTCGGCAACAACAATCTGAAGGCCGGCGTGTCGGACCGGATGGATTTCCGCGGCCGCGACGGCAACCAGGTGCTGCGCCCCGACCAGGGTGCCGGGGACCGGGCGGGAGATCGTGCGGGTGATCGCGGCGGTCCAGGAGATCGCGCAGGAGATCGCGCAGGGGATCGCGCCGGCAATCGTGGCGACCGTCCGGGCGCGGGCGATCGCCCCAGCGCAGGGACGCGCGACCGGCCTGGCGGCGGCGATCGTGCCGGTGCCGGTGATCGTGCCAAAGGTGCGACCAAGGGCGGTGGCGATCGCGCCAAGGCTGCGAACCGCGCCGGCGGCGGTGCGGCCAATCGTGGCGGCGGCAATCGTGGCGGGGCCATGAACGTTTCCTCCGGCCGCTCGGCTGCCGCGGCATCCGCGCGCGGCCGCGCCAGCATGGCGAGCATGCCGCGCGGTGGCGGCGGCGGACCAAGCTTTGCCGGCCGCGGCGGCGGTGGCGGAATGGCGATGCGCGGCGGCGGCGGAGGCGGCTTCCGTGGCGGCGGCGGCGGTGGTCGGCGTTCCGACGCAGCGCTGAAGCATGATGTCGTCCTGCTCGGTCATCTCTCGAACGGCCTCGGCTATTATCGCTTCAGCTACGTTGGCAGCGACAAGGCCTATGTCGGCGTGATGGCGCAGGAGGTCGAGCAGGTGATGCCCGCTGCCGTGACCCGCGGCAGCGACGGCTATCTGCGCGTCCATTACGAAAAACTCGGGCTGGCGTTCCGCACCTATCGCGACTGGCTCGCCGGCGGCGCGAAAATTCCTGCGGAGGTGATGCCATGACCGGCCTGAAATCGTTTAGCCGTGCGCTGATGCCCGGCGTCCTCGCGCTCGCGCTGCTCGGGTCGGCCTCTCTCGCACAGGAATCCTACAAGACACCGGAAGAGGCCGCGTCTGCGCTTGCCGCCGCGGTCAAGAGCGGCCCGAAAGACATCTTGAAAGTGCTCGGCAGGAATGCAGAGGACATCGTGTCGTCCGGCGACGAGGTTGCCGACAACGACATTCGAGCGCGCTTCACCGCGATGTACGACGCCAAGCACGGCATCAAGGCGGAGGGCAACAAGACCGCCACCTTGATGCTCGGGCCGGACGATTTTCCGTTTCCAATTCCGCTGGTCAACACCAGGACGGGTTGGGCGTTCGACACCGACGAGGGACGCATTGAGGTGCTGCGCCGTCGCATCGGCCGCAACGAGCTCGACGCGATCCAGACCGCGCTCGCCTTCGTCGACGCGCAAAACGAATATGCGGAAAAGGACCGCGGCGAGGGCGTCGGCGTCTACGCGCAGCGCATCTCCTCCTCGCCCGGCAAGAAGGACGGCCTGTTCTGGCGCGACGACAGCGACCCGAGCCCGCTCGGCGCGCTCGCGGCCGAAGCAACGAAGGAGGGCTATCGCGGCGGTGATGTCGGGCCGACGCCCTATCACGGCTATTACTTCCGGATTCTCAAAGCGCAGGGGCGGGATGCGCGCGGCGGTGCGCTCAACTACGTCGTCAAGGGCAAGATGATCGGCGGCTTCGCCCTGATCGCCTGGCCCGCGGAATACGGCAATTCGGGCGTCATGACCTTCCTGGTCAATCATGACGGCGTCGTCTACCAGAAGGATCTCGGCAAGCGCACCGAGTTCATCGCCCAGCGCACCACGTTGTTCAATCCCGATGAAACCTGGAAGAAAGTCGATGCCGCAAAACCCTGAGCCGCGCATGCGCGCATTTCGCCTGGTCGCGCTGCTCCTGCTCGCGCTCGGGCTGACCCTGCCGGCGGCGCCGTCCTTCGCGCAGGCCACCGGTCAGGTCAGAGTGAAGATCGTCAAGGCGGGATTCCTGGCCGGCGGTGGCGTGGGCAGCGGCGTGTTGACGTACCGGGGCAAGACCTACCCCTTCAACGTCAGCGGCGTGAGCCTGGGCATCACGGTCGGTGCAACGGTCGGCCGCCTCGACGGCTGGGCATCCGGTATCCGGGAGGTCAGTGACTTCGCCGGCAACTACAGCTCCGTCGGCGGCGGCTTTGCGCTGGTCGGCGGCGCCAATGGTGTGCACCTGCGCAATGAAAAGGGCGTCACGATGGTGCTGCAAGGCCCGAAGGCGGGACTCGAGCTGGCGGCCAATATCAGTCGGATCACGATCGCTTTGAGGTGAGGCTCAAGCCGGGCGCGCGGATCAAAGCGTGGGCGACAGGTGCACCGTTCTCGGATCGTCACTCCGCGCGAGCTTGAAGCCCGCCTTCGCGAACACGCTGCGCATGGGCATGTTGTCGGACAGAACCTCGGCTGTGAGCTCTCTTACGCCTTGTTCGCGCGCGATCTCTGTCAGGTGCCTCAGCAATAAGGAGCCCACCCCGCGACCTTGCCAGGCATCCACCACGACGAAGGCCATCTCGGCCCGACCGGGCTCGACGATGACGTACCGGCCGCCGCCGATAATGGCGTATCGACCCTGTTCCTCGGCGAGAGCGGCCAGCGCAACGTGATTGCTGAAATCCACGTCCATGAAGAAGGCACGCTCCTTCTCCGAGAAATGCCGTTTCAAAACGAAGAACCGGTTCTGCAGCGACTGCGGTCCGGTACGCGCGACGGCGGCGAGCATGTCCGCCTCGTCGCTGGCGCGAAGCGCGCGGACCTGGATCGGGGTGCTGTCCTTCAGCACGGTTTGCACGCTGTAAGTTGCAGGTTGGGACATTACCGATGTCGCTCTTTCAAAACCGCCCGGCCGGGTCTCATGCCCTATAATGCAGGATAGACGCCTCCGAAGCGTGCAGATCATCTTGACCTAGATCAACGTTCGTCCTCGCTCCAAGCCGTCAATTGGCCGAGGCGACGGAGAGGTCGAGAACATGTCCATGCACAAGATGCAAATTCCGGGCGGTCCCATGTCGGGGCTGGTCGCCTCGGCAGTCGAATACCTCGTCGATGCGGGACAGCGCAGTATCCTGTTCCTGGATATCATGCGCCGGCGCGGGGACCAGTACAGGGAGCACCTCGCGCAAACCGCCCCGCATGTTCTGCAATATGCGGCGGAGTTGATCATCGACGGGCGCCAGCTCGCCGAGCCCGTCAATTACGCGCTGGTGCGCATCGTTCCGCCCGCCAACGTCGAGATCGACATGAACCGGCGGCCGTTCGTCGTGGTCGATCCGCGTGCGGGCCACGGCCCCGGCATCGGCGGCTTCAAGGCCGACAGCGAGATCGGGGTGGCGATGAAAGCAGGCCATCCCTGCTACTTCATCGGATTCCTGCCGGACCCGATGCCCGGTCAGACCATCGAGCGCATCGCGCGTGCCGAAGCCATCTTCATCGAAAAGGTCATGAGCCTTCACCCGGATGCCGACGGCAAGCCCTGCGTGATCGGCAATTGTCAGGCCGGATGGGCCGTCATGATCCTGGCCTCGCTGCGTCCCGAGCTATTCGGCCCGCTGATCATCGCCGGCGCGCCGCTGGCCTATTGGGCCGGCGTGCATGGAAAATATCCGATGCGCTACTCGGGCGGGCTCTTGGGCGGAAGCTGGTTGACGGCCCTGACCTCGGATCTCGGCGCCGGCAAGTTCGATGGTGCTTGGCTGGTGCAGAACTTCGAGAACCAGAACCCGTCGAATACGCTCTGGACCAAGCAATACAACGTCTATTCCAAGGTCGACACCGAGGCGGATCGTTATCTCGAATTCGAGCGTTGGTGGGGCGGCCACGTCAACCTGAACGCCGAGGAGATCCAATTCATCGTCGATGAGCTGTTCGTCGGCAACAACCTCGCGGCCGGCAACATCGAAATGTCCGATGGCCGGAAGGTCGACCTTCGCAACATCAGATCCCCTATCGTGGTGTTCTGCTCGGAGGGCGACAACATCACGCCGCCGCAGCAGGCGCTGCATTGGATCCTCGATTGCTATGCCGATGTCGATGAGATCAGGGCCTATGGCCAGACCATCGTCTACACCGTGCACCAGAACATCGGCCATCTCGGCATCTTCGTCTCCGGCGGCGTCGCCAAGAAGGAGCACGCGGAATTTTCCAGCAACATCGACCTCATCGACGTTCTGCCGCCCGGACTCTATGAAGCGACGTTCGAGGCGAAGGATGAGGAAACCGCAAGTTCGGATCTGGTCGTCGGCCAGTGGGTGATGCGCTGCGAAGCGCGGACGCTCGACGACATCCGCGCCATGGGCGGCAATTCGCCTGAGGACGAGCGACGCTTTGCCACCGCCAAACGAATCTCGGAAATCAACCTGGCGGCCTATCGAAAATTCGTCCAGCCATGGCTCAAGCGCATGGTGACGCCACAGATGGCCGAATGGGCTCACAACATGCATCCGCTGCGGCTGCAGTACGAGCTGTTCAGCAGCCAGAATCCTTTCATGGCGACGGTGAAATCATTGGCCGAGAAGGCCGCCGAGAAGCGCAAGCCGGTCGCTGCGGACAATCCGTTCCTGGCGTTCCAGGAGCAGATCTCGAAGCAGGTCGTTCACGCCCTCGACAGCTGGCGCGATTCACAGGAGGCGCTCAGCGAAGCGATGTTCCTCAGCGTCTACGGATCCCCGGCGCTCCAGGCGGCGGTCGGGATCGATCCGACGTCCACGCCGTCGCGTCGGCGTGAGATGTCCGCCGAGCATCGCACCATGCTCGAGAAGCGCATTGCCGAGCTGAAGTCGCGGATCGGTGAGGGCGGCCTCCGTGAAGCGGCGTTGCGCGCTTTGCTCTATGTCGGCTCGGCACGGGGGATGGTGGACGAACGCAGCATCGAGGCTCTGCGCCGGGTCCGCCGGGATCATGGCGGCGCACGCATGTCTCTTGCCGAGTTCAAGATGCTGGTACGCGAGCAGTTCTTCATGCTGCTGCTCGACCGGGAAGGGGCGCTCGCTGCAATCCCGAAATTGCTGCCTGACGACATGAACGTTCGCCGCGCAGCATTCGAGGCGATCGAGCAGGTGCTGTCGGCCAGTGCGGATGTCACCGGCGAGCGCGCCAACCGGCTGCGGCAGATCGCCGGCCTGTTTGGCCTCGACACCGCGGAAGGTGCCGAAAGGGCGTCGAACGTTGCCCCTTTCGATCCCAAGGCGAAGGCGTCGTAACGCGAGTTGCAAGGATCGGGAGCGACATCATGTCAGCAGATGCGACGGCCACGCAGTCTCCCAGCAAGTATGATCGCCTGATCGCGGCGGCCAGGGCAATCCCGCCGACGCCGACCGTCGTGGTGCATCCCTGCGATGAGACATCCTTGCGCGGCGCCGTCGACAGCGCGTCTGCCGGCATCATCCGGCCGCTCCTGGTCGGACCGGAGCGGAAGATCCGGGATACGGCTGGCACGTTCGGCCTGGACATCTCGGGTTATGAGATCGTGGATGCCGCGCACAGCGACGAAGCCGCGGCGAGGGGTGTCGAATTGATCCATGCCGCGCGCGGCGAACTGCTCATGAAGGGCAGCCTTCACACCGACGAGCTGATGCGAGCCGTCACGGGCAAAGTCGGGGGATTGCGCACCGATCGGCGCATCAGCCACGTTTTCGTCATGGATGTGCCGGCCTACGCCGAGACGATCTTCGTCACTGACGCCGCAATCAACATCTTCCCCGATCTGGACGCCAAGCGGGACATCATTCAGAACGCGATCGATCTCTACAATCAGGCGGGCTTCGGCAAGTCGCCGCGGGTGGCCATCCTTTCCGCGGTCGAAACCGTCACATCGAAGATTCCATCCACGATCGAGGCCGCGGCGCTCTGCAAAATGGCGGATCGCGGCCAGATCACGGGCGGCGTGATCGACGGGCCGCTGGCGTTCGACAACGCGATCGACCTCGAATCCGCGCGGATCAAGGGCATCAAGTCCGAGGTGGCCGGCCGTGCTCAGATCCTGGTCGTGCCCGACCTCGAAGCGGGCAACATGCTGGCCAAGAACCTCGCCTATTTCGCCAAGGCCGACGGCGCCGGCATTGTGCTCGGCGCGCGCGTCCCCGTCGTCCTGACCTCGCGTGCGGACAGCCCAAGAGCGCGGATGGCGTCCTGCGCAGTTGCTGCACTTTATGCTCACGCGCGGCGCCAGAAGGCGCCGACAGTCGCGGCGTGACCGCCATGGACAGCATCCTCGTCGTCAACGCCGGCTCATCGAGCGTCAAGTTCCAGGTCTTTGCGGTCGAGGGTGAGGGCGTTCTGCGCCGCCTGATCAAGGGGCAGGTGGACGGCATCGGCAGCCGTCCGCGCTTGCGGGCGAGCAGGGCAGGCAATGATCCCATGGCGGACCGGGCCTATCCGATCGAGGCCATTCCGGACGTGCCGGCGGCGATGCAAGTCGCGGGGGAATGGCTGCGGAACGAGGCGCGCATCCATCCATTGGCGGTCGGGCATCGCGTCGTCCATGGCGGGCCGGATCATGAGCGGCCAATTCTCGTCGATCATGGCGTGGTGGCACGGCTAGAACGCTTCGTCACGTTAGCGCCGCTGCATCAGCCGCACAATCTGGCGCCGATCCGCTCGATCCTGGCCAATTTCCCGACGATACCCCAGGTCGCGTGCTTCGACACCGCGTTTCACCGCACGCACGGTCCGCTGGCCGATCATTACGCCATCCCCTACCAGCTTCACGCCGAAGGTGTGCGACGCTACGGCTTTCACGGGCTCTCCTATGAGTACATCTCCAGGACCTTGCCCCAGATTGCGCCAGAGGTCGCAAAGCGCCGGGTGATTGTCGCCCATCTCGGCAGTGGCGCGTCGATGTGCGCGATGAAGAATGGGCTGAGCGTCGAGAGCACGATGGGATTCACCGCGCTCGATGGGCTGCCGATGGGCACGCGCCCGGGCCAGCTCGATCCGGGCGTCGTGCTGTACCTATTGTCCGAGAAGGGGATGACGCCGTCGAAGGTGCAGGATTTTCTCTATCGCGATTGCGGATTGAAGGGGCTTTCCGGGCTCAGCAACGACATGCGCGAGCTGGAGGCGAGCACGGATCCGCAAGCGAAGCTGGCGGTGGACTATTTCGTCTATCGCATCGGCCTCAACGCCGGAATGCTGGCGGCGGCGTTGCAGGGGATCGATGCCTTCGTCTTCACCGCCGGCATCGGCGAGAACTCGAGCGGCATCCGCGCGCGTGTGGCGGAGCAGCTCGGCTGGCTTGGCGTGGCACTCGACCCAGCCGAGAACACGCGCCATTCGCGGCTGATATCGGCAAAGACGAGTCTCGTTCCGGTCTACGTCGTCCCGACGGACGAGGAGCTCATGATTGCGCAGCACACGCTGACGCTGTTGATGAACGGCCAATCGCCCAACCCCAGACAAGAGAGGGTGTCATGATTCCAGTATTTCCGGACAGCAAGGTCGCTCTGAAGGGGAAGAAGGGCCTCGTCGTCGGCATCGCCAACGACCAGTCGATCGCCTGGGGTTGCGCCAGGGCGTTTCGCGCGCTCGGCGCCGACCTCGCCGTCACCTATCTGAACGACCGCGCCAAGAAGCACGTCGAGCCGCTGGCGCAGGCGCTCGAAGCGCCGATCTTCCTGCCGCTCGACGTCATGGTCGAAGGCCAGACCGAGGCGGTCTTCGAGCGGATCGAGTCGGAGTGGGGGCAGCTCGATTTCCTGCTTCATTCCATCGCCTTCTCGCCGAAGGAAGCACTGCACGGCCGCGTCGTCGATGTCGGCCGCGACGGCTTTCTGAAGACCATGGACGTCTCCTGCTGGTCCTTCCTGCGGATGGCACATCTGGCCGAACCCCTGATGAAGAACGGCGGCACGATGTTCACCATGACCTATTACGGCAGCCAGATGGTGGTGGAGAACTACAACATCATGGGCGTCGCCAAGGCGGCGCTCGAGGCCGCCGTTCGCTACGCCGCTGCCGAGCTCGGTCCGAAGGGCATCCGCGTGCACGCGATCTCGCCGGGACCGCTCGCGACCCGCGCAGCCTCCGGCATTCCGGAGTTCGACGAGCTGATGGACAAGGCGCAATCCAAGGCGCCCTCGCGCAGCCTCGTCAGCATCGACGATGTCGGCAATGCCACCGCGTTCCTGGCGCTCGACGGCGCCAAGCTGATCACCGGTGGTGTGCTCTATATCGACGGCGGCTATCACATCATCGATTGACCGGCGCAACCGCGCGTGGTCATGCCGGCGGTGCGCCGATGCCGATGCTCTCAAGTAATTCGCGCCAGAGCTTGCGGACTCCGGCGTGACGCTGCGCGAGCGCCGCACTGACCGCGTCGCGATGCGGCGCAAGATCTGTGCTCTTCAGAAACAGAATCTGGGCCTGCAACAGCCGGCCACTCTCGAATTCGATCCGGCGTAGCGCCATAACAAAAGGATCCTGCGCATTGGCCTCGATCGGTAGGAGCGCAGCCGGCCGTATACCGGCATGCACGGCGTGGGCAAGCGCTGCGAGGTGAATCATTTGGGCAAGGCGAGGGTCTGCGATCCCTTCGACCGGTGCAGGCAGCCAGGCGGACTCCCAGGAGGCGAACATGTAACCCAGGGAAGGATCCACCACCCAGGACGTGGCGCGCAGCAGCAGCGAGACGATCTCGGTCTCGCGATAAAATTGAGCATTCAATTCGGTCTGCCATGCCGCGTCGAGCCTCGCGGGCAGCATGAAAGCGAATTGCCGAGCCAGGGCGCCGTGCGCCGAAATCAGGAATGCTGCGACCTTCGTCTGCTGGTTCGGTGGAATGCGACCGTCCGGCGCGACGGGACCGAGGAAGCCGCTCATGGCAGCGCTCGCTTGACCGGGATGGCACGCAGATGATCGTAGCCGGCAGGAAACGGCGTGAGCTCGCCGCCGGGCTGGTCCGGCGCCACCCAGACCGCTTGATTGCCCTGCCAGCGGCCGGCCAGCACGTCTTCGGCAAAGCGCGCCAGCAGATCGGCGGTCAGTGCCCCTTTCTCCAGCGTGAAGGCGTGATAGGCCCTGGGGATGATCACCAATGAGCTGTTCTGAATCTCGACACGCAATGTTTCGTGGAGAGCCCGCGGCGTCAGGAAATCGAACTCGCCGTTGAGAATCATGGTCGGAACGGCGATCGCGGACAGGCGCGGCGTGAGCGGCTGGAAGTCGAGGAAAGATTCCATCAGGTTTTGCAGCGCGTAGACGTCGTTGACCAGCCAACCTTGCCGCTTCACGCTCTCGAGCTTGTCCAGCAGTGGCTTCAGCCATTGGTCCGAGAGGTTCATGGGCAACAGGAGATCCTGGAGGTAACTCGTGCCACCGAGGATCAGGCCGGTCCGCAGCGCATTGCCAAGCAGCAAGAGTTGCGGCGACAGCTCCGCAAAGCAGCTCATCGGCACCAGCCCGGCCAGCCGCTTGCCATGCTCGATCGCATATCGCAGCGCGATCAGGCCGCCAAAGCTGATCCCGCTCAGAAAGATCGGACCGTCCCCGAGTTCGTCGATGAGGAGGCGCAGTGCAGCGACTTGATCGTCCTGGCTGATGAAGAGCCTCGGCTTGTCGGAGGCGCCCTGGCCGAGAAGATCGAAGGTCGCAACGCGAAAGCCTCGCGCCGACAAGGCCTCGCGATAGGCGCTCCACAGCTCGGAATATTGCGTCAGCCCGTTCACGAGAACATAGGCCGGTGCGCCCGCCGGCCCGTCGAGCTCATAGCGGATCCGATATGAGCCGTGGCTGAGGAAGGGCATCGCGAGGGTACCGCCGGTCTTTTGATGCCCGCGATCCTCGATTCCTCCGAGCGGATTCCATTGAGCTAGATCAAACCTTCCCCGGCCGCCCTGCCTAGCGTTTCAGGAAAATCTTCCAGGGAGGATCGCATCATGGCCGGACGAGATGCGTTGAATCGTTGCCTGTTGAGCCTGATCGTGCTGCTGCTCGGAACGGCGATCGCAACCGCACAGCCTTTCACGCGCCGTTCGTCGCAGGTGCAGCATGACGGGCTGAAGAAGACCTACGAGATCGCCAACTTCCGCCTGGGCGGCAAGTACGACCTGACCGACCCTTCCAAATGGGAGAACGGCGGCGAGGGCGGCGTCACGCTGGAATCGCTCGGGGCCGGCAAGCTGCGCACGGCTTACATCGCCGTCGGCAACGCAAGGCGCAACGCGGCGGGCGAGATCACCAATGCCATCGTGATCAACTCCTATTATTCCGGCGATTCCACCGACATGTACGAACAGTGGGTCAAGGGTGCGGCGTTGTCGGGTGGCGTACCCATCATTGGTCCGGGCCGGCCGATCGATACGGATCGTTACTATGTCATCATGGTCGATCCGCTCGGCACTTGGGGCGCGAGCAAGCCATCCGACGGCCTAGGCATCAAGTTTCCGCAATACAGCTACTACGACATGGTGCAGGCGAACTACCGCCTGCTGCGCGACGAGCTGAAGGTCGCGCGCGTCGCGCTGGTGACCGGCGTCTCCATGGGTGGCACGCAGACCTACGTCTGGGGCGTGATGCATCCGGAATATGTCAGCGCCCTGATGCCGATCGGCGGCACCACGCAATCGGATGGCGACGACCCGGTCGGCAACTGGACCTTCCAGATGATGACAGCCGCGATCCAGGGCGATCCGGTCTGGCAGGCGACCGAGGGCGACTATTACAAGCTCCCGAAGGAAAAGCATCCGGTGCCGGGCGTGGCCTTCGGCTGGTCGATCCTCGGCATGACGGGTTATGACTTTTCCTTCCGCACGACCCAGAACTGGGCGGCGGTACAGCCCGAGATTTTCTATTGGGATCCGCCGAACGAGAAGGCCGGCCTCAACGTCATTAATCGCGCCAAGCTCTACGACGCCGTCGATCTCGTCTGGCGCAATCGGGTCGGCGAGACCCATAACGTCAATCCCTATCTCGGTCGCATTCAGGCTCGCACGCTGGTGATGCACATCACCAACGACCTCTGGCTCAACTTCAAGCTGGCGCAGAAGGCCGTTGATCGCGTGCCCGGCGCTGACCTCATCGCACAGGAGAGCCCGGTCGCGCATTACGGCGTGTTCCCGATCATCAACCAGCGCAAGAACGATCCGAAGTTCGTCGCCTTCATGGATGACGTGGCGGCCCTCGATCGCGCCCAGAAATTCGTCGACAAGAACTATCGCGTGCCCGGCGTCGCCCAGACGATCGATCCCAAGAAGTCGTTCTGGAAGGCCTACGTGACCTATCCCTATCCGGTCAAGTTCGGCAGTGCCAAGGACAAGAGCGGCAACTCCTGGGAAATCGGCTACATGGACGAGTATGCCGGCACCGACAAGGATCCGAAGGTGCTCGTCATCATCCACGGCAAGGGCGCGTTCGGCGGCCATTACGGCAACATCATGCAGTATGCGCTGCGCAGCGGCCTGCGCGTGATCGTGCCGGACCTACCGCATTACGGCATGTCGGGGCCCGGCAATCTCGACAAGAATCCCGCTCGCACCATGCAGGACATGCGCGAGGTGATCTACGACCTCGTGGTCAACCAGCTCGGAGTCAAGAAGGCGTACTATCTCGGCCACTCGCTCGGCGGCCAGTTCGTCGTGGGCTACGCCCTGACCTGGCCTGATGCGGTGCAGGGCCTCGCCTTGGAGGCGCCGTCCGGCCTCGAGGAATATTCGCGCGAGATCACCATTGCCAAGGACAAGAAGGCGCCTCTGTTCGCCGACGGTCTCGGCCGAGACTTCGACAAGTGGAAGCAGGTCTGGGACCAGACCGGTATTCTCGCTGCGGAAAAGGCGCGGAGCGAGCAGAACGTCCGCGACTTCTTCTACTTCAAGAAACGTGATCCGGACACCGGCGTGGTATCGGCTGCGAAGAGCGGATACTTCTTCAACGACAGCGAATATGCCCGTTTCCATACCGAGCAACGCGCCGGGCTTACCAAGGGCAACCCGAAGGAGCTCGATCAGTGGTGCAACGTCTTCATCTTCGACATCTACACGATCGGTGCTGAGCTCCAGCAGGATGACCCGAAGAACCTCTATGAGCGGGTCACCCAGATCAAAGCGCCGATCTTCCTGGCGTTCGGCGACAAGGAGCCGTTCATTCCGACGCCTGCGTTCAACGGCCTGACGGACCTCGGCCGCGACGTCATCACGCCGTTCATGACGCGTATGACCAATGCCGGCAACCGGCCGATGCTCAAGATCTATCCGGAGACCGGACACTTCATCCACACCGACAATCCAGTGGAATACGCTGCCGATGTCGTGGATTTCGTGACCAACGGGGAGGTGGACACATCATCGCCGCTCGGAACCGATCGCATGATCAAGGGCGCCGTCGTCTCTGCCTTGCCAGTGGCGCCGACACCGCCTGGAGCGGCTCCGACGGCTGGCCTCAACAAGTAGGGCCCGGCGATGCCAAGGGTGCAGGCGGGCGAACTCCGACTCGGCTGGCGGGAGTGGGGAGGAGGCGACGTCACCGTCGTCTTCATCCACGGAAATCTCGCCAGCAAGGACTGGATCGAGCTCGCCGCGCCATTGTTTCCGATCGGGCTCCGTGTGGTTGCAATCGATTGGCGCGGCTGTGGCGACAGCGACCGGCCGAAGCCGTCGGCCGACTATTCCAACTACTCCATGCGGCAGCACGCCGAGGACATGCTGGCGGCGCTCGATACGCTCGGGATCGGCTATTGCCATCTCGCGACACATTCCACCGGCGGCATCATCGCCGCCAGAATGCTGCTCGAGCAGCCGCAGCGCTTCGGCCGTGTGTTCGCGCTCGATCCGGTAACGCCGCTCGGCATGGCCTTCGATGCCGATCAGATCGGATTATTCAGGGCCATGATGTCGAACAAGGAGCTGACGCGGTCCGTGATGGCTACAGCCGCTTCTTCGCTGTTCGTCCCGGAGAGCATGGGGCCGAACATGGTCCCTCGCTTTCGCGAGGGGCTGGGAGAGATCCAGACGCTGTTCGATCGGATCATTGGGCAGACCTTCGGCGTATCGGAGGGGATCTGGATCGGCACGCCGGTGAACCTGACGCGGGAGAAGGAGAGCCGTGAGCTGGAGCGCCGTATGTCCGAGATCCGGCATCCGCACCTCGTGTTGTGGGGCGAGCGGGACGGTTGGATCGCGCCGGCCGATCTCCGTGCCATGGCCGAAGCGATGCCGGATTGCCGGCTGGTCGTCGTGCCAGGCATAGGGCATTCGATGAACCTCGAATCACCGGCACTTTATGCAGGCTATTTCGGTGCCTGGTTCGGAGGACGTGCCGCGTGACCATCCACGGCGCCAAGCTGATCCCGGCGGGGCCTCGACGTCGACGGCGGCCACCACATCGTCGATTGACGCGCTGAGCAGTCCGGCGACCCACGATCGATGGTGACAATATTGCCAGTGTTTTGCCCGACGGAGCAACCGGTTCCGGGCGAACAGGAAACATCAATCAGATCAGCCCCATGTCTACTGTGCATGGGGTTGTTTTTCGACTCTTTGACTCAGCGATAGTGCAGAGCGATCAATTCGGCGACACAGGCCGGCCTCTTGCCGCCCTCGATCTCGATCACGAGGTGGTAGTTGACGCGCAGCCCGTCCGGCGGCACGTCCTCCGCTTCCGCGATCGTGACCCGGCCGCGTAACTTCGAGCCCGCCGGAACCGGCGCGAGATATCGGATGCGGTCAGCACCGTAATTCAGCGTGTTGCGCAGCCCCTTCAGGCCGATGACCGAACGGATGAACAGCGGGGCAAGGGCAAGCGAGAGCAGGCCATGGGCGATAGTCTTGCCGCCCGGCATCTCCTGCTTGGCGCGCTCCTGGTCGACATGGATCCACTGCTCGTCGCAGGTCGCCTCGGCGAACTGGTTGATGCGGTCCTGCGTGATCTCGATCCAGTCGCTGGCGCCGATCTCGGTGCCGATTGCGGATTTGATCTCGTTGAAGTCGCTGAATATTCGCATGGTTGACCTGTTCAGAGCTTCATTTCCGGAACATTGTCGGGAATGGCGAGCTCGGCCTCCGTCAAGGCCATGACCTCGCCGACGCTGATGCCGGGTGCTGTTTCCAGCAGCGTCGCCTTGCCATCGGGAAAACCGATCACGGCCATGTCGGTCACGACAAGGTTGACAGGGCGTGCCGAGGTCAGCGGCAGCGAGCATTTCACCACGATCTTCGACTTGCCCTTGGCCGCGTGCTGCATGGCGACGATCACGCGCTTGGCGCCGGTGACGAGGTCCATTGCGCCGCCCATGCCCGGGACCATCTTGCCCGGGATCATCCAGTTCGCGAGATGGCCATGCGCATCGACCTGGAGACCGCCGAGCACGGTGACATCGACGTGGCCGCCGCGGATCAGGCCGAACGACATCGCGCTGTCGAAGGTGGAGGCGCCCGGCAGCGCGCTGATCGGGCGTCCGCCGGCATCGGTGAGCGTCGGGTGCGCCATCCCCTGCTCGGGAATCGGCCCGGTGCCGATCAATCCGTTCTCGGACTGGAAGAAGACCTTCAGGTCCGACGGCACATAATTGGCGACCAGGGTCGGAATGCCGATGCCGAGATTGACGAGATTACCGCTCCTCAGCTCCTTGGCGACACGCCGGGCGATGATGATCTGGGGATCCATGATGTCATCCGTTGGTGATGAGATAGTCGACGAGCGGCGCGGGGGTGACGACGTGATCGGGCGCGATCACGCCGACCGGGACGATATGCTCCGCCGTCACGATGACGGTGTCGGCTGCCATCGCCATGACCGGGTTGAAGTTGCGCGAGGTGAGGGCGTAGGCGAGGTTGCCGAGGTAGTCGGCGAGGAAGGCGTGCACCAATGCGAATTGCGCCCGCAGCGCCGTTTCCAGCAGGAACGGCTTGCCGTCGACTTCGATCTGGCGCTTGCCTTCGGCCACCAGCGTTCCGACCCCGGTCGGCGTCAGCACCCCGCCGAGACCGCACCCGCCGGCGCGGATGCGTTCGACGAAGGTGCCTTGCGGCACGAGGTCGACCGCGATCTGGTTCGCCAGCATCTGCTGCTGCGCCTTCGGATTGAGACCGATATGCGTTGCCGTCAGCTTCGACACCAGTGCCTGATCGAACAGCTTGCCGACGCCCTTGCCGGGCGTGGCCGCGTCATTCGAGATCAAGGTCAGACCCGTCTTCCTCTGACGCACGACTTCGTCGAGCAGCCGCTCCGGCGTTCCAACTCCCATGAAGCCGCCAACCATGACGCTGGCGCCCGCCGGGATCATCGCAACGGCTTCTTCGACGGAAACAGCCTTCATGATCGAAACTCCCGGTCGCCCGACGATGGGCTGAAGGGCGGTAATGTGTGGATGTTGGCGGGCGGGCGACGGGCTCCCTTGATATGGGTCAAGGGCCTCTGGATCATTGCGCGCCGTCAGCGCGCCCTTCTCCAACGTGAACGCATGGTAGGCCTTGGGAATGATTTGGGAACCTCGACGCTGAGGCGCGCTAAAAGGCTCAAGAGAAACCGACGCTTCCGTAACAAAACCGGATCCAGTCCGGAGAGCCGAATCTTACTAAATTCAAAAGCTTGCCCTTGCATCCTGATGCTGCGTGCTATGTGCTTTGCCTGAAATCTAGAGCGAAGCACCGGGGTGCAGCACGGAATCGCGCTCGAACACCTGTGCGTCGGCGAGGTCCCGCCATTCGGACGGCGCCAAAACGACTCAATTTACGTCGAGCGTGGATCTGCCGGACACTCGCGGAGCTGATTCCCATGCCAGACAACAAGGTCGACCGTTCTGATTTGGCCCCCTCGATTCTGCCGGCCGGCATCCCCGAGCTCAGCGACGATGAATGCCTCGCTTGTCTCGCGCGCGCAGTCGAGGCGCCGGATTCGGCGCGGCTTGACGAGGTCGCTGGCCTCATTGGCCGCCTGGCAGTCGCCATCGAATAGGGCCGGCCCGGCCCTCCATCAGGAGAGGTTGCGGAGGGCGAAACGCGCATCGCCAACCGCTATGTTGCGTTTTGACCGAGCATGCTCCAAAAGATGCCGCGATTTTTCTCCGCGGCATCGTCCGCATTGCAGGGTCCGCAAATGTCCGGTTTTTCGACCGCGCGCCAAAAAATGGTCGATGGCCAGGTGCGCACCAATGACGTCACCGACCGTCGTGTTCTCGATGCCATGCTCACGGTGCCGCGCGAGGCCTTCGTGCCGGCCGGCCGGCAGGCGCTGGCTTACCTCGATCTCGACCTCGACGTCAGCGAAGGCGCCGCCAAGCGGTTCCTGATCAAGCCGGCGCTGACCGGCAAGCTGCTCCAGGCCGCCGAGATCGGCGCGGATGACAACGTGCTGGTCGTGGGCTGCGCCACCGGCTATCTCGCCGCACTGGCCGCCAAGCTCGCGCGTCAGGTCACGGCGACCGAGTGCGATTCGGCTTTGGCGGCCAAGGCCAGCGACGCCTTCGCCGCCCAGGGGCTTGCCAATGTCGCCTGCAAGGCGGCGGCCTGCACCGAGGGGGACCCTGCTGCTGCCCCCTATGATGTGATTCTCCTCAACGGCGCGGCCGAGGTGATGCCGGAAGCGCTGCTCGGGCAGCTGAAGGAGGGTGGGCGCCTGGTGGGGGTGTCGGCCGAATCGAGGCCGCCGCGCGCCACGATCGTGACCCGTACCCACGGCGAATTCGGTCATCGGACCCTGTTCGACGCCGCCGCCCCGGTGCTTCCCGGGCTGGAACGGGCGGCTGCCTTTGTCTTCTGACGGCCCCAAAGCCGCCCCAAATCCCGTTCTGAATCAGAAGTGTGGCCGGGATGCTGCACGCGAAGAGTTTCCACTGAGAACCACCCCCAGGTAGTTCCGTCGCGCTTGACCGCGTCCTATGTTGCGGCGGGGCAACGACTCCATTGGTACGGTACCCCGGCTCGCGGGCACGAGCAGGGCGCTAGAACGAACGGAATTTCACGGATGCATGGGGTGAAGCTCTTCACCGGAGCTGCGGTTTCGGTCCTGCTGCTGGCGCTTGCCGGGCCGACACCTGCCTTGGCGGATACGATCGAGGGCGCGCTGGTGCGCGCCTATCAGAACAACCCGCAGCTCAACGCACAGCGTGCCCAGGTGCGCTCGACTGACGAGGGCGTGCCTCAGGCCTTGTCGGGCTATCGCCCGAGGGTCAATCTGACAGCGACCGGTGGCTATTCATATCAAGATTTGCAGAGTGCCCCGGGGACCAACTCAGTCTACGGAACGAGGGTGCCTCGCAGCATTGGCGTGACGGCGACACAGACGCTCTACAATGGCAACCAGACCGCCAACCGGACCCGCGCGGCGGAGAGCCAGGTGTCTGGTACGCGTGAAGCGCTGCGCGGTATGGATCAGAGCGTACTGCTGAGCGCCGCGACGACCTACATGGACTATCTGCGGGATGCCGCCACGCTCGAAGTCCAGCGCAGCAACGTGCGCGTCCTCGAGCAGACACTGAAGCAGACCCGCGACCGCTTCAATGTCGGCGAAGTGACCCGCACCGACGTCGCCCAATCGGAAGCGCAACTGGCGGCCGGGAGGACCCAGGCGCTCACCGCTGAAGCGAATCTGACGACGACCCGCGCGAACTACCGTCGCATCATCGGCAACGAGCCCACGAATCTTGCGCCCGGCTCGCCTGTCGATCGGTTTCTGCCTCAGACGCTGGCTTCCGCCATCGAGCTCGGCCTGATCGAGCACCCCAACGTGACGGCCGCCATGTACGGCATCGACGTCAATTATCTGCAGGTCAAGATCAATGAAGGAGCGTTGCTGCCGACACTTTCGGTTCAGGCAACGGCCCAGCGGGCCGACGAACAATCCTTGATTCAGATGCGTTCGTACACCGCATCGGCGATCGCGCAGCTCACCGTGCCGATCTATAATGGCGGTGGTGAATATTCGCTGATCCGCCAGTCCAAGGAGAACCTGGCGCAGCAGCGGCTCAACCTCGAAACGACTCGCGACCAGACCCGCGCGACCATTGTGCAATGGTGGGGCTCGCTGCAGGCCACCAAGGCGCAGGTGCAGTCGGCTCAGGCGCAGGTGACGGCGTCCGAGATCGCCCTGAACGGCGTCCGCGAGGAGGCCAAGGCCGGCCAGCGCACCACGCTGGACGTGCTCAATGCGCAGCAGGCGCTGGTGAACGCGCGCGTTGCGTTGGTGACCGCGCAGCACGATCGCGTGGTCGCATCGTATAACGTCCTCGCGGCGGTCGGGCGTCTATCGCCGCAGGTCCTCGGCCTTGCGACTACGACCTACGACCCCAGCGTTCACTATCATCAGGTGCGGGACAGCTGGGCGGGTGTGCGCACGCCTGACGGCCGCTGATTCCCGTAATCATCCGGTCGATCTCGCCAATAGCCGAGGTCGACCGGTGCTTTGCTTGCAATCGTCAAAATCCCTGACATAGCCTTGCCAAGATGATGCGGGTCGATTCGCCCGCGTTGATGTCGTGTGCGTAACGCTTCGGCGCCGGGGGCAGGGGCGCACCGCTGCGCGTCGAGCCGTGATCTGGGGACAAGTCGGGCTGCGGCGACGAAAATGGCGGACCCATCGTCGCGGAACCGGCCAATCCTGCCGTGCTTGGTGTAAAACAACGCATGCGAGGGCGTTGATGATGTGGAGTCGGAGATGACGCAGCCTGCAAAGGTCACAGAACCCTCGATGGAGGAGATTCTGGCCTCGATCCGGCGCATCATTGCCGACGACGAGGCAAAGCCCCCGCCGGCTGAGGCCGCCAAGCCCGAGAAGGCTGCTGCGCCCGCTGCGCCGCCGAAGCCGCAGGCGATGAACGACATTCCGCCATCCAAGGTCGCTCCGCCTAAACCCGCCGCCGAGAAGCCGGCACCGCCGCCGGCTGCAAAGCCGGCGCCGGCGCCCGCGGCGGACGCATCCAACAGCCAGGACGATATCGACGCGTTGCTGGCGGGTCTCGATGCGGCCACACCTACGCCGGAGGTCCGCGCGCCCGAGCCAGAGCCCGAGCCCGACGTGCTCGAACTGACCGACGACATGGCGATGGACCCGACGCCGCCTCCGCCGCCGCCGACCTTCCGCAAGGTCGAGCCACGCGACGATCTCGAATTCGCCGAGCCGCCGCGTCCCGCCCCGCCGCCGTCCTACGCGCCGGTGGACTTCGACGCGCCGCCGCTGCCCCCGCAGCAGCCGATCCTCGCGCAATCGACGGTCTCCGCGGTCGAATCCGCCTTCAACTCCCTGGCCCATACGGTGCTCAGCAGCAATGCGCGGACGCTGGAGGACCTGGTCAAGGAGATGCTGCGGCCGATGCTGAAGTCCTGGCTCGACGACAACCTGCCCGGCCTCGTTGAACGCATCGTGAAGGCCGAAATCGAGCGGGTCTCGCGCGGCGGCCGCTGAGGGCGGCCGAAGGGCCCTCATAAAGCCTGGCTTCGGGTGTCATATTCGAGCCCGGACCGGGTCGGAAAGCGCTGTCGCCGCCGCGCTTTCCCTGAGCTTTTCGTTGACTTGGCCCCCTCGCGCGGCTTTCTAGCAGCCCCATGATCGAGAAAAATTACCAACCCGCCGATATCGAAACCCGCATGTCCGTGGTGTGGGAGGACAGCCTTGCGTTCAAGGCTGGCCGGCCCGACCGCCGTGATGCCGTGCCCTTCACCATCGTGATCCCGCCGCCGAACGTGACGGGCTCGCTGCACATGGGCCACGCCCTCAACAACACGCTGCAGGACATCCTTTGCCGGTTCGAGCGCATGCGGGGCCGCGACGTGCTGTGGCAGCCCGGCACCGACCATGCCGGCATCGCCACCCAGATGGTGGTCGAGCGGCAGCTGATGGAGCGCCAGCAGCCCGGTCGCCGCGAGATGGGCCGCGAAAAGTTTCTGGAGCGGGTCTGGCAGTGGAAGGCCGAGAGTGGCGACACCATCATCAACCAGCTCAAGCGCCTCGGTGCGTCCTGCGACTGGTCGCGCGAGCGCTTCACCATGGACGAGGGCCTATCGAAGGCCGTCGTCAAGGTCTTCGTCGAGCTGCACCGCGAGGGCCTGATCTACAAGGACAAGCGGCTGGTGAACTGGGACACCAAGCTGCTCACCGCGATCTCCGATCTCGAAGTGCAGCAGACGGAAGTGAAGGGCCACCTCTGGTATCTGCGCTATCCGATCGAGGGCAAGACGTTCAACCCCGAGGATCCCTCGAGCTTCATCGTGGTCGCCACCACGCGCCCCGAGACCATGCTCGGCGATACCGGCGTGGCCGTCCATCCGGAGGACGATCGCTACCAGAAGCTGATCGGCAAGAATGTCGTCCTGCCGCTGGTCGGCCGCAAGATCAAAATCGTCGCCGACGAGTATTCCGATCCCGAAAAGGGATCGGGCGCTGTGAAGGTGACGCCGGCGCACGACTTCAACGATTTCGAGGTCGGCAATCGCCACGGGCTGCGCCGGATCAGCGTGCTCGACAGGGAAGGCTGTCTCGATCTCCTCGACAACGAGGATTATCTGCGCGACCTGCCCGAAGGCGCTGCGCAATTCGCCGAGGAATTCCACAAGGTCGACCGCTTCGCTGCGCGCAAGCGCATCGTCGAGCGGCTGGAATCGTTCGGCTTCGTCGAACGGATCGAGCCGCACACCCACATGGTGCCGCACGGCGATCGTTCCAACAGCGTGATCGAGCCCTACCTGACCGACCAGTGGTACGTCGACGCCAAGACGCTGGCGAGACCTGCGATCGCGGCGGTGCGTTCGGGCGAAACGACGTTCGTGCCGAAGAACTGGGAAAAGACCTATTACGAGTGGATGGAGAACATCCAGCCCTGGTGCATCTCGCGTCAGCTCTGGTGGGGCCATCAGATCCCGGCCTGGTACGGCCCTGACGGCAAGGTGTTCGTCGCCGAGACCGAGGAGGAGGCCATCAGCCACGCGCTCGGCTATTACGTCGAGCAGGAGGTCATTACGCCCGAGCAGGGCCGCGAGATGGCGCTCGACCGCAACAAGCGGGAAGGCTTCATCACGCGCGATGAGGACGTGCTCGACACCTGGTTCTCCTCGGCGCTGTGGCCGTTCTCGACGCTCGGCTGGCCCGACGAGACGCCCGAGGTGCAGCGCTATTATCCGACCAATGCGCTGGTGACCGGCTTCGACATCATCTTCTTCTGGGTCGCCCGCATGATGATGATGGGCCTGCACTTCATGAAGGAAGTGCCGTTCTCGACCATCTACATCCACGCCCTCGTCCGCGACGAGAAGGGCGCCAAGATGTCGAAGTCGAAGGGCAACGTCATCGATCCCCTCCACCTGATCGACGAATACGGCGCCGACGCGCTGCGCTTCACCCTGGCCGCGATGGCGGCGCAGGGGCGCGACATCAAGCTCGCCACTAGCCGCGTCGAAGGCTACCGCAATTTCGCGACCAAGCTCTGGAACGCGTGCCGGTTCGCGGAGATGAACCACTGCGCCGTGCCTGATGGTTTCGAGCCGGCGAAGGCAAAGGAGACGCTGAACCGGTGGATCGCGCATGAGACCGCCCACACCACGCGCGAGGTGACCGAGGCGATCGAAGCTTATCGCTTCAACGATGCAGCCGGCAGCATCTATCGCTTCGTCTGGAACGTCTATTGCGACTGGTATGTCGAGCTCGCCAAGCCCGTGCTGCTCGGTCCGGACAACCCTGCCAAGGACGAGACCCGCGCCATGGTCGCCTGGGCGCGCGACGAGATCCTGAAGCTGTTGCATCCCTTCATGCCCTTCATCACCGAAGAGCTGTGGGAGGTGACGGCCAGGCGCGAGGGCCTGCTCGCATTGGCGCCGTGGCCGCTGAAGCCCGTCGAGCCGACGCCGGAGCAGCTCGCGATGCTTGCGGCGACCACGGGACCGACCGATGCGCTCGTCTCGCCGGCCTGGGTGCTGCCGATCTTCGATCATGCCGACTTCACCGATCCGGCTGCCGAAGCCGAGATCGGCTGGGTCATCGACCTCGTCACGCAGATCCGCTCGGTGCGAGCCGAGATGAATATCGCGCCGGCAACGCTGACGGCGCTGGTGCTCGCAGGCGCTTCGGCCGAAACCAAGGAGCGCGCGCCGCGCTGGACCGATGTCATCAAGCGTATGGCGCGGCTGTCGGACATCTCGTTCGCCGACCGCGCGCCTGACGGCGCTGTCCAACTGCTGGTGCGCGGCGAGGTCGCCGCGCTGCCGCTCAAGGGCGTGATCGACGTCGCCGCCGAGCGCACGCGTCTCGACAAGGAGATCGCCAAGGCCGAGGCCGACATCAAGCGCGCCGAATCGAAGCTGGCGAACGAGAAGTTCGTCGCCAACGCGGCCGAGGAAGTCGTCGAGGAGGAGCGCGAAAAGCGCGAGGCGGCGCTGGCCCGCAAGGCCAAGCTGCTCGAGGCGATGGAGCGGCTGAAGCAGGCGTCTTAGAGCATGATCCGGAAAAGTGTGCAGCGGTTTTCCGGAAAGATCATGCTCAAACAATAACCTAAAGCGCGATGATGATTCATCGCGCTTTAGGCTTATTTCGGAAACGGCTTGCTCAAGAACTTCGAGCCCCTGACGCCGTAGCGCCAGGGCAGCTCGACCGCCTTGGTGATGCCGATGCGGATGCCGGTTGCGACCTCGACATCCTCGGTTCGCGCATGCAGCGCGATGGGAGGCCGGTCCAGCGGCAGGGCGTTGTGCGCGATGGTGATGCCGAGCGCCTCGGTCAGCTTGCCAGGGCCCGAGCACAGCGCACGCACCTCCTGCAGATGCCGGCGTCGGCGCATCGCAGCCAGGCCATGCGTCGGCTCCAGCGCACGGATCAACACGGCGCTGGCCGAGCCTTCCTCCTCGCAGACGAAGTTGACGCACCAATGAATGCCGTAGGAGCGGTAGACATAGGCAAAGCCAGGTGGGCCAAACATGACCTGGTTCCGCTGCGTCGGCCCGCGATAGGAGTGCGCCGCCGGGTCGGTATGGTGATAGGCCTCGACCTCGACGATGATCCCGCCGACGCCGTCGACGAGCATGGTGGCGCCGATCAGGTCGGGCGCGACCTCATGGACGCTGCGTCCGAAGAAGGCGCGCTTCAGGGGCTTGCCGAGCCGCGGTGGTGAAGCGTTCGAGATTGGAGCCATTCGAGGTGAGAATCGCCTGAGAACAGAGCAAGATATTGCCCATATCTGCCATGTTCCCTGAAGCGGGGCGAGCCGGGTTGCGATGCCAGGCCAGACCGACTAGGTAGGACCTGAACAGACCGGACACCCCATGGTCGTTATTGTCGATACCATCTCGAACCCGCTGCGCCCGCGCCACCCCGAAAAGGTGAATCGGCCCGATTCCGCTTCGCCGCCGAAGCCGGACTGGATCCGCGTGCGCGCGCCGAACACCCGCGGCTATGCCGATACCCGCAACATCGTGCGCGCCAACGGCCTGCATACGGTGTGCGAGGAAGCGGGCTGCCCGAACATCGGCGAGTGCTGGGACAAGAAGCACGCGACCTTTATGATCATGGGTGACACCTGCACCCGGGCCTGCGCCTTCTGCAACGTCAAGACCGGCCTGCCCAATGCACTGGACGCGGCCGAGCCGCAGCACGTTGCCGAGGCCGTGGCCAAGCTCGGCCTGGCCCACGTCGTCATCACCTCGGTCGACCGCGACGACCTCACTGACGGCGGTGCCGAGCATTTCGCTCGGACTATCCGCGCGATCAGGGCCGCGTGTCCCTCGACCACGATCGAGATCCTGACGCCCGACTTCCTGCGCAAGGAGGGGGCGCTCGAAATCGTCGTCGCGGCGAAGCCCGATGTCTTCAACCACAATCTCGAGACGGTGCCGTCGCGTTATCTCACGGTCCGGCCCGGCGCGCGCTACTTCCATTCGATCCGGCTGCTGCAGCGGGTCAAGGAGCTCGATCCCACCATCTTCACCAAGTCCGGCATCATGGTCGGCCTCGGCGAAGAGCGCCACGAGGTGCAGCAGGTGATGGACGATCTACGCTCGGCCGACGTCGACTTCCTGACCATCGGACAATATCTGCAACCGACCCGCAAGCATCACGCGGTGATGCGCTACGTGCCGCCGGACGAGTTCTCGTCCTTCGAAAAGATCGCCTACACCAAGGGCTTCCTGATGGTGTCGGCAAGCCCGCTCACCCGCTCGTCGCATCATGCCGGCGAGGATTTCGCGAGACTGAAGGCTGCGCGGGCAGCTCACGCCCGCTGACGTACCATGCATCGAGTTTCGAGCAAGCACCGTGTCAACCACAGCGCGTCCGAGATGTTTGATCTGGTCGCCGATGTCGAGCGCTACCCGGAATTCGTGCCGCTGTGCAGCGCGCTGAAGGTGCGCCAGCGCATGGCGAAACCCGACGGCACCGAGGTGCTGGTCGCCGACATGACGGTGTCGTTCAAGCTGGTCAAGGAATCCTTCACCAGCCGCGTGACGCTCGACCGCGCCAATCTGAAGATCCTGGTCGAATATCTGCAAGGTCCGTTCAGGAATCTGGAAAACCGTTGGACGTTCGAGCCCAAGGGCGAGGGCGTCTGCGACGTCGGCTTCTTCCTCGCCTACGAATTCAAGAGCCGCATGCTGGCGATGCTGATGGGCTCGATGTTCGATGCCGCCTTCGCGCGGTTCTCGACGGCGTTCGAGAAACGGGCGGACGCGATCTACGGCCGGCCGAAGCTGGCGTCGACGTAGTCGCGATCAGCACTGCTCTCTCCACCGTCATTGCGAGCGCAGCGAAGCAATCCAGGGTGTCTCCGCGGGGGGATTCTAGATTGCTTCGCTGCGCTCGCAATGACAATGGAGCGGCGGGCGTGCCCCTCCCAATCCAACATCGCTCCGTGTTCCCCATCAGCATCCACCGGGATCATTTCGCATCGCGGCGCGTTCTCAACCGACTGACCGGGTTGGAGCCGCCATGACCATCAACTTCGACACGTTGAAAGCATCGCTTGTCCTGTATGGCCTGAACGCGATCTACGCGGTCCTGCTGCTCGCGGTCGGCTGGTATCTGTCCGCTGCGATGCAGCGCTTCGTCACGCGCGTTCTCAGCGTGACGCATCGCGTCGACCCGCTGGTGACGCTGTTCGTGGGCAGCCTTGCGCGCTATGGCGTGCTCGCGGTCGTCGGCATCGCCGTGCTGCAGCTGTTCGGCATCCAGACGGCGAGCCTCGTTGCCGTACTGGGTGCGACCTCGCTCGCCATTGGTCTTGCCTTGCAGGGCACGCTGTCCAATCTCGCCGCCGGCGTGATGCTGCTCTTGTTCCGGCCATTTCACATCGGCGATGATGTCGAGGTCGCCGGCAAGGCGGGCAAGGTGAGGTCGCTGTCGCTGTTCATGACCGAGCTGGTCGCGCCCGACAACACGCAGATCCTGTTGCCGAACGGACAGGTCTGGGGCGCGGCCATCATCAACCACAGCGCCTATCCTGGCACGGGCGAGATCAAGGTGACGTTTCCGGTCCCCGCCGGCGCCGCTCCGGCGCTGGCCGATCGCATCCTGAAGGAGCTTCGCAAGGATTCCCGCATCGACGATCAGGCGCAACCTGCCGTCTCCGTCAGCAAGGTCCTCGATGTCGCCAATCCCGCCGCGCCGATCCTGGAATTGACGGTTAGCGCCAAGGCGAAACCGTCTGAAGCTGGCGCGGTCAAGCAGTGCGTGCTCGATCATGCGAGCGCGCTGCTTGCCACGGCCGCCTGAGACGATTTATCCCCGCGGCGGACGTGGCGGCCTGCGTTTCACCACATGCCGGCGCGGTGAGCGCGTCACACGCGGGCGCAGGCGGCTGGCGGCGGTGCGCTGCGGCTTGGCCGCGACTTGCGGGCCGCGGGCCAGATCCATCAGCATGCGCAGCGCCTCGACCACGGAGCGGGCGCGCACCGCGCTGCGGCCGATGGCGCCGAAGCGGTGCTCGCGGTGGATGATGCGGCCGTCGCGGGCGGCGGCGGCGAAGTGCACGAGACCGACCGGCTTGCCAGGCGTGGCGCCGCCCGGGCCGGCGATGCCGGTGATGGCGACCGCGAGATCGACATCGGCGCGCTCAAGCGCACCGATTGCCATTGCGGTCGCGGTCTCCTTGCTTACGGCGCCGAAATTGGCCAACGTGCTCGCCTCGACGCCAAGCATCGCGCGCTTGGCCTCGTTGGAATAGGTGACGAAGCCGCGGTCGATGACATCGGACGAGCCCGGGACGTCAGTCAGTGCGCCCGCGACGAGACCGCCGGTGCAGGATTCGGCCGTTGCGATCGTCAGCTTGCGCATCCGGCACAGATCGAGCAGCGAGCGGGAGAGGGCGCGTGCGTCGCTGCCGCCCATGGCCTAGATGCCCCAGGGAAGGCGGATGGTGGCGCTCGCGGTGGCCGCGATGCCTTCCTCGCGGCCGGTGAAGCCGAGCCGCTCGCTGGTGGTCGCCTTCACTGCGATGCGCGAGATGTCGACGTCGGAGATCTCGGCGATGCGCGCCCGCATGGTGTCGCGCAACGGGCCGATCTTCGGCCGCTCGCAGATCAGCGTGACCTCGAGATTGGCGACGCGGCCGCCGCGCGCTGCGACGCGCTCGATGGCATATTTCAGGAACTGGTCGGAGGAGGCGCCCTTCCACTTCGCATCGCTCGGCGGGAAGTGCGAGCCGATGTCGCCGTCGGCGAGAGCGCCGAGAATTGCGTCGACCAGCGCATGCAGGCCGACATCGCCGTCGGAATGAGCCAGGAAACCCTTGGTGTGCGGCACGCGCACGCCGCAGATCATGACATGGTCGCCTTCGCCGAAGGCGTGCACGTCGTAGCCGGTGCCGGTCCTGATGTCGCCGAGCTGGGCGGCCAGGCGCGCTTCCTCGCGCACGAAATCCTCGGGAGTTGTGAGCTTCATGTTGGCAACATCGCCTTCAAAGGTTGCAACCGTCAATCCTGCCCATTCGGCAATCGCGGCATCGTCGGTGAAATCCGAGCGTCCATCCCTTGCCGCACGACGATGCGCCTCGAGGATGACGTCGAAACGAAAGGATTGCGGCGTCTGTGCGATCCGCAAGGAAGCGCGCTCCGGCGTGGCCTCGACGTTGCCGCTTTCGCCGGTGACCTTGATGGTGTCGGTGACGGCAACGGTGGGGATCGCAGCGCCGGTGCGGCTCGCCGCCTCGATCGCGCGCGAGATCACGCCTTCCGAGACGAAGGGGCGCGCGGCGTCGTGGATCAGCACGATGTCCGGATTGTGCTTGGCCAGCGCTTCGAGGCCGGCGAGCACCGAAGCCTGCCGCGTCGCGCCGCCATTGGTCGGTGGCTCGTGCCTGAGCCCTGCGACCGCTGCGGTGAACATGGCGCTGTCGTCGGGGTTCACCACCGGCTGCACCGCGAACACCTCAGTGTGACCGCTGAAGGCTTCCATGGCGCGGCGGATCACGGGCACGCCGCCGATCTCGCGATATTGCTTCGGCCCGCCGGCGCCGGCGCGCAGTCCACGCCCGGCTGCGACGAGGACGACCGCGGTGCGCTGTGATTTCGCCATAGGACTCAAATACTCAATTGCTAATGAAAGAGCAGGGGTGATTTGCCGGCATGCCTCTAGCACGGCAGGCCCGCAAAAAAAGGGGGTTTCCCCGGATTGTGGGAAACAGCATTTTGCTGCACTGCACTTGAAAGATCTACAGAACTGTCTAAACTGTAGGCATGACGCTTGACTGCACAAGAATTGTGCGCAAGATAGATCCTGGCAGGCGCGATGAGGCCCTGCCCAGTCAACGGGACCCCTGTGACCGGCTCGGCAGTATCAGGCTCTAAGCCGTTGAAAATAGGCGATATTGAAGTCGCCACCCCGGTCTTCCTGGCGCCGATGTCGGGTGTGACTGACTCGCCCGTCCGCCGGCTGGCCGCCGAGCTTGGGGCTGGTCTCGTTGTGTCTGAAATGACCGCGAGCGATGAGCTCGCCAATGGCCACCGGATGTCCCGGTTGCGCTGCGAAGCCACTGGCATCGGCCCGCATGTGGTCCAGCTCGCCGGCTGCGAGATGCATTGGATGGCCGAAGGCGCCCGGATCGCCGAAGCGGAAGGCGCCGATATCATCGACATCAACATGGGCTGTCCCGCCCGACACGTCACCGGCGGCCAGTCCGGCTCGGCCTTGATGCGCGACCTCGACCATGCCGTCAGCCTGATCGAAGCGACGATCGCGGCGGTGAAGGTGCCGGTGACGCTGAAGATGCGCCTCGGTTGGGACGACCGCAGCCGCAACGCGCCGGAGCTGGCGCGACGTGCCGAGGCCGCCGGAATCAAGCTCGTCACCGTGCACGGCCGCACCCGCTGCCAGTTCTACAAGGGCGAGGCCGATTGGGATGCGATCCGCGCCGTGCGCGAGGCCACCTCCCTTCCGCTCGTCGTCAACGGCGACATCACCTCCTACGAGAAGGCGCTGGCGGCATTGGACGCCTCGGGCGCCGACGCCGTGATGATCGGCCGCGGCGCGCAGGGCCAGCCCTGGCTGCCTGGCCAGATCGGCCGCCGTCTGAACGGCGGGGCCGAGGAAGCCGTGCCCTCGCTCCAGACGCAGCTGCATTATGTCCGCACGCTCTATGACGGCGTTTGTGCGCTCTATGGCCTGCGCATCGGACTGAGGCACGCCCGCAAGCATCTGGGCTGGGCGCTCGACGTCGCAGCGCAGGCGAGCCGTGCGCCGGCCGAGAAGCTGAAATCCTGGCGGCAGAAGATCCTGGTCTCGGAGGATCCGCGCCTCGTTCACGATGCACTGCAAGACGCCTTCGACGACTTCGCATGGAGCGCTGCTGCATGAGTTCAGCCGCTGAACATCGTCGGCCGCTTCAGTCCGACAGCGACGCAATCCTGGATGCTTTGCCCAACCCCGTGCTCATGATCGGGCCCGACGGCAAGATCGTCGCCGCCAACATCGCCACCGAAGCCTTCTTCGAGATCTCCACGCAATTCCTGAAGCGGCAGTCGCTAAAGGAGCTGGTGCCGTTCGGCAGCCCGTTGCTGGCGCTGATCGACCAAGTGCGCTCCTCGAACGCGCCGGTCAACGAATACAAGGTCGATCTCGGCACGCCGCGCATGGGCGGCGACCGCCAGGTCGACCTGCACGTGGCTCCACTCACCGAGCGGCCCGGCCATATCGTCGTGATGCTGCAGGAGCGCACCATCGCCGACAAGATGGATCGGCAGCTCACCCATCGCAGCGCAGCGCGCTCGGTGATAGCGCTAGCAGCAATGCTCGCGCATGAAATCAAGAATCCGCTTTCGGGCATTCGCGGCGCAGCGCAGCTGCTCGAGCAGCAGGCCTCGTCCGAGGACCGCATGCTGACGCGGCTGATCTGCGACGAGGCCGACCGCATCGTGACGCTGGTCGACCGCATGGAGGTGTTCGGCGACGAGCGCCCCGTGGTGCGCGGCCCCGTCAACATCCATTCGGTGCTCGATCACGTCAAGCGGCTGGCGCAGTCGGGCTTTGCCCGCAACATCCGCTTCGTCGAGGATTACGATCCCTCGCTGCCGCCGGTGCTGGCGAACCAGGACCAGCTGATCCAGGTGTTCCTCAATCTCGTGAAGAACGCCGCCGAAGCGCTGATCGACGTGCCCGATGCCGAGATCCAGCTCACCACCGCGTTCCGACCCGGTGTGCGCCTGTCAGTCCCCGGTCAAAAATCGCGGGTATCCCTTCCGCTCGAATTCTGTGTGAAGGACAACGGACCCGGCGTGCCCGACGATCTTCTGCCCAACCTGTTCGATCCCTTCGTGACCACCAAGCAGACCGGCTCGGGTCTCGGCCTTGCGCTGGTCGCCAAGATCGTCGGCGATCACGGGGGCATCATCGAATGCGAATCTCAGCCGCGCAAGACCACCTTCCGCGTGCTGATGCCGATGTATTCCACATCGGTCAAACACGCCGATCAAAGCAGTCGCGACGGCTCTGCCGGGAAGTCGTCGCCTGCGTCACAGGGGGCAAAATGAGGATCAACGATGCCCGCAGGTAGCATTCTCGTAGCCGATGACGATACCGCCATCCGCACCGTTCTCAATCAGGCACTGTCCCGCGCCGGTTACGAAGTGCGGCTGACCGGCAATGCCGCAACGCTGTGGCGCTGGGTCAGCCAGGGCGAGGGCGATCTCGTCATCACCGATGTGGTGATGCCGGACGAAAACGCCTTCGACCTGTTGCCGCGGATCAAGAAGATGCGGCCGAACCTGCCCGTCATCGTCATGAGCGCGCAGAACACCTTCATGACGGCGATCCGCGCCTCCGAGCGCGGGGCTTACGAATATCTGCCAAAGCCCTTCGACCTGAAGGAACTGATCGCCATCGTCGGCCGCGCGCTCGCCGAGCCGAAGGAGCGGACCTCGTCGCCGGACGAGGACGCCGAGATGGAGGCGATCCCGCTGGTCGGCCGCTCGCCGGCGATGCAGGAAATCTACCGCGTGCTGGCGCGCCTGATGCAGACCGATCTCACCGTGATGATCACGGGTGAGTCCGGAACCGGCAAGGAACTGGTGGCGCGAGCGCTGCACGATTACGGCAAGCGCCGCAACGGCCCCTTTGTCGCGGTCAACATGGCGGCGATCCCGCGCGATCTCATCGAGTCCGAATTGTTCGGCCACGAGCGCGGTGCCTTTACCGGCGCCAACACCCGCGCCTCCGGCCGGTTCGAGCAGGCCGAGGGCGGCACGCTGTTCCTCGACGAGATCGGCGACATGCCGATGGAGGCGCAGACCCGCCTGCTGCGTGTATTGCAGCAGGGCGAATACACCACCGTTGGCGGCCGCACTCCGATCAAGACCGACGTGCGCATCGTCGCGGCCTCCAACAAGGACCTGCGCGTGCTAATTCAGCAGGGCCTGTTCCGCGAAGATCTGTTCTTCCGCCTCAACGTCGTCCCGCTGCGGCTGCCGCCCTTGCGCGAGCGCATCGAGGACCTGCCGGATCTCGTGCGGCACTTCTTCACGCTGGCCGAGAAGGACGGTCTGCCGCCGAAGGAGCTCGACACGCTGGCGCTGGAGCGGCTGAAGCAGCACCGCTGGCCCGGCAACGTGCGCGAGTTGGAAAACCTCGCCCGGCGGCTCGCCGCGCTCTATCCGCAGGACGTGATCACGTCCTCCGTCATCGACGGCGAGCTCGCGCCGCCCTCGGTCAGCCCGGGGGCTGCGGTCCAGCAGGGGGTCGACAATCTCGGCGGCGCCGTGGAGGCGTATCTGTCCTCGCACTTCCAGGGCTTCCCGAACGGCGTGCCGCCGCCCGGCCTCTATCACCGTATCCTCAAGGAGATCGAGGTGCCGCTGCTCACGGCCGCGCTCGCCGCCACCCGTGGCAACCAGATCCGCGCCGCGGACCTGCTCGGCCTCAACCGCAACACGCTGCGGAAGAAGATCCGGGATCTCGACATCCAGGTGTATCGGAGCGGGGGCTGACTTTCTTGCGACGAACGCCAAACGCGCTAGCGCGGACCGGTGGCTCAGCTCCCCCTACCAAGGCAGAGCTGAGCCTGTCCGGATCGCGCTGGCCGTTGTGGCTGACGCGGTGAGCACAAGTCCTGACGGGACTCTAATGTTCCGCCCGCACATTCAAATTGGTCGTCGGCCGCAGCGCGGCCATTGCGCCTATCTGACCAGTCCGCCGGAGGCTGGCACCACGCTGGCGACATTCAGCGGCGGCTGCTGAAGGCCGAGGCCGTTGACCAGGAGGTCGGCGGCCACGATCAGCAGCAGAACGGCCGAAACCATCGTCGCGAGAAAGATCCTATCCATGCGGATTAAGCCGGGACGGCGGGAATCCGTTCCGCCCAGGCGGCATGTGCCTGTGGATTGCGCGGGTCCGTCAGGGCGAACACGCCGCGGAATTGTCGCAATTCGGCAACAATGTGGTACGAATACATCAGTATCCGCGCGTCCGCGGACCCGTTTTCAGCATCATTGCCGGAATGACCAGCGCAGATACCTCGGCCGCACACTTTGACACGGCCCCAGCGGAAGAGCCCCGGCGCTGGTCGGTGCGACGCTGGCTGGCGCCCTTTGCCGTCGCGCTGGCGCTGCTGTCGGCCTTCCTGACCTTCCTGGTCCTGACGGGTCTGAGCACGATCGAGCCGACGCCCGGGGTGGTCCGCACATTCTATCTGATCAATGCCGCCACGATCCTGCTGCTGGTCGGGATCATTATCCGGGAACTCTGGCAGCTGATCCTGGCGCGGCGGCGGGGCAGGGCGGCGGCGCGTCTCCACGTCCAGATCGTCAGCCTGTTCTCGATCGTGGCGGTGCTGCCGGCGGTGCTGGTCGCCGTCGTCGCCAACGTCACCATCGAGCGCGGCCTCGACCGGCTGTTCTCCGGGCCGACCAAGGAGGTGATCCAGAACTCGCTGACGATCGCGCGGGCCTATATGCAGGACCATGCCCAGCTGATCCGCGGCGACATTCTCGGCATGGCCAACGACATCGCCCATGCCCGGCCGCTCTACGACCAGGACCGCCGCTCGTTCCGCGAGATGCTGACGGCGAGCGCCGCGTCGCGCAACCTGCCAGGCGCGATGATCATCGACAAGAACACCAACATCCTGGAATCCGCCGACACCGGCATGCGGCTCGCTTATTCGCCACCGGCGCCGGACTTTCTCAGCAACGTCAACGAGAACGAGCCCGAGATCGCGGTGCTTCCCGATGCGAGCTTCGTTGCCGCGGTGATCCGCCTGCGCGCCTTCAACGACACCTTCCTCTATGTCGCCAGGCCGCTTGATCCGAATGTCGTCAATCAGCTCAAGCAGACCGAGGTCAGCGTCGCCGAATACGCCCAGATCGAATCGCGCAGGCTCGGCATCCAGGTCGCCTTCGCGCTGATGTTCGCGGTGATCGCGCTGACCATTCTCATGGCTTCGGTGCTGATCGGTCTCAACTTCGCCAACTCGCTGGTCTCGCCGATCCGGCGGCTGATGAACGCGGCACATACAGTTTCGACCGGCGACCTGCACGTCCAGGTGCCCGTGCACCAGTCGGAGGGCGATCTCGCCCAGCTGGGCGAGACCTTCAACAAGATGACGCAGGAATTGCGCAGCCAGCGCGACGAGCTGGTCAATGCCAGCGACCTCATCGACAGCCGCCGCCGCTTCATCGAGGCGGTGCTGTCATCCGCGAGCGCCGGCATCATCGGCGTCGACGCGTCCGGCAGCGTCGGCATCCTCAACCGCTCCGCAGAGAAACTGATCGGGCACTCCGAAGCCGAGACGCTCGGCCATCCGCTCTCCGACGTGCTGCCCGAGCTCGACGAGATGATGAAGACGGCGCGGGAAGGCACCCAGCGCCTGGTGCAGGGCCAGATCACGATCACCCGCGACGGCACCGAGCGCAACCTGTCGGTCCGCGTCAGCGCCGAGAAGAACCAGCCGCATGACAGCTACATCATCACGCTCGACGACATCACCGAGCTGGTCTCGGCGCAGCGTACCTCGGCCTGGGGCGACGTGGCGCGCCGCATCGCGCATGAGATCAAGAACCCGCTGACGCCGATCCAGCTCTCGGCCGAGCGCATCCGCCGCAAGTTCGGCAAGGACATCACCGAGACCAAGGACAAGCAGATCTTCGACCAGTGCACCGATACCATCGTCCGCCAGGTCGACGACATCAGGCGCATGGTCGACGAGTTCTCGCGCTTTGCGCGGATGCCGAAGCCCGTGATGGAAGGCGAGGACGTCGCCGACACGGTGCGCCAGGCCGTGTTCCTGATGAAGGTCGCCCATCCCGAAATCGACATCGAGGCCGAGTTCAAGCAGGATCCGTTGCGCGCCCAGTTCGACCGGCGCCTGATCTCGCAGGCTGTCACCAACATCGTCAAGAACGCCACCGAGGCGATCGAGCAGGTCCCGCCCGAGGAGCTCGGCAAGGGGCGTATCGACGTCGTGGTGTCGCGCGAGGGCGACGACGTGCTGATCGACGTCATCGACAACGGCATCGGCCTGCCCAAGGTCGCGCGCTCGCGTCTGCTCGAGCCCTACGTTACCACGCGTGCCAAGGGCACCGGGCTGGGGCTTGCGATCGTCGGGCGCGTGCTGGAAGACCATGGCGGGCGGATCGAGCTGAAGGACGCCTCAGACTTCCGCCCAGGCCAGCGCGGCGCCTGGATGCGCATGCGCTTTGCCGTGTCGGGGCAACCCGCGAAGTCCGCGACAACAGAGCAAGTGCCGACGGTCAACGACGCGACTGGGACAACCTCCAAGCCCGACATCACGCAAACGGCGACGGAATCCGTCGCGACCCAGGCAACAAAAGAGCCGGCCGCCGGAACCAAAGAGCCGGCTGAAAAGACCAATGATTCAACCAAAATCGAAGCCTCAACAGGCAGCTGACAAGACAGGCGCGATCCATGGCAAGTGAAATTCTGATTGTCGATGACGAAGCCGATATTCGCGATCTCGTTGCAGGCATTCTCGAAGACGAGGGGTTCGTCACCAGGACCGCGCGTGACAGCGACACGGCGCTCGCCGAGATCGCCAATCGCAGGCCGCATCTGGTGTTTCTCGACATCTGGCTGCAAGGCTCCAAGCTCGACGGCCTGCAGCTCCTGGAGCAGGTCAAGAAGGACAATGCCGATCTGCCCGTCGTGATGATCTCCGGCCACGGCAACATCGAGACCGCGGTCGCCGCGATCAAGCGCGGCGCCTACGACTTCATCGAGAAGCCGTTCAAGGCCGACCGCCTCATCCTGGTCGCGACCAGAGCGCTGGAGAATTCGCGGCTGAAGCGCGAGGTCAAGGAACTGAAGCAGCTCGCCCCGAGCGCCAGCCAGCTCGTCGGCCGCTCGCCGAGCATGAACCAGCTGCGCCAAACCATCGAGCGGGCGGCCAAGGCCAACAGCCGCATCCTGATCGTCGGCCCCGCCGGGGCCGGCAAGGAGCTGACCGCGCGCACGCTGCATATCGCTTCGGGCCGCGCCGACGGTCCGTTCGTCGTCATCAACGCCGCCGCGATCACGCCCGAGCGAATGGAGCATGAGCTGTTTGGCGTCGAGCAGTCCAATGGCGAGCAGCCGCGCAAGCCCGGCGCGCTCGAAGAGGCGCATGGCGGCACGCTGTTCATCGACGAGATCGCGGACATGCCGCGCGAGACCCAGAACAAGATCCTGCGCGTGCTGGTGGAGCAGTCGTTCCAGCGCGTCGGCGGCACCGCCAAGGTGCAGGTCGACGTGCGCATCATCTCATCGACCGCCCGCAATCTCGAGGAGGAGATCGCGGCCGGCCGTTTCCGCGAGGACCTCTACCACCGGCTCTCGGTGGTGCCGATCCGCGTGCCCGCACTGTCGGAGCGGCGCGAGGACATTCCGGAACTGATCGATTATTTCATGGAGCAGATCTCGGCCGGCAGCGGCCTGCCCAAGCGCCAGATCGGTCAGGACGCAATGGCGGTGCTGCAATCGCATGTCTGGCCCGGCAATGTGCGCCAGCTCCGCAACAACGTTGAAAGAGTCATGATTCTGGCCGCCGGCGGGCCGGAAGTCATCATCACCGCCGACATGCTGCCGCAGGATGTCGGCTCGATGGTGCCGGCGATGCCGACCAGCAACAATGGCGAGCACATCATGGGCCTGCCGCTGCGCGAAGCACGCGAGGTGTTCGAGCGCGACTATTTGATTGCACAGATCAGCCGTTTCTCAGGAAATATTTCTCGAACGGCCGAGTTCGTTGGCATGGAACGTTCGGCCTTGCACCGGAAGTTGAAAGCGCTCGGCGTCGGCTAATGCTGCGACGCTGCGGCGGCATCTCGGGAATAGGCAAAGAAAATCATCGATTTCCGTAATTTTTCGGGGCAATAGGGCCACGCCTGCCGCTTCAAGCGGCTTGCCTAATACCCCGACCTGTCCTCTAATCGAACCGCTGTTCCTTCCGAGGGGGATCTCATGAGGGACGGCAACCGGAGGAGGCCCCGAACTCCACAAAGAGGGCCGCATTCGGCGCAATAAAAAGAAACTCAAAGCGAGAAAAAAACAATGGCGGCAGACCGCGCACAAAACCTACAGGACACCTTCCTTAATCACGTTCGCAAAACCAAGACGCCACTGACGATCTTTCTGGTCAACGGAGTGAAGCTCCAGGGCATCGTGACCTGGTTCGACAATTTCTGTTTGCTGCTTCGGCGCGACGGTCATTCGCAGCTGGTCTACAAGCATGCGATCTCGACCATCATGCCGGGCGCTCCGATTCAGTTGTTCGAAGGCGGCGAGGACCAGCCGGCTTGAGAGTGACCTGATTGGAACCCCGGAATTTCGACGGGGATGCCGACCGTCCGCGGTCGGCAGGGGCTACGCAGACGGGGCGGGTGCTTGTCATCGGCCCCTACTTGCGCGTGCGCGCGGGCAGCGCCGACGCGCAATCGGAGACTCATGCCTTGCGCGATACCGAGGCCCGGCTCGATGAAGCCGCGGGCCTCGCACGTGCGATCGATCTCGTCATTGCCGATGCCATCGTCGCGCCGGTCAGCCAGATCCGCCCCGCGACCTATATCGGCAAAGGCAAGGTCGAGGAGATCGCCGGGCTGATCAAGACCCTCGAGGTCGAGCTCGTGGTGATGGATTGCGCATTGTCGCCGATCCAGCAGCGCAATCTCGAAAAGGAATGGCATGCCAAGGTGCTCGACCGCACCGGGCTCATTCTCGAAATCTTCGGCCGCCGCGCCAAGACCCGGGAAGGCTCGCTGCAGGTCGAGCTTGCGCATCTCAACTACCAGCGTTCGCGCCTGGTGCGCTCCTGGACCCATCTCGAACGCCAGCGCGGCGGTTTCGGCTTCATGGGCGGCCCCGGCGAGACGCAGATCGAGGCCGACCGCCGCCTGATCCAGGAGCGCATCTCCAAGCTGGAGAGCGAGCTGAAAAAGGTGCAGGCGACGCGGCGTCTGCATCGCGCCGGCCGTCAACGCGTGCCGTATCGTGTCGTCGCGCTGGTCGGCTACACCAATGCCGGCAAGTCGACGCTGTTCAATCGCCTGACCCGCGCCGACGTGCAGGCGGCCGACATGCTGTTTGCGACGCTCGATCCCACCTTGCGGGCGCTCAACCTGCCGCATGGCGGCAAGGCGATGCTCTCGGATACCGTCGGCTTCATCTCCAACCTGCCGACGCAGCTCGTCGCCGCCTTCCGCGCCACGCTGGAGGAGGTGCTGGAAGCCGATGTCATCCTGCATGTCCGCGACATCTCGCATGAAGACGCCGAAGCGCAGCAGAGCGACGTCGATGCGGTGCTGCGCCAGCTCGGCATCAACCCTGATGATTCCGGCCGCATCATCGAGGTCTGGAACAAGATCGACCGTTTCGACCCCGAGCAACGCGAAGAGCTGCTCAACATCGCCGCGCGCAGGCCGGAGGATCATCCGGCGATGCTGGTCTCAGCCGTGTCGGGCGAGGGCGTCGATGCTCTGCTCGCCGCGATCGAGCAGCGGCTCGCGGCGAAAAGGACCACGCTCGATCTCTCCATCGACGCCGCCGACGGCGCCGGCATCAGCTGGCTGCACCGCAATGCCGAGGTGCTGTCGAAGGAGCTCCACGACGGCCGCTTCGACATGACCGTGCGGGTGGACGAGACCAAGCGGGACATCGTGGTGAACAGGTTCGACGCGGTGCCACATCTGCCGGCGTGAGGCCGGCGCGCATCTGGACTACGCGGTTCGCGTCTCCGAAGTCACCTTCGTCTCCACTTTCGCGGCATTCCACAGCGCATCCATCTCCGCCAGCGAGGCCTGCTCGAGCGTCCGGCCCTGCGCCTCCAGTGCGCGCTCGATATAGGCGAAGCGCCGCTCGAATTTTGCATTCGTCGCGCGGAGCGCAGCCTCCGGATCGGCATCGACATGGCGGGCGAGGTTGACGAGGGCGAACATCAGGTCGCCGGTCTCTTCCGCAATCTCCCGCTTGTCGTTGCGGTCCAATGCCGCCTCGATCTCGTCGACCTCCTCGCGGATCTTGTGCAGCACCGCGCGCGGGTCGTTCCAGTCGAAGCCGACGGTGGAGGCCTTGCGCTGCAGCTCCATCGCACGCGTCAGCGCGGGCTGGCCGGCCTTCACGCCCGAGAGCAGCGACTTGTGCGTCGGCGCCTCCTCCGGCGGCCGGCGCGCGGCGCGTTCGGCTTTCTCCTCCGCCTTGATGCGGTCCCAGACTTCCTTGACGTGGGAGGAGGCGAGATTGCCGTCCTTGTCGGCGAAGACGTGGGGATGGCGGCGGATCATCTTGCGGGTGATGGCCAGGACCACATCACCGAAATCGAACGCGTTCTGCTCCGAGCCCATCTGGGCGTGGAACACGACCTGGAGCAGGAGATCGCCAAGCTCCTCTCTGAGATCGTCGAGATCGCCGCGGGTGATGGCGTCGACCACCTCATAGGCTTCCTCGATCGTGTAGGGCGCGATCGTCGAAAAATTCTGCTCGAGGTCCCAGGGGCAGCCGGTCACCGGCGTGCGCAGCGCCGCCATGATCTCGATCAGGCGGGAAATGTCGCGGGAAGGGGTCATTGCCGGGCAGTCTCCTGGGATACAGAGCCTTATGCCAAAAGCGGGCCCCCGATCCCAGCGCAAGGCGGCGGAACTGGCCGATTTCCACCGATTGGCGGGCAAGTCGTGCGATGCTAAAGCGCGGGCCATGAGTGATGCATTTTCCTCACAAACCGCGCTGGTGCTGTTCTCCGGCGGCCAGGATTCCACCACCTGCCTCGCCTGGGCGCTGAGCCGCTTCGCGCGTGTGGAGACGCTGGGGTTCGACTACGGCCAGCGCCACGCCATCGAGCTTGCCTGCCGCGACCGCCTGCTCGACGGCATCAAGGGCCTGCGCGCCGATTGGGCCGCAAGGCTCGGCGAGAGCCACACGCTGTCGATCCCGACGCTGGCGGCGGTGTCCGAGACGGCGCTGACCCGCGACGTCGCGATCGCGATGGGCGCGGACGGTCTGCCGAACACCTTCGTGCCGGGCCGCAACCTCGTGTTCCTGACCTTCGCCGCGGCGCTGGCCTACCGGCGCGGCATCAGCCACATCGTCGGCGGCATGTGCGAGACCGATTATTCCGGCTATCCCGATTGCCGTGACGAGACCGTCCGCGCCATGCAGGCCGCGCTCTCGCTCGGCATGGCCAGGCAGTTCGAGCTGCACACGCCCTTGATGTGGATCGACAAGGCCGCGACCTGGAAGCTCGCCCATGACCTCGGCGGCGCCGGGCTGGTCGATCTCATCCGCGAGCAGTCGCACACCTGCTATCTCGGCGAACGCGGCGCACGGCACGATTGGGGCTACGGCTGCGGCGAGTGCCCGGCCTGCAGTTTGCGGGCGAAGGGGTGGAACGAGTACGTGGCGGGACGGTAGGCTCGCTCTGTCGTCATTGCGAGGAGCCCTTGCGACGAAGAAATCGAGACTGCCACCGCGGAGGGATTCTGGATTGCTTCGCTGCGCTCGCAATGACGACGGAGCAATCAGCTAGCCAAAATCCTCCGGCCTGAGCTCGATCGGCTTGCCGTGCGGCGTGCGATCGGCGGCGTGGTCCCACGCATTCCGATAGCGGTGCAGCGTCTCCATCGACGCGACGCCCTTGCGGGCGACGAGGCCCTCCAGCGTGGCGAGCCAGTGCAGATAGTAGGTCTCGCCGGTATCAGGGTCGCCGGCGGCCTGGGCGCGCTTGATCTCGTCTGCGAGTGCTGCGGCCCATTCCGGCCAGGTGAATACGCCGCGCTCGTGCAGGCTCAAGGCCATCGCGAAGGCATGCGCCTCCCAGGGCGCTCGGAACACCGGGCCGTCGTCGTCGCACGGAATGCTCGGGATCGCCGCCGTCGCGGCGGCCGCAAGCGCGCTGCTCATCACGCCGGATCCAGATAGGGCTCGAACGCGTCGATCGAGACCTTCAGCGTGGGATCGCCGTCCTGGCCCCAGAGATCGCGGCCCTCGAACACCACGGTGTAGAGCCATTGCGGGTTCTCCCCGCGCTCCATCGCCGCCGTGTCAGGAAACACGTGACAGCCATGGTTCAGCTCGACCACGCCGACATGGCCACGGACATAGCGCGGCAGCCGCGTGTGCGTGGCTGGGTGAATATTCCTGGCGCGGACGCGATCGCCGATGTTGAATTTCGCCGGAGCCGGGGCAGGGCGGCCGAACTTGCCGCGCACCATCACGCGCTCGACATTGGCGCGGTCGAACTTGCCGTGCTTGAGCGCCTTTGCAGGCTGCATCGCATGGCCGGCAGCGACCTCCTCGCGGGTGAGATAGCCCTTGTCGATCAGCATCTCCTCGAGCCCGAGAAACCATTTCTTGTAATAGGAGCTCGACAGATACACGTGCGGCGGCAAGGTCTCGCGATAGAAGCGCGAGGTGTCGATGTTGAAGGCGCCGGCCGCGCCCATCGCGCGCACCATGGCCAGCACGCGCGACTCCCATTCCTCGTGAAACATCGGCTCGTTCGGCTCAGGCTCGACCTTGCCGAACCCGTCCATGCCGCCCATGTCGTGCACGCCGTTCACGACGGTGCGCCCGGCGTCTTGGGGAAACCGGTGCCGATCATGGAGTCGCGCGTCACGAGCTCGGCGAGCTGCTCCTCGCTCCAGCCTTCCGTGCCCGCGGGGCGCATCGGCAGCACCAGGAAGCGCGTCTCGGCGGTGGAATCCCACACCCGGATCTCGGTGTCCTTCGGCAGCGCGACGCCGAAATCGGCGAGCACGCCGCGCGGGTCCTTCACCGCACGCGAGCGGTAGGGCGCGGCCTTGTACCAGACCGGCGGCAGCCCGAGCATTTCCCAGGGGTAGCAGGAGCACAGTGTGCACACGACCATGTTGTGCCGCTCGGGCGTGTTCTCGACCACGACGAGATGATCGCCAACGCGGCTGACATGGCCGAGCGTGCCGATCGCCTTGGAGCCGTCCTGCAGCAGCGCGGTCTTGAACGCGGGATCGGTCCAGGCCTTGGCGACCACGCGCGCGCCATTGTGCGGACCGATCTTGGTCTCATAGGCCTGGATGATGGCATCGAGCGCAGCCGGCTCGACATAGCCTTTTTCGGTCAGGATCGTCTCGAGCGCGCGCACGCGCAGCTCGGTCTCGGACAGCTCGGAATGATCGTGATCGTGGTGATGATGGTCGTGATCTTGGCTCATGCGGCGGAAGATAGGCGCAATGGCTAGGGGCTGTCGAGGGCTCGTTGCAGTGCAGTCCTGGCACGTATGCGTGAGGGCAGTTGTGCGCTAGCATCCCGCAAACATCGTGGAGATGATGGTGACCGACTACGTGAAGATCGAGAAGGGTCTCGGGCCGGAGGGGCGGATCGCGGTCGTGCGCTTCGACCGCGGCGACGGCATCAACGCGCTCTCGCCGGAGGCGCTGCGCCAGCTCACGGCGGCCGCGCGCAGCTTCGAGGACGATGCAGCGACCTCGGTCGTTGTGCTGACCGGCAGCTCGGGCGCCTTCAGCGCCGGCTTCGATCTCAAGGACGCTGAGGGACGCTCGCGCAAGGAGATGGACCTCGGCGCGCTGCGGCGGCACCTCAAGCTCGGGCCGCGCCTGACGCACGCCTGGCAAGAGATGGAGCAGATCACCATCGCCGCGATCGAAGGCTTTTGCGTCGGCGGCGGCGTCGCCCTCGCGGTGGCGCTCGATTTCCGGGTGATGGGGCGCGATGCGCATCTGCGCGTGCCCGAGATCGGGCTCGGCATGAATATGAGCTGGCAGAGCATCCCGCGCATGCTGCATCTGATCGGGCCGGCCCGCACCAAGCAGGCGGTGATCCTGGCCGACCAGCGTATCAGCGCGGACGAGGCCTATGAATGGGGGCTCGTCGAGCAGGTGGCGGATCCCGGCCATGCGCTCGATGCCGCCATGGAGCTTGCCCGCAAGGTTGCCGCGCAGCCGCCGCTGTCCGTCGCCATGACCAAGCTGACCGTCAACCGGCTCGCGCATGCGCTGGACGACCTTGCGAGCCACATGGATGTCGATCAGTTCGCGCTCGCCAGCCTCAGCGAGGACCACAAGGAGGGCGTCGAGGCGTTCCTGACGCGCCGCAAGCCGCGGTTCCGGGGTCGGTGATCACAGCGCCGATCGTCGGCGGATAATCTTCTCCGCCAGGAGGCGATCGGGAAAACTTCGTCCAAGTCCTTCCAATTATCTGAGATTGCAAGGAAGACCAGAAACAGCGAAGGTGCGTGCTGCGGTGCAGCGCGCTCGATTGAGCCCCCATCGCCATTTTCACCCCGTCGCAGACGCGACCGGTTCCCATGTGCCCTGGGCATGCGGGTGACCGAGCTATCGTGCATGAAGGCCATCTCCATGAATGCCCACCAATCGCTCGCGATCGAACGACCAATCGAAACGCTCGAAGCGATTTCACCCGCGCTCGCCGTGCCGGACGCGATGGTCCGTTTCGCCGGCATCTCCAAGACCTATCCGGCCTATCGCGGCAAGCCCGGCGTCAACGCGCTGCAAGACATCGACTTCGCCATTCCGCGCGGCTCCATCACCGGCGTGATCGGCCGCTCTGGCGCCGGCAAGTCGAGCCTGGTCCGGCTGATCAACGGCCTGGAGAAGCCGACCACGGGCCGCGTGATCGTCGACGGCCGCGATATCTCGGCCTTGGCCGGCCGCGAGCTGCGGCTGGCGCAGCGCTCGATCGGCATGATCTTTCAGCATTTCAACCTGCTGTCCTCGCGCACCGCGGCCGACAACATCTCGCTGCCGCTGGAGATCGCCGGTTGGACCAAGGCCGACATCAAGGCCCGCGTCGCCGAGCTGCTCGCGCTGGTCGGCATCGCCGACAAGCATGACCGCTATCCTTCCGAACTGTCCGGCGGCCAGAAGCAGCGCGTCGGCATCGCCCGCGCGCTGGCGACACGGCCAAGCGTGCTGCTGTCGGACGAGGCGACCTCGGCACTCGATCCGCAGACCACGCGCGCGATCCTCGATCTGCTTGCGAACATCAACCGCGAGCTCGGCGTGACCATCGTGCTGATTACCCACGAGATGTCCGTGGTGCGCCAGCTCGCCAAGGAGGTGGTGGTATTGGACGCCGGCCGCGTCGTCGAGAGTGGTCACGTCGCCGACATCTTCACGCAGCCAAGACATCCGATCACGCAGTCCTTCCTGGCCGAGGTGATCGGCGACAGCCTGCCGGTCTCGCTGGAGAGCCGAATCGTTTCGAAGCAGCCTGCCGGCGGGCAGGCCGTGATCCGGATCCAGGTGCGCGGGGCAGGGGCGGGCGACACCGTGGTGGCCCGGCTCGCGCGCGAGCTCGGGCTCGACGTCGCGCTGCTGTCTGCGCGCATCGACGAGATCGGCGGCCAGCATGTCGGCTCGCTCACGCTCGGCATTCCCGGCGGCGAGGACGCGGTGACGCGGACGCTCGCCTGGCTCTCTCAATATCAATTCTCGGCGGAGCGTCTCGGCTATGTCGCCTGAACTCATCAACCTGATCGTCCAGGCTACCTTCGAAAGCCTGTACATGGTCGGCATCGCGGCGCTGCTCGGCACCGCCTTCGGCCTGCCGCTCGGCGTGTTCCTGGCCACCAGCCGCAAAGGCGAGCTGTTCGCGGCGCCCATCGTCAATCGCGTGCTCGGCATCGTCGTCAATGCGACGCGCTCGACGCCCTTCATCATCCTCGTCGTCGCCATCATCCCGTTCACGCGCCTCGTTGCCGGCACCTCGATCGGCTCGACCGCCGCTATCGTGCCGCTGACCATCGCCTCGACGCCGTTCATCGCGCGCCTCGTCGAGGCTGCGATCCGCGAGGTCGACGGCGGCCTGATCGAGACCGCGTCCTCGTTCGGCGCATCGCCGCTCCAGATCGTGCTCAAGGTCCTGATCCCGGAGGCGCTGCCCGGCCTGCTGCTGGCGCTGACGCTCGCGGTGGTCAGCCTGCTCGGCTATTCCGCGATGGTCGGCGCAGTCGGCGGCGGCGGCCTTGGCGATCTCGGCATCCGCTACGGCTATCAGCGCTTCATGCCGGAGATGATGCTGGCCGTCGTGGTCGTGCTGATCGCACTGGTGCAGATAGTCCAGAGCGCCGGCGATTACCTGGCGCGCCGGGTCAACCGCCGGCTGCGGCATCGCTGAATCCGATCAGGCGGCACACCTCGCGCGACGCAGCGTCTGCGAGGGCAGCTCGCCGAAGTGACGCTTGTAGTCGAGCGAGAACTGGCTGAAGTGCCAGAATCCGTGCAGCACCGCGACGTCGTAGACCGAGGTCTCGTTGCCGCCGGCGCCCTTGAGATCGCGCCGCACACGGTTCAGTCGCATCGCGCGCCAATAGTGCATCGGGCTCGTGCCCAAAACCTCCTGGAAGCAATAGCCGAGCTTGCGCGGGCTGGCGCCGACGGCCTTGCAGACCTCCAGCAGCGAGAGCGAGCGATCGCCCCTGCCATGCATCAGCTCGCGGGCACGATCCACGGTTCGCTTCCGAGCCGCCGCACTGCGGCCGGGATCGCTCGGACGTGCGGTCGGCAGCATGTCCATGATTTCGACGAGGAGGGCGTCTTCCAGGGCCTGCCTCGCCGCCGGATCGTTGAACGTTGCCGGAGCGGTCGTGATCGTCGCTTGAATGGCGGCCAGATGCGCCCGCAGCCGCGCGACCGGCGCTTCCGCCATTTCGATCACCTGCAGCCGGTGCCAGGCGGTGCGCGGCAGCTCGATGTCGAGCCAGGCGGCGAGCTCTGCGATCAACACCGTGCTGGCAACGACGCCGCGCAGCTCGAAGGCCTTCGGGGTACACATGTCGATCTCGGCGTCGATGCTGGCGAGGACGCGGGCGCCGCTGGCACCGGTCCCGTTGAAGCTGAGCTCGCCGTCGCCGTGCCAGGGCAGGCCGATGCCAAAACTGTCGGCGCCAAGCTGGCCATATTGGCGGACCTGCTGGCTGGTGATCTCGCAGAACACCTCCAGCCGCGGCAAGGAGAGTTGCGTGAAACTGCCCCGGAACGCGCCGGCGCTGATCTGATCGTAGCTCAGCCGCCAGCGGCCGAGGCTTGCGCAATGCTCATCGACATCCGTGCTGTTCGCCTGGAGCAAGCCGGCAGCCGAGTCTTGAATCGGAAGAGTTGCCCTTAAGGCCATGGCAATACGTCGAAATCCTTGAGTCCAGCACCGAGCAGGACCCGCGCCAGACTGGCACGGCCAGAGACGCTGTCCAGCAAAATATTGCCGGATCTCGATAACGCCTGACAGCGCCGCCGTGCAGGCTTCCGTCCTGCCGTTCCGACATCGCTGCCGGGACGGCGCTTCGCGGAGGGAGCGAGATGCGATCGACCGATGTCATGCGCGGCAGCCCGCCCGTACCCGAGGCTCAGGTGACGCGCGCCAATTGGCGCAGCTTTCCCGCGATCCGCTGGGGTTTTACCCACACCCGCGAAGTGCTGCCGACCGCAGAGATTCGCCGCTCCGCCCGGCCGACGCCAATGAGAAGCGCCCCGCGCGAACTGGCAAAGCTCGGCTTCACCGGGCCTGATGGCAAAGCGACCACGATCGAATGCGCGCTGCGCGAAACCTTTGCCGACACGCTCCTCGTGATGCATCAGGGCACGCTGATCCATGAATGGTACGGCGACGGCATGAGCGCGACCACGCCGCACCTGATCTGCTCGATCAGCAAGGCGATCGCTGGCACGCTCGGCGGCGTGCTGGCCGCGCGCGGCCTGGTCGATCCAGAGGCGAGGGTGCTGCGCTACGTGCCGGAGCTGGAGACATCGGCCTACGCCGGCTGCACCGTCCGCAACCTGCTCGACATGGCCGTCGCCATCAAGTTCGAGGAGGATTACGAGGACCCCGCCGGCGACCTCGCGCGCTATCGGTTCTCCTCGGGCTGGGACGTGCCGCCGCCGGACGTCGAGCCCAGCCATCAGCGCGCTTATCTGACGACGCTGCGCGGCAGCGGCAAACCGCACGGCAAGGTGTTCCACTACGTCTCGCCCAATACCGAGGTGCTCGGCTGGGTCTATGAACGCGCCTGCGGGATGCCCTACCATCTTATTCTCTCCGAGTTTCTGTGGCAGCCCCTGGGCGCGGAGGAGGACGGCTCTCTCACACTCGATAGCCACGGCATGGGCCGCATTGCCGGCGGCATCTCGGTCACCGCGCGCGATCTCGTCCGCTTCGGGGAGATGATCCGCTGCCGCGGCGTCGTCGAGGGCCGGCAGGTGGTGCCGGGCTGGTGGATCGACGATATCCGCGAGAACGGTGATCCCAAGGCGTGGGCCGATGGCGACCTCGCCGAGTTCTTCCCGGGCGCGCGCTACCGCAGCAAATGGTTCACCATCGATCCTTCGCGCAACGCGCTCACCGCGATCGGCATTCACGGCCAGCACCTCTATGTCGACCTCGACTCCGACACCGTCATCGTCAAGCTCGCAACACAGCCCAAGGCGATGGACGTGTCGATCGACCAGCGCTGGTTTGCTGCCTTCCGCGCCATCACCGCACATCTCGCCTGATATTTGGACGTCCTCATGCTTGAAACCGCCAAAGCCCAACCGCAAGCGCAGACCGCGACACCGCATCCGCTCGATCCGCTGACGGCCGACGAGATCACCGCGGCTTGCGCTTTGGTGCGGGCGGCGGCCGCCTCAGCGGCGAACTGCCGTTTCCCGACGGTGCGGCTGGAGGAGCCGACCAAGCAGGAGCTGGCTTCAGGCGAGGTGGGACGCCGTGCCTTCGCGTTGACGCTCGACGTCGCCACGGGCGAGGCGATCGAGCATATCGTCGACCTCGGCCGCGGCGAGATCGTCGGCCGCAAGGTCGTGCCGAATCGCGAGGCGCCCTATGGGCAGCCGCCGGTGATGCTGGAAGAGTTGTTCAAGTGCGATGCCGTGGTGAAGGCCGATCCCGCTTGGCGGGCGGCGATGGTTCGGCGCGGGCTGACCGACAAGGACATCGAGCTGGTTCAGGTCGACCCGTTCTCCTCCGGATTCTTCGACAAAGCGTTCGAGCGCGGCGCCCGCATCGTGCGGGCCGTCAGCTATTTTCGCGAGCACCTTCAGGACAACGGCTACGCCCATCCGATCGAGGGCGTTGTCGCTGTGGTCGACCTCATCGGGGGCAAGATCATCGAGCTCACGGATGAAGATCCGATCGTGCCGATTCCGCGCAAGAAACGGAACTACGGCGCGCATGAGGTGCCAAACCCGCGCACCGACATCAAGCCGCTGCATATCGAGCAGCCGGAAGGGCCGAGCTTCAAGGTCGACGGCTGGAAAGTCGACTGGCAGAAATGGAGCTTCCGCGTCGGATTCACGCCGCGCGAGGGTCTCGTGCTGCATCAGCTCGCCTACCAGGACGGCGCGCGTAAGCGGTCGCTGATCCACCGCGCCAGCGTCACCGAGATGGTGGTGCCTTATGCCGATCCGACCGCTAGCCACTTCTGGAAGTCGGCCTTCGATGCCGGCGAATACGGGCTCGGCATGCTCGCCAACGCGCTGGAGCTGGGCTGCGACTGCCTCGGCAACATCCACTATTTCGACGTGCCTGCCGCCGACAACAAGGGCGAGCCCTTCGTCATGCAGAACGCGATCTGCATGCATGAGGAGGACTACGGGATTGCCTGGAAGCACTACGAGTTTCGCAACGGCCTGTTCGAGGTGCGGAGATCCCGGCGGCTCGTGATCTCGTTCTTCGCCACCGTCGGCAATTACGATTACGGCTTCTACTGGTATCTCTATCAGGACGGCACGATTCAGCTGGAGACGAAACTCACCGGCATCATCCAGACCGCCGCGGTGCGGCCGGGCGAAAAGTACCGATGGGGCGGCATGGTCGACGATAATCTCGGCGGCCCCACGCACCAGCACTTCTTCAACGTCCGCCTGCATATGGATCTCGACGGCGGCGGTAACACAGTGACGGAGCACGAGTTCGTGCCGCGGCCCTGGGGCGACGACAATCCGCACGGCAACGTGTTCGACACCACCACGCGCGTGCTGTCGCGCGAGCGCGACGCCGCAGCGGTCGCCAATGGCGAGACCGGCCGATTCTGGAAGATCAGTAATCCGAACGAGATCAACTCGGTCGGCGGTGCACCGGCCTACAAGCTCGTCGTCAATCCCAGCCCGCTGATGCTGGCCCAGGAGGGTAGTTACGTGCGCAAGCGTGGCGGCTTCGCCACCAAGCATGTCTGGGTAACTGCATTCGATCCGGCCGAGAAATATGCCAGCGGCGACTATCCCAACGTTCACGCCGGCGGTGACGGCCTGCCGCGCTATGCCGCGCAGAATCGCAATATCGAGAATGCCGACATCGTGGTGTGGCACTCCTTCGGCCACACCCATGTCTGCAAGCCCGAAGACTTTCCGATCATGCCGGTGGAATATGCCGGCTTCGTGTTGAAGCCAACCGGATTCTTTGCGGCGAATGCGGCTGGCGACATTCCGCCGGACCGCAACAGCCGCAGCGCGCTGGCTGGCGAGAAGAGCACGACCTGTTGTCACGCGGACCGGACGTGACCTTCATCCGCTCCCACCCCTGGCTTTGGTCGCAACACTGATTGCGCGACGCGGCCGTCGCACGCGGTCGGGTCCTGACACACTGACAGAAACATTCTAGAAGCATTCCAATTCCAAAGAAGCAGCGCGCATGAGCGCATGCGTCGCACGTGCTGTGCACACGTCTGGAGAAATTCTAACGCCGTTCCTATCGCACTCCGAAACCGCCTGAGTTAGGGCGGGCCATCAAGATCGATACCGGCAAAGCCGGCAGTGCGTGGGGCTCAACAGACGTGACCGATTTCCAACCTTCTTCGCGTAAGAACACGCGCCGCCGACAAATCCAGATGCTCTTCCTCGGTGCGGCCAGCACACTCGCTCTCGCCGTGCCCTTCGGCTCTGCCCAAGCCCAGACGCAGATTCCCTCTGTCACCGTCGAAGCGCCGACGCAGCGCACCCGTCCAGCGGCGATTGCGTCGTCGCGACGGGCTGCGGCGGCGCGAACCGCACGCGCCAATCGTCGGGGCCCGGCGCAGCAGGCCGCGCCCACTCAGTCGGCAGCATCGAACGGTGCCACGAGCGAACGCGCCAACGGACCGGTACGCGGTTTCGTCGCGACGCGCAGCGGCACCGCCACCAAGACCGATACGCCCTTGATCGAAACGCCGCAGTCGGTGTCGGTCATCACCACCGACCAGATCAGAAACCAGGGCGCGGTCTCGATCGGCGAGGCCTTGCGCTACACCGCCGGCGTCAGCGGCGACGTCAATGGCGGCTCGGACACCCGCTTCGGCGGCCTCCAGATCCGCGGCTTCGACATGACGATGCCGGGCCTCTTCGTCGACGGCTTGCGGATTCCCTCCAGCAACTACGTGCACTTCAATGGCCTCGAGCCCTATGGGGCCGAGCGTATCGAGGTGCTCAAGGGTCCGTCCTCCGCGATGTATGGCGGCAGCGGCACAGGCGGCGTTCTCAACTACGTGACCAAGCTGCCGACGGCGCAGCAGTTCGGCGAGGTCTCGATCTCGGGTGGCAGCTTCAACCGCTATCAGGGCCAGTTCGACATGGGCGGCGCCGCCAACAAGGAAGGCACGGTGCTGTGGCGCCTGACCGGCGTCGTGCGCGACGGCGAGACCCAGGTCGATTTCAGCAAGGACAATCGCGTCTTCATCGCGCCCGCCGTCACCTTCAAGCCGAACGAGGACACCACCATCACCCTGCTCGCCAACTATCAGCAGGACCGGGCAGGGTGGGGCCTTCAGTTCCTGCCGGCCTCGGGCACGGTTTGGCCGAACAACGGCCGCACCATCCCGGTCTCGTTCTTCGCGGGCGTGCCGGGCTTCGACGCATTCAACACCGAGATCGCAACCGTCGGCTACCAGCTCGCGCACAATTTCACCGACAACGTCACGTTCCGGCAAAATCTGCGTTACGCCTATCAGCACAACGAGGAGAAGGTGTTTTACGGCGGCGGCTATACCAACGAAGCCGCAGGGCAGCTCGCGCGCTATGGCAGCTACAGCAACTCCTACATCAACTCATTCGCCGTGGACAACCAGCTCCAGGGCAAGTTCACCACCGGCATTCTCAGCCACACCACGCTGGTTGGCGTCGACTATCGCAACACCTCCTTCCGCGACACCGCCTTCGGCGTCACGACCTCGTCCCCCGAGATCAACGTCTTCAACCCGAACTACAGCTACGACTACGCCATCGGCGCCATGTACGACAACACCGGCGTCAAGCAGTCCCAGGTCGGCGTCTATGCGCAGGATCAGATCAAGCTCGGCCGGCTCTCGTTCCAGCTCGGCGGCCGTCAGGATTTCGTGACCACGCAGGTCGATAACGGTATCGCCAATACCACGGCCGCGAAGGACGCCTCGGCCTTCACCGGCCGAGCCGCCGTGATGTACAATTTCGATAGCGGCATCGCGCCCTATTTCAGCTACTCGGAATCGTTCCTGCCGCTGCTCGCGACCGGGTTTGGCGGACAAATGCTCAATCCCGAGACCGGCGTCCAATACGAGGTCGGCGTCAAGTATCAGCCGATCGGCTGGAACGCGCTGTTCACCTTCGCCGCCTTCGACCTGACGCGCGATAACGTCGCTGTGTACGTGCCCGCGGCCACCTTTTACGAACAGATCGGGCAGGTGAAGTCGCGCGGCATCGAGCTCGAAGGCACGATGTCGCTCGCCGATGGCTGGAACCTGCGCGCCGCCTATGCCTATGTCGACGCCATGGTCACGCAGGATCCGGTGAATGTCGGCAAGGCGCCAACTACTGTGCCGCTTAACCGCGCCTCGCTGTGGAGCGACTATACGCTGCAGAACGGGCCGCTCGCCGGCCTGCAGTTCGGCGGCGGCATCCGCTATGTCGGCGCGACCTGGGGCGACGAGGCCAACACGTTCAAGGTGGGATCGTCGACCGTTCTCGACGCGCTGCTGGCCTACAACAGGGACAATTGGCGCCTGGCGCTGAACGTCACCAATCTCGCCGACACCCGCTATGTCGCCTCATGTTACAGCATGTCGGGCTGCTTCTACGCGGAAGGGCGGAAAGCCATCGCCAGGCTGACCTACCGCTGGTGAGCACAATGCGAGGACGGTCCGGCCTTGGAGACCGGACCTGCATCCCGCCGATCAGAACGGATAGTGCCGGGGCCCGGTCTGCACGGTGATCCAGCGCAGTTCGGTGAACTCGTCGATTGCGGCCTTGCCGCCGAAGCGGCCATAGCCTGACGCCTTGGTCCCGCCAAACGGCATCTGAGGCTCGTCATGCACGGTCGGAGCGTTGACGTGGCAGATGCCCGCCTCGATCCGCCTGGCAACGCCGAGCGCACGGGCGATGTCGCGGCCGAACACGGCCGAGGAGAGGCCGTATTCGGTGTCGTTGGCCACGCGCACGGCCTCGTCGATCCCGCTCACGCGCACCACGGTCACGACCGGACCAAAGCTCTCCTCGCCATAGATCCGCATCGCCGGCGTGACATGGTCGACGATGGTGGCGGGCATAATGGTGCCGCTGCCGTGGCCGCCGGCAGCGAGCACGGCGCCCTTGGCGACGGCATCGTCGATCAGGCCCCGGACGCGCTCGCAGGCGGCGTCACTGACCAGCGAGCCCAGCACGACATTGCCCTTGCGGGGATCGCCCAAGGGAAGGCTCCTGGCCTTGGCGGCGAACTTGGCGATGAAGGCGTCCGCCACCTTGTCGTCGACCACGATCCGCTCGGTCGACATGCAGATCTGCCCCTGGTTCATGAAGGCGCCGAACGCTGCCGCATTCACGGCGGCGTCCAGATCGGCATCGTCGAGGATCACGAGCGGGGCCTTGCCGCCGAGCTCCAGCAGCGCGCGCTTCAGGTGCTTGGCGCATGCGAGTGCGATGAGGCGGCCGACGCGGGTCGAGCCGGTGAAGTTGACGCGGCGGATCGCAGGATGGGCGATCAGCGCCTCGACCACCGCCTGCGCATCCTCCGGCGCGTTGGTGACGACATTGACGACGCCGTCACCGAGGCCGGCCTCCGCCAGGCAGCTTCCGATCAGCCGATGCACGCCCGGGCTCATCTCGGACGCCTTCAGCACCACGGTATTGCCGCAGGCGAGCGGCATCGCGACCGATCGCACGCCGAGGATCACGGGAGCGTTCCAGGGCGCGATGCCGAGCACCACGCCGACCGGCTGGCGAAACGCCATGGCGAGGTTGTCGGGCTTGTCGGTCGGTATGACTTCGCCGGATATCTGCGTCGTCATGGCCGCGGCTTCGCGCAGCATGCCTTCGGCCAGGTGCACGTTGAATCCGGCCCAGCCCGCGGTGGCGCCGGTTTCAGCGACCATCAGCGCGGTGAACTCCGCGGCACGGCGCGCGAGGATGTCGGCGGCCGCATTGAGCCGCTTGCGGCGCTCCGACGGGCCGAGCTGTGACCAAGCCGGGAACGCGGCGGCCGCAGCGTCCGCGGCCCGCATCGCGTCGTCGATCGAGGCCGCCGCCACGATCGTCGCGACGTCGCCGGAGATCGGGTTGTGGCGCTGGAAGGTACGCTGATGGCTGGCCGACTGGTCCTTGCCGCCGATGAGAAGGTCGATCGCGTTCATGATGCACTCCAAAGGTTGCAGGCGGGATTGAGCGATTATGGTGGGGACGGGGCCGCGCGGGCCTTGCCGAGATAGGCGCGCTGGACCTCCGGATCGTTCTTCATCGCACTGGCCGGCCCGCTGCCGGCGTTGCGGCCGGACTCGATCAGGTAGACACGGTCGGCGATGTCGAGGCTCGCCCGCGCATTCTGCTCGACCAGCAACACGCTGAGGCCGCTGCTACGGATCTCCGCCAGTGCACGGAACACTTCGCGGCTGAGCAGGGGCGACAGGCCGAGCGAAGGCTCATCGAGCAGGAGCAGCAGCGGGTTCGACATCAGCGCCCGGCCGATCGCCACCATCTGCTGCTCGCCGCCGCTCATGGTGCGAACGGCCTGGGCTATACGCTCGGCAAGGCGCGGGAACAGTCGCAGGATCCTCGCGAGCCGGTCTGCCTCGCCTGCGCGGGCGCGGGCGGGGTAGGCGCCGAGCTGCAGATTCTCGGCAACCGTCAAATCGCCGAATACGCCGCGGCCTTCGGGCACCAGCGCGATGCCGCGCTCCACGATCAGGTGGGCGGGCAGCTCGCCAATGTGATGTCCCTCGAACCGGATCGTTGCGCCGGGGGCAGGTTTGACCAGCCCGGCGATGCTCTTGAGCAGGGTGGACTTGCCGGCGCCGTTGGCGCCGAGGATCGCGACGATCTCGCCTTGCCCAATAGCGAGCGCAATGTCGGCGAGAGCCTGGTGCTTGCCATAGAAATGGGAGAGGGCGGCGACCTCAAGCATCGTCGCCTCCGAGATAGGCTGCAACGACTTTTGGATCGGACAACACGGCCTCCGGCGCGCCGCGCGCGATCACGCTGCCGGCATTCATGACGATGCAATGGCTGCACAGCGCTCGAATCGCATCCATGACATGCTCGACCATGATGATGGTGAGGCCGCGATCGCGCAATTTCGCGATCAGCGCGATGCCGGTCTCGAGCTCGCTCGGGTTGAGGCCCGCCAGCCATTCGTCGAGCAGCACGAGGCGCGGCTGCAGCGCCAGCGCGCGGGCAAGCTCGAGCCGCTTCTGGTCGATATAGGTCAGGTCGCTCGCGGGCGTTTCCTGCAGCTTGCCGAGCCCGACGAGGTCCAGCAGCTCGCTTGCCGTTGCGCCCGAGCCGTTCGTCGTCGAGAACAGCTGCGCCGCCGCAACGTTTTCGGCCACCGTCAGGTCCGGCATCACGCGCACCAGCTGGAACGTGCGCGCAAGGCCAAGGCGCGCAATCTGGTGCGCGCGCATACCGTTGAGGACGATGCCGCCCAGCCGGATCGTGCCCGAGGAGGGCCGCAGCGCCCCGGACAGCGTATTCAGCAGCGTCGTCTTGCCGGATCCGTTCGGGCCGATGATGCCGATGATCTCGCCTGGCGTGACTGTGAAGCTGACACCGTCGACGGCGCGTAGTCCGCTGAACGATTTGCTGACACCGTCGACCGCGAGCAGCGGTGCATCGCCCGCGCGGGCGGGCGCGGCGGCGGGACCGCCGGCCGGAACACGCCAGCGGCCCGCCCCGAACAGGCCGATCACGCCGTTCGGCAACACCATCACGATGAACACGAAGATGACGCCGAGCACGATGCTGAAATGGTTGGGCAGCGTCGCCGTCAGCACCTCGAAGAGCAGGACCAGGGGAATGACGCCCAGCACGGGCCCGAACAGCGAGCCCGCGCCGCCCAGCAGGGCCATGATCACGACCTGGAACGAGATGGTCGGATTGAACGCAATGGCCGGATCGATATAGGTCCAGCGTGGCGCCATGACCGCGCCGGTCACCGCCATGAAGGTCGCGCTCAGAATGAAGACGCCGAGCTTGATCCGCGTGGCATCGATGCCGGAATGGCTCGCCGCGGTCTCGTCGGCGCCGATGGCGCGCAGGGCCAGCCCATAGCGCGAGCGCCCGAGCATCCAGCCCACCAGGAAGACGACCGCGGTCAAGCCCAGCAGCTGCCAGTAGAGAACGTCCTGCGTCACCGCACTGAAGAGATAGCGGCCGACCGATTTGTGGATGTTGACCTCGTACCAGATCACGAGCTGCCGGATCAGCTCGGCCAGGCCGAAGGAGAAGATCACGAAATAGATTCCGGACAGCCGCAGCGTCGAAAGCCCGGTGATTGCGGCGGTGAGTGCGCCCACGCCGGCTGCGGCCAGCAGCACGACCGGCCAGGGCATGGTCTCGCCGAGCACCGCAGCCGTGTAAGCGCCGAGCCCGAAGAACGCGACCGTTGCAAGCGAGATGTAGCGCGTCGGGCCCGAGAACATCGCCCACGCGGTCGCCAGGATCGTGAAATAGAGCACGCTGATGCCGAGCGCGAGATAATAGCCGTTGGCATAGAGCGGATAGGTGACGAGGCATGCGGCGAGGGCGAGGCCGGCGCACCACAGCAGAATGCGGACGGGCCCCGTCATGACGCCGCCCTGCCGAACAGGCCGGTGGGCTTGATCACGAGCACGCCGAGAAACAGTGCGTAGGTCGCAGCCAGCGTCAGACCGGGATCGACCAGCCGCGCCACCGCGGTCTCGACCACACCAAGCAGCAGTCCGGCGACCAGCGCACCGATGACTTTGCCGACACCGCCCATGATGATGACGACCAGTGCCTTCATGGTGAAGACCACCCCCATCGCGGCATTGAAGGTGAGGAACATGCTGATCAGCACGCCGCCGACGGCGACGAGGCCGCCGCCAAAGGCAAACGCCAGCCCCGACAGGGCCGCGACGTCGATGCCGACGAGACGCGCGGCGTTGGCATCGACTGCGATGGCGCGTACGGCAGTGCCGATCCGGGTGCGGGTGAGGGCGAGATACACGGCGCCGCCGACCAGCGCCGCGAACAGCAGCGCGACGAGCCGATTGACAGCAAGCGTCGAGCCCATGATCGTCAGCGGAATGGAGAGATAGCTATAGCTGTAGTACTGGCCGCCAAAGGCGACCAGCATGGCGCCCTGGATCACGAACAGCACGCCGAAGGTGACGAGGATGCTGTCGATCTCCTGCGCGCCCCGGTCCTTGCCGCGCCGCATCAGCCGTTCCAGCAGCAAGCGATACAGCAGCCAGTTCAGCACCATCGCGACCGGGACCGCCAGCAGCAGCGCCGCGAGCGGGCTCAGCCCAAGGCCGCCGTAGAGCGAGAACGCGCCGAAGGCGGCCGCGACCAGCGACTCTCCATAGGAGAGGTTCATGATCCGCGCCACGCCATATTGCAGCGTCAGCCCGAGCGCGATCAGCGCGTACATGCCGCCGAGCACGAGGCCCGGCAGGATGATGTCGACAAGCAACATGAAGCGGCGTCCCCTTGAGCGGACGGCAGGCAGGCCTCGCCGACGCAAGGCCTGCCAACCAGCCTTACTGCCACTGCGGCTTGGGCACGACCGCGGCACGCGCGCCCGGCAGCGAGGTCGGTGCGAGGGCGTAGAACTCGCCGTTCTGCCACTGTCCGACGCTCCAGACCTCCTGAAGCAGCCCGTCCTTCAGCTTGACCTTGCCGATGATGGTCTCGAACGTGCCCGCACGGATTTCCGCCGCGACAGCGGTGCGATCGAGCTTGCCGACCTTTTCGATCGCCTGCTGTAGCACCTGCAGGCTCGCATAGGTGATCGAGCTCGCCCAGCGATCGGGCTCCTTGCCGGTCCTGGCCTTGTGGCGCGCCAGATACTCCTTCAGCTGCGGAGACTCGGCATTCCAACCGCCGATGCCCATCACGCCGTCGCTGTTGGCGGCAAACTTGCCCTTGTAGAGCGGGAACGCGGTGCCGACGCCAACATAGAAAACCTTCGGGTTGAACTTCAACAGCTGCGCCTGCTCGGTCAGCGCGATCGTATCCGGCGGATAGCTGAAGGCGACGAACGCATCCGGGTTCGAGGCGATCGCATCCTTCAACAGAGGCTGGAGATCCTGCGTGCCCATCGGATAGGTCTTGTCATAGCCGAGCTTGAAGCCGTGCTTCTTGAAGGCCTCGCGGCCCGCGGCGGACAGCTCGATGCCGAACTGGTCGGCGATGCTGACCATCGCGATGTTCGCCCCGATCTTGCCTTCGCTCTTCAGCTTGCCGAGCAGATCGGCGAGCCCCTCGGATATCTGGGCCGACGTCCCGAGCCAGAACGTCGCGTTCGACCAGCGCTTGGCAAGCTCCGGCGCCTTGTCGGTCACCGACGTGACCGCGAGGTGAGGGTAGCCCAGACGGTTCAGAGTCGGGCCGACCGCGAGATTGAGACCCGTGCCCCACGGCGAAAGAATGAAATCGACCTTGTCCTGGTTGGCGAGGCGCTCGATCGCCTTGACGGCTTCTTCCGAGCTGCTGCGGTCGTCATATTCGACCACCTCGATCGGTAGCTTCTTGTCGCCGAGCTTGATGCCGCCGGCGGCATTCACGTCCTTCACCCACAGCTCATAATTGGGCAGGGTGGTGATGCCGGCGCCGCCGGCATAGGGACCGGTCTTGGAAATGGCGTAGCCGATCCGGATCTTCTCCTGCGCATCGGCCGTGGACGGAAAGGTCCAGAGCGTTCCGGCCAGAGCCGCAAGGCCAGCGACGCGCAGCAACGTTCGACGGTTCGCCGAAAACATATCGTGTCTCCCTCCTGTTGCACTCAAGCGACTGTTGGCATCGACGTGAGTGGTCGTTTCCTCTTTGGTCCCGACTTTCTCCAGGGCGGCATCATTGAGCCGGCCGCCACCGAGACTTGACCTAGCAAGCATCCCGAGCTTTGCTCGCACAATGGACAAATCCGGTGAAAGATTGGACGGTTCTGGCCTCGATGGCCAAGTGCGTCGAGGCGTCGCGGGCTCAGATCCGGCACCGGCACCCGCCCCGAGTGGGGCTGTGCCTGTGGGCGCCGAGCTGATCGCGGCGCATTACGTCGCGCGGCGATGGACGCTGACCTCGAAAGCGGCCCGTCCGTTCATTCATCTGCTCTGCCTTCCCGGCGGCGGGACCGCTGAGATCGGTCAGGCCGGCAGGACCATGCGGACGGTCGGACCCGCGCTGGTCTGGCTCCCGGCAGGATCCGCCGACTATCTGGAGGTGTCGGCAGGCACGACTGCGCAGCTGCTGCAATTGCGCGCCGGTATCTGGCATCGCTATCTCCCGCCATCGGCAGAGGCGGCCTATCTCGCGCTCGAGGGGGCGGGCGGCACCTTGGCGTTGCAGGTCGAGGCCGATCTCGCGGCCACGATCGCGCGTTCCATCGCGGCGATCGCCGCCGAGGTCGCCACGCCCGCACGCAGCGGTGCAGCGTCGATCATGTCGGCGGAGCTGACGCTGTGCGTGCTGCGATTCTGGCGCCTGTTCGCTGGCGACGGGAACCGCAACGAGGAGAGCAGCAGCACCGAGATCCTGAGCCGGTTCCGCAGGCTGCTCGAGGAGCGCTATCAACAGCACTTGCGCGTCAGCGATTACGCCAGTCTACTCGGCACCACGCCGGATCGCCTGCACGCGCTGTGCAGCCGCGAGCTGAAGCGCTCGCCGAGCGAGCTGATTCAGCAGCGCCTCGTCAGGGAAGCGGCGACGCGGCTGGAGGCTGGAACCATCGCCGTCAAGCAGATCGCATTTGCGCTGGGCTTCACGGACACCGCCTATTTCAGCCGCTTTTTCCGCAAGCACACCGGCGAGGCACCGGGCGTATGGCGTCGGCGCGTTGCGGCACGCGCGAGAGCGGGGCGATCGAGACCGACGCTGAATTTTGCCGATTGGCCGTAACGCACGCGGCTGCGCGAACACCCGATCACGCATGGACGCTTTGTCGCGCAGCTTATTGGCCAGTCTCGATAAATTCTAATGTCGGACCTCTCGCACTGCAACTGTCCCTGCGTTAGGCCGAAGGCCCACCGGCTGAACTGCCGGCGGCGAGTCCAATCGAAAAGCGGTCCGGCAAATGAGGGGCCGGGCCCAGTGGGAATGAGATCTGAGCGATGAGAGCGATATTCGGCAAACTGCATCGCTGGGCGGGACTGCTGACGGCCGCCTTCCTGTTCTTCTCCGGCATCACCGGCGCGATCATCTCCTGGGATCACGAGCTCGACGACGTCCTGAACAGCCATCTGTTCGATGTCTCGACGAAGGGCCCGGCCATTCCCTCGCTCGAGCTTGCCAAGATGATCGAGCAGCGCGATCCCCGCGCGCGCGTCGTCTACCTCTTCATGACGCCGGAGCAGGGCCACTCGCTGTGGTTCTTCGTCATGCCGCGAATCGACCCCGCGACCGGCAAGCGTTACCCGCTCGACTACAATCAGGTCTTCCTCGATCCCAACACGGGTGCGGAGCTCGGCCGGCGCTATTGGGGCGCGGTCTGGCCCGTCACGCGCGAAAACTTCGTCTCGTTTCTCTACAAGCTGCACTACACGATGCACATCCCGGAATTCTGGGGCAGCGACCGCTGGGGCATGCGCGTGCTCGGCATCATCGCCATCATCTGGACCATCGATTGCTTCGTCGGGTTCTATCTGACGCTGCCCTCGCGCCGGCGCGCCAAGGCCGCGCGGGCGCCTGAGGTCGCGCGCCAGCTCGAGCGCGGCTTCTGGGCGCGCTGGGCGCCGGCCTGGACCATCAAGACCTCGGGCAGCGCCTACCGGATCAATTTCGACATCCACCGCGCATTCAGCCTGTGGACGTGGGGCGTACTGTTCATCATCGCCTTCACCGCGTTTTCGCTGAACCTCTACTTCGAGGTGTTCTCGCCGCTGATGAAGATGGTGTCGAATTACACCCCGACACCCTATGAGCAGCGGCCCTATCGCGATCTCGATAATCCGATCGAGCCCAAGATGACGTTCGCCGAGATTGCTGCCCGCGCGGCCGCCGACGGCAAGGCGCGAGGCTGGACCACCCCGGTCGGCGCGCTCAGCTACGGCCCGGCCCATGGCGTCTACGCCGCCGCGTTCTTCCATCCCGGCGACGATCACGGTGCCGGCGGCGTCGGCCCGGCGCAGCTCTATTACGACAGCGAGGACGGCCGCCCCATTGGCGAGCGGCTGCCCTGGGTCGGCACCGCCGCCGACATCTTCGTGCAGGCGCAGTTTCCGCTGCATTCGGGCCGCATCGTCGGACTGTTCGGGCGTATCCTGATCTCGGTGATGGGCCTCGTGGTCGCCGCGCTCTCTGTCACCGGCGTCGTGATCTGGTGGCGCAAGCGCCGCGCCCGCGTTCGCGTGCGGGAGACGGCGGCCGTGCGGCTGAACCGGGAGCAACTGACGCCGGCAGAGTAGGGCACCCGCGTTCCGCCAATGGATGAACCTTGGCACGCGGCCTCGGCACAAAGATGGAGATCGCTCTCCAGTCTTCCCGGAATTGCAATGAGATTGCTTGCCTTGCTCTGCCTGCTCGTCCTGGCCGCGCCCGCCGGGGCGGCCGCGCCCGAGCAGCATTATCTCGACCTGCGTGACCGCTACATCGCAAAATTCTCGAATGCCAAGGAGAGCGACGAGATCTACAAGCAGCACGATGCGGCCCTGAAGGAGCTGGCCGGCGTGCTGCGCGGTCTGATCGGTCCGGTCGCGATCAAGGGAGTCCCGGCCGAGGGCAAGTCGAACGTCGATACGCTGTTCAAGGACGACATCGGCTTCGGCCATCTCGACGGGCTGAGCTTCGCATCCGAAGGCGACAAGATGCAGGCTGTGGTGACCACGACCGGGCTGCTCAAGCACTGGCTTGGCGAGCATCGCGCCGACGGCATGCCTCAGGACAGTGGCGCCGCGTTGAAATCCGACCGCTTCTATTATTACGCCATCCAGGACGCCGCCTTCGCGATCTACGCGGAGCTGCCGATCACCAAGCCGGCAAGGGCGAGCGTCGCAGCCGCTGTGCTCGGCGTGCGCGGCAATGGCGGCCTCAAGGGCCCGCCGGACGAAATCGACGTCGTCGCGATCCATGGCGACAAGGTCTATTTCCTCGCGGCAAGGGAGGCCGTGAAGACCGCCCCGATCGCGACCTGCGAGAAGGTCTGGAAGCAGATGATGGCCAAGCCCATCGACAAGAAAGACCCGCGCGGCGAGATGGCCCGCGAGGACAAGGCAATGACCGCCTTCACGGCGTGCTTCGCCAAGGAAGCCCCGAGCCAGAGCTGGTATGCGGCCGCCGTCAAGAAGGCGCAGAGCCAGCTGGACCGGCTGCCGCTTCCCTAGGAATGCCAGCTCGATATTCTCCGCCGTGATCCTCCGGCTGTGAACCACCGGCTTTGAACCACGCCTTGGCCTGCGCAGGCGAGGCGGCGCCGCGCCGTCGGCAAACGGAAGACATGAGGTTTTTGAATAGGTTAGGCCAATGCGGTCGTCCTGATCGTCATATTCGGCGGATGCAATCCCCGCGAGCTTCCACTTGCGGGTTGGGCGAGTTACTATGGCCTTTTGCGATACTTGCTGCATCCGGTCTGGCACCCGCTGGAGACCGTTCTTGCGGTTCGTCAACGAGTTGGCTGCGATTGACGATGATTACGCAGACCCGCGACCCCAGAGGCGAACGTCATCGATTGACGGTGCTGTTCTCCGACCTTGTCGGATCAACCGCCCTGGGCCGGGATGTCGAGTCCGAGCACCTTTCCGAACTCCTCAGCCAGTTGCGGCAGATCTGGCATCGCGCGGTGGCGAAGCACGGTGGTCGCATCATCCGAACGCAGGGAGACGGTGCGCTCGCCATTTTCGGCTATCCCCAATCCGGCGAAGATGACGGTCGTCGTGCTGCGGAAGCAGCACTCGATATTCACGAATGGGTCGGAGAGCTGCGCCACGATGGCGTATCGCCGGCGCTGATGCCGCTTCGAATGCATTCGGGTATCCACGCCGGCACCGTGCTCTTGACCCAAGGCGACATCGAGTCCGGCCGGTATGACCTGATCGGCGATGTCGTGAACACGGCAGCGCACCTGTCGCGCCACGCCGGTCCGGATCAGATCCTGGCCAGCCTCGATGCCCTTGGGCCGCATGCCAACTTCTTCGAGCTCGCCGCCCACCTCCCAGCGGCTTCGGGAATGCCGCAGGCGAGGCTGGTGTTGGGTCGTAGCACGGCGACCCGACGCTTCGAGGCAACCTCGCGCCGCGGCCTGACACCCTTCATCGGCCGCAACGAGATATTCGGCTTCCTGACACGCTTTCTGAGCGAAGCACCTGCGCAGGCGCAACGCTGCGCGGTGGTCGTCGGCGGGCCCGGACTCGGCAAGACGCGCCTTCTGGAAGAGGTGCTGGGGCACGTCGGCACCGAGCGCATCAGGCTGCTGCGAGGCAGTTGCGAGAGTTACGTCGGTGCCGAGGTTCTGCAACCATTCCTGCAAATGCTGCGCGCTGCGCTGGGAATTCGAGCGGACGCCTCCCTCGTCGAGGCAAAGGAGACGGCGCGCGCGGCTCTGGAGCCATGGGCGGCCCAGCTCGGTCCGAATGCAGAATCGATCCTGGCACTGGCGTCGGCCGGCGCCGATGCGCGTGGCGGCCGCATCACCGTCGACGGCGTCGTCGGCGATCTGCTCGGGTTCTTCACCGGACTGTCGGCACATGGCCCGCTGGTGCTGGTGATCGACGACTGGCAATGGTCCGACGACGCGAGCCGCCAATTGCTGCAGGCTTTGCTGGAATTGCCCAACGGACCTCACGTCATCCTCGCCAGCCGGCCGCGCGAGGACGGCACCGAATGGATTTCCGGCGCGCCGCACCTGTTTCTCGAACCGTTTCAGGGGCCGGAAACCGACTTTGCCGTACGACGTTGGGTCCCGCAGGCCGATCCCTTCCTCGTAGCCCGCATCCATGCCTATGCGGGCGGGGTGCCGTTGTTCATCGAAGAGCTCTGCCATTCCATCGCCGCCAACGATCCTGCCTCGTTCGAAGCGCGCAGCAAACAGGGCTGGATCGCAACCCTGGTCGCTTCGCGCCTGGCACGCCTGCCGCCCGATGAGGCGAAGGTGGTGCGCGCCGCGGCCGTTATCGGCAACACCGTGCCGCACGGGTTGCTGGTTTCGGCGTGCGGCAGCGAACCCGACCCGGCCATCGTGCGGGCATTGGCGGATGCGGACTTTCTCTTTGCGGATCCAGCGGGCGGCGTCCTTCGCTTCAAGCACGGCATCACGCGCGATGCGGTCTACGACACCATTGGCCTGCACGAGCGTCAGGCATTGCACAAGCGGATCGAAGACACCCTGCTGGCGCGGTCCGAGCAGGCTGATGGCGAGGATGCGATGGAAGCTCTGGCCTACCATTCGCAAGGCGCAGGTCATTGGAAAAGCGCAGCCCATTATGCTGAACGTGCCGGCGACAAGGCCATGGCTGCATTTGCGCTCGATCGTGCCAGCGCGCAGTACCAGGTTGCGATGCAGGCGCTGGATCGCGTGCCCAATCGCTCGCGCGAGCAATCGCTGCGCTGGTGCTTGCTGGCCAACAAGCTGGGTATGGCCAACATCTTCGACCCGCTGTCGCTGACCGACGACACCTCCGTGTTCGAACGCGCGGTTGCGATCGCGTCCTCCCTCGGCGAGACCGCTGCGATGGCCAGCGCCTATGAATGGCTCGGCTACATGTGTTACGGGTTTGGCCGCTTCCGGGAGGCCGTGACCCACACGCGGACGGCGCTGGAATTGGCGCGCAAGCTCGAAGACCGCCGCCTGATCGCGCAGATCGAAGCGACGCTCGGGCAGATTCTGGCTGCAAGCTGTCAGTACGACGAAGCGATCGCCTTGATCGACGCTGCCATTTCGACCAAGCAGCAACGCAGCCGGCGTCATGGTGCGATATCCTTCGGGGCGGCCTATGCGCTGTCGTGCAAGGGCGGTGTCCTGGCGGATCGCGGCGATTTCGAGGGCGCCCACGCCTGTTTCAGTGAAGGCATGGCTCTGGTCGAAGGCTCGACCCACCCGGTCGTCAATTCCGTCCGCAACTGGATTGCCGTCGCGCTGATCTGGCAGGGCCGCTGGCAGGAGGCGGAGCAGCTCGCCGTGGAAGGGGCGCGCATCGCCGAGAACACGCGCAGCCTGCTGCTTCTGGCCGATTGCCGCGCCGCCTCCGGATTTGCCCGCTGGTCGGCGACCGGCGACGCCGACGGCTTGCTGCAGTTGCGGAATGCCGCGGAATGGATGGAGCGGCGCAATTTTCACTTCTACACGTCGGTTCAGTACAGCTGGCTCGTCGAGGCGGCGACCGCCGAAGGCGATGTCGAGACGGCGCGGCGGTATGCCGCCCATGTCCTGCGCCGTGCGCGCGAAGGCGAGCGACTGGGCGAGGCGGCGGCATGCCGCTCGCTGGCGAAGCTCGCAGCGCTGCGCCAGGATCGCGGCCTGAGCGAGCGCTGGTTGCGACGGGCTGAAACCTCCGCAGGCTGGCGCGGTTCGCTGCGCGATGCGGCTCTGAACCTCTCCCTGCGCGGCGAGCTTCTCGCAGGGCAGGGCCGGGGCGAGGCGGCCCGCCAGACCATGATGGAAGCCGCCGAGAAGCTGCGCGCGCTCGGCATGCACTGGCATGCGGAGGAGACGATCAGGCTCGTCATTGGCATACCCGTCGGCAACGCCAACGATCAGCTCGCTCGGCATTGTGCCGTCTAACCCCTGCGCACCTTTCCTTACACGGCTCTAGGGTGGAGGTGGGCTCGGTGCGGGAACTCTTCCGTCCATCGTCAGGCTCATTGGAATGGGGCCGGTCCGCAAGGGTAGCTCCGTCTCCACCAGTGCGCTGAAGAAACCCAGCATCACCGCCAGTGCCGGGTCTGCTCCGGGACATGAATGCGTGGGATGCCCCGGGACCCTGCGGTTGCCGCCGAAGGCGTGGTAGATGTCCTGGCGACCTTCGGCGAGACTTTGCTGGGTGGCGGAGACTGCGCCGGCGACGATGACGTCGCCAGGCCTCACCTCGACCCCTCCGATGCTTTGCGAAACGACGGCTGTCCGCCAGATCAATTCGGGCACCGCGCGAAGTTGCATCGCGGGGATGAAGTCGTCTCTTAGCCGGTTGAGGGCGTCCATGTAGTTCTTTGCCTTCGTGCCGGCATAGCGAGCGCGCAACGCCCATAGCGTTCCTTCGCGCAGCCATTCGTTCAGTATCCGCCGCAGGTTGCCGTCGACGGTCGGAATGAATCCCATCATGGCACCGGCGACCGTGCGCGCCACGAACGGAATGTCGCCGGTGCCCCGCGGCGAGTTGTAAACCGCCTTGGTCACTGGCCCGTTTGTCGGCCCGAACTGCGTCAGGAAACCTTCCATCGCACGGCGCGCAGCGTCGCCATGCGCCGCGCCGATCGCCTCCACTGTCGCGTTCGGATGCGGCTGGAAGATGTAGCGCGACGGGGAGAGGAAATGGCCAGGATAACCGGGCGGCTCGCCCGGCTTCCAATCCCAGCGATAGCCGACGCGGCGGAAATGGCCCCCGTCTTCGCTCAATCCGAACCACGTTTCGCAGAAGGCGGCGAGCAGCGGATCCACCAATTCGTGCACGTCGACGGTCAATTCCCAGCTCGCTTCGCCGTCGCTGGCGGCATAGTCGATCGTCTGCTTGACCATGAAGCCCAGCACCTTCTGTGTGACCGCACGCGCCAGCTCGAATGCGGCGGGTTGGTCGAGGGCCATGATCGCGGCATTGCAGGCCTCGGATTCCTGCTCGTAGACCTGGTCCGGCTGCCCGGCGTCGCGGCCAAGATAGAGGATGCCGAACGACCGCAGCATGCGGGGAAGATAGCCGGTGATGGTCAGCTTGGTGTCGGAATCGGCGAACACCTTGTAGACCATGTCGCGGTCGGCCACCAAGACCCCGAAGGGCGTGCGAAGCGCGCCGCCGTGGCGCTCGCGGATCGCAGCCCACATCGAGGCGTTGACGAAATGCGAGGCTGAATCCGGATCTTCGAGCGCTGTCTTCCACGCGGCCATCGCCGCGGCTTCGCCCTGCTGGCGCTCGATCAGGCGCAGACGCGCGATCTCCTTTTCCCCCTGATCCGCGCACCACGTCACGGCCGGTTTGTACCCCTGGCTCGCCGCCCATTGCTTTAGATCGGCAAGCGCCTTCTTCGATGGCGCAAAGAAATATGCTCCCCATTCCAGACGAACGAACGGACGAGGTTCGTCGTGGAGCCGGTCCGAGCCGTCGAGCGCGACGCGAATGGTTTGGCCTTCATGCTCGAAACGGAAATGCCGGAGCCGGCCAGGCTCGGCGAGGCCGAGGAAAGGATCGCTTACCCCCGAGGACGAACCCGCGCTGTTGCCGCCAGAGAGCCAGCTCTGCACCACCTCGAACTGCTCGCCGAGGCTGGCATTGTAGGCCATGAAAACCAGGCCCCGCTCTGCTTGCTGGCCGGATTTGGCGGCTTGCGGGTCGACGGGCGGCCCGTAGGACATGCCGCGCCTGACGATCCGTGGGGGCCGGGCGCCGGCATCCGCCTTGGTGATCGACACGCGCGGATTGGCGCGCCGTATGTGCGCGTGAAACGGACACGATTGGGCCTGCGGGTCGGCGTCGTAGTTGAAGTCGTTGTGGCCTTTGTCAGGGGGCGGAGTAGGGGTCAGGGGTTGCCCGGCCTGGGGATGGCCGGTCGGCCAGCGTCCCATCATCTTGGCCATCAGCGTCTCGCGCGTCAGGGCAGGTGCGTCCGGTCCGGCCATCTCGGCTGCCTGTCGCGTCGCGCGGGCAAGCACATCCTCGAGCTGCTCGACGTCCTGTCGCAGCTTGCGCAGCGCCATGAAGCTGCCGTCGCGGAGCATCGCGTGAGCACGATTGGTCGCGTTGCCGAACGGCGCCGTCTCGTCGGCGATGTTCGGATAGCCGCACAGAATTTCGCCGAGATGCACCCGATTGGAATAGTACGTGCCGGCCTCGCACTCACGCAGCACCGGGTTCGAACTGCCGTCGGCGAACCCGAAATGGTCCTGCATGTCGCGGGATCTCTTATCGCGCTGCCGCTGCATCCATTGGATCGAAAGGGGCCTGATACCCGCATCGACCCCGACCAGGCGGTTCATTTCGGCCATCAACGCGTGTCTCGCATCCGCCGTCGTCTGCGCGTCCTTGGACAGCAACAGGCGGAGTTGAAGGACGGCATGGACCGAGCTCATGCTGATGCGCGGCGCCGGGTCGCCTTCGGGCAGGTCCGGCGCGTCGGTCCCGAGCGACCAATTGCTGGCGGGAAGGCGCCATCGTTGGGGATGATTCCAACGCACATCGCCGAGCAGGCCGGCGCGTCTTTCCATGCCCTGCACGAACTCTTCCGGCAGAGTGCGCACCTCTTCGTCGGACAGGCCGGCCTGACGCAGTCCCTCGACCGTGAATGCGATGTTGGTGACGATTTGTCCCGGCGTCAGAACGTCGGCTTCGGAAGTCACCTGGAGGACGCCGAGAAACGCGGCCAGTGCGGCCGGGTTGGCGAACTGCAGCAGCAGCAGGCAGCCGTGATCTGAATTGTAGGCGGTCAGAATTCCGCCCTGCACGTTGCCGGGATCCTGCAACGGCAGTTTTGCCGGCGGGGCGAGGGGCAGGTTGCGCCGTACCGGCGCCACATCGGGCGGGGTCATCAACCAGCGCAGGGCCTCTTCATAGCGCCGGCGGGCGCGCTTGACCCCTTCCGCGTAGGTGGGGTCGTTGATCATGGTGACGAATTCGGGCAGCAGCTCGTGACCGGCCCGATGCAGAAGCACCCCGTCATGCGTCCCCGGCGGATAGAAGTCGGCCAGACGGTAGAGTCCCGCCAGTGCGCGGATGCCGTGGCGAAACGGAGGCCGGGCGGCGGCTTCGATGCTGAGCGGTTTGCTGAAGCCGGCATTGGTCGGATCGACGCCGACCTCGCCGTCGACTTCGAATATCGAGTGTCGCGCGATGTCTTCCGGCGAGGGAATCCTGATCCGCGTGACGATCTTGTCGGCGCCGGCGCCAGAGGCGCGCCGATAGACCCGCTCCTCCATCCGCAGGAAGCGCGTGTCATCCACGGTCAGGTCGGGGGTGGCATAGAGGAAATAGGCTTCGGTCTGCTTGCTCTTGAGCCAGATACCCCAGTTTTCGTACGTGTTCTCGTATCCGAGCACATAACCATCGGTATTGCAGAAGATGAGGTCGAGCAGCCGGGCGGCCTTCTGCCAGATGACGCGGACATAGGCTTCCCAGGAGCCGTCGAACGTGGCGGTCAGCAGCAAATAGTCCACGCCGTCCACGGATTCGTCCTCGGGTTCGAGCACGGCGATGCCCACCGAGTGGATTCGCCCGACGCGGTCAACGGAATCGGTCAGCACGCGGGCGAGCTCGTATTCATACGCGTTGGCGCGTCCGCCATTCAGCGCCCGTAGCACGTATTTGACGCGGGTCTTGTACGTGGTCGCATCCAGGGACGGCACGAACCCCTTCTTGATCGGAGCCATCACCCTGAAATCGGACGTGCCGGCCATGCTGCCGGTCTTGATGGTCAAATCACGACGCATGTTTTTGGCTCCCCTGCTGCGAGCGTCTCTTCGCTGCGCGCTCCCAAAATGTGAAAATTACGGCTTCACTTCCTCAAACGTGCAATCTGGCTCGCAATGTTTCCAATGCGCTCATGGACTTAATGCAGGCCTTTCGGTCGCGAAGTTGGTCGTTGCGGCAGCTCGAGCCAGAGCGGATCAACTCTGCGGCTGCGGCTCTCCAGCTTTTATGAACTGGCCCACAATTCCGAACTTTCTTCGCGGTCGCAAACCGGGAAGTCGCCGGAAGGAAACGAGCGTCGTCGTTGGGTATTATGCCAATAATTCGACCGACTTGCCGGCCGCGTCGATCAAGTGCACGCGGTCGATATCGACACGCCGCAACAGCGATCGAATCTGGTCGTCCGGCATCAGGCTGAACGCCGTCGATAAGGCGTCCGCTGCAGTCGCGCTGCGGGAAACAGTGGTCACGCTGCGATAGCGGTGGGCGCAGCCGCCCGATCGGGGATCGAACAAATGGTTGAAGCGCGCCCCGGAATCGAACTGGCAACCGTAACCGCCTGAGGTGGAGACGGCGCGGTCGACGATCGGCAGCACCGTTTTGGTGTGGCCCGCGCTGTCCGGATCGGCGATACCGACGTCAAAGGGGCGTCCGTCCGGACGCGAGCCGACCGCCCGGGCCTCGCCCATGTCGACCAGGCTGTGCGAGATGCCGTGCGCCCGCAGCAGGTCGACCACCTTGTCCGTAACGTAGCCCTGCGCGATCCCGTTCAGGGTGACGGCCATGCCCTTGGGCATCACGATCCGGTCGCGGCTGACCGACAGCCGGCTGCTGTCGACGCGCGCCAGCGCAGCCTCGATCTCGGCTAGGCGAGGGCCGGCCGGATCGGCGTCAGCTCGCGCGAAATGGCGGGCATAGAGCTCCCACAGCGGCTGCACCGTGACGTCGAACAAACCGCCCGTCAGCGTGGCGTAGCGCTGCGAGGTTGAAAGCAGATCGACCATTTCGGCGGCCGGATCAACCAGGACACCCGTCCGGTTCAGCGCGACCAGGGCGGAATCGTCGAGATAGAGGCTGAACAGCCGTTCGAGCCGGCGCGCCTCGGCGCAGGCCAGCGCGATCAGCCGCTCGGCCCGGCGGCGGTCTTCGTCGTGAATCTCTAGCGCTGCGACCGCGCCCAGCATCGTGCCGCGCCAGGTGACCGGCGCGGCCTCTGCACAAACGGGACGTCCGACGGACAGCGCGCCGAGCCCCGCGGCAGCGGCGCTGATCCGGATGAAGCGTCGGCGGGACAGCATTGGCGTCATGGCGTCCTCCTCGCTCCGTCACCCGGCGCCCCTTCGGACGCTTCGTCCGGCGCCGCGCCGCCGGCATTCGCGGAAGCGAGGACGTAGTCCCGCGGCACCTCGTCGAAGCCGACGATCCTGCCGCCGTTCTCACTTGCGAATCTCTCGGCGGCGGCCCGGTCCGAGAACGGCACGGCCTCGTCGCCGCCCATGCCGCTCTTGACTCGGCTCTCGATCACGAACAGCGCCTTGCGCGCCTCGATCCAATTGTCGGCGCTAGGCTTGTCCCACTCGCGCGCTTTGCCCATGTCGGACACGTAGATCGCCAAAATGTCTTTGGGCTCGTCCGGCAGCATGGTGAAGGCGATCGCATCGCGCACCGACGAGAACCAGACGGGCTGGATCAAGCTCGCGGCGAAGATGTGACCCTTGGGTCCGGGATGCTCGAGCACGTTCATGCCGCAGTAGTGGCCGATGTCCTCCGCGGTCATCCGATGCGGCGGCGGGATATTGGCAGCCTGCTTGTCGTTGCAGCCCGCGAGCGCGAGCGGCAGCAGCAGGGCGAGCAGCAGCGTTCGGCGCCTCATAGCTCCCTCCGCGAGAAGGCGAGCGCGGCCAGGCCCAGCGGCAGCAGCGTCCAGCCGAGCAGGGAGGTCAGCAGGACCGGCACCGTCAGCGACGTGGTTTGGGCGAGGCCGGCCATGCCGGCGAACGTGCTGACATTGGCGAAGCCGGTCAGATTGATCAGCCGGTAGGCGTCGGTCGGGTTCGCCAGCAACATGACGTTGAGCGCGGCCGCAGAGATGCTGCGACCCTGGTCGAGCGCAAGTACGCCCAGCAGCGCCATGTCGTAGATGAGCACCAGCAGCAGCCACAATCCGATGCAAATGCCGGCAGCCGTTCCGCGATCACGCACGAGCGCGCTGACCAGATAGCCGATCGCCACAAACGCAGCTCCGAGCAGCACCGAGGAGCCGATCATGGCCACGAAGGCCACGAGACTGTCGCCATCGATACGGCCGCCCGTCGCCGCCAGCGCCGCCACGGCAAGTCCGTAGCCAAGGCAGGTCGCGAAGGCGAGAACGGCGAGATGGCCCAGGAACTTGCCGAACAGCACCTGCGACCTCGCCACCGGGTAGCTGAGCAACAACAGCATCGTCCCCCGCTCCATCTCGCCGACGATGGCGTCGTGGGACATCAGCAGCGCGATCAGCGGAACGAGAAAGATGGTCAGGCTCGACAGGCTAACGATGACAACGTCGAGCGTGCGCACGCCGACATTGCCGGTCGGCGCGCTGCCGAGAAACGTCAGCGACAGGGCAAGCCCGGCCAGCAGCAGCGTTGCCGCAAGCACCCAGCGATTGCGGATCGCCTGATGGATCTCCTTGGCTGCGATGATCAGGATATTCATGAGGCCTGCTCCGATCGTCGGAGAAAGTGAGCATAGAGCTCGTCGAGGCTCGGCGGGACCACGTCGACGTCCTCGACCGAATTGCCGGAGGCGGTGGCGCGATGCAGCAGCTCGATCTTCCGCTCCGGTGCGGCGTCGATCTCGACGAGGTGGCCGTTCAAGCGGCGGCAGGTCGTGTCGGTCGGCGCCCAGGCCGGCATCTCGTGCGGGGCCAGCCCGGAAACCTTGAGACGGATCCGGGTCGGCAGCCGGGCGAGGCGGCGCAGCTCGTCGATGGTGCCGTCCGCGACCTTGAGACCGCGGTTCATGATGATGACCCGCCCGGCGCGCTCCTCGAGCTCGGTGAGCGCGTGTGACGACAGCAGCACGGTCGCGCCCTCGGCTGCGAGCCGCGCGATGACATCGTAGAAGGTCTGGCGCAGTTCCGGATCAAGGCCGGTGGTCGGCTCGTCCAGCAGCAGCACGCGCGGTCGACCCAGCAGCGCCTGCGCGAGCCCGAGCCGCTGGCGCATGCCCTTCGAATAGGTGCCGACCCGCCGGCAGCTGGCGGCGCCCAGGCCGACGACATCGAGCAGCTCCATAGCCCTTGCGACCGGCGCCCGCTTCAGCCGTGCGTAGAAAGCCTGCATCTCGCGGCCGGTGAGGGCGGCGTCGAAGGAGACATTTTCAGGCAGATAGCCGAGCTGCTGACGTCCGGCGAACTCGCCAGCCGCGGGATTGTCCCCGAGAACCTCGATGGAGCCGCTGGTCGGCCGGATCAGCCCGAGCATGAGCTTCATGAGCGTGGTCTTGCCGGCGCCGTTGTGGCCGATCAGCGCCACGAGCTCGCCGTCGCCGAGCTCGAATGAGGCGCCGCGGACGGCTTTGACGCTGCCGTAGTCTTTGGTGACGTCGCAGAGCCGCACCGTCTTCATCGTCGCGCCTCCTCGGCGACGCGACGCCCGGGCGGAGATATCAGGGGATGACTGTCGACGACGCCGCCAGGCAGCAGCGCGGGAAATTGCGCCTGCGCCCAGCGGATCACCTGCACTGCGGGGCTGTTGATCAGGACCTTCGCGGCCGGCGCGGTCCACAGCACGCGATCGACGAGGTCGTTCGGCCGATACGCCGTATCGGCGATACCATCTCCGTTCAGGTCGAAAGCCGGATTGTCGCTCCAGTAATTGCCGCGCCCGCCGATCGACCAGTCGAGATGCCGGGTGCCGACATATTTCACCTGGTTGGCGTTGCTGACGAAGGAGTTGCCCGTGATCTCGTTGCCTTCGGAGCCGGCCGTGAAGTGCACGCCGATCGCGCAGCGCTCGAACCAGTTGTTGCGGAACTTGTTGTGGTTGGTGTTGTAGATGAACACGCACTTTTCCGGGCCGGTCTTGAGAGAGCTCTCCCGCTTCTGCTGCGGGAGCATGCCTCGCTCCTCGGCCGGCCCGTCCTCCGGCTTCTGCATCGTCGGGTTCAGCTGGCCGCCGGTGACCCGGTTGCCTTCGATCACGGCGTAGTTTGCGTAGTTGAAGAGAAGTCCATAGTCGCGATCGCGATCGGAGCTGTTGCCGCGGATCACCAGACGGTTCGAGTACATGATGGCGTAACCGACGTGGTTGCCGATCGACACGTTGCCGCTGATTTCGCTGTCGTTGGTGTACATGTAGTGGACCGCGAAGCGAACCTGCTCGAAGCGGTTGTCGATGAAGCGGTCCTTGCTGCTGGAGATCGAGAAGATGCCGTCGCGGCCATAGCGGAACGTATTGTTGGCGATGGTGACATCGGGCGCGTTCCACAGCGAGACTCCATTGCCGGCCTCGCTGAGACGCCCGCCGCGCAGTCCCTCGATCTCGTTGCGCGCCACCCGCGAGCCCCTGGCGCCATGCACATAGACACCGAACAGGTTTTCCACCAGCCGGTTGTCCTCGATCCTCGCGCGCTCGGCCGTCTTCTGCAGGAAGATCCCGGAATTCATCGCCTGCAAGTCGCGGCCGGACCCGCGAATGGTCAAGCCGCGAATGGTCACATCGGCCGCGCTGACGGTAATGACGTTGCCGGAACCATCGCCATCGAGCACAGCGTCCCGACTCCCGACCAGCTGCAAGGGGCGGTCGATCCGGATCGGACCATGATATTCGCCCGGCGCAAGCTCGACGACGTCGCCGGCGCGCGCATGATCCAGCACGGCTTGCAGCGGCTGGCCGGGTGCAGCCGTCAAGGTCTCCGCTTCGGCGAAGCCGGATAATCCGGCGGCGGCCAGCGCCGCCGGAAACATGCGTAACAGAAGTCGCACGAAGTCACTCCGATCAGACCGATTTCGGTTCGACGAACATCCTGCCCTTCATCTCCATATGCATGGCGTGGCAGAACCAGGAGCAATAATACCAGTAGACGCCTGGCTTGTCGGCCGTGAAGGTCACCGACGCGGTGGCCATCGGCCCGATCTCCATGTTGATGCCGTAGTTGACGATGCAGAACCCGTGCGTCAGGTCTTCGACCGCGTCGATGTTGGTGACGAAGACGGTCACTTCGTCACCTTGCTTGACCTGGAACTGATCGAGTCCGTAGGCCGGCGCGGTCGAAGTCATATAGACCCGCACCTTGTTGCCGTCGCGGATCACCTTGGAATCCGCCTCGAGGTTGATGCCGTCGGCCTTGGCCTGCTTGACCGCATCCGCAAAGATCGGATCCGCGCGGTCATAGATCGAGACGGGGTTGATCTTGGAGCGGTGGACGATGGTCGCGTCATGCGGCTCGGCGAAGCTCGGGCCGTCATGCACGAGCTTCATCTGATCGCCCGAGATGTCGATCAGCTGATCGTTCTCCGGCTTGAGCGGGCCGACGTTCAGGAAGCGGTCCTTCGAGAACTTGTTCAGCGAGATGAGCCATTTTCCATCCGCCTCCTTGGTCTGGCCCATCGAGGTGTGGTTGTGGCCCGGCTGATAGTGCACGTCGAGCTTCTGGAGGATGGGATTGACCTTCTCGCCCTTGAAGGCGCGCTTGGCGAGGTCGATGTTCCACTTGCAGACCTGGCTGTCGAGGAAAAGGGTGGTGTAGGCGTTGCCCTTGCCGTCATAGGCCGTGTGCAGCGGGCCGAGGCCAAGCTCCGGTTCTGCAACGACAACGTCGCGCGGCTTGATCTTGTCATCGAACAGGTCGTCGAATTTGCGGACGTCCATCACAGTCACGGTGGGCGAGAGCTTTCCGGCCGCCACGATGTGGATGCCGTCCGGAGCGGTGTTCATGCCATGCGGATTGTTCGAGACCGGAACGTAGCGGGTGTAGGCCGAACCCTTGCGGCCGTCGATCACGGGCACGCCGTTCATCTCCTTGAAGTCGCCCTTCTTCACGGCCTCTTCGATCCGCTTGATGTTGAAGATGACGACCCAGTCCTGTTCGCTGGCGGTCATTTCCGCGAGAGTGACGCCTTCCTCACCGTTGTAGCAGGTCGCAAAGCAGTACTTGCCCTGGTAATCGGCATCGACATTGTCGAGGTTGCCGCTGACGATCACCTGCCAGGCTACCTTCATCGTGTCGCCGTCGATCGCACTGAAGATCGAGCGATACTGCTTGGGATCGTCCAGGATCTTGCCGTCATTGGGCAGCGGCACGCCATCCTCGCCGTTGGCGAAGACATAGCCCGTGCGCGGATATTTCTGCAGGCGGAGGCCGTGAACGGTGTGCTGGTTCGGCAGTTCGATGATCTTGTCGCACTTCATGATGTCGAGCCGCACCCGCGCGACGCGGCTATTGGCCTTGTCGTTCATGAAGGCATAGCGACCGTCATAGGTGCCGTCCGTGAACGAAATGTGCGGGTGGTGGAGGTCGCCGTTCAGGTAGGTGCCGCCGCGGTTCTTCAGGAACTCGCGGGTCGCAGGTTGCATCCCCTCGGTCAGAACCTTGATGCTTTCGTTGGTCTGCCCCCAGCCGGTCGCGCTGCAGCGATTGAAAACCGGAACGCGCATCAATTCGCGCATCGAGGGAAGGCCGACGACCCGCATCTCTCCGGACTGGCCGCTGGAGAAGAACACGTAATATTCGTCGAGCTCGCCGGGCGCGACCTCGGTCTTGTGAACGGCCGGCCGGGCTGCCGGTGCTTTCGGCGCGGCATTCTTGGTCTGCGCGTCCGCAGGCGCGACGAATCCGCCGTCCTTCAGCATCACTCCGCCGGCAAGGCCCACGCCCGCTGCGGCCGCCGTCGTTCCGAGCACGGTTCGTCGGCTGACGCCCTTGGTTTTTTCGTTTTCACTCATGATTGCCTCCTCGGCTTCGGGTTCAGTTTGGGGGTGGAGAGAGGACTGCCGATGCGGCAACGGGCTTGCCACCGGCGGTAATGACGGTCGCGGGACCCTTGCCGCCGGAGCGCATCGAGGGCGACGACATCGCCGCGAACTTCTCGCGCTTGAGCCGCACCTGGATCATGTGCGGGCAGCGGTGGTCGTCGTAATAGAGTTCCTGACAATGCATGCAGTAGATGCATTCGTTGACGTTGATGTGCCCCTCGGGATGGATCGACTGCACCGGGCATTCCTTGGCGCAGCGCTGACACGGCGAGCCGCATTCTTCCCAGCGGCGCAGCCATTCGAACGTCCGCATGCGCCCGGGAATCGCGAGCGCCGCGCCGAGCGGACAGAGGTAGCGACAGAAGAAGCGCTCGATGAAGAGGCCGATGACGAGCAGGGCGACTGCATAGGCCACGAACGGCCAGCTTCGTGAGAATTTCAGGATGATCGCGGTCTTGAACGGCTCGACCTCGGCAAATCGCTCGGCCATCTCGACGGAGTAGAGCGACAGCCCGAACAGTCCGAGAAAGATGATGTACTTGATCGGCCATAGCCGTTCATGCAGTCCCCACGGCACCGTTATTTGCGGCACCTTCAGCCATTTCGCAGCCGTGTTGGTGAGCTCCTGCAGTGCGCCAAAGGGACACAGCCAACCGCAGAACGGTCCGCGCCCCCAGAACAGGAGCCCGCCGGCCGTCGCCGCCCATAGAATGAAGATCAGCGGCGCGGCGAGGAAGAATTCCCAGTGGAAGCCGGTCACCAGCGCGTTGGTGAAGGTGACGACGTTGACGACGGAGAGCTGCGCGTTGGCGTACCAGCCGAGCCAGACCAGAACGAAGGCGAGATAGCCCCGCCGCACCCAGGTGTAGAGCACCGGGCGGCGCACCAAGAGGTTTTGGAAGAAGAAGACGCCGGTGAGGGCGGCCAGCATGAAGGCGGTGATGGCGATCGAGACCGTGCTCGATCGCCAGATCCGCATCCAGAGTGGCTCGTCCGCCTCCGCCGGCGGGGCGGCCGCGACGGCTGCCTGCGAGGGCGGAGGCGCTGCGCTCTCTGGCACGGTCACGGCCCGCTGCTCGCGGCGTATGTAGCTATCGGGCAGGATGTAGTTGACGTCGAAGGTCAGCAACGCCTTGTCGCGGCCGCCGAGGCTGCGCTGCACCAGGAGCTGAAGCTGCCACGGCTGCGTTGGATCCAGCGTGAACTCGGGAGGCGTGACGAACAGCGCGACTTCCCTGAACTCCGGCGCGCCGACCGCGTCCAGCGCACCAAGGCGGGTATGGTTCCGGTCGCGGAAGCGGGTGCTGTTGCCTTCCTGCAGGATTTCGATCCGATCGAAGATACCACCGCGCACATAGGCCGAGCCCTTGAAGGAGTAGGGGCCGTTGCCGGCGACGATGATCGCCTGCTGTCCGGGCTTAAGGCCCTCCTTCAAGCGTCGATAGCCATCCTCGCCAAGGAGGCTGCGGCCGATCGTGGGCGCACTCGCGAGGGCGACGTAAAGATCGATGAAGGTGTCGTTCGCGTCACCCGGTTCGGGATATTGAGTCGCCGCCGCGCTGCCGGATTTTGCAAAGGCGTCGTTGATGTCGCCGATCCCGAGATGAAGCCGGCGGATCGAACCGTCGCCGACGAGGCTCTCCCAGTCGCGGAGTTCGCTGTGTTCGAGATCCAGCGTCTTGATGGCGGGGGGCAGGGCAGCTGAAACCGCCGCGCCGTTGCCGCCGCCAACACGGCCGCTTCGGATCAGCTTGGACGCCGCACGAACGATGCTGTCGCCCATCACCAGCACGGTGACGGTTGCGCCGCTGACGATGTCGACCTGCGGTGGCCTCTCGGCACCACTTGCGACCGGCTTCATGTCCTTGCCGATCAGCGCGTTCACGGCAGCGATGATGCGCGCCTCGGGAATGCCGACCAGCACGATCGGCTCCTTGTGATCGAGGAGCTTGATGCCGGTGATGACGCCGTTGGGGTCGATTCCAGCCAGCAAGTGAATCGGTTTGCCGGAGTAGCCGACGGTGTTGGCGAAGTCGGAGTTCAGGAACACGAAACCTTGGAGCTGGTCACCACGATAGACGGGCACGATGGGCGGATCGCCCTGCGGAGGTCCGAAGCGCTCGGCGCTTGGGAAGAAGTCAGCAGGCGATGTTTTGGAAAGATAACCCGCAAGATTTCCTGCGGCGCATGCGGGTTCGAGCCACAGCGTTGCACAGATCGCAAAGAGGACGGCGAGCAACGGGCCGCCGAGCCAATCGTTTGCGGTTGCGGAACAACTCCGGGCCATGAGCACCACAGGTGGAACAGCCGCCCCAAACGAGGACAGCTTTTCATTCGATTTCGAAAGTTTGATGTCCCGGGATCGCCGCTGACGCCGGGTTGGCAGGCTCATTGCCTGAGCCGAATTGACTCGCGTCAATACAGCCTTGTTAGTATCCGGACACGATGCCTCATTGCGCTGGATCAAACAGCGAAGGAATTCGGCAATGCCTCTGCTTCGAAAGGCTCTCCTGGGAGCCGAGCCGACCGGTACCTTGCAGTCGCTTGATGAGCTGTTCGCGCTCGCGCATGCCATGGAACAGGAGGCCGCGAACAGGTACAGCGGATTTGCCGATGAGATGCGTCGGCAGACCAAGAACGACTTGGCGGCGGTATTCACCCAACTCGCAGCCGCGGAACGCGAGCACGTCGACAGCGTCGCACGATGGTCGCAATCGCGCTGCGGCAAGGATCCGGATCCTGCGCTGGTGCGCTGGGAAGCGCCCGAGACCTTCGATGCAGAGACCGCCGCTGAGGTGAACACCTCCCGGCTTTTGACGCCGTACCGCGCGTTAGCGATGGCAGTGCGCAATGAGGAACGGGCCTTCGCGTTCTGGTCCTACCTGGCGGCCTATTCCCGGGATCCTGAAGTCAAGAAGGCGTCCGAGGCCATGGCAAGGGAGGAACTCGGCCATGTCGCCGCGCTGCGGAAGGAGAGGCGGCGCGCATATCGCCACGAACACGAACGGAGCCGTGCCGAGACGTCGGCGGAGCCTCGACCGCCGCATATCGACGCGCAGCGGCTCGAGCTCCGCCTGGCCGCGCAACTTGCCGAGATGGAACCACGCCTGGGCGGGCCAGCGGCGGTCCGGATAAGGGGCATTCGCCAACAGGCAATCGAGATGGCCGACGCCGCCGTGGGTGCGGGAAGCTTTCCGGCGCCCTTGGAGCGCAAAGGCCCATTGGAGGTCGCCGAAGCGCTCGTCGACGGCTACCTCGAAGGCGCCGAACGGGCGACCGATGCGGCCCACCTCGAACGCCTGCAGCGACTGGCAGAGCAAGCGATCTCGAGATTGGCTTGGCTCCGATCGCTGTCGGCGGCGTAACGCGCTTGCGGCAATCGTGGCTATGGGTGCCCTCGATCGCATGGCGGCTTGTCCGAAGGACAGTGGCCGGCAGGCCGTCGAAAGCGTCCCAGACGGAATCTCAGGGTGGGCCTCGATGCGATGCGAGCGGTCGGATGCCGTCGCCAGAGCAAAATCCACAATTCGCATAAGGTATATTATGGAATATATTTATGTACAATGAAATCAATCATTTGGGCGGAATTGCTGACATCCGACCTTCGCCAAAGCCCGTATCTCCGTCTGCGCGTCGGCCGTCGTCTTAGCTCTTGACGTCTACTGTGCATGGGGTTGTTTTTCAGATTTTGAAACGGGTCGAGGTCTGCGAAAGCCGATATTGCCGTGACCTTGTCCGGCTGCAATAAGCGAGGCATCCGCGAGATCGCAGATGACCCTAAGGCCGACCGCCCGTATAGGTTTGCATCTCAGAACAACAACAAACCTTCCGAGGAAGCAGACCCATGGTCCTTTCCACGCGCTATTCCCGACGCACGCTTCTCAAGGCTTCCGCCGCGACCGCGGTCCTGGGCGGCCTCGGTGCGCCCCATGTGGCCCGCGCCCAGAGCGCCGAGTTCACCTACAAGTACGCCAATAACCTGCCCGACACCCATCCGCTCAACGTCCGTGCCAAGGAGATGGCGGCGGCGATCAAGACCGAGACAGGCGGCAAGTTCGACCTGCAAATCTTCCCGAACAATCAGCTCGGCTCCGACACCGACATGCTGAGCCAGATCCGCTCCGGCGGCGTCGAGTTCTTCACGCTGTCCGGCCTGATCCTGTCGACCCTGGTGCCGGCGGCGTCCATCAACGGCATCGGCTTCGCGTTCCCGGACTACGACACGGTCTGGAAGGCCATGGACGGCGATCTCGGCGCCCATGTCCGCGGCGAGATCAAGAAGGCCGGCCTCGAGGTCATGGACAAGATCTGGGACAACGGCTTCCGCCAGACCACGTCGTCGACCAGGCCGATCGCCGGGCCTGACGATCTCAAGGGCTTCAAGATCCGCGTGCCGGTGTCGCCGCTGTGGACCTCGATGTTCAAGGCGTTCGATGCCGCGCCCGCCTCGATCAATTTCAGCGAGGTTTATTCCGCACTCCAGACCAAGATCGTCGAGGGCCAGGAGAACCCGCTGGCCATCATCTCGACCGGCAAGCTCTACGAGGTGCAGAAGTACTGCTCGCTGACCAACCACATGTGGGACGGCTTCTGGTTCCTGGCCAACCGCAGAGCCTGGGAAAAGCTGCCGCAGGACGTGCGCACCATCGTCGCCAGGAACATCAATGCCGCCGCCGTTAGGGAGCGTGAGGATACCGCCAAGCTGAACGCCAACCTGCAGCAGGAGCTCGCGGGCAAGGGCCTGACCTTCAACCAACCGCCTATCGCGCCGTTCCGCGACAAGCTGCGCTCCGCCGGCTTCTATGCCGAATGGAAGGGCAAATATGGCGATCAGGCCTGGGAGCTTCTGGAGAAGGCCGTCGGCAAGCTGTCGTAGCACGTTGGGGCCGTCGAGGTCGGTATCAGGATGGCTCATGTCGAGATCGAGATGACCGAAGCTGTGGGCGAGGTGACGTTGCAGTCCCCTCGCCGACCTTCGCTGCTGGCCTCAGTCGAGCGCGTGCTCGGCCTCGTCGTCGAAATCCCCACGGCGATCCTGGTGGTCGCCGAGATCGTGATCCTGTTTGCCGGGGTGGTCGCACGCTATGGCCTGCACCGGCCGCTGATCTGGTCGGACGAGCTCGCCTCGATCCTGTTCCTGTGGCTCGCCATGCTGGGAGCGGCGGTCGCGTTCCGCCGCTCCGAGCACATGCGCATGACGGCGGTCGTCGCCAGCGCCAGGCCGGCGATGCGGGCCTATCTCGATCTGGTCGCGACCTCCGCGGCCCTGGCGTTCCTGATCCTGATTGTGTGGCCGGCCTGCGACTACGCCTATGAAGAAAGCTACATCACGACGCCGGCGCTGCAGATCTCCAACATGTGGCGCGCCGCTGCGCTGCCGGCCGGCATCGGCCTGATGGCGGCCTTCGCCTTGCTGCGGCTCGTGCGCGCGGCCGACTACCGCATGGTTGCGGCCGCCGTGCTGTCGGTTGCGGTCGTGATCGGCCTGTTCTGGCTGGCCGAGCCATTGCTGCGGCCGCTCGGCAATCTCAACCTCGTCATCTTCTTCGTCGGCGTCGCCGGCTTCTGCGTCTTTGCCGGGGTTCCCATTGCGTTCGGCTTTGGTCTTGCGATCTACGGCTATCTCGCGCTGACCACGCGCACGCCGGTCATGGTGCTGGTCGGGCGGATGGACGAGGGCATGAGCCACCTCATCCTGCTTTCCGTGCCGCTGTTCGTGTTCTTAGGGTTGCTGATCGAGATGACCGGCATGGCGCGGGCCATGGTGGCGTTCCTGGCAAGCCTGCTCGGCCATATCAGGGGCGGCCTGCATTACGTGCTGGTCGGCGCGATGTACCTCGTCTCCGGCATCTCTGGCGCCAAGGCGGCCGACATGGCGGCAGTCGCGCCCGTGCTGTTCCCGGAGATGAAAGAGCGCGGCGCCAAGCCCGGCGATCTCGTCGCGCTGCTGGCGGCCACCGGCGCCCAGACCGAGACCATCCCGCCCAGCCTCGTGCTGATCACGATCGGCTCAGTCACGGGCGTCTCGATCGCCGCCCTCTTCACCGGCGGCCTCCTGCCCGGCGTCGTGCTCGCCGTCACGCTCTGCATGCTGGTGTGGTGGCGCTACCGCCACGAGGACATGAGCCACGTCCGCCGCGCGACGGCATCCGAGATCGGCAAGACCTTCGTCGTCGCCCTGCCCGCGCTCGCGCTGCCTTTCGTGATCCGCTATGCCGTGGTCGAGGGCATCGCGACCGCGACCGAAGTCTCCACCATCGGCATCGTCTATGGCGCCCTCGTCGGCCTTCTGATCTACCGCCGCTTCGACTGGCGACGGCTGTTTCCGATGCTCGTCGAGACCGCCGCGCTGTCGGGTGCGATCCTCCTGATCATCGGCACCGCAACCGGCATGGCCTGGGGCCTGACCCAATCCGGCTTCTCGCGCTCGCTGGCTGCGGCCATGACGGGATTGCCGGGCGGGGCTGCGACCTTCATCGCCGTGTCGATCCTGGCCTTCACCATCCTCGGCAGCGTGCTGGAGGGTATCCCGGCGATCGTGCTGTTCGGACCGCTGCTGTTTCCGATCGCCCGCGCCGTCGGCGTGCACGAGGTGCACTACGCCATGGTGATCATTCTCGCCATGGGTATCGGGCTATTCGCCCCGCCCTTCGGCGTCGGCTATTATGCCGCCTGCGCCATCGGGCGCGTCGATCCGGCCGAAGGCATCAGGCCGATCTGGGGCTATCTGCTGGCGCTGCTGGTGGGATTGATCATCGTCGCGATCTTCCCCTGGATCTCGATCGGATTTCTTTGATGCGGTTTAAGGAGGGTGTCGATGAGCGAGCGACAGAATCCGTACAATATCGGCCTCGACAAGACGCAAGCCAACTATGTGCCGCTGAGCCCGCTGAGCTTCCTCGCGCGCAGCGCCGCGGTCTATCCCGATCACGTCAGCACGGTCTATGAAGGCCGCAGCTTCACCTGGGCTCAGACCTATGAGCGCTGCCGGCGGTTCGCCTCGTGGCTTTCGAGCAAGGGCATCGGCGTCGGCGACACCGTCGCGGCGATGCTGCCGAACATTCCCGCGATGAACGAGGCGCACTTCGCGGTGCCCATGACCGGCGCCGTGCTCAACGCGCTCAACATCCGCCTCGATGCGCCTTCGATCGCGTTCCAGCTCGATCATGGCGGCGCGAAAATCATCCTGGTCGATCCAGAGTTTTCAGGCGTCATCACTGCGGCCCTGGCGCAGATGACCGGCCCCAAGCCGCTGGTGGTCGACGTCGACGATGCATCGTTCAAGGGCGGCACCCGCATCGGCGAGATCGAATACGAGGCAGCCGTCGCCGAAGGCGATCCAAGCTTCGCGCCGATCACGCCGAGCGATGAATGGGACGGGATTGCGCTCAGCTACACCTCGGGCACGACGGGCAATCCCAAGGGCGTCGTCACCCATCATCGCGGCGCCTATCTGAACGCCGTCAGCAACATCCTCGCCGGCAATCTCGGCCAGCATCCGGTCTATCTCTGGACGCTGCCGATGTTCCACTGCAACGGCTGGTGCTTTCCCTGGACCATTGCGGCGGCCGCCGGCATCAATGTCTGCCTGCGCAAGGTCGAGCCGACCAGGATCTTCGAGCTGATCAAGCAACACGGCGTCACCCATATGTGCGGCGCGCCGATCGTCTACAACACGCTGATCAACGCGCCCGATGCACCAAAGGGCGATGCGGCCCGCCGCGTCGTCGGCCTGATCGCGGGCGCAGCGCCGCCGGTCGCGGTGCTGGAAGGCGCCGAAAGCATCGGCATCAAGCTGACGCATGTTTACGGCCTGACCGAGGTCTACGGCCCCGCCTCCGTCTGCGCCGAGCAGCCGGGCTGGGATGACCTGCCCGCCGCCGAGCGCGCGCGCATGAAGCGCCGGCAGGGCGTGCCCTACCCGCTGCAGGAAAGCGTCACCGTGATCAACCCGCAAACGATGCAGCAGGTGCCGCGCGACGGCGAGACCATCGGCGAGGTCATGTTCCGCGGCAACATCGTGATGAAGGGCTACCTGAAGAACGAGAAGGCGACCAGGGAAGCTTTCGAAGGCGGCTGGTTCCACACCGGCGATCTCGGCGTGCTCGACGAGCACGGCTACGTCATCATCAAGGATCGCTCCAAGGACATCATCATCTCCGGCGGCGAGAACATTTCCTCGGTCGAGGTCGAGGACATCCTCTACAAGCACCCGGCCGTGCTGTTCGCGGCCGTGGTGGCAAAGCCCGATCCGAAATGGGGTGAAGTGCCCTGCGCCTTCGTCGAACTGAAAGAGGGCGCCAGTGCCAGCGAGGCGGATATCATCGCCTTCTGCCGCAGCCAGATGTCCGGCTTCAAGACGCCGAAGGCGGTCGTGTTCGGGCCGATCCCGAAGACGTCCACGGGCAAGATCCAAAAGTTCCTGCTGCGCAACGAAGTCGGCTCGGTGAAGGCGATCTCGGCCTGACCAGCGGCCAAAGAAGCTTCCGCCCGCCTGCGGCGGGCGGAAGCTCTCTCATCCTCACATCTTCTTGTAGGCGTCGAGCACCGCCTGACCGTCGGCCCCTGCCTTCTTAAGCCAGTCGGCCGTGAGCTGGTCGCCGATCTTCTGGAAGCCGGCCTTCAGTGCCGGGCTCGGCGGCTCGACAGTCATGCCTTTGGCCTTGAGCTGACCGAGGTACCAATTGGCCTTCTCTTCCCAAGCCTTCCAGCCGCGCGTCTCCGCGGTGGCGGCGGCCTTCAGGATGGCCTCCTGGGTCGGCTTGTCGAGCGCCTCGAACGCAGCCTTGTTGACGAAAGTGTAGTTCTTCGGAATCCAGGCCTGCACGTCATAGAAGTATTTGAGCGACTCCCACGCCTTCGAATCGTAGCCGGTGCCGCCCGACGACATGAAGGAGTTCACCACGCCGGTCGCCAACGCCTGTGGCAGTTCCGCAGCCTGGATCGTGACCGATTGCGCGCCGACCAGTTCGCCGATCCGCGCGGTCCCGACATTGTAGGCGCGCCACTTCAGACCCTTCATGTCCTCGATCGTGGCCAGCGGCTTGTTGACGTAGACGCCCTGCGGTGCCCACGGCACCACGAACAGCAGCTTGAGACCTTGCGCGTCGAGCTTCTTGGCGATCGCAGGCTTGGAGGCCTGATACAGCTTCGTCGCCTCGGGGAAGCTGGTCGCGAGGAACGGCACGACGTCGACGCCGAAGATCGGGTCTTCGTTCTCGTGGATCGACAGCAGCACCTCACCCATCTGCGCCTGCCCGGTCACCACGGCGCGCTTGATGTCGGGCGCCTTGAACAGCGAGGCGCCCGGATGAACCGTGATCTGGAGCTTGCCCGAGGTGGCGGCTTCGACGTCCTTGGCGAACGCGACCAGGTTTTCGGAGTGCGGATTGTCCGCAGGATACGCTGCCGGCAGGTTCCATTTGCTCTGAGCCGAGGCAGGTGTCGCGGCCAGCACAACGCCGGCAATCAAGGATGCGTGGAATAAACGAGACATCATCGGACTTCTCCTCACAGTCGATCTAGAGAACGGGTACGCTCAGTCTGGGAAAGCGAGCTTCGGCAGGAACGTCACGATCTGCGGATACTCCGTGATGATGAAGACCGCAGCGAGCAACAGCACGAAGAACGGGAAGGCCGCCCGCGCGACCGTGAACGTATCGCGGCCGCTCATGTTCTGGAGCACGAACAGGTTGAACCCCACCGGCGGCGTGATCTGCGCCATTTCGACGTGGATGATCAGATAGACGCCGAACCAGACCAGGTCGAGGCCGGCTTGCCTGACCATGGGCAGGACGATGACAGCGGTCAGAACGATCATCGAGATGCCGTCGATCAGGCAACCCAGGATGATGTACATGATGCTCAGATACAGCGCCAGCATGCTCGGCGTGAGCTGCTGGCCCTGGACCCAGGTGGCGAGCGCGGCCGGAATCCCCGTATAGGCCATCGCCGCCGTGGTGTAGGCCGCGCCTGCCAGGATCAGCATGATCATGCAGGTCAGGCGCGTCGCGCTCATGATACTCTCGAGGAAGTTCTTGCGCGTGAGCGTGCCGCTCCACCAAGCCAGCAGCAGCGCGCCGGAAACGCCCCAGGCCGCGCATTCCGTCGCCGTCGCAAAGCCGAGAACGAGCGACAGGAACACCGCCAGGATCAGCAGCAGGCAGGGCGCGAGCTTGGCGGACTCGCGCAGCTTCTGCCGGAGCGGCATTGGCGGATCGCGCGGCGGAACCTTTGTCGGGTTGAGCAGCGACCAGATGATGATGTAGCCGGAATAGAGCGCGATCACGAGCAATCCCGGCAGGAAGCCGCCGAGAAACACTTGAAGCACGGAGACGTTCGCCGTGACGGCATAGACCACCATCGGAATCGACGGCGGGATCAGCAGGCCGAGCGTGCCCGAGCCCGCCAGCGATCCGAGGCTCAGGCCCTTGTCATAGCCGCGCTTGTCGAGCTCCGGCAGCGCGATCTTGCCGATCGTCGCGCAGGTCGCCGCCGACGAACCCGACACCGCCGCGAAGATGCCGCAGCCGATCACGTTCACATGTGTCAGCCGTCCCGGCAGCCACTGCACCCAGGGCGACAGGCCGCGGAACATTTCCTCCGACAATTTGGTGCGGAAGAGAATCTCTCCCATCCAGATGAACAACGGCAGGGCCGCCAGCGTCCAGGATGAGCTCGCGCTCCAGGTGGTGGTCGCAAGCACGGTGCCGAGCGGCAGGCTCGTGGTGAGCGCCATCGCCACGAAGCCGACCAGCCCGAGCGAGACCGCGATCCAGACGCCGCTTCCCAGCAGCAGGATCATGACGCCGAGCAGGACGAACGACAGCTCGATCATGCCGAGACTGGCCATGGTCAGCCCCCACCGCCCTGCGAGATGCGTTCGACGAACTCTTCCGGAGTTTCGTCGGGCGAGCCCTTCTCGTAGCTCGGACGGTTGCCGCCGATGACGTTGACCATCTCGTCGATCAGCGCGATCGAGAGGATCACGAGGCCGCCGGCGAAGCCGAGCTGGGGAATCCAGAGCGGAAGCGCGACCACGCCCTGCGCCACGTCGTTGAAGCGCCAGGAATCGTAGGTCATCTGCACAGCATGACGGGTGAAGTAGAGAATGAAGGCAGCGGCAATGCCGAGCGCCACGACCTCCGCGATCTGCTTGGTCCGCCCGTGCACGCGCTCCAGCAACAGGCCGACGCGGATCATCTCTCCGCGCTTGAACGTGTGAGCGAGGCCGAGGAACGCCATCGCCGCCATGCACCAGGACGCAAAATCATCGCCGGCGGGAATGTTGAGCGCAAACTGGCGCCCGACCGACATCACCATCATGATTGCGAAGATCGCGACCAGGAAGACGCCCGCGGCATAGCCCGCGCCGAGATAGAGGAGGTCCAGCGCGCGTCGTACCGGTCCCTGAGTCGCTACATCGTCCTCTGCCAACGCGATCCCCATCCTCACACGATGCGACTCGACGGACCGATAGCATCCGACTGCCGGTCCTGTTTGAATATCGCCCTGCCCAACGCCTGTCTTTCAGACGTTAGATCAACATGATGGGGCCGGTGCAAGCAAGGTCTATGCCGGCTGGCAGGAGAATTTCCACCGCGGGTTTAGCGCGTCTCGAGCCGCAGCCCGTCATAGGCCGGCACCACGCCAGGGGGCAGCGACTGCCGGATAACCTCATAATCGACGTCGGCGGTCATGTTGGTGATGACCGCGCGCTTCGGCTTGAAGCGCTCGATCCAGGACAGCGCGTCGTTGATGCTGAAATGGCTGACATGGCCGGTGTAGCGCAGGCCGTCGACGATCCAGAGATCGAGATTTTCCAGCGCCTCCCAGCTCTCGCGCGGGATATCATTGAGATCAGGCGTGTAGGCCGCATCCCCGATGCGGTAGCCGAGCGCGGGGATGTTGCCGTGCTGCACCAGAAAGGCGGTCATCGTCACCGCGCCGCCCTTCCCCAGAATGGTCTGGCTTTCTCCCGCCTCGATCGAATGCCGCGTCAGGATCGGCGGATAATCGCTGCCCTCGGGCGAGATGAAGCAATAGGAGAACCGCGACAGGATGTCCTTGGCGGTCGACTGGTTGAAATAGGTTGGAATGCGCCGGCGCATGTGCATGACGACCGAGCGCAGATCATCCATGCCGTGGGTCTGGTCGGCATGTTCGTGCGTCAGGAACACCGCGTCGATGTGGTCGACATTGGTCGAGAGCAATTGTTCGCGCAGGTCCGGCGAGGTGTCGATCACGATGCGTGTCGTGCCATGCTCGGACGTCCGTTCGACCAGCAGCGAGCAGCGGCGACGGCGGTTCTTGGGATTGTTGGGATCACAGGCGCCCCAGCCGAGCGCCGGGCGCGGCACGCCGGCGGAGGAGCCGCAGCCCAGGATCGTCAGCGTCAGCGTCATGTGGCTCCCAGTCTCAAGCTTTCACCTTCGAGAACAGGCGGAAGAAGTTTTCGCTGGTCTGGCGCGAGATCTCGTCGAGCGACACGCCGCGCGTCTCGGCGAGCACCTTTGCGACCTCGACCACGTAGGCCGGCTCGTTGCGCTTGCCCCGAAATTTGCCGGGCGCAAGATAGGGCGAGTCTGTTTCGACCAGGATACGATCGGGCGGCAGTTCGGCTGCGATCGCGCGTAAGGTCTCCGATTTCTTGAAGGTCAGGATTCCCGTGAAGCCGATATAGAGCCCGAGCGACACCGCCTTCAGTGCCAGCTCGCGCCCGCCCGTGTAACAATGCAGGACGGCGCGAAACGATCCCTTTGCGGCCTCCTCTTCCAGGATGCGCGCGCAGTCCTCGTCGGCCTCGCGGGTATGGATCACCAGCGGCAGGCCGGTGGTGCGGGCGGCGGCGATGTGGGCGCGAAAGCCCCTCGCCTGCGCCTCCGGCGAGCCGTTGTCGTAGAAATAATCGAGCCCGGCCTCGCCGAGCGCGACGACCTTGGGATGCTTGGTCAGCGCAATCAGCTCATCCGGCGCGATGCCGTCCTCCTCGTCCGCATGATGCGGATGGGTGCCGACCGAGCAATAGACGTCGTCATAGCGCTCCGCGATGGCGAGCAGGTCCTGCAGCCGCCGGACCCGCGTCGAGATCGTGACCATGCGGGCGATCCCGGCGGCTCGCGCCCGCGACACGATACCGTCGAGATCTTCCGCAAAGTCCGGAAAATCCAGATGGCAATGACTGTCGACCAGCATCGTGCGAACGCCTTCAGGCCGCCGGCTCGACGTAGCGCGGGAACGCCGGCATCGGCGCCGGCAGCGTCGAACCGGGCGCGATGCGCTTGGCGCCGCCGAGCATGTCAAAATTGCGCTCGGTTTCGGGGATGCCGAGGCTGTCGAGCAGCTTGCCGGAGGCGGTCGGCATCGCGGGCTGAGCCAGGATCGCAATCTGACGCACGACTTCGGCGGTGATGTAGAGCACCGTCTTCTGCCTGGTCGGATCCGTCTTGGCGAGCGCCCACGGCGCTTCACCCGCAAAATAGCGGTTGGCCTCCGCGACCACGGCCCAGACGGCGTTGAGCCATTGATGAATCTGCTGCGTCGCCATGGCTTCACGCGAGGCCGCGATCATGCCGTCGGCCATCGCCAGGATCGCCTTGTCGTTGTCGCTGAACTCGCCGGGCTCGGGCAGCACGCCGCCGAGCTGTTTTGCGATCATCGACAGCGAGCGCTGCGCGAGATTGCCGAGATCGTTGGCGAGATCGGCGTTGATGCGCGCGACAATCGCCTCGTGATTGTAGTTGCCGTCCTGGCCGAACGGCACCTCACGCAGGAAGAAGTAGCGCAACTGGTCGACGCCGTACTGGTCGGCGAGGTTGAAGGGATCGACAGTGTTGCCGACCGACTTCGACATCTTCTCGCCCCTATTGAACAGGAAGCCGTGGGCATAGACCCGTTTCGGCAGCGGGATGCCCGCCGACAAAAGGAAGGCCGGCCAATACACCGCATGGAAGCGGATGATGTCCTTGCCGATGACGTGCACGTCGGCCGGCCAATAGCGCCAATTCCTGTCGCTCTCATCGGGGAAACCGACGCCGGTAATGTAGTTGGTCAACGCATCGACCCAGACATACATGACGTGCTCTTCGTCGCCGGGCACCTTCACGCCCCAATCGAACGTGGTGCGCGAGATCGAAAGATCGCGCAGGCCGCCCTTGACGAAGCTCACCACCTCGTTCTTGCGCGAGTCCGGCCCGATGAAGTCAGGCTGATCCGCATAGAGCTTGAGCAGCTTGTCCTGGTACTCCGACAAGCGGAAGAAATAGCTCTTCTCCTCCACCCATTCCACCGGCGTGCCCTGCGGCCCCAAGCGCACACCATCGTCGTTCACACGCGTCTCGTCCTCGGCGTAATAGGCCTCGTCACGGACCGAGTACCAGCCCGAATAGGTGTCGGCGTAGATGTCGCCGTTCGCTTCCATGCGGCGCCAGATCTCCTGGCTAGAGCGGTGATGCTGCTCCTCGGTGGTGCGGATGAAGCGGTCGAACGACACGTCCAGGCGCTCGTCCATCTCTCTGAAGCGGCCGGCATTGCGCGTCGCGAGCGCGGCGGTGGACATGCCTTCGCTCGCCGCCGTCTGAATCATCTTCTGACCGTGCTCGTCGGTGCCGGTCAAAAAGAACACATCCTTGCCATCGAGCCGCGCAAAGCGCGCCAGCGCGTCGGTCGCGATCGCCTCATAGGCATGACCGATATGCGGGCTACCGTTGGGATAGGCGATCGCGGTGGTGATGTAGAAGACGTTGTCGCGCGCGGCGGCAACCGCAGGCGCGGCAACCTGCGCAGAAGCGACGGGCTTCGGCGAACGAGGAGCCTTTGGCTTCCGCGCCTTTGGCTTCATAGGCGTCACGACGGGAGCCGGTGCGGCGGTCACGGCAGGCGAAGCTACCTTTTTGGCGACCTTCTTCGCCGGAGCCTTAGCCGGCTTTTTGGCAGCTTTCTTCACCGCCTTCTTGGCGAGGACCTGCTTCTTCGCGGCCTTCTTTGCGGCGCCCTTCGTCACGCTCTTCTTGACGGCAGCCTTCTTGGTCTTCTTGACCTTCTTGGCAGCTTTGGCCGCGCGCGCCTTGACCTTTTTCGCGGCTTTCTTGACGGCCTTCTTCGCAGCCTTCTTGCCGCTCTTGCGTTTGACGGATTTCTTAGCTCGCGTTGCCACCACGAATTCCTTTACCGGCTTCTCGAATTTTGGAAACGGCTCGGCGTTCCGTTATTGTTTTGCGCATGATCTTTCGGAAAATCGCTGCGCACTTTTCCGGATCATGCTTTAGCGCGTTGCGTCCGCGAGCCAGCCGAACACCGAGAAAACCAAGGGCTTTCGCTCCAGATTGTAGGTTTCGGTGTCGCGCGCGGCGCGGACGATCTTTTCCCATACCTCAGCTAGCCGCGCAAGGCGCGGCAGGTTCTGGTTGGCATTGGCCTCATCCGCATGCAGGCGCTCCGCAATCCAGCGGTCGATGCCGTCGATGAAGGCCGCAAGCGCCACGCGGTCGCTGGTGCCGAGCGAATCGCCGAGCGTGTGCAATTCGCGCGGATCGACCTGCGGCAGGCGCGCGAGCAGCGCCGCCGTGCGCTGCTGAAGCTTCAGGGCCTCGCCACCGAGCAACGTCAGCGTCCGTGCGACGCTGCCCTCGGAGGCCTCGGCCGCCTCGCGCAGCGCGGCATCGTTCGGATCGAGCTCAGCCGCCGAAGCGGCGGCGCCGATCACATCGTTCGTGGTGAGCGGCCGCAGGCGCAGCTTGCGGCAGCGCGACTGGATCGTGGCGAGCACCCGCGCGGGCGCGTGGCTCACCAGCAGGAACAGCGATTGCTGCGGCGGCTCCTCCAAGATCTTCAGAAGCGCGTTGGCCGCGTTCGGATTGAGCTCGTCGACGGTGTCGACGATGCAGACGCGCCAGCCTTCGGCCGCGGCGGTCGAGCCGAAGAAACCGATCGTCTCGCGCGTCTCGTCCACGGTGATCACGGTGCGCATCACGCCGCGCTCGTTGGCGGTGCGCTCGAGCGTCAGCAGGCCGCCATGCGAGCCGGCCGCCACCTGCCGCGCCACGGCGTCGTCGTGATCGATCGCAAGGCTTTCGGCGCGCTGCACGGCCGGCGCCAGCGGCTGCGCATGGGTGAGCACGAAGCGCGCCATGCGATAGGCCAGCGTCGCCTTGCCGATCCCCTGTGGCCCGCCGATCAGCCAGGCATGCGGAATGCGTCCGCTGCGATAGGCATCAAGCAGCGCGGCCTCCGCCTCGCGATGGCCGAACAGCTGCGACGTCTCGCGCGGATGCGGTATGGCGGTTTCGCGCTCGGCCTGACGCGGGCTCATACCGACACCACTGACGCAGGCGTTGGCAGCAGGCGCTCGCGCAGCGCCGTCCAGACGCGCGCGGCGACCGTGTCCGGATCGGAATTGGCGTCGATCAGAACGCAGCGCGAGGAATCCTCCGCCGCGATCTTGCGATAGGCTTCGCGGAGGCCCTGGTGGAAGCTGAGCTTCTCAGCCTCAAACCTGTCGGGCGTGCCGCTGCCGCGGCGCGCGGCGGCACGTTGCAGGCCGATCTCGACCGGCAAATCGAGGATGATGGTGAGGTCCGGCTTGAGGTCGCCGATCGTCACCCTTTGCATCGCGTTGATCAGGCCATCGGGCACCTGGCCGAGGCTGCCCTGATACGCCCGCGTCGAATCCGCGAAGCGGTCGCACAGCACCCAGACGCCCTGGCTCAGCGCCGGCTGGATCACGGTGCGGACATGGTCATCGCGCGCGGCGGCAAACAGCAGCGTCTCGGCCTCGGGGCCGAGCAGCTTGCCCATGCCCGACAGCACCAGATGACGCATGATTTCAGCGCCCGGCGAGCCGCCCGGCTCCCGCGTCACGCGGATGCGCAGCTTTGCCGCCTTCAGGCGGTCGGCGAGCTTCTTGATCTGGGTCGACTTGCCCGTGCCCTCGCCGCCTTCAAAGGTGATGAAGCGTCCCCGTCCGGACGGCCGCTGTGCAGCGCTCTCACTCATGATCAGAGCTTCTCGGCGCCTGCGCGGAACATGCCGATCACGAGCTCGCTGGCGCCGTCGATCGCGCGGCGCATGGTCGAGCCGGTGCCGATCGCCTCCGCGGCGTAGACCGGCGTCTCGACCGCGATGTTGCCGCTGCGCCAGACCCTGACCACGCCGACCCGCTGGCCGGCCTCGATCGGCGCGCGCACCGGGCCACTATAGACGATGCGCGCAATCAGCTTGTCGCTGCCGTTCTTGTGCACCATCACCTTCACAGGGGTCTTGGCGATGAGCTTGACCGACCGGCTCTCGCCGCCGAACACCTTGGCGTAGCCGACCGGCTGCTCGGCTGCGATCAGGGTGCGGGTCTCGAAATTGCGAAAACCCCATTCCAGCATCTTCTTGGCTTCCGTGGCGCGGTCCTCGGGATCGTCAAGTCCGTTGACGACGACGATCAGCCGCGTGCCGTTCTGCACGGCGGAGCCCACCATGCCGTAGCCGCCTTCCTTGGTGTAGCCGGTCTTCAGGCCGTCAGCGCCTTCCATCGAATTGAGCAGCGGATTGCGGTTTTGCTGGCGGATCTTGTTCCAGGTGAACTCCTTCTCGCCGAACAGTTTGTAGAATTCGGGGAAGTCCAGGATGATGTGCCGGGCAAGCATGCCGAGCTCGCGCACCGTCATCTTGTTGCCGGGATCGGGCAGACCGCTGGAATTGGCGAAGGTCGACCTGGTCATGCCAAGCTCGCGGGCGCGCTTGGTCATGAAGTCGGCGGCAAAGATCCGCTCATTGCCCGCCATGGCTTCGGCCAGCGCGATGCAGGCGTCGTTGCCGCTCTGGATGATCGCGCCGCGCAGGAGATCGTCGACCGAGACCTTGCTGTTGATGGCGGCGAACATGGTCGAGCCGCCCGAGGGGGCCCCGCCTCTGCGCCAGGCATTCTCGCTGATCCGATACTCGTCGTTCAGCTTGATGTCGCCCTTCTTGATGGCGTTGAAGACGACCTCGGCGGTCATCAGCTTCATCATGCTCGAGGGCGCGCGCAGCTCGTCGGCGTTCTTCTCGAACAGCACGCTGCCCGAGGAGGCTTCGATCAGGATCGCGGTCGGGGCATCGCCGTCGAAGCCGGCATCTTCCGCTTTCTTGCCGCCCTGGACGCTCTGGTTGGCCGCAAGGAGCGCCCCGCCCCAGCCGATGGCCGCTGCCAAAACCGTCGCGATCAGCCCGCGCGCCAGCGTTCCGGCGGTGAGCCGGTTGCGACGAAGCAAAGGAAGACGAAGTGCCATGGCGAAGCCCTGAGAGAGGCGTTCTAACAGCTGGAACAGATGCGAACAACACGCGGTTGGACGCTTGTCGCCGAGATTGCACGATTCTCGCTGCGCCCCTATCGTGACGCCTCATGTTTTTCGACCAAACCCCTGAAACAAGGCGGAAAAGCGAATGCCCTCAACCCGCATGATCAAGGCCAACGGGATCGAGCTTTTCGTCCGCGAAGCCGGCCAGGGACCGCTGGTCGTGCTGTGCCATGGCTGGCCGGAGCTGTCCTATTCCTGGCGCCGCCAGATCCTGCCGCTCGCCGAAGCCGGGTTTCACGTCGTCGCCCCCGACATGCGCGGCTATGGCCAGAGCGCGGCGCCGCTCGACGCGAACGCCTACTCGATCTTCGACACGGTCGGCGACGTGGTCGGCCTGGTCCAGGCCCTCGGCGAGACCAAGGCGATGGTGGTCGGCCATGATTGGGGTGCACCGGTCGCCTGGCACGCGGCGCTGTTCCGGCCGGACATCTTCACGGCGGTCGCGGGCCTGAGCGTGCCGCCGCCGTTCCGGGGCCGCGGCAAGCCGCTCGACCTGCTGCGCCAGGGCGGCGTCACCAACTTCTACTGGCAGTATTTCCAGACGCCCGGCGTCGCCGAGGCCGAGCTCGAGCGTGACGTCGCACGCACCATGCGCATCGTCCTCGGCGGGCGGGGCCTCGCCGATCCCACCGCGGCCATGTTCGTGCAGGAGGGCAAGGGCTTTCTCGGCCACGCGGGCGCCGACGAGCCGCTGCCTGGCTGGCTCAGCGAGGCAGACCTGGCCTATTTCACCGAGGCCTTCCGCAAGTCCGGCTTCCGCGGCGGGCTCAACTGGTATCGCAACATCGACCGCAATTGGGAGCTGACCGCGCCCTGGCAGGACGCGCAGATTCACCAGCCTTCCCTCTTCATCGCAGGCTCGAAGGACGCCGTCATCACCGGCCTGATCGGGGCCAAGCGGGTCAACGAGCTCGAGCGCGTGCTGCCCAATCTGAAGCGGAAGCTGATCATCGAGGGCGCCGGCCATTGGGTGCAGCAGGAGCGGCCCGAAGAGGTGAATGCGGCGCTCGTCACGTTCTTGAAGGAGAGCGCGGCTCAGTAGAGGCCGCGGCCGCTCAGGATGCTGCGGGCCTCGGCGGCGCCATCGGTCGATGCGGCCGCGCTGTCGGCGGCGTAGCGACCGTCCTCGCCATAGGACACCGCGCGGGCGTTCTGGAGCGCCCGGCCCCGGCTGCGGCTCGAAGCCGACATCTCCGAGGTAGCATTGAGCGAAGCCATATCGGCCGAGGTACTGCCGAGATTGTATGGCCGCCCCTCCGGCATCGGGACCTCGCCGCGAATGGCACCGCGGGCCGAGGACGGCAGCTCCGGCACAAACGGCTTGGCCGAGGCGACCCGGACCATCGAGGGCGACGGCGCCGGAACGCCGGTCCGCAGGGTCGCCAGAAGCTGACGGTCGTCGGAGCCTTCGAGCGGCGCGCGGCCGACATATTCGACCCGGACCTTGGCAACGCCGTTCCCTTTGAATTCAAGGAGTTCGGCGGCCTTGTTCGAGACATCGATGAGGCGGTTGCCGTGATAGGGCCCGCGGTCATTGACGCGGACGATCAGCGACTTGCCGTTCGAGACGTTGGTCACCCGCGCATAAGACGGCATCGGCAGGGTCGGATGCGCCGCGGTCAGCGAGGTCATGTCGAACACTTCGCCATTGGCGGTCAGGCGGCCGTGGAAACTGTCGCCGTACCAGGAGGCCATGCCCTCAGCTCGGTAGTTGGCGTCCTCCTCCGGCACGTAAGTCCGGCCCGCCACGACATAGGGCTTGCCGACGCGGTAGGTGCCGCCACCCTTCGGGACCGGATCGCCGAAGGCCACCACCCGCGGGCTCGAGGACACGCCGTATTTCGGGTCGACGCGGCTGGCAAACTTGTTCGAGGAAGCGCAGTTGGCGAGCGCAAGGCAGGTCGCGACCGCCGCAACACCGCGCGCGGCTCGCAAAACCGAATCTGACCGATGGATCCCCATGCGCCCCAAATACCACTTTGCCGGAGGCGTACCCAACCCGCTTTGGCTACGGGAGCGCTGTCCGGTCATCTCATCCGAGGCGGCCCACCACCGTCTCGGAAGCGGTAACGATAACGCAACCCGAACGCGGCGGAAATGGGGAGCCCACGGCGATCACGCCGGGATGGTAAACGAGACGTTCGCATTTTTCCGTTGTTCTACGGGGCGATGGCCCCCGCACTGTGCCAGTGCCGGACAGTCTGTTGCGCCAAATCCTCACTCCACCCCCATTGTCGCGGCGCTCACCGAAATTCTTTTGACTGTGCAAGGCCGCCCGCGTTCTCTCGGATGCGAGGGCAGGATTTGGAATTTAACGATGATCGAGACGGTTTCGGCACTGATGGGTCTGGTAAGCGCGGGGATCTTCCTGGCCCATGCGTTCGAGGGTTACCGCACGAGGGCCTGAAGGCACTCGCGCGGGCGGCAAGCATCACCTCTTTCAAAGCGGCGCGTTCGGACGGTCGATCCACTCGCGCATCGAACACGAGAGCGGCAGGTGTCCCATGCGTAATCATGACCTCGTATCCGATGGCTTCCTGGCCTTGACCGCCGGCGGCTTGGTGCTGCTCTGCTCGAGCCTCGTCGCGCTGGCGTTTGCCTGAACCGCACGTCCTCCTGTCCAACACGGGGTTCTCTCCATTGCGGCGCAGCAGGCGCGGCCGTCCCCGCTCCCATTCAGTTGATTGAATTATTGCGTTCGGCGCCTCGACCAATTGCAAGAGGCCATCACCAACGAGGGTGACGCAAATGCTTGCCGAGAAGTTCTTCCTGGTCTTGGAATCCCTGATCCGCGGCAACCGCACCTATCCGGATGGAAGTCCCCGGGTCATCAGCACCTCCCCGCATGTGCCGGTCAGGCTGCCGTCAGCGAAATAGCCGGCACGTCCGCCGGCCGCCGAAACCCGCCGCTCAGCGCAGGCCCAACAGCGAGCGTCGGTAGAAGCTGCCACGGGCTTCGTTCTGGCAGACGAAGCTGCCGTCGAAGCCCTGGCCATAGCGCTTCTGACCCTTGCGGTAATAAACGCCCTTGCCGAAGTCGAGCCAAACCACCTTGTCGCGCGGGCAATGACGCTGGGCCTGCGCCTCGTAGCGAAACGGCGTCAGCGGTGTCGCCGAGACCTCGGCGCCACCTGCAGCGACCAGCATGGCGCCGGCGCATGCGATTGCGCCGGACCATTTGCCAAAGCTGCCCCGTGACATGCCCCCACCTCCCGCTCGCCGCCGTCTCCGGCGGCCGGCACGGTAGCACGAAACGGCACAGCCCGTGGAAGGCGGCAAGCACGCCGAATGAACGCGGCAGCGGGTGTCATTGCCGGTCCGCTTCGAGCTGCGCCAGCGCCTGGTGCAGACAGTCCTGAAGCCTCTGCGCGACCTGCTCGCGCGCGATCCCCTTGCCTGCGAGATCGCCCGCCACCTTGCCGACCACGTGGTCCATCGTCCGGCTCTCCAGATGGTCCGTCACCAGCGCAGCCGCGTAGCCTGCAGCGGCATCGCCACTGAGCCCGAGCTGGCCTGCGGCCCACAGCCCGAGCAGCTTGTTGGACCGCGCCGTGGCCTTGAACATCAATTCCTCGTCGTGGGCGAATTTGGCTTCAAAGCCCCGCTCGCGCTTGTCGAACGTGGTCATGGTCAGCTCCATTCTGCGTCGCTGATGAGGATCGGACTTGCTGGGAGCGAACGTCTCCATGGTTCAGGTCAGTTTTGGATCATCAGAAGCTTCCTCCCGGAAGCGAAGCGCCGTCAAGCCTGCCGATGGGAAGCGGCATTGGCGGCCGACAATCAAATGCAGGCCGCCAGCAGATACGATTTTTTGGTAATTGCGCGGCTAAGCGCGTTCGCTCAGCCCTTCGCCGCCGCCGCTTCGCGCGCCAGCCGCTCGGCCTTCAGCCGTTCCTTGTTGGCATAGAACGCCTTCTGCGCCGCTTCGTGATCGCGCATGGCCTTCTCCGCCTCGATCCGCCGAGCCGCATCGCGAGCGTGGCGCTGTTCGGGAGTCAGGGGTTTGCGTCGGAAGGAAAGGTCTTCAGTCATGCCAAATGAACGTGGCCGTGAGGAAAAAGTTCCGCATGGTCCCGTTCGAGACCGTCGGCCGGGGGCATAAGTTGTCCGAAAACAACCCCATGCACAGTAGCTAAGTTTCTCTACCACAACGCTTTTCTCAATGAGGGCCAGAGATCCGCGCTCCGTCGCCGGAACCGTCAGATCGCGATGTCCGCGATCACGGGCAAATGGTCGGAATAGGCGCGCGCCGCATGATCGGTCCAGACTTTCTCGATCCGGCTGTCACGCGTTGCGTAGATCCGGTCGAGCCGCATGAGGGGCAAGCGCGATGGGAAAGTCCGCAACCGCGTCCGGTTCGGGCAGGCCTGCGCGAGCACGCGCCGCACCGATTTCACCCAAAACCAATCGTTGAAATCGCCGAGGACGACGGTCCTTTCCGGCTTCACCAGGCTCACCACGGCCTGAGCCTGCGCATAACGCTCGTGGATGCTGAGGCCGAGATGAGTGGCGACCACGCGGACGTCGCCGAAAGGCGTCAGCAATCCCGTCGCGATCGCCCTGCGCGGCTCCCGCTCTCGATACGACACGTCTACGATCTCGGGCACGCTGGAGAACGGAAAGCGGCTCATGAGCATCTGGCCGTAGTCACCGTCCTCCGTGACGATCGACTTGGCATGAACGCGATGATCGCCGACGACGCGCGCCAGCTTCGCGAACGGATCGTCCGACCGCGATCGGGAATCCACCTCCTGGAGCGCGACGACATCCGGCGACCATTTGCGAATGATGGAGCAAACACCTTCCAGATCGAACGTCGGATTGAGATTGAACGTGCCGTGCACGTTCCACGTCATGAAGCGCATCGGCGCCATCAGCGCCTCCCGGCGAGCCACGTCGCGAGGAATTGAGCGCCCGCACAGACGCCGAGCCAGCCCAGAAATGCCAGCGTGAGCAGCAATACGCTGCTCCAGGACGCATTCCTGGCCAGATCGGCGATCTGCGCTCCCAGAACGGCCATGGCGAGAATGCCGGGCATCATGCCCAGCAGCGTTCCAACCAGGAAATCACGGAGCGGCAGCGTGCTCGCGCCAGCCGCGACGTTCACCAGCGAGAATGGTGCGATCGGAATCATCCGGATGACGACGACGGCCAGGATTCCCTTGCCGACAACGCGCTCCTGGATGCGCGCGGCACGGCGTCCCAACAAGCGCTGAAGGCGCTCTCGGCCCAGGAACCGTCCGATCGCAAAAAGGAGGAGCGCGCTGAGCAAGACGCCCGCCATTGCGGTGACGAAGCCCAGCCAGGGCCCCAGGGCGGCGGCGGTCGCAGCAATGAGCACGAGAACCGGAAAGATGACCAGCCCGCCGACGACAAAGGCCGCAATTGCGAATGGCGGTCCCCAAACGGACTGCGAATAGGCAGACAGGAACGACGAGATCCGGCCCGTATCGGCGTAATCGCTGAGGGACGTGTACGACCAGGCCAGCGTCAGTCCAAGAAGTGCCAGCGCGATCGAGGCGATCCCGATGATCGTCTTCGTGCTCCACATGCGCGATGCCGCCCGCTCGAGATGAAGAGGCAGCTCAGGGTCCGCCACCGGCTGAACCAGGGTGGCCAGCGTGCTGGTCAGAACCGAGGACTCCACTTTTCGCAGCGTCTTCGCCCCACCCTTTTTCGACACCTGGTCCAGCAGGGCGAACAGCCGATGCTCGTTTTGCGTGACGGCCTGCTCGTCGAGACCGCAGAAATGAGCGATGAGCCGACGGCGGACCGAGGCGATGAAATCCCGATGCTGCTCGGATTCAGCTTCAAAGATGAGGTCGCATTCGCTGTCGGCCCCCATGGAACGATTGTTCAGATTGGCCGAGCCGATCCGCAAGATCCTGTCATCGACGATCATGAGCTTGCTGTGCACCATCACCGCGGCTTCCTTATTGCCGCTGCGGGAGATCGGATAGACGAAGCGGATGCGATCGGCCACGCCAGCCGCGCTGAAGCAGTCGATGAAGGCGCCACGGCCGTTCTGCATGGCCTGGGACTCAAGCCACGAGGAATGCAGTTTCGGAGCGACGACCAGAACCCGAAGCGACGGCACGCGACACATCTGCTCCGCGAGTTCGTGCGCCATCCTGGTCGCGCTGGTGAATTGATTTTCGATGTACACGAAGCTCGTTGCCGACCGGATCGCCGCAATGAAGGAGCGTTCGACCTCCTTGATGGTCGATCCTGCGGGACAGACCACCTCGGTCCGGGCGATTCCGACCGGCAAGTGCTCGGCCTCGACAGGCACGTTCGCCGGCCAGCGACCGTTCCTCGGTGCGCGCCGTTCATCGGACTGTTGGCCTGCCGCACGCCAGCGTTGCTCCGCGAGGGCGAACAGCTGCTCCGCAGCATCCCCGTCGACCAGGCACTGAACGTCGTGAAACGGTGGATATGGCTTGCGCTGAGGGTCGCAGCGCATGGCATTGTCGGCGCGGTGGTCACTCGTGTCCCAGCGCCGGATCGTCAGATCGAGGCCGCCGACGAACGCCAGTGATCCGTCGACACAGACGATCTTCTGGTGTTGCGCCGAACCGAACGGAAGCGTGGCGTCCAGATGAAACCGGACACGGCCATCGGTATCGGCAGTGAATTTCGCCGCGGAATTCCACTCCCTCTCGGAAGCGTAAAACGAGACGAAGTCCCAGACGAGAATGTTGATGCGCAAGGCGGGCCGGCGCTGCACTAGGGCGCGCAGGAACGGACCAAGCTCCTCAGGCAGGCCATCATCGGCACGTCCGGAATCTCCGACCAGACGCGTCCTGCTATGGATGTCCCATCCGACGATGTAGACGAGATCCTGCGCCTCCAGCAGTGCCTCCCGCAGGGCGGCGAAATAGGCAGCGGCATCATTCAGTACCGCCACGCGCCGCGCCCTGCACCGTCGCCAGACGGTGTCGCCGGGAGTGAGTGTCGATGCGCTCTGAAGCAGGTGGACCTCGCAATTCGCGTTTGCGTCTAAACGCGCTGGAGGCTCAAGGGGTTCCACGCGGTCAACGGCTGCGGTTCGATGCGAATGCCGAATGTCCGGCCCTCTGGGCCCGTCGCACAAGTCGTCATTTGGTGCGGACAAACTTCGCGCCGGCGCTCCTCAACACATCGACAATTTTCTCAGGGGCATCGCCGTGAAAATCGACGGAAACCTCGATCAGGCCTTCCAGCTTCTGCCGTCCCTCCGGTGTGGGCGCTGTCTTGACGTCAGGACCTGCCGCGCGTGTTCCCACGGTGTTCGCGGCGCCGGCGGGCTGGACGAAGACGTCGCCTCGCGGCACGCCGCATTCCTGCACGACATGCTCAACCGCAAGCTCGGCTCCGCGGCGCGTGTCGAATTCTCCAATGATGGTGCTTTCCAAGACTGCTCTCCGTGTGCTCGAGACTGCGAACAACAGGCGAGCCGAGGCCAAGTTCCTGAGGGAGCACGCAAGAGGATGACGGTCGGATCCCAGGCGCTGATGATCAGAACCGAATGAGTCCAAACAGGAAGAGCAGCGCCACCGTGACCAGGCCGGAGATCAGCAGCGAGCCGAGACATCCCAGCCGGTTCGAGAAAAAGAAGAACATGCCTTGCCCGCTGTGAAGCCTGGTGCGGGCTAATCTCTCTAAGTCAGTAGCGTTCCTGCGCAGTTTCGCGTGTCCGTGGCTCTAGCACGCAACGCTTCCTTCCACTGCATTTCAACCAGTCCCGATCCTCCTCTTGAAGACTGGAGATCCAAACGCAACATGGGTCTACGGCACCGCCGCAATCCGTCTCTCCAACATCGCGGGCCGGACTTGAGCGAGGAAGATTGAACAGATCCGTCGGGCTGCGGTGTTAGGAATGGGTCTCGGCCAAATGACCCGAGCGGCACCGGGGCGCCGCCAATCCAGACCTTGGGAGTGACGCGCCGAGGCGCCCCAGTCTTTCCAGCGCAGGCTAGTGCAACACGCGAGCGGCTTCGGCGAGCCGGACCCTTTCTCTCAGCTCCTCGAGCTCCTCGATCGCGTCCAGCAATCTCACCAGCTCGCGGGCAATATGTGTCAAACCGGACTTGGATTGCTTTAAGATACGAACTCGCTGTGCCATCGGTGCACGCCTCCATGGTCGGGCACGTCCAATTGGCAAGGAGCGTGCCAGCCCACGAGGGGAACTTATGGCGATTTCTGGCGGAAGGGGTGTCTTGTCAACCGCGTTGATTTGCCACGCTTTTTTGAGACGGACCCTGCTCCTTGCTACGGTTCACACCCCGGTGTCGTGCTTGCACACAAAGACCGTAGAGTGCGATTAGCCCACAACACGTTCCTAAGGAGCAGGTGCGCCGAGATAGGAATTGATTCGGTCGCGCCAGTTCCATTCGCAAAAGCGCGATAAAATGCACGCACCAGTCCCTATAGTCCAAATGAGCCAAATTCCGGCAACGTACAAAAGAAGCCAGGCGTTGCCTTCTGACCAATGCGGTAGCTCAATAAGGGTTTGGCCCAACCGAAGGGGCAGCTTGCCTTCGATCGGCAAGCCCGCGCCGAGTGCCAAGATAGTGACCGAGAAGAGGATAACAGCCACGTAGAATCGAAATTCGTATTTTCGAATTATTGGATCGCGAGTATGCATTGAGAGCGCAAATATGCGCTTGCTTATTAGGCTTGCTGGATAGACAACCACCGAAGCGATTGCGATCGCTGGACCCATTCGCTTGAGCGCAACATCTAGCAGTTCTGGTAACATGTTAAAATTTTGAATGCCGTACTTGCAAACAAATGCCATGCCGCCCACTGCAAGAAACATTATGACCCCGCGAACGAAGCCATCGCCCTTTTGAAACAGACCGCGGGTTGCGCAAACCGTCGAGTAATATGCATCCAACAGAGACGTACCAATCACGACGCCCGCAATTCGTTTTGGAATAGATGTAGCTTCGTCAGGAACTAGGGATAGAAACAGCAAGATGGCGCCAATGAAAGAGAATACAGCATCGCCAGTAGTGTGAGTTGCTAGGGCATATGCTGCTGCTAGCACCATAGCGGCCGCAGCAAGTAGGCGGACGCGATTTCGGAATCTCTCATTTGGCGGTTTGGGTGATTTTACAGCGGTCCCGTGACCGCCAATCATTTCGGATACTAAGTGTCTCGCTAGGTGGGAGCCATCACTTCCATCATTCATCGCCGCCTCAAGAAACTGTTCGTGAAATTTCGAGTGCACGAGCCGTCTTTTTTCGACGGTTCAATCCCTGACATTGCGCAAAATTCTAGCGCAGGTGTGAAGCTTGCGGTGATATCGCCTTCAACCCACCTAGATGCTGAATACCTCCTAATCGAATCTTCTAAGTCTGTCGGAGGACGACCTGGATACCCAAGGCTTCAGCTCGAAGCGTCTGCGCGGCGGCAGACGGCGCGTTGCTATTTAGGAAGTCAACGATGTCTTTGATGTTGGCATAGGTCCGCACCTTTGCTTCGTACTCGGCTTTCAGCGCCCCGCCAGCAAGATTGAACAGGCTGTCGAGAACAACCTTAACCGGCAGCCTTTCCGACCAGAACCTGTCGGCATCAAAAAACACCATCGGACTAAACACGCCGCCAGACGATGATGCGTAGTAATTTTGTGCCGCGTCTTGGAACACCTCTTGAAGCGTCCCGGCGCGCCCGGGCGCATAAATGATGCCCTGAGTCGCGAGATAGAGAAGCACGTCTTCGCGGATACTGTTGAGGAAGTATTTGGCGATGTGGCTGGCCAACGGCGTGACCGGCTCGTGGCCATAATGCCATGTTGGCACCGCCAAACTCTCGCCGAGGGTTCCTCCGGTTCGTCTTAACTCGCGCATCAGTTGGTGCGCCGGAGCGGACCATTTGTGCAGCCGCTCAACTATGTCCCCGTCCCTATTGACTGTGCCGTCCTTCCTGATCACGTCGCCGGCATCGTGCGGCAGCTTCGGCTCTTTTGCGAGGAGCGCTATCGCATCATCCACGTCTTTTTGTTCTCGGCCCGCCATCAGCGCGCCGAGATGGGTCGCTTCCATGGCTCCCGGCCCGCCCCCGCTAGCCAATAGAAATCCATTCTCGCTCAACGTCTTTGAGAGTTCGACCACACTTCGATAAGCCGAAGAGCAGCGGTCCTCGCGATGGCCACCCATGATTGCCGCAACGCGCTTGCGGCCTTTCAGAAACGCACCCATTGCTTGCAAGATGGAGTTGTCGTGGAGTGCCTCCATCATGCCAGCGTGTGGATCCTCCGGCGTCGCACGGCCATGTTTCACGAAGTACTGAAATGTCTTGAAATCCGCCATTTCGAGCATGCTTTCAGGATCACCCAGAACGAAGCCCTGAGAGATTTCGCCTGAGGTGTATAGGTCCGTTCGGATGGGCTGAAAGGGAAGCTGCTCTCTCGCCACGACGTCTCTCCTACGTTTGTCGATTTATGACTTCCACTTCGCTGCCGCGAGCGATCACAGCCGCGTCGATCTCATTAAGAAAGAGTCCGTGCTCGACAACGCCTGGGATGGCGTCGAGAGCAAGCGCGAGGCGCTGCGGGTCCGCGATGCTTTCGAAAGGTAGGTCAAGGATAAAATTTGCCTGGTCGGTCCGAAAGGGGACACCGTTGCGAACACGTACCTCTGGAGTGACCCCCAGGCAGGCAACGGCGCTCTTGACCCAGGAGATTGCGAAGGGAATAACCTCGAGCGGCAGCTTAAATTTCCCTAGCGTGGCGACCGGCTTGCTGGAATCGACAATGATGATCACACGCCGCGATGCTGCTGCCACGACCTTCTCGCGCAACAGAGCACCACCGCCACCCTTGATCGCCGTCAGGCCAGGCGTGATTTCGTCGGCGCCGTCAATCGTCACATCCACTTCTGCTACATCTTCAAACGAAAGGACATTCATGCCGACCTGGCGGGCCAGAGCATCCGAGGCGTTCGACGTTGCAACAGCGGTGATCGTTAGACCTCTGGCCACCCGCCGTCCGAGTTCGCGTATCGCATAGACCGCAGTGCTACCAGTGCCCAGCCCCACCAACATACCGCTCTCAACTTCGTCGACCGCACGCAGCGCGGCGAGCGCCTTCTCGGCCTCAAGGTCAGCCATTTTCCGTGAACCATTCATGGTAAGTCGCCGCGAGGTCGTCCTGACCTGCAGCTCGCGCCGCCGCGATCTCCGCTGGCAGTCTCTTCAGAAGCGCTTCAGCGCGCGCGACCCGTTGTGGGTTCAAAGCCTCGTTCTCGTCGTTCGTGGCCTCGGGCCCTAGATTAACCCCCAGCAAAGATATTCTATGAGCCGCGAGAACTACGAGGCGAGCATGCTCGACCATACCTGGCGTAATCTCGTCTGGTGATACTCTTAGCAACTGCCAGGGGATGACCTTTCCCTCGCGTTCAAGGAGCTGGAACATACTGGCGGCATCGCGCGCGATGACCTTTCCGATCGAAGCGTTCTTGATGGCTGGATCCTCCGCCAGGCGCTCCTCAAGGTAGGACCAGTCTCCGCGCGGCTCATGGCGAATGCCGCGATGCTCGCGCGGAATGTGATGCACCACAAAGTTCACCGCACGCTCCACCCAGTCGATGGGGTGCTCGGGGCTACCCTGGTGATGCGCGGAAAATCGATGAGCATCCATCGCGTTCTGCACGCCGTCCTTGGCATCGCCCCATTTATACATTGATGCCGAAATGTTCGGATTAAAGAAGCCGACATTTACCCAACTACCCTCGTCGAGCGATCCGATATAGTCGCGATACCATTGGTGGGCGTTCGGCGTGCTTGCGAGCTTCTCCTGCAAGTGCTTGGCGAGAACAAGCTCATCCATATCGTGATTTGCTACGTTGCGCGGCTGGCCAAGCGCGTCATGCACCACGACCAGGTCACGCGCGTGGGACCATGATAGGATCATGCCACGACGCCACTCCCTCTGGTCGATCGGAGGCGCGTCGGCCAAACCTCTCGCGGCCAGGAACTTTCCAGCCTCTATCGTCCTCTCGATTCGACCCAATACCTCTTGGGGGACCTGCTTCTCAATGCGCGCATCGAAGTCCGCGCTCGAGATGCTATCGTCCGGCCCGGTGACATCGAAGATACAGGGGTGCCTTGCCGCCAGCCTGGTCCCATCCATTTTGGGATCCGCGTGCCGCGGAATTTGATAAGTTCTCCCCGCCGGGTCGGTACCTTCATAGTAACCGCGAACTCCCGGAGGCACGCTCATGGCATGATCTCGTAGAGTTGGGTGATGTCATTCTTGTCCAGAAGTCCCCTGACTCTAACGACGAATTCTTTCCAATCGTCCGCGCGCGCGGCTCCGACTGGGGCGTCGCCAGACGTAGCCACAACCCGCCTAGCCTGATCGAGCACCGGGTGGCCTGTCGCGACAGGAGCAACCGGCAATTTGCCGATCTCTTCTACAAGAGCAAGAACCCCCTCTTCTTGTCGGTCGCGCATAAGCTCGAACAGTCGGATTCGTTTGTTGTTGAGTCGCGACGGCAAGGTGCCCTCGAAATACATGCGATCGAGCTGTGCCAGCAGGGCGGCACCGCGGCCAAACGGTGTGACTGCAGCCGCGTCGCGAACGTTCAGAACCTCGCGAATCCGCTCCGCCTTGAGCTGACCGCGGAGGCCCGAATCAGGGTTATAATCATGCAGACTTGTACCGATGCCGACGCCGTCCACGCCGATAAATGTGCAAGTTTGCATGTGAGGCGGCTGCAGTCCCGCGGAGACATAAGTCTCAAGGCCGCGTTCATGGGCGAAGTGAATCAGTTCCACAAACGTTGCAAATGGGAGCTGGTCAATAATCGGCACGCTCGGCTCCAAGTTCGATGATCCGTCCCAAGTGACCTTTTCGAAGCGACCCGCTTCAGCAAGCTCTATCGCGAGACGCGCGACAGCCCCCTTGTCGGTCACCTCAATCGGCGTTCCATCGCGATCATCGATGAGTCCGAGATTGATGTTGAACGCGGCGGACAGATACTGCTTCGTAGGGTCCCGCACGGCGTTGCCAGCGACAGCTCGCATGAAGTCAATCGCCTGCGTCGCGGTCATCCGCTCGATACCGATCTTGCAGTCCGCGATACCATTAGCAAACATCGCGCTGCAGGCGCTCGCTGTCATATGGACGCTCTTGAGCAGGTCGCGCTTGACGTCGCCGCTCTCGAACACGGGCCGTCCGATGTAGGCCGTGCAAGGGACCGCCATGCCGGCATGCAGTCGGACCCGCGCGGCATTCACCGTAGCAGGAAGACGATAGGGCTCGAGCTTTTCGCGATCCCTCTCTCCGTCGCGATCGATGTGCTCGATATGCACGACGGTGCCATCCAAGAGTTGAGTGGAAGCGCAGGTCACGTTTACATGCCCATCGCCCGGGTTGGCGACGGACAAGTTTGTCTGATGAGTGCGAAAGCCATAGACTCCGATCGGCCGGAACGCGGATGGGATCTGGACGCCACGATCGAGCAAACGGTACGCGGCGAGGACTGCAGAATGCTCGTCCTGGGTCAGCGATCTTCCTTTGCGACGGTTGAGCGCAATCATGTTAGAGACGCTCGCCACGAAGGTCTGGTCGGCAATATCCGATTGCAGCGCCTCCTCTGGTACGCCGTCAGATTGCTCGGGCACATGACCGGCACAGATAAAAATTGTTTCACCCATACTCCGGAGCGAGAATGCGTCCGGCTCCGCACTATCGTCCGACACTCCGTAAAGCTTTAGAATCTCGCGATAATTCGTAACCAGTTCAGGCGTCTTATCCTGATCAAGGATCGCGAAGGCTAGTGCCGCAGTTCTCTCCACCTGCTCGCGAATCTGCGGAAACTTGGTACCAGACTCAAGACTGAGCATATGCACCTCATCCGCAAGCTCCTCGAGCGTCATCAGCTTGATTAGAGGGGGCGGCACGCGCTTCACGAAGCCGCCCGCCGCTCTACTTTCTTCGATGTCGTGCGCCTGCTTGATACGCCTTTTTGCTTCTTCAAGAGCCAGTCTGCGAAATTCGCCAGCTGAGATCGGCCTTTCGGCAGCAGCGTGGTTCATTCAGAAATCTCCCCCGCCCTTCCGATCCTGTAAACCGGCGCTCAAACCTAGAAGGCCGCCAATCAATGGATCGACTCATTATATGAATTGCCAACATTCAACCGTTCGTTCTAAATTCTCTGGAAAATAGTATATCGCCTTGCATTCTACCTTAGCAATTCCCGTTTTGACAAGCTGAAAGCCGACCTTCCATTGATCAAGTACTCGGAGAGCCCGGATGCGCATAATGCTCGCTATTGCGATTGCCACATTGATAAACAGTGTAGCCAGCGCGCGCGACCTAACAATCGCCACTTGGAATCTCGGCTGGCACATGAATCAGACCGAAGCCAAAGATTGGATTAAGGACTGCGGGCAGCTCTTCGCTCTGAATGCAACAAGCGGCCTGTGGGAGCCGTCCACTACGGGGGCAACGAAGACTGGATGGGAGTTGACGTGGGGACGTGACGCGAAGATCAAATGGGATATTGCGGCGAAGCCGCCGTGCGATGTCTACAAGTCGAACTTTCAGACGATCCCAGTTACGGAGACCGCCTATAGAAAGCGAGCGGAGCAGATCAAAAATTTTATCTCGGCAAGTCTGAACATCGATGTGCTTGCTTTCCAGGAGGTAAGCGGCGAAGACGCCGTTCGGGACGTCCTTCCCAACGGTGGCGCCGATTTCGAAATCTGCTCTTTTCAAAGCTTCAAAGTGCAACGCATGGCGATCGCCTGGAAGCGGACGCTCGGCTCTGCTTCCAATTGTGCGATTGAAGGCACCATGTCACTTCCGCAGTTGGAGCAGAGCGATCAAGTGCGGCCCGGCTTGTCATTGATGCTACACATCGACGGGAAGCCGCTCAGGATCATAACGGTACATCTCAAGTCGTCCTGTGTTAGTCCTCTTGAAGATCGCGGCAAGCTCGATGGCAACTCTGAAGCATGTAAAATTCTCCAACAGCAGGTGCGTCCCCTAGAAGCCTGGATCGAGGCCAAATCGTCAGGCGTTCCAGTTGTGGTCATGGGGGATTTCAATCGCAATCTATCACACGAGAAGAACAAGATCGTTCAGTCGGCTGTCCGAACGGACGGCAGCGACCCAAAAACACCATTAACTGAACAGACGAGGGTCCGCAGTTTATATGGTGAGGTAAACGACCATTCACCTGCGGACAGCTCTCTAGTGCTGTTAGAGCCTGATTGTCCCGTGAACCAAGCTGCACAGGAAATCTGTTCTCGGTCAAAGAGCGAGTTCCTCAACCAAAATGCCTTGAAGCCGCTAACTCGCGCGGATAGCCTTGGTTGCCGCAATCCCATTGGCCTAGATCAAATCATGATCAGCACGCAGATCTCTGCGAAAGGGGCTGCATCTAAGGTATCGATCGGTCGTTTCGGAGGAACACGTCCCGCCAATCAGAATAGGCCCGATCCCCTGCTTGCGATTTCAGATCATTGTCCTCTGATGGCCACAATCACTTTTTGATTGCTGGTCCCGCACTTTGGCGTTGCGAATCCGAAGCATCATCTCAGCCGCGGAATGGTGGATCGCGCATTGCGGCTAGAAGAGGAAGCATCTAGGATCTTGATCACTCTCTCACGCGCGGTTCGCGATCCGCGGTGCAATAAAGTCTTGAGCACTTGAAACTGGTCTTTAGGAATCGCGGCTGACGACGCTTTCATCGCGAAACCAATCAGCTTCTGGCGGCCAGCCAACGAGCACTGAGCGCGTGAACTGAGTTAGAAGAGGTCACTTGTAGAAGCCGCCGTAGAAATTCCGCCCGCCCTTCAGACGCTCATACGAAAGTTTGTGTGATCTCAATCGATTGGCCTGCAGAGTGTGGAAGATTGGATATCCTCGCCGAAGCGGACCAAGGGCCGAGGAGTCCGCCTCTATCCGCGAGAGCGGTGGCGTTAGGTTGAGATCAAGGGCGACCTCTTTGAGGCAACTCTGCGCCTCGGACAAATTGCTATGGTGTAGCAACGGTCAACCTTAGCTCCCGAGTTGTCCGACATTCTCTTCTAACTGAGGGCTTGAAGAGCATGCATTCCCGCTCTTGTCAGTTGCACCATTAATTAGTTCTTTTGGCAAGTGTGGTGCAAAAGGCGCTCACGGCGGTTGTCGTCTCGAATGTTTGAGAGATGCCAATCCGAAGTTGGCACTGTTCGCATTCCAAAGCGTTCTCTAGACTTCGAAGGCCCTTGTGGTGTCCTTAGAGGTCCGTACGCTTAAAGTCTAGGAACGTCTCCCTCCATCGGGGGAAGAAATCTTCCACCTCTGGTTCAGCAGTTCCGAAAGATTGGCGGATTCGACGACCGTCAGATTTGACATCGCATTCGCTAGCCTAAGCAAATTGCTTTCAGATTTGCCAGCCGTTGAGAAGAAGATCGCCCGATCCTCTTCCTTGGTCAGGTTGAAGCGGGCCATATGGTGATCCGAGGCCGCGACATCCGCGGAAAACAGCTTGTAAGCGAGTTTACCGTCAAAGCCGACCTCAGCTATAACAGCTGAGAAGCCCTTGTCGTAGCAGTCCTTGAGCACTTTCATATTCGTCGAAGGAAAGCTGTCCTTGAATTTCGTATTGAAGGGCGGCCTGAAGTAGCGAATGAGCGCCGCCTCGAAGAGGCTCACCCGCTCCTTCTCATCAGTACCAAACAGCTTGTCTAGTCCGGCCTTTATCCGTACCGCACCCTGCGCTTTGTCCTGGGCCTTCGGATCGAACACGGTGATCACACGTGTCCCCGGCACGACTTCGAGCAGGAGAAGTTCGAGACGGTAACCCTCTGGCACACCGCTGACCGCGATCCTCTGCAGCGTCTCGTGCTTGAGGAGCCGGTCCAGAGCACTACGGGAGCCGTCCTCACCATATGCTTGACCGATGTATTGAATGTCAAAATGAAGGCAGTCGTGGGTACGCGACATGTTCTGGAATATATCATCATCGGACACCCACCCACGCGGTCCCCGGTCATCGAAGAGACACCAAGCTCCATTCTCTTCCTTGAGCTTCATGTCTTCGGGAAGGGGCCAACTGACCTCGTAGGTCTTGCCAAGCACCTTCGTCGAGATGAACAGGGTCTGTTCTGATAGCCGGGCGTCTTCAAGAGTCATCTTCGGCACTTTGCCGATAAGATAGATGTGGCACCGCTCAATCACCGGCATGAGGGGCTTGAGTGCCTCCTTGTCATAGATAGTGCGAGCGGGAAAAAGCGAATAGCTGTCAGCGTAAAGGCTCAACGCAAGTTCAACGTTGAACTTCTTGTCTTCCAACATTAGACTGTCTCCAATAGCACGTTCAGCAAATCTTCAGCCCAGATCGGGACCACCGAACGCGCGCCTTGTCTTGCGTGCTCGCAGCGCGGCTGCCATGACCGCCATAAATCTTACACGCCAGCCACGCTGCTCGATGCAACACTGTCGCGCAGGCTGCGCGCCCCGTAGCGAGAAATGGTACAGCAGATTAAGAAGGTCAGGCGAGACTAGACGAGAGCGGTTCGTTCATTGCCGATTGCAGTGAGCTCAACTCCCTGGTCCATTCAAGACGATCGGAATCCAGTTGCTAGGTATCTGCATTTCGCGAAAAATGGCTTCGACTTCGTCCTGCGTGTAGAACGGTCCTTTCTGGTAAAAGACCGCATAGAAGTTCCTCCAGTCGAGGTGCCCGCCGTATCCGAGGACGTCCGCGCAGACCTCATCGATGTAAGACTTCATGTCTTCTCTCGATCTCAGATACTTGTACTCGACTGCGGCAAGTAGTGACGGAATTCCTATGTCGGGCTGGTAGGTTTTAAAGCTCTTCGCAATAGTAGTTTCCTTGCGTGCGTCGCTGAACGCGAGCTTGAGGATTTCAAGTATTGCGTTTCTCACCGCGGCTTCGCGATCCGGTTTTTCGGCGGCTCTCTCAATCACCTTTGCCGTGTTGCCCAACAGCGTACGAAGGACGCTCAGTCCTGTTACGGCACCACTGAGCGCGAGAGCACCTAGAGGCTCATACAGATTCCACACCTCGGCCAGCGCCGGGCAATACTGCTCCCCCGCGGCGGTACTGTACCTAAGCGAGATGAGCTTTGTAGTACCGTCAAAGGCTTCTCGTTTCTTCTGTATACTCCTTGCAGTGTCGGGCATCCGCAATCGCTCGGCCAGCATCTGGCATTCGTGAAATGCGGTGTCGATGAGATGTGTCAGTCGTTCTTCGGCTTCATGGAGTTCGTCGTTGTCGAGATCGTCGAGCTGTTCAGCCGTGCTTGTTTCAACGATTCCAATGTAGTTGCGCTCGGCTTTAGCGGCTGAATCGAGAATGTCGGCCAATCTACTGGCAAGCAGTTGTTCTTCGCGTCCGACGGTTGACAATCCCGCGTCTCCTCAATGTCCCGGAGATCGGCTCGGGCCCGGCCCCCGCGATATGGCGTTTGCCGCTATCGATATAAACGATGCATCCGGTTCGGCAACCAAGGAGTGAAACCGAAAGAGCGAGGAACGTGCAGGCATCGCAATTGATGAGGCGCCCGCAGCGGCAGGCGTGGCATAACCCGCAGGATGTGCGGGTATTCACGTAGACCCGTTCCTCGACCTTGATTGACCTTAACCAAGCTGCCCACCTCCACGACACCACCGGCGACGTCCAACCGGAATCTTAGACGCCGCCCTGAGCACAGGGAGCATGAGGTAGGGGGGCCGCGGAAAGCTCCTAGGCCCGCGCCTTTTGGGCATTCAGCATCGTCCGCGAACGAGCAGTATGCGATGTTTCTTCGCACTTCCCGAACATTGGGAAGTCGGCACCTTCATACGCGCCATTGGTCAATCACTTTTAGACCTGAAGGGGAGGAGCTATCGCGACCGACCGCGCACCGGCCATCTTGATGCCCAAGGTGTCTGGGACGGAGGCGCCATACGCTATTCCCGATCAGCACCATTGTACTCTCCCCTGCTGCGAGATGATCGAGAGCCACACGCAGGAGGGCTCGCCGATCAACCGCTTGATTTCTGTGCGGTTTTCAGCGCTCCTCGCGCACCCCGTACGCGAGCGGTTGTGCGCCCTATCTGCAGTTTTGGACCCAAACATTAGTTCGCGCAGCCCCTCCCCCTTCAGGTCACAAAACCGCGAACATCACTGCATCAGAGAGATCCGGCGTGTAGGATGAGAGAGTCCTATGCAACCCACTATATGATTGCAAACAAAGGATTATCTCTTTACCCGTCTAGAGAAGCTTGGATCATAGGCTCTCAAGTTCCCAGGCGGTCTTGATCATTCTTTCGGAAAGCCAATTAGCGCCCACAGGAACCAATGCTCTCCGGCCTGGTCGAAGATCAACGGACGGCGGTCAAACAGCAATAGAAGCTTGCATCTAGAGCATCAGTTTTTAAGATCAAGGAGCACAGGCAACAGGATCATGACGACTTACGTCTACAACGCACAGGGAAACGCGGTGGGTTTCGTCCGCGGCCGTTTTATTCACGACCTTTATGGTCGACCGGTTGGTCAATTGAACGGAACACACGTGCACGAATTGTCTGGCTCTTACGTCGGTGAATTGCACGAGAACACGATCATACGGCGGGGCAGCTACAATCCCGGCAACATTGGCAATCCTGGAAATCCAGGCAATCCTGGGAGCCCCGGCAATCCCGGGAATCGTGGTGTCCGCAGCTTTGGCGCTCCGGTCGTAACCGAACGGCTGTTTGGGCGGTAGTTACACCGGCCGCTCAGTCCGTCTATCGCTCAAAGACGACTTCAGAATAACGTATGGAAGATTTTCGTCTTGCCAGGCGAGGATCGCAACAAAAATCGAGGACGCCAAGAAATCCTCGTCAGAATAAGCTAAGCGGATGTGAATCTCGACCTCGCTCCCCCAAGTCTGTTGGATTTTTCGGTCTCCAAGCCGCGACTGCAGCGCAAGGCCAAGCATAGCTAGAAAATCATGACCGTTGGTCAGTTGAAGCTTGTCGAACTCCTTCTTCACATGGTTCAGCACAAGCGTTTTCAAGGATGCAGCCTTGGCCGCATGCGGGCCAATCGCTACGCTGTCGATCAAGAGATCGATGTCTACGGCAGCGTCTTTCGATATTTCATGATGCTTCACCCGCTTCATAGGCAGCTTAACATTTTGGGTGACGCTGATGTAGCGAAGGACAGATAGTGGTTTCGCGCATTGATGGATGAAATCGCAGATGGCCTCAATCCCTCCCATTGCTTCGCATTTATCTGCATGGGCCACCTCGGCCAAATATCTCTGGAGAACTCCCTTGCAGGCCCAATCCATGTCGAAGTCATGACCATCTGAGTAGATTACGCCTTCATGTTCCACGAGGGTAGAATTCAGCCTGTCGAAATCTGCATCTGCCAGACCAAGCACGCCAGGGAATCCCTCATCGTACAGAATAGCGATTGCCCCAAGTAGATTGCCTCGACCGAAGCAATTCACAACAGAACACCGGGCCGGATCCAAGAATCGCAAAAATCGCTTGATGTCTCTGTCGCCCTCAAGCAGCAAGAACGATCCTTTATGCACCTGCCGCTCTAGTCTGATTTCCTGGGCAATATCGTATTCATCCATGAACTCCGCGATAGAAATCATTCTTCGTCTACCTTACCGAGCTCGACTACAAGATCATTCCACCGGCTGATCAGTTGAGGCGAATGAGTAGCCAAAATCACGTCAAACTGATTGAGCGCAATGATCCGTTGCAGATCCAGAATGAATTTTTTTTGCCAGGCAACGTGAAGGGACAGTTCGGGTTCATCGATCAGAATTAATGCATTCTCACGCAACTCAAACAGCAGCTCAAAGAAAAGAACCAGTTGGTGCTGCTCACCGGACGAAAGAGCGTCTAGAGGAATACGCTGATTTCGAAATGTGATCTCAAAGCCACTCTCTTTACTAACCACTACATCTTTGGAAGAAAAACGCTCTCTGATGAGCTCGGAAAACAATTCGATGCGGGTTTGCAGTTTTGTGAGAACGTCGAGTTTCTGCTCTGTGTCTTGAGCGAAAACGCTAAGCACACGCGAAATGGCGTCCGGAAGATTTCCTTCAGGCAAGGTAACAGGATCATCGATCTCCGAGTCCAATATGCCCGCCAACATCAGGCTGGCGCGCTTCTCGTCCTGCATCGCGAGCCGGGCCTTTAGATTCTCGGGGTCCAGAATCGATTGCAGGTTGATGACCCGTTTCGGAAATGATCGATCTAGGGATTGCGACAGAGCAGCATAGGCGGTTAGGTCCTTCGCAATAATCGTCTTCAGTAATTGCGCTTTCCGGGCGATAGCTAAGCTCGACCGCTGCGTGCGACTGGAGCGATAGGGCGCGTCATCGACCTCGTCCCTGAGGATCAGCAGTCGCTGTGTCTCAATCAAATGGCAATCAATGTTGCCGACCAATCTTCCCAGGACGGGTGGCATTTCTCCATAAATAGCGTGCCGGAACCCTTGCGGGAGAGCAGACGAGAAGGCTTCGACGGCCTCAAGATAGGTGTAAGACGCACCCGTATAGTCGTGCACATACTGATTCAGGCTGCGCCGCGTCAAATAATTGATGTAACGCTCCAACGGCAGAGTTCGGATGATCTTTGGATCTGTCGGCCCCGGGCGCCAGTCAAATGCCTCGCCTGTTGGATGCTCCACCTTGAAGACGATGCCGAGGGAAGTTGCGGCTTCTTCCCCCTCTTCCGACCTAGGTTCATGAGAGATAGTGACCCGAAAACCAGACTCGAAACGATAGTGCACCGATTCGAAATCTAGGTCGGAAAAGAACGACCACTGCTGCGTGAAAAGCGAATTGATGAGGCGAAGGCAGATTGTCTTTCCGCTGCCATTTGGCGCAATGATTGCTGTGACGCGCTGGTTGAGGTTGAGCGGGATGCGATATGTGAACGCGCTGAAAAGACCGCGGACCTCGAAATAGGCCAATCTATCGTGCGCGGCCGACCTTGACGTGCTAACCGTTGGCTGAGCCATGCTGTCCTCCCCCAACCACTAGTTGACGAAACGAAGCAAAGAGAGTCAACCTGAAATTACCTTCGCTTTAGGCTGCCTGACTTGATGCTGGCCAGAGCTTCCGGTCCAAGAGATGTCACCAGCAACGTTTGCGACCCACAAATGGTCGGCCGAGGCACGTTGCCTCGGCTCAGAGCGGCCTGCATTGAAACCTTCGACGGAAAGCAGTGTTTATCGCCAGCTTATGCACCGATTTGGGCCGTCCGATCAGGGCATAGGTACATGCCTAATGCTAGGGAGGCAGAAGGCAGCTCGAGAGAATTATACGGGAGGCTAATGCCTTGCCTATCCAGACAACGCGCTCGGGTCATTGCTCAACTTTACAGCCATCGCTCCTGGCTACAGCGCCGTCTTGCATGGCTGCGGCAGGAGTTGCGTCAGTCCACTCCGGCGAGCAATGATCAGCCGCGGCGTTAGCCTCCCGCAACAGAGCGCCCGATTCTCTTCCGGCCCTGCCTACGACTAAGAAGCACACTAGCGTGCGCAGTCAGCTGCAGCACTACGGCAGAAAGTTCTATCATCTATGCGCGAATGTTGCCCGCTCTACAATTAGTAGCTTGTCACCGTAGATTCTTCCCCCGCCTTCATCGGCCTGCCCGAATATGACGTCTTTACAAGAGCTTGCTCTCCCGGTGTGACGGAGCGGTGATCCGCCCCCGAGGGTAGGTCGTCCCTGCTCGTCTAAATCGCCCAGCTCGCAGACAAAGCTTCCGCCTGCCGAAGTACAGTCTGTACAGCTCCGTCCTGAAGATCGGGTGGGTAGCCGTGTTTGCGCAGTATTCGTTTTACTAAGAGGCGCATCCGGGCTCGCGCACTTTCACGGCGTGACCAGTCCACCGAAACGCTGCCCTTGAGGCTGATGAGAAGTTCGTGGGCGATTAGTTTGAGCGAATCGTTCCCCATGAGTTCGACGGCGCTTTCGCTTTCAGCCAGGGCATCATAGAATGCTATTTCATCTTGCGATAAACCTTCTTCTTCACCGCGCCTGCGGGCGGCGCGAACCTCCTTCGCAAGATCGATCAGTTCTTGCAATACCTCGACGGTGCTGATCGCGTTCATGTGGTAGCGGGCGATGGCAGATTCTAGGCGTTCTGAAAAGCGCTTGGTTTCGACGACATTCGTTTTGCTGCGCGAGCGGATTTCATCATTCAGCAGCTTACGCAGCGCCTCAAGGGCGAGGTTCTTCTTTTCGAGTTGTTGAACCTCGGCAAGGAACTCATCGGACAGGATCGAAATGTCGGGCGTCTTGATGCCGGCGGCAGTGAGAATATCGACGATCTCCGTTGAGGCAACCGCGCGATCCAATATCTGTTGAATCGCAAACTCTCGATCGGCTGTGCTCTTCCCGACCCCGTCTGCCGATTTCACAAGCGCGGCGCGAACGGTTTGGAAGAAGCCGACGTCATCACGGATGGCTCGGGCCTCATCGCTGGCAGACGCCAACGCGAAAGCCTTGGAGAGCGCGAGCACGGCATCTTGATACCGACGCCCCTCGCGCCGCTTGCCTTCTACAGTGGCTTCCTTGGCTGCGGCTTCGTGCTGGCGGGTAAGTATCCACTCAATTGCCTCGGCAAGCACAATAAGCCGCTCGTGAGGTGTGCCCGCCAAGCCGCGCGCGTAGTCGAAGCCGTGATATATCGACTTCACGACTTCGAACTTCTCAAGCAGCATGGCAACTGCCTCGGCTTCGTCGATCCCGGCCTGACGCTGGTCTGAACCGGAATACTGGCCAAGAGCGTTTTTGAGATTCTGGGCGATCCCAATGTAGTCGACGACTAGGCCGGCCGGCTTGTCGCGGAACACGCGGTTCACACGGGCGATCGCCTGCATAAGCCCGTGGCCCTTCATTGGCTTGTCGATATACATCGTGTGCATCGACGGCGAATCGAAGCCGGTCAGCCACATGTCGCGGACGATCACGAGCTTGAGCGTGTCCTTCGGGTCTTTCGCTCGCTTCGCCAAGAGATCGCGCCGCGCTTTGGTTCCGATATGCGGTTGCCAGCTTTGCGGGTCGGCCGCTGACCCGGTCATCACGACTTTGACCGCACCCGCAGGATCGTCATCGCTGTGCCAATCGGGCCGAAGCGCGATAATTTGGCTGTAGAGCGCGACACAAATGCGGCGGCTCATGCAAACCACCATGGCCTTGCCGTCCATAGCGGCGACGCGATCTTCAAAGTGTCGCACTAGATCGGCCGCGACCATGGCAAGCCGTTTCTCCGAGCCTACCAGCGCTTCAACCGTCGCCCACCTGCGCTTGATTCGCTCTTGTTCGGCTATAGCTTCGTCTTCGGTCAGCTCCTCGATTTCAGCATCGATCTTTGGCTTCTCCTCGTCTGGAATCTCAATACGCGCAAGGCGACTCTCGTAGTAGATTGGAACGGTGGCGCCGTCTTCCACCGCCCGGCTGATGTCGTAAACGTCGATGTATTCGCCGAACACTGCAGGCGTGTTCACATCGTCCTTCTCGATGGGCGTTCCGGTGAACCCGATGAAGGATGCATTGGGAAGCCCGTCGCGCAAATATTTTGCGAAACCATAGGCGATTTCGCCCGTCTTCTGCTCGATCCGGGCTCGAAAGCCATATTGGCTCCGATGCGCTTCGTCGGCAATCACGACGATGTTTCGTCGCTCAGACAAGATCGGATAGACCGACTCGCCGGTTGCGGGCGAAAACTTCTGAATCGTCGTGAAAATCACGCCGCCTGAGGCGCGGCTTAGCGCTGATTGCAAATCATCGCGGCTGTCGGCTTGGATAGGTGTTTGCCGGATCAGATCGCGGCACATTGAAAACGTGCCGAATAGTTGATCGTCGAGATCGTTGCGGTCGGTGATGACCACGATTGTCGGATTTTCAAGCTCGGGACGGCGCACGAGCTGCCCGGCATAGAACGCCATCAAAAGGCTCTTGCCCGAACCTTGCGTGTGCCAGATCACGCCGACCTTTCGATCACCCTGCGGCGCCGAAGCTTCGACTGTCTTATCCACGGCGTGCCGCACGGCGTGGAACTGGTGATAGCCCGCGATGATCTTCGCGAGGCCAGATCCCGTTTCGCCGAACACCGTGAAATCGTGCAGCAGATCGAGCAGGCGGCGACGGTCAAACACGCCTTCAATCAGGATGTTGAGTTCGGGCTGGCCCTTCGTGGCGCTGAGTTTGCCGTCGGTGGTGCGCCAGGGCATAAACCGCTCCTGATCGGCAGTCAGCGAGCCCACTCGCGCCGTGACGCCATCCGAAGTGACAAGAACGGCGTTCGTTCTAAAAAGCGAAGGAATTTGCGCCTTGTAGGTCTGAAGCTGGTTGTATGCGCCGCTAAGCGCGGCGTCCCCGCCGCCAGGCGCCTTAAGCTCTATTACGCCTAGCGGCAGGCCGTTGATGAAGACGACGATATCCGGCCGGCGGTTGACGTTGCCTTCAACCACTGTGAACTGACCGGTAGCCAGCCAGTTATTTGCGGCGAGATCATCGAAATCGATCAGACGGACCTTGTCCCCCCGGATCGTGCCGTCCTCGCTGTAGAACTCGACATCGACCCCCTCGACCATCAGCTTGTGTAGGCGGCGGTTCTCTTCGACGAGCGACGGCCTCTCTGTCGCCAGGACCTTCCGTAAGGCATCTCCGCGCGCCTCTGGCGGAATCGCTGGGTTGAGTCTTTCGATAGCGGCGTTCAGGCGCTTGATAAGAACCACGTCGGCGTAGGCTTCCCGTTCAGGCGCCTTTCCGTCGGGGCCGATTTCGCCGTCCGCGGCGATCGCGTAGCCGAGGCCGGCTAGTTGATCGAGCAGCACCTGCTCCAGGGCGGCTTCAGAAAGATAAGCCATTTTCGACCTCCGCGTCTTGAGGCGCAGCGGCCTTCGCTTCTTGGCAAGCGTTCAACACCAATTTGTAAGCCTCGCGATCCAACTCGAAAAGCAACTGCGAGACTGGCGCGGCAAGTTCTATTTCTTCACGCGGATGCGGCCCGGGCAAGACAATGTAGAGATGCGGTACGCCGTCTTCATCCATCTCGCCTCGAAGCCCTGCTAACGAATCGATGATCTCGTTTGTGGTCTTGAAGCGTTCGTATGGTTCCTTGCTCGAAACCGCGTCCAATTCCCGTTCCAGATAGGCTTCGTGAAGAAACGTGACGATCGCGTCGGCAGCCAAGAGCGCAGCACGCCGATGATGGGTCGATAGCTTCGCTATAAAACCATCTTTGCCGTGGCTCATCGTCCCGGCCTTGTTCCGCAGATCGCCTAACGTGGTCGTGAGTTTGTGGTGTTGGGATATGAGCTTCTTGAATGCTTCGTCGCGGACTTCGCTTAGCTCAAGTACCCTGACCGCTGCGCTTACCCATGCGCCGAATGCCGGATTTTCTTCGGCGGGCTTTACCGGACTGGTCGGATTGTCGAGATTATCTACTATCACGCGACATGCACATTCAACGATAGCCTTTGCGGCATCTATGCAGCCGTCGCTGTTCTCAGAGAACTCCCGCTCTAAAGATTTGAACGTATGTTGAAGCATTGGCGCGTGACTCCAATGCCCACAGAAGGAGCGAATGCCGGGATACCAATCTGCTGACATCGCGACCACCTCTCCCTACGTCGCGAGCCGCTGGCGGTGCTGCTTTATCGTAAAGAGCGCGGCGGCTTCTGACTGGGTGAGCCAGAACGTCATGTGACCTCCCCGACGTTTTTTTCGGCATCTTTGACGCGAACCTCCCCTGACATCAGCTTCGGGAGCAATAGATCGCGGGTGGCCGCAAGAGAGCGGGATTCGTGAATGTTTGAAACAATGCGCTCAAGCATTGGCTTTACGCATACGTTGAAGGCTTCGAGTACGCCTCCGCTTGGCCGGCAAAGCTCGTATCGTTCCATCCGGCTCCAGCTTGTTCTTGGCATCTTTGTGCCATCGGAGGTTCGGTCGGTGAACGCGACGAATTCATCCTGTGAAATGCAAGTCAGCACGAATGCACTCGAAGCTTTTTCGCGGGCATTTAGGACTACGATATCGGTTGAGCATATGCCGTCGACGGGAGCTATGCCGACCTTGTGAAAGTATGGCCTTAACTTTCCGAAGAGGAAGTCACCCTTTCGAAAAGCCAACTTGCCACTCGTTACCTTCCCGGCTCCTTCCCATTCCGCCAGAGCGATTGATCGGCGCGGCATGTGTTCGAGGCCGATATAGGGTGTTTTCGGATCAAGAGTCTCAGGACTGACCGATTCGCCCACTTGGCATGCTAAATCGCCCAAAATTCCTGCTCTCCATCCCTCCGGATTGCCTTCATCGTCGAGGCGCTCGGGGAAGAGGGACCAGATGTCCGGCGCAAGGTAGTGCGCGCGGCCTTCCATCTTCGCCCTGGTCGGGCCGAAATCGACGAACCAATCCTTGAAGATCACCCGCGCGATCGCCTCAAGCGTCGCGTTCATCTGCCGGTTCAGCTCGATCTTGTCGTCGAGAGCGCCGAGGACGGAGGCGATCGCCTCTTGTTCCGGTGGATCTGGAAAAGTCGCTGGGACAGGGTGAACAAAATTGCGATTGAGTGACGGCTGCGCGCTTCCAGAATTGAGGCTTGCCAGATCAAACGTCTTCAACAGGTAATATGCAAACCTCGGGTGGTTACCCTTGAAATCTCTTACGTAAAGGCAAGTGTTGAGTGGCCAGTAGTCCTGGTCAATATAGCATACGACGCCGGCAGAGGCTCCGCTTCGACCAACCGTGACTCCTGGACCTTTGCAAGCCGCCTCATTGTGCCATCCGGTAATACCGAACGAGCCCATTATAGGCACTTGGCCTTTCTTTCGTTCGGCATCCGGAAGATCGATGCCACGCTGTAGAAGGACAAGATCACCAATGGTCTTGGTGTGCCATTCACCCATTGGGCGCGAGTCCCGAAAGTTTCTGCCGAATGGTGGCCGTCAGCTTACTGCTAGCTTCGAAATCTCCCTCTAGCTTGGACTGCAACGCGCTGAACCGTTCTGAAAAGGATGTGTCGTCATCTTCAACATCTGCCGCGCCCACATAACGCCCGGGCGTCAGAACGTAGCCGTGCGCTTTGATCTCCTGCAGCGTGGCCGACTTGCAGAAGCCGGGCATGTCTTCATAGGCGCCGGCTTCGCCTTCGCCGCGCCAAGCATGATAGGCGCGCGTGACCTTCGCGATGTCAGCGTCGGAGAATTCCTTGCGTGTCCGATCCACCATGTGGCCGAGCTTGCGGGCGTCGATGAACAGGATTTCACCGCGCCGATCCCGCAGCTTGGCGGTACGCGCGATGCCGTTAGATTTGTCGCGGGCCAGAAACCAAAGACAGACCGGGATCTGCGTCGAATAGAAAAGCTGGCCCGGCAGCGCGACCATGCAATCGACGACCCCCGGGGCATCGCCCACACCCTCGATCAGCGCGCGGCGGATGGCGTCTTCCCCGTTCTGCGTCGACGACATCGAACCGTTGGCCAGCACCACGCCAGCCACTCCTGATGGAGACAAATGGTGCACGATATGCTGCACCCAAGCAAAGTTGGCGTTTCCGGCGGGCGGCACGCCGTAGCGCCAGCGCACATCCTCGCGCAGTCGCTCGCCGCCCCAATCGGAAATGTTAAAGGGCGGATTGGCGAGGATGAAAGCCGCCTTCAGGTCCCGCAGCTCGTCTTTGTGGAAGCTGCCCTCGCTGTTCCATTTGATGTCCGCGTCGATGCCGCGTACGGCCAGGTTCATCTTGCACAGCCGCCAAGTGGTGTAGTTCGACTCCTGCCCATAGACGGCGATATCGCCGATGCGGCCGCCGTGGAGTTCGACAAATTTTTCTGATTGCACGAACATGCCGCCCGAGCCGCAGCACGGGTCATAGACGCGGCCTTTGTAGGGCTCGATCATCTCGACCATCACACGTACTACCGAGCGCGGCGTATAGAACTCGCCGCCGCGCTTGCCTTCCGACCCCGCGAATTGGCCGAGGAAATATTCATAGACGCGGCCAAGCACGTCGCGCGCTTCGCCTTTATTCTGGCCGAGCGCAATGCCCGAGATGAGGTCGACCAGTTCGCCAAGCATCACCGCGTTGAGCGCGGGACGGGCGTAGTCCTTGGGCAGCACGCCCTTGAGGTTCTCGTTCTCCTTTTCGATGGCGATCATCGCCTCGTCGATCATCTTACCGATCGAGGGCTGTTTCGCATTCGCCCGAAGATGGGACCAGCGTGCCGTGGGCGGCACCCAGAAGACGTTTTCGGCCGCGTATTCGTCGCGATCTTCTGCACCATCGGGGTAGTCGGCCAGAAGCTCGGCGCGCTTGGCCTCGAATGAGTCGGAAATGTGCTTGAGGAAAATCAGGCCCAGGGCGACATGCTTGTAATCGGATGGCTCCATGTTGCCGCGCAGCTTGTCGGCGGCCTTAAACAGTTCCGCCTCGAAGCCAAGATCACCGCTCTTGCCATTGGACCGCTTGCTCTTGTTGGGCGCCGCGTTCGAATCCTGATCTGCCATTCCGTTTGCTCAAGTGGTTCAATGGTAGCGGTTCGAGTATCGGACATTAAGCCGGTTGAGACCGCGAAGCGTTGGCATAATGCCAGCACCGCAGGTTGTGCCAACGCCAATGTTTATCTCGAATCGCGCTCGACCTCAATTTTTACGAGATCGTAGCGCCACTTAGCAATCAACGGTTTCGATTGCACCAAGAATTTGGTCGTACTCGGTTGCGACTTCGGGCTGCGCATTGCAACAAAATCACGGACTGGCGCCCCGGGCGACCTCGCGATATCCGACAAAGGTCGTCCTCTCTAGCGTCCGAGATTTTGACTCGACACCTTGTCATGACTCAGTGGGCCGGCAAAGGTGTCTCCCGAGCCGTAGAAGGTTTCGGAAGCGTGGGGCTCGACATAGCCGGCCCGGCGATCTTCATGGCGTCTCGGACACTTGGCCGATAGGTCGGTCGTCCTCCACCGGCTGCGCGTCAAGCCGGCAGCGGAAAAATTCAGGTCGGCGGGTCGCCCAATCGTGTCGCTGGAGGATCGGATAGGTGCGGCCGAAGCTCACGGCTTTGAGTGCAGCGATGTAGTCCGCCGCGATGTCGAGGGCTCCCGGTCCAACCGCGAAGAAGTGCGCACGGAATCTTCGACCGACGTGATTACTTCCCGGCTGTCTCGAAGAGGGGTGCGCGTCAGGTTGATGTGCTTCAAATGGAAATGGTCCTTACAGCGGTGGCACGGTACCTGGTAGGATGGTTTGTTCCGCTTTGCCAATGACCGCTTGGGAGCGTGATCCCCGATGTGACACCTTATCTGGGCTAGACGCCCGCCCTCGCCTCACATTGGAAATGCGAAGGCTCAGCTATTGTGCTCAGATGACAGCGACTTGGCACTCCATTTGTTGCGACGGATGTAGCCCATGGCGTTTGTAGATAGCATCCGTAGAAACTTAGCGCGGTTCTCGATGGGCGATCCGAATCCGTGCGAGTTCAACGTCTTGTCAAACCAGTCTGGAGGAGCCCCGTTCCGCCAAGCCGGAGTCTGAAATTAGATCAATCATCCTTCAAGAGGATATACGGCTCGATCTTCAGGCCGCGGGCTATGCGAGCGATGTTGTCAATTGAGACGTTCCGCTCAGATCGTTCAACGCCACTCAGGTAAGTCCGATTGATACCGCATTCATAGGCCAAAGCTTCTTGGCTGAGCCCTCGCTTTGCGCGAAGGCGACGCATGTTCTTCGCCAAGACGTCCCGAAGTGGGCCTTTGTGGGTTCGTTTCACCCCTGCAATTTCGGCGGAATACCGCTTTTAAGGCGACCGCTTTTAAGTTACATTCGATAGCTGCGGGGAGATAATTCATGCGCTTTGAAAGTTTGGCCTTGTCGGTAGCGGTCGTGCTTTGTGCCGCTTCTTCAGTGGATGCCCAAGGCTTCGATTTTGATCCCCGAGCAGCTACGTCAAATTTAGCGAGATCGGTGACGGAGGATTACCATCGGCAACGAGCCCGCCAAATCCGCCGAGAGAAAGAGGAACGCGCGCTGGACTTTTCGCCATTCGCAGTGCCGGCTGATTCCGAGAAAGCTTCCGTAGGAAACGGAGGAATTATGTGCACCACAATCGGTTTGGGTGACGGCGATAGCGTTACGACGTGCCGATAGCGACATGTGTTGTTACGACCGATCTCAGAACACGGCGTGAGTACGCGCGAACCGCAAAACATGAGCAACCGCTCTCGATCAGAGAAGCCCCCCCACCGAGTAGATGAACAATATCTAACACGCGGGAACCGGGAGTAATCTGGCGATGCGATTCACGCCCGAACAACATCTAGAAATGGCCAGGCGCCTTCAGGCGCGATGCGAAACTGAACTCGACCCAAAGAAGGCCGAGAAGCAGGCGCGTATGGCGAACGTTTTCCGGCGGCTGGCGGAGAGAGCCGGCAAACGATCAGTCGCTGATATCGCTCCTACTCAGGATGTCTCGATACAGCAGAATGACAAAGTGGCCGCGCATGCGAATGAGGGAAGCCGCTTGACTGATCGCAGGGGGGGCCGCGACTATTTCGCTGATTACAATTTGGCCGTTCAAGCATACGAGCGCGAGCTTAATCGGGCGTTCGGTTTCGCCTTTTTACCCGAACTGGATCAGCAGGGGGCGGAGGCGCCCCCAGGATCCGAGCTAAGGCGTACTTATGATGCGATGGTTGAGGCAAGGAGAGCGCGTGACGAGCGGCACCCGCCCGGAACGTGGATGGGTTGAGCTGGGGCTGCCCAGTGGCTGAGCTGCGTATTGGATTGCATCATTGCCCCGGGTGTCTCACCTGCCAGGCCGCGGGGTGTCTCACGCTAAGTGTTTCTCAAAATTGCGTTTCCACCCGGGCGGCGCCTGAGGCACCTGTCTCATCTCACCGTGCGCGCTGACTCGGGGTGTCTCACCAGCCGAATTCAGTGCAAAACACCCCTTTTTGCGTGTCTAAGTCCATCATTGCCTCGTCAGGGCTAAAAGCGCGCACGTTTTTCCACGCTTCCACGATCCCCAGCATGAGATACCACGTAAGTGTCTCACAAACTGTCTCACCGCGTTCAAGTGTTCCTCGCCTGCCTGAAGGCGCCATTGAGCCTACCAGCCATGGTTCCTCCATGGCGCTCGCGAACTTCGACGAGCGGCTTGCACGTAGGGAATACCCCCTAAGCTCCGCAAAGGCAGAGGCGGTCTGGCTTGGGCCACTTCGGCCCGCGTTCGCAACCCGGACTTCCAGCCAGTGCTTGACGGCACGCATCCCGGGTTCGCAGGGCACGTTGAAGCTGATGTTCCGGCGGCGATCAGGTCGAGCGCGGCCTGAGCCATTTCGGACATGGGCAGCTTCGGACACGGGCAGCCCCAGCCGCTACTCAGCGTCGCGCTCCCCATCTCCGGCGCCCAGTCATCGCCCGGCTTCGCCTTGGCTAACCACTCCAGCCACCCCCATGATGACCGAGCGTCCCGCTCCCACACGGGAAGTTGGTCTTACCAATCCGCCGGTCCAAGCCCGTCCTCGGGTGATATCGCCATAGCCGCCTCCCTGGATGATGCGCTGGCCAACTCCTCGATCACCTCGGCACGGGCGTGGTCGTAGCTGCCGGCCATGTTGCCGATGCCGCCGCCTCTCGTGTGAACCATTGTCTCCTCCCGTTGCGGTTCGTATCCGTTTCGCATGCGCGTCGTATCAGATGTCGCCGCAGTCCCACCGCTCGGGTGTCTCACCGTGCCCTGTCTCATCTCGTGAATCAGGGCGGCGATGTCTCGCGCGCCGCGGCCACGACCGCCATGGGCGCTGAGCTGCCAGCGGGCGCCGATCAGAATGGTCCCGCTAAGGAGCTCCCGACGCCCGCAGAGCGTCACACTTCGCGGACGCGCCATCGCTGGTCCAGCCAGTCCGGTGGCGCCGTGGCGTCCAGCGCCTAGATCACCCACTTGGTAAAGTAAGTAGTGTCCTTCTGACGGGACTGATGAGGTGAGAAACAAGCCCCCACAGTCCCACGTGAGAGCCATAAATGTTGTATTCACGCAACACGGTCCCGCCTCAGCACCAGTGGTGGCTCTGACGTGGGACTTTGAATGTTTAAAACAGGACTGTGAAATGAAATTCCCGGCTTCCAACTCATAAATTCCTTGCTTGCGACAAACGTGCCGGCTGTTCGCTGATCAGGGTATTCGGTGAGCAACCATTCGGTAGCTACCCGACCTTTCATGTTGAACCCTGACCGCTTTCCGATCTTCAGGAAGCCGCGGTCGAGCAGTTTTTCGAAGCAGCGTTGCGCTGTTGTGCGACCAATATGAAGCGCTGCGGCGGCTTCGCGCACGCTGTAGGGGATTTTGCCGTTGTTCGAGTTCGGCCCCCTGTATCGCCTAGCCACTTCGATGTAGAGGGCCCTGCAATTTCCATCCAGCGACTGCCATGCGGCGGACGACATCATGAACTCGGTGACCATCACATAGCGGCCCCGGTTCTCTCCATTCTGGTGGTACTTGCGCCGATTTGTCCCGCTCATTGGGCTGCTCCCTGGTGCGCGAGAATGAAGTTCACCCGCGATCGGATGGCTGTCTCAAGATCCCGCAAATCCCGCTCGATTTCCGAGTACGGGAATCCCTTTCGAGAAAGAGAGGCTCGGGCCCGGTCAACAGTCGCTCGGATGATCTTCTCAGGATTTTTTGCGCCCGCGGCAGCCGAAGCTGTACGCTGGATCATTCCTCGCCGGTGAACTGATGGAAAAATGACCAGCCGCCCGAGCGAGAACCCGTCGCATGGCTTCCGCTCAACCATGGCTATTCCTATCCGCGGCAGACCGGTTACGGCTGGTGCACTGGCTGCACGGTGCGGCCATCGCAAGGGCTTCCCCTAAGCCGAGCCGAACGAACGCACCTCGTCCATCGAGACTGAGCAGGCTAAGCGGTTGGTCAGTTGCCGAGATTGGGAGTTTGGGTATGAATCCTGAAAAGCCTTGCAATTCAATGGGACAACTCTTTCCCAAACAAGCCTCCAAGTCTTTGATTAGAAATGAAACGCGCACTTCGCTAGCGAATGGCACCTGCCTCCTCGCACCGCTTTTACGATCCTTCGAGGACACTATTGCTGCTGGAACTTCGGTTGCGGGCTGCATGGCCTACTCGCTGCCCCGCCGCTTAGATTCCTCTGCCAGACGACGTTGGACATAAGCGTCGATGCTGCTCCAGGTAATCTTTCGAGAAGCACCTTCGCGGTAACTGTCCAACGCTTTCGAACGCAGCAGTTCATAGAGCTTCGCGCGACCGACTTTCAGCGCAAACATCGTCTCGTTCACGGTCGCGACAACGCCGCGCTCGCCCTCACCTTTCGTAGAAATCATCGCCCTGTTCCTAGATGTTCAGCTTCTCGCGAGTGAACATTCTGAGGATGCTGGGCGCAGCTCCTTTCTAGCGAACTCAACGTTATTCGGCTTGGTAACAGGCCCTCTATCAGAGCGCGACTTAAGAGCGAAATCTTCGCGCAACAAGCTGCTGAAAATACTCGCTATTTGGCATTTCGAGAAAATAGAATTTTTACTGTCGTTGCAAACCTTTGAGCTTGTTTGAACATTTCCAACCGTCGTTACGCGGGTAACTCCACGCTTTTCGCGCTCCCGGAGGATACTCCCTCCTCCACATTCCCTTGGTAGATCAGCGTTATTCGGCGCGTTCGTCCAAAGCCACGGCCGCTATCCACGATATGGGTCCCAAGACACCGCACTTGAATGCGCGACTAGGCGGCCCCGGCCAACTATTGAGCCAATGCGTTCATTTGCGCGGCCTACAAAGCATCCGGCGTTTCTTTCATAACAACGCACGCGCTGATGTGGCCAAACCGATTGAGTTGTCGTCGAGCACCTAAGCGGCGGTGGCTTCGGACTCGGTGATCCGTTGGAATTCAAACAGCAATTCTTGAAAGTGCTTGGCGAGATAACCAACCACTTTGCCGTTGCGGAGCAATTTTGACAGGTAGCCGACCGCCAGCACCAAATCGAGATGATCGGTTCCATATGTCTGTTCGGCCACCTTGAATTCGCGGGCCAGGGAAGCTGACTCCCGCTCCATCAACGCGAGCTGCTCGTCCGACAATCCCTTAGGCGCCCGAGGCGTGTAGCCGGCAGCTAACTGGCTGCGCGGCGTCGCCGCCACCAGCGAGCGCACGTAGCTGTTAGAAAAATTGTTCATCGCGATCATCAGCTCCGCCGCCTCGATTTGGCGCAGCGGCGCAAGTTTACGCAGCTCCGAGAACGAGTTGAGGGTCAGGTGCTTCTCTTTGAGCAAGTCAACCGCCTCGACGCAGATGCCATCCAGCAACTTGCGTCGCCTGCGAATGCTCGCAACGTCGACATTCAACGCCTTGGCGATCCTGGCTTCCGACACGCCGTTCTCAATCGCCTTCAAGATCATGCGGTGCTCTTGAATGATGGCAATGCGGTTGACGCGTTTGTTGTAAGTGAACGCCTCGTCCTCGGTTGAGATCAGGCACTCCACTTCCAAGAGGCCGCGGTCTCGCAAAACCTCGAAGCGCAAATGGCCGTCGAGTAGAAGGAACTTACTCTGGCCGTCGCGGCTTCGCGCCACTACGGGCGGCTCGACCAGCCCGATCTCGGCAACCGATGCCGCGATTTGGCGATATTTCGGCGAGCGCTTCACCTCCTCGGACACCAGCTTTAACGGCTGGATGTCGGCCAACCTCACCACCGCCGTGCGTTCTTCGAAGCCCATGCGAACCGAAATGTGAGGCCGACGTGCCATAGTCTATCCCTGCCCGTGCAGCCGTAATGCAAGGTTTTTAGGCAAGGTATCGAGCCTTTCGTCCTCCAGAATGGCCAGAAATTCTGGCTCGACCAGAAGCTTTCGCAAGGCTTCAAGGATGAAGATCAGCCGGGCCTTGGTGCTATTCGACTTGCGGATCAGCACCCGCTTGCGGTCGACGTCCTGCCGGTAGGCTCGCAAAAGCGCATTGGAGCTCATCGGCGCCCCATCCGTCCGTCTTGGACCGGTCTTATACCCCTTGCCCCGACGCCGCCGCTGCTCAATCAGCTTCTTGGCTGCGAGGAGCCGTTGGCCCCTCAGGAGCTTCTCTTCGTAAGCTTGCTGCAGCACGGACTGGATGTCGGCGTCCTGAGCTTGGGAAATCATGACGGCAATACTGACCGGCATCTGTCCGGCCTCAACGGCACGGAGCAGCCGGTGCTCCCCGTTCTCCAACAGGCTACTCACGCCCTTGACATACTCGATGCTCAATCCGGTCTTGCGGGCGATGTCATCGAACTCATAGCCACGCCCTCGCAGCCCCTCGATATCATGTAAAAGGTCGATTGCGCGGTGCTGCCGGCGGGCGCAATTCTCGACCAAGCTCATAATGGCGCTGTCTTCGTTCGTGGCGTCCACGACGACAGCGGGAATTTCGCGCTGCCCAAGTGCCTGGTACGCTTCCAACCGGCCCTGACCGCACACAAGATCGTAGCGCGGCTCGCCCTCGCAAGCTTTCCGTTTGACCGTGATCGGCCGTTTCAGTCCGAGCTCCGCGACGCTCGTGACGATCTCCTTAAAAATCCGTCGGTTTCGTGCGCGCGGGTTGACCACGTCGATAGCTCCGACCGGAATGATCTCAATGCATTGGGCCGATCCCATAGCTGACCTCCATCAACTGCGAGCGAGCAGCCAGTTCGAACAGCATGTCAAGGGTGTCAAAGCGATAGGCATCGAGCGCCAGCCCGTTATATTCGGCCAAGGCGACCTGCTCAGCCTCCATCTCGAAGCGGGGCAGCAGATAGTAGTCGAGCACGGCGCTGTTCATCTGGTTCATTCGAATCGCCACCGTAATGTCCGGTCGCAGGCCCGCGTCAAAGCGGATCTTCCATCGGTGAGAACCAGTTATGGTCTCCTGCGATCGGACCAAGCAGAGCGAAGCGGTGAATTCGTCGTTGACTGTGAGAAGGTCCGTTTCCGGGTTCGCGCGGACCGCTCCTCCGATCTCTTCAATTCCGTGCACCGTCGCGGCAATAAAGTCGGGATACATTCGGCGCAACGCGCGATTGATCTCGATATAACGATAGTCGCGTTCTGGACTGAAGCCGATGAGCTGATAGGCGCGGATCAAACTACCAAAGCGCGTGCGATAGATGCTACTGGACGGACCGACCTCAAGTTCGTCGATGATGATGCCAGAGAGATAACCGTGCTGCTCCAACAGGCCGCGGAGCACATCTAGGAGCTCTTCATCGGAGTAGCGCCTGCAACGTTCGGAGATGATTGCTTGGGCAGATCTAAAAGTATCTTCATCGACAACCGGTTCAAAGGCTTGGTCGCGACGAATCCAGCGTTCAGGAGGATTGTGAATTCGTCGCCCCTTGAGCTTGCATGAGCATCTATTCCAAACATTGTTGCCGATGTACTTCTCGTTGATGAGGATTTGATGCACCGTCGCCCTGGTCCAGGAGCGCCCCAGATCGGTCGTGATCCCCCTGGCATTGAGGCCGTCTGCAATTTCTCGCTCGCTTTTGCCTTGAGCGACAAAGGCGTCGTAAATGAACCGAATAGTCTCGATTTCTTGCTCCGGACCAGGAATCAGAACGATCCGGTCTGTTTGGATGCTCTTATGCTCGCCGCGAGCCAGCTTCGCTTTGGCGGTACCGTCCTGATCGATCAACTGCCGCCTCAATCCATATCCAGCGGGGCCGCCTTGGCGGTAGCCGAGTTCGATCAAACGCCGCTGCCCGGCGAAAACCTTGACTGACAGTTCTCGGCTATACTCCCCAGCCATCGCGCGCTTGACGCCCTTGACGATGGTTGAGACGGGGCTGCCGTCATTCTCGAATTGCTCGGCGCAGTAGCGAACCGATATGCCTGCACGCTTGCAGATGTACTCGTAATAGGCGCTTTCGTCGGCATCCTGAAAGCGCCCCCAGCGACTGACGTCGTAGACTAGGATGGTTGAGAAATCGGCCGCCCCGTTCTGAACATCCTCTATGAGCTGTTTTAGCGCCTGTCGGTCATCGAGATTGAGGCCGCTCTTGCCACTATCTTCGTACGTTTTCTCAATCCGAAAGCCGTGACGAGCAGCGTACTCGCGAATGGCCTGTGACTGGTTCGCCGTTGAGTATTGCTGGTGGTCGGTAGACATACGCACGTACTCAGCGGCGGGTTGAGCAGCCTGGCTCTCCGGTTCAGCGCGTGAATGAGACGTTTCCTCCAACATCATCGCCCTACTAGCGTCAAAAATGAATGATCGAGTATTTGAAACTATAACGTAGCTCGGGGGGAAACATGTTTCCGAAAACGGGCAGGACGTTTCCGAATGGCGGAAAGGCGCCGCCGACTTACGCAAGCCTGATCGCAGATGTTCTCAAGGCCGAGCTTGGCAACAGCCATCAAGCTCAGAAGACCTTGATGCGATGGACGGGGGCGAATGAAAGAACCGCTAAGAATTGGCTCTCTGGGACGAACGGCCCTAGCGGAGAGCATTTGTTGCAACTCATGCGCAATTCGGATCGGGTCTTCGAGTTCATCCTAGAACTGTCGCATCGACCGCCACTGCTATCCAATCAACGGCTCGCGGAGGTGCGGAATAGCTTACAAGTGACGGCCGATCTGCTCTCGAAAGTAATCGAGATCCAGGACGGACAAGGCTCACCGAAATAGCAGTCTAGCCAGCCAGCAGGCCGAGCGAGGTGGCTTGAAATGCAACACTCCTTGAAACCAGCTAGAGGTGGAATCGCAGGTCTCCGGACCGTCGCGTTACAGGAGAGCGAACCTCAGTTCAAAATCTGCGAAGGCCGCAGACCGGACGCCGGGTCGATTGGCTGGATCGCCGCTTTGGACCCACAGCAAACGGCGAAGGGCTGGCACTCGGCGCACCAGATGCACGGACCATGATTGCGGATACTTTTCACGGTTTCTCCGGCAGTGTTTCCGATAAGTAGATACTGGTCAAATCACCATGCCCGTGCCGCGACCTGATGAATTTCACCTCGATGAACTTCAACCTGCCGATCTTAAGGTCGGCTTGCAACAGTATGCAGCCTCCGGCAGGTAGGCGGAAAACAAGCCTCCATCGCTGCCTAGCCGCATGTTGAGTAAGAAGGGCCTTTCCGGGACAGTCCTCCCCTTACCGATGCGCGGCCATCCCTTTTCGTCAGGATCATCGACGCGACCATACTGGCGCGAGCACATGAGCGAGCAGGTCACTTCCTTGCCGAGATACTCGGGCATGTCAGGCGTCAGCGCAACGATTTCGCAAAGCACATCGGTGATGGCTTCGTCGGAGAGACCATCGCCGAAGTTTCCCACGTAGTAACTTACCGTCACCGATCTCACAGTCGCGAGTAGCGTGTGCTCTGGGTCCGGCGGCGGTCTGCGCTTGCGTTCTTGTTTCTTCTTGGTCGTCCTCGGTCTCTCCATCTCATAACTCCCGCATTGCTGTCAGGCGAACAAGGCGGAAGCCATTGAGACTTCCGCTATCCGTGCGCCGAACGCGGGCCGTCACCCCGTCTTAGGGACGTCTTAGGGGGAGCACAGACTTCGGTTGGACTTCCTCGGTCACCAAGAGTCTCTTCATCTGCGGCCAGAACGGGGCGCACCCTACCCTGCCCTCCGATCAGCCAATTGAATCACATTGCTACCGGATAGGAATGCAGCCCAATCGTTCATCAGAGCTCGTCGCTTTTCCAGCTTCTGGCCACGTTGATAGGCCGCAGTAGTCTCGCTCTTGTACTTATGGGCAAGCGCAGCCTCGCGAACTCCATCAGGATAGTCGGTGCATTCCTCAGCCCAGGTGGCGAAGGTAGATCGGAAGCCATGCACCGTAACGTGTCCGTAGCCGAGACGATCAAGTACCGCCAGCATCGCATTTTCAGAGAATGCTCCGCCATCGGGATTGCTAAAGATCAGCTCACCTTGGCTGCCATTGCGCATCTCGTCGAGCACCGCAAGGGCGGGACCCGTTAAGGGAACGTGATGGTCCTGATCCATCTTCATCCGCTCGCCAGGGATTTTCCAGATCGCGGCCGGACTATCGATTTCACACCAACGCCCTTCTACGGCCTCGTTCGTGCGGCAGGCCGTGAAGATCAGGAAGCGCAGCATGGCGGCGGCCGTTCCAGAGGCGCCCGCAAGGACCTTCATGAACGCCGGAGCCTCGCTATATGGCAAGGCTGGATGATGGCGAACCACCCGTTTGGGGCGCTTTGGCAGCTTCTCACGCATTTGCCTCGTCAGTTCGGCCGGGTTGCGAAAGTCTGGATCGTCGATATCGACGTTCTTCGCAATGATAGTTTCAATCCGGCCGCGGACGCGGTTCGCAGTCTCGCGCTTCTCCACCCAGATCGGCTGCAAAAGATCATGGATGTGACTCGGCTTGATCTCCGGAATCGTCAGCTTGCCGATGATCGGATAGGCGTAGCGCTTGAGAGAGGATGGCCACTGATTGCGATGCTTCTCGCTCCAGGTCGACCAGTTCGTCCGGATGTACGCTTCCGCACATTCTTCGAACGTCGACAACACCACCTTGGCTTCGACGGCCTTTGTCTTTTCGCGTTCCTTTCGCCTCTCCTGAACGATGTCCACGCCAGCGGTGCTTCGATCGCCTTTCACGCGGATCCGGGCTGCATCCCTCGCGAGCCGCGCATCCTTTAGCGACACATCCTTGAAGGAGCCGAGGCCGTGCCATCGCTCCTTGCCGTCTTTCCAATATCGGTAGGACCAGCTCTTCGATGTCGGTCCGTTGACGATCAAGTAGAGACCCCCGCCGTCGGCATATTTGCCGGGCTTGTTTTGGCGCTCTACGTCAAGTGGTTTCAGCCTTCCAGCCATTGTTCCTCCGGGAAAACCGTCCTCCGAACCCACGGTCTAAAGCTACGGTCAGCATCCCGATTAGGGAGAACACCGACGAACTGGGAAGTACAGATCTTCGGCGCAAGATACTGATTTTGCTGTGGAGTTCGAACGACTGCGAACAGTGGAGAACAATATACTGGCGGAAGGGGTGGGATTCGAACCCACGGTACCCTTGCGGGCACGCCGGTTTTCAAGACCGGTGCCTTAAACCACTCGGCCACCCTTCCAGTCCCGGGAATGGGTGTCGCTTAACGTAGTCGACCGCGCAAGGCAACGCCAAGTTGGCGCAAGTGCTCAAACCTTTGCCGGCCGGAGCGCGGCGCGTTCCTTTTCCTGCACAACCTGTCTAGCTCTTCGGGCAATCAACCAGGACGGCACTCCGGATGTACTTGGTCCTCTGCCGGTCGCTGACGTTGCGCCCGAATTGAGGGCTGTAGTTCAAGTCGTAGCGGCACCCTGCCTGCATTGCCTTGTAGATCGCGCCCCGTTCGATCACGTAACTCCCTTGTGGGAGCGTCTTGAGGCGGACCTGTGTGATGGTCTGCTCCTGGCCGTGGTCCGGGCCGAGATAGGTAACGCGATCGGTCGAGCCGACCGACCAGACCACCGCAACTGCGCACATCAGTGAAACGGCGAAAGCAGCGACCAGCCCGAGTTGCGGTCGCTCGACGGAGTCCAGAAACGAGCTCATGCCGTTTCGTGTCGTTCCGGGCCTTGCGGTTCAAAGGCTCCCTCACCTTTGCGCGCGCAACAGAAAGGAAGAGCGCCGTCCTGAAATTCTTTGTTGTTTGCGTCTAGCTCAGTAGCCGCAGGACGCGCAGTTCATCTGCACCGGGGCGTAATAGGAATAACCCGGCGAGACCATCTCGACGCGCTGCCGGGTGGCGTATTGCGGCGGGATGCGCTCGTACTGGACGCTGGGCGGCGCGACCATCACGGTCTGCGGCACCATCACGGTGCGGTACTGCGCCGGCGTGCGGTGCGCGACCACGGAGCCGGGCGAGACCATCACGGTCTCGTCGACGGTGCGGTATTGCGGCGGCACATATTGTTGCTGGTAGCAGGTCGTGCACGGCGGCGGCGTGTAGCAATTGTAGCAGCCGGCGGAGGCCGCGCCCGTCATGGAAATGCCGGCGACGGCCGTTGAGAAAACGACAGCGAGAGTACGAGACATTGCGGTGGTGCCCCAGTTGCCCGAAACGGATCTGCGAAGGTCGCGGGAGTATACGGCGCAAAACCTTGCCTTGCCGAACTTCGTCGAGGCATCCTTAATGCGAACGATCGATCGCGGCGGAGCGGTAAGAACTCATTGACCACGCGCATTAACGCGCGGGATGTTTGCGCGGGGGTGCGCATGATAGCGAGTCCGCGATCGGAGATCGCCGCGGCACTCGTTCGAGCATAATTTGCAGTTCATCCTCGTTCCATGTTCGAGCTTTCAACGCCTCGCTGCTCTTTCCAGAAACTCCAACAGCGAGGGATCGGTCTCCTCCAGTTCGACGAAGCGACGGCGCAGCTCATCGGCGATTTCAGCGGTGGCATCGCGCGACCATCCCTCCGCGGTATTGAAGGCCACGATACGTGCGGGATGGAGATATTGCCCTTCGGCGAGATGTCTGAGCAGGGTCGCGCGATTGGCGTCCTCCTCGGCCGTCTCGCACCAAGCCCGGCCCAGGCGGCGGCCGAAATCATCGAGCACAAGATAGACGTCCCGGTCTGTCGTGATTTGCGGCACGAGTGATGGAGAATGACTCATGGCTAACTCCGCTACTGGCAATCCGAACCTTTGCGGACGAACCTCGATACGGCGACCGCCTCGGCTGGATTCGGAAAAAATGGATTTCGACGATTTTTCTTAGGATGGCACGATTAAATAAAAATAAAAACAAAATTAATAAAAATTAAATAGCAAAATGTGGACAATGCACTAAGTTGATGATGCCTGGCGGGCGAGCCCGCACGTCGGGTGCCCACTGAGCAAACGGCTCCCGCTCCCACCCCAACCAGCCCCACGCCCTAGGGAGGCGGGGGCCGTTCTTTCCCGATCCCCGTTCCGGCTACTTCCTGCAACGGCGCATCCGGGTGGTCGCACGGAGCCGCGAGGCGTTCCGAAGATCGCCGATCCAGGCCAGTGGCGCCGATGCCGCCTACTTCGGACGCCGCTTGACCTCGCGCACCGCACCGCGCGCGGCACTGGTGGTGAGCGCGGCGTAAGCCTGCAGCGCGGTCGAGACGTTGCGCTTGCGGCCTTGCGCCTGCCAGGCGGCATCGCCCTTCGCCTCCTCCGCGGCGCGGCGCTTGGCGAGCTCCTCGTCGGAGACCTCGAGGCTGATGCTGCGGTTCGGGATGTCGATGGCGATGATGTCGCCCGTCCGCACCAGACCGATATTGCCGCCTTCGGCGGCCTCCGGCGACAGATGGCCGATCGACAGGCCGGAGGAGCCGCCGGAGAAGCGGCCGTCGGTGACGAGCGCACAGGCTTTGCCGAGGCCCATCGATTTCAGATAGCTGGTCGGATACAGCATCTCCTGCATGCCGGGGCCGCCGCGAGGGCCTTCATAGATGATGACCACGACCTCGCCGGCGACGACCTTGCCGCCCAGGATGCCTTCGACCGCCGCGTCCTGGCTTTCGAACACGCGCGCTGGGCCGGAGAATTTCAGGATCGAGGCATCGACGCCGGCGGTCTTCACGATGCAGCCGTCCTGCGCGAGATTGCCGTAGAGCACGGCGAGACCGCCGTCCTTGCTGAAGGCGTGCGCGAGATCGCGCACGACGCCCTTCTCGCGGTCGGCGTCGAGCTCGTCGTAGCGGCGCTCCTGGCTGAAGGCGACTTGCGTGGGGATGCCGCCGGGCGAAGCGCGATAGAAGGTCCGGACCGTCTCACTCTTGGTGCGCTTGATGTCCCAGCGCTCCAGCGCCTCGTTCATGGTCGGCGCGTGCACGGTCGTAACAGAGGTGTCGATCAGCCCGGCGCGGTCGAGCTCGCCGAGGATGCCCATGATGCCGCCGGCACGGTGCACGTCCTCGACATGCACGTCGGCGACGGAAGGCGCGACCTTGCAGAGCACGGGCACGCGGCGCGACAGACGGTCGATGTCCTTCATGGTGAAGGCGACCTGCCCCTCATGGGCGGCAGCCAAGAGATGCAGCACGGTGTTGGTCGAGCCGCCCATCGCGATATCGAGCGTCATCGCGTTTTCGAACGCCTTGAAATTCGCGATGTTGCGCGGCAGCACGGAGGCATCGTCCTGCTCGTAATAACGGCGGACCAGATCGACGATGGTGTGGCCGGCCTCGACGAACAGGCGCTTGCGGTCGGCATGGGTTGCGACCACCGAGCCGTTGCCGGGCAGCGCGAGGCCGAGCGCCTCGGTGAGGCAGTTCATCGAATTGGCGGTGAACATGCCCGAGCAGGAGCCGCAGGTCGGGCACGCCGACCGCTCGATCACCTTGACGTCCTCGTCGCTGACCTTGCTATCGGCCGCGGCCACCATGGCGTCGATGAGGTCGACCGCCTTGGTCTTGCCGGCCAGCTTGACCTTGCCGGCCTCCATCGGCCCGCCCGAGACGAACACGGCGGGGATGTTGAGCCTGAGCGCGGCCATCAGCATGCCGGGCGTGATCTTGTCGCAATTGGAGATGCAGACGAGGCCGTCGGCGCAATGCGCGTTGGCCATGTACTCGACGCTGTCTGCGATCAACTCGCGCGACGGCAGGCTGTAGAGCATGCCGTCATGGCCCATGGCGATGCCGTCGTCGACCGCGATGGTGTTGAATTCCTTGGCGACGCCGCCGGCCTGCTCGATCTCGCGTGCCACGAGCTGGCCGAGGTCCTTCAGATGCACGTGGCCCGGCACGAACTGGGTGAAGGAGTTGACCACCGCGATGATCGGCTTGCCGAAATCGGCGTCCTTCATGCCCGTCGCGCGCCAGAGGCCGCGGGCGCCCGCCATGTTGCGGCCGTGGGTGGTGGTGCGGGAGCGATAGGCTGGCATGGCGGTTTCCGTCCTCGGGTTTGCGTCGGCCGGGGCGGGAAAATGTGGAGCCACCTCAGGCCTTTCCGGCCGGATAGCGCACGGACCCGGCGGGCGCAACGGGAACTTGGGTTGGACAGGGCTCCCCTGCTCCCGGCGCGGGGGCTCGTCGCTCACTCTCTGTCCTTCCGGGGCGATGCGCAGCATCGAACCCGGAATCCATCGGGCGGCAGCACCCGCGGGACAATGATTCCGGGTTCGCGCCTTTCGGCGCGCCCCGGAATGACGGCGGAGGGCGTCGGAGCCCCTATTACAGCGTCGGATCGAGCCGATCGCGCAGCCAGTCGCCGATCACCGACACGGCCAGCGTGGTCACTACGATGGTCGTCGCCGGCGCCAGCATGATCCAGGGCGCCCGGGTCAGATATTCCCGGCCGTAGCCGACCATGTTGCCGAGGCTGGTCATCGGCGGCTGCACGCCGAGGCCGAGGAAGGACAGGCCTGACTCCATCAGGATCACCTCGGGGAACACGAGCGTGGTCGAGACGATCAAGGTCGAGGCGATGTTGGGCAGGATGTGCCGGAGGTAGATCCGCGACGGCGTCGCCCCTAGCTGGCGGACGGCAGCGGCGTAGCCCTGCGCATTGGCGGAGATGGCAAGGCCCCGCGCGATGCGGGCGTAGCGCTCCCAGCCGAACAGGCCCATCAGCCCGACCAAGAGCGGCAACGAGTTGCCGAAGAAGGCCAGCACGGCCAGCGCCATGATCAGGAAGGGCATGCTGGCCTGGAAGTCGGTCAGCATCAGCACGAGCTGCTCGACGAACCCACGAAAATGCGCGGCGAGGAAGCCGAGGGTGGTCCCGACCACGGCCGAGATTGCAGTCGCGCCGAACGCGATCAGCAGCGAGATGCGGATCGAGACGAGCAGCCGCGACAGCACGTCCCGGCCAAGCTCGTCGGTGCCAAGCCAGTGCGCGGCATTGCCGGGCGCCGCGAGCCGGTTGCGCAGGTCGAGCTGGGTGAAGCCGTAGGGGGCGATCGTCTCGGCGAAGGCCGCGATCAGCAGCATCGCGACGATCCAGGTGACCGCCAGCGCGACCGACAGCGGGATTGCCGGAAGGCTGATGCGGCGACGTGTGGCGGTGTCCTTCAACGTCGCGTCGGTCATGCATGCGCTCCCTTGCTGCGCAGGCGCGGGTCGAGGAAGCCGTAGAGGAAGTCGACGATCAAATTGGACGTCACCATGGTCATCGCAACCAGCAGCAATATGCATTGCACGACCGCGAGATCGCGGTTGGCAACCGCCACGACAAGAAGCCGCCCTACTCCCGGCCAGGCGAACACGCTCTCGACCACGACCGCGCCTGCGATCAGCGTGCCGACCATGAAGCCAAGGATGGTCACGGTCGGGATCGCCGCGTTCGGCAGCGCATGCGAGGTCACCACCTTGCGCCACGGCACGCCTTTTGCGGATGCGGTGCGGATATAGGGCTGGCCCAGCACCTCCAGCATGGCGCTGCGGGTGAAGCGCGCCAGCACCGCCGCGCCGCCGAGGCTGAGCGTTGCGATCGGCAGGATGGCGTGGCGCCAGCTGTCCTGCCCGCCCGAAGGGAGCCAGCCAAGCTGCACGGCGAAGATCAGCACCAGCAGCAGCGCCAGCACGAAGCTCGGGACGGTAAAGCCGGCGACCGCCGTCATCATCACGGCGCGGTCGATTCCCGAGCCGCGATGCAGCGCGGCGTAGATGCCGGCGGAAATGCCGAGCGCCACCTTGAAGAAGAACGCCGGCAGGGTCAGCGCCAGCGTTGCCGGGATGCGTTCCAGCACCAGCTCTATCGCGGGCCGGCCGTCGCGCATGGAGCGGCCGAGCTCGCCCTTGGCGATGGCGCCGAAATAATCGAAATATTGAGCCCAGATCGGGTCATCGAGGCCCCAAGCCTTGCGGAATGCCGCGAGCACCTCCGGCGGCGCCTCCGGTCCCAGGATCATCAGTGCGGGATCGCCTGACAGCCGCAACACGATGAAGGCGAAGGTCACGACGAGCACGATCGTGAGCGCGGCGCGTCCGATCCGAAAAGCGAAATAACGTCCCATCAGGCGGCGTCCCGTGTCGCAGCGCCGGTGACGAGATGGCAGGCGACCTGCCGGTCGCCGCCGACGGCGGACAGCGCCGGCACCTCGCTCGCGCAGCGCGCGACGGCGCGCGGACAGCGCGGATGGAAGGCGCAGCCCGTGGGGCGCGCGGCCGGATTCGGCGGATCGCCCGACAGCACGATCCGGCCCGCACTGCGGCGGCCCGGCGCGGGCGAGGCCGAGACCAGCGCCTGGGTGTAAGGATGCTCGGGCCGCGCGAACAGATCGTCCGCGCTGCCGATCTCGACGATGCGGCCGAGATACATCACGGCGACGACGTTGCTGATCTGCCTGACGACGCGCAGATCGTGGCTGATGAAGAGCAGCGTCAGCGACAGCTGCGCCTGCAGATCGCAGAGCAGGTTCACCACCTGGGCCTGGATCGAAACGTCGAGCGCGCTGACCGGCTCGTCGCAGACCAGGAAATCCGGCTTGGTGGCCAGCGCCCGCGCCAGCACGATGCGCTGACGCTGCCCGCCGGAGAGCGCGCCGGGATAGCGCGCACCATGCGCCGGCGTCAGTTCGACGGCGTGCAAGAGCTCGCGGACGCGCTCGTCGCGCATCGCAGGCGTGCCGAGGCCGTGAATGTCGAGCGGCTCGCGAATCTGCGTGGCGACCGGCAGCCGCCGGTCGAGTGCACCGAGCGGATCCTGGAAGATCATCTGCATCCGCGCGCGCTGCGCACGCCACGCCGTTGTCCCAAGCGCGGCCATCGGCTTGCCGTCGAACCGTACCTCGCCGCTATCAGGCGGCTCGAGGCCGAGCACGATGCGTCCCGTGGTGGATTTGCCCGAACCGGATTCGCCGACGAGACCGAGCGTCTGGCCCCTTGGAATCGTCAGCGACACGCCATCGACGGCATGCACGGCCGCAGCTCTCCCGAACATTCCGGAGCGCATCGCATAGGTGCGCGAGATCGCGGAGACCTCGACCAGCGGCGGACTCATTCGGCGGCCATCCCGAGCAGCGCGCGGCGCGAGGTCTCGGCGCGGACGCAGGCCACGCTGCGGTCATCCGCGATCGGCGCCAGCGTCGGCGCCGCAAGGCCGCATGCTTCCGCGACCAGCGCGCAGCGCGGCGCGAAGGCGCACCCCCCGGGCATGTGCGCGGGATCGGGCACCGTGCCGGGAATGGCGGTGAGGCGCCGCCGCGGACCATCGAGCGGCGGCAGCGCGCCGATCAACCCTTGTGCATAGGGATGCACGGGATCGGCGAACAGCTGGTTGCTCGGCGCCTGCTCGACGATGCGGCCGGCATACATCACCGCGACGCGGTCGCAATTCTCCGCGACGACGCCGAGGTCGTGGCTGATCAGCACCATGGCCATGCCGAGCTCGCGGCGGACCGTGGAGAGCAGCTCCAGGATCTGTGCCTGAATGGTGGCATCGAGCGCAGTGGTCGGCTCGTCCGCGATCAAGAGATCGGGATTCCCGGCCAGCGCCATCGCGATCATGATGCGCTGGACCTGGCCGCCGGAGAATTCGTGCGGATAGGCCTCGAGCCGGCGGCCAGCGTCGGGAATGCCGACGAGATCAAGCAGCCGCCGCGCCTCCGCCTTCACGGCGTTGCCTTGGAGATCGCGATGCAGCGCCAGCGCTTCGCAAAGCTGCCTGCGGATGGTCAGCACCGGGTTGAGCGCGCTCGCCGGATCCTGGAAGATCATGGCGATGCGCCCGCCCCTGACCTGATCGAGCTCGGCGGCCGGCGCGCCGAGAATCTGGCGCCCGTCGAGCCGCACCGAGCCAGAGACTTGCGCATGGCGCGGCAACAGCCCCAGCGCGGCGAGCCAGGTCACCGATTTGCCGGAGCCGGACTCGCCGACGAGGCCGACGGCCTCGCCCTTCTGCAAGGCAATGTCGATGCCGCGCAGGACCGGCACGCCATTGAAGCCGACGCGCAAGTCCTCGATGCTGACCAGCGGCTTCACCTTCAGACCTCGAAATTACCGGCGCGGAAATCCATCGCGAAGGCGGGCGCTGCCTTCCACTTGATCGATTTCGGCTTGGCCGTGAAGGTCGCGTTCTGGTGCAGCACCGTGTAGGCGGGATCTTCGCGCTCGGCGATCTCGAGCATGCGGCGGAACGCCTTCTTGCGCGCGGCCCGGTCGGTCGAGGTCTCCAGGAATTCGGAGAGCGTGTTCAGCTCGGCATTGGTCCATTCGCCGATCTGCTGCTGCTGGCCGTTCGGCCCGTGCTGGGCGACCAGCGACGACACCGGATCGTTGAAGGCGGCCGAGTTCGACCAGTCGCGCACGGCGCGTGCCGGCCCGCGCTCCATGATCTGCGACCAGTTCTCCTTGGTCTCGATCTGCACGTTGAGCCCGACCGATTTCCACATCTCGACCAGTATCTGCGCGGTCGCGACCTGGTTGGTGTAGTAGTTGTTGAGCAGGCGGTACGGGATCGGGTCGCCCTTATAATTGGCCTGCTTGAGCAGATCCTGCGCAAGCTTGGGATCGTAGGCCGGCACGTTCCAATCGGCGTTGAACATGTCGCCGTAGAATTCCCATTGCAGACCCTTCGGCACACGGGTGCGGCCGGCCCACAGGCTGTCGACGATCGCCTGGCGATCGATCGCATGGGTGAAGGCGCGCCGCACCAGCGGATTGGCGAGCACGGCGTGGTTCTTGTCGAACACGGTAAGGCGATGATTCTGAATCGTGCCGCCCTGCACTTCGAACGCGGAATTCTTCTCGATGCCGGCAATCTGGTCCGGCGGGATGTCGCAGGCGAACTGGTATTCGCCCGAGAGCAGTCCGTTGATGCGGCTGGCGACCTCAGGCACTTCGAGGAAGCGGATGCGCTTGAGCGGCGGCCGGCCGCCCCAATATTCGTCGTGGGCTTCCAGCGTCAGCGAGACGTCGGGCTTGAGCTCGACGACCCTGTAGGGGCCGGTCGTCACCGGCTTGCGGGCCCAGTCGAGATAGCTCGCCGCCTCTTCCCAGGCGCGGCGGTTCATGATGTCGGAGCCGTAGCGCGACAGCCGGCCTTCGATCGTGACGTCGGGTGTCGCGTTGTAGAAGCGCACCGTGTACTTGTCGACGGCATCGACGCGCACCAGGTCCGGCCAGATGCGGCGGGCGACCGCGGGGACGTCCGGCGGCAGCTCCTTGCCCGGGCGCGGCGTCGGGATCTTCTCGAACGCCTTGATGGTGGAGCGGTTTTTGGCCTCGGTCTCGCCGAACATGCGCTCGCGGCTGAAGGTGAAGACGACGTCTTCCGCCGTGAGCTCGTCGCCATTGTGGAACTTGACGCCCTGGCGCAGCTTCACCTCGACGGTCTGGTCGTCGATGCGGCGCCATTCGGTGGCAAGGCCCGGCACAGCTTCGAGCTTGCCGCGCCAGTTCTTGGAGATCAGGCCTTCCCAGATCGAGGAGAAGAACACGCGCTCGCCGACATTGGACTGCTCACGCAGCACGTCGAGCACGTTCGCATTCGTGACCTTCTGCACGGCGACCGTCACCGACGGACGGTTGTCGGCTTGCGCGATGGCAAAACGCGGCAGCAGCAAGGTGCTTGCGGCGGCGCCGCCGGATTTCAGGATGGTGCGACGGGTGAGCTTGCTCATGATGTGACCCTGCCCTTTGTGATTGCGGTTATTCGGCGAGACCGAGCGCGGCGAGATGCGCCGCGCCCTTGCGGACATCGTCGTGGTTGCGGAGTTCGAGGATCAGCCGCGGATTCGACGTCAGCCGTCCTAGCGCGCGGAATACGGCGACCCAGGGAATGTTGCCCTCGCCCGGCGCCCAGTGCCGGTCGGCAAAGCCGTCGGTGTCCTGCAGGTGCACATGCGTCAGCATGTCGCCGGCGGTCTCGACGTAATAGTCGACCGGCGGCGCGCCGGTGGAGATGTGCGCATAATTGGCGTGCCCGGTGTCGAGCGAGACGCGGACCTTGCTGCTTTCCAACGCCTTGGCGAGGCGCACGCGGTCGCGTGGATCCTTGTCCTCGATGTTCTCGATGACGATCTCGCAGCCGATCGTCTCGGCACGCGCAATCACCTCGGCGAGCGTCGCCTTGACTCGCTCGACGATATTGGCGCGGTTGTCGGGATAGAGATCGAGATTGTTGTGGTCCCAGGTCGTGAAGGGCGAGTGGATCACCATCTGCGTCGCGCCGAGGAACTCGGCGGCCTCAAGGCCCTGCAGCAGGCGCTTAGTTACGGCCTGGCGGATCATCGGATCGTGGCTGTCGATCTTGAAGCCCCAGAACGGGCCGTGGATGCCGAGCCGGCCGGTGTGACCGGTGAGCATCTGCTTGATCTCGCCGGCAGTTGCGCGCCAGTCGCTATCGAGCAGATCGGCGCGGAAGAAGTCCTGGATTTCCAGATCGCGCTGCTTTTCGAGAAGCCAGTCACGATGCGCGGGGATCGATTTGATGGACAATGCGGCGCCCAGCACCGGCTTCGACATGGCATGCTCCTTCGTCGTCAGCGATGACGGGAGCAGCGCTAGACCAGTTCAATGACAGGCCCGTGAAATGCGCCTTCCGCAGCGTGGACGAGATGTGGACATCCTGCCCGCGCGTGCTGCGGTTCAAGCAAAAGCGATCGCTCCGAGCGATGCCGAATGGGCACATGGCAAGCGCCATCGTGTCCGTAGTGATCCGGAATGGAATCCTAGCCGTCCTTCGCGTACATCGCGGGACATCGATCGGCGGCCACTTCCACGGGCATCACCCTCTGATCGCGCTACATGGGGTTGGGGGACCACATGGGGCGGGGGATTGAAGGCTGGGGCAAGGTGACGAGGTCCGGACTCCTAGGCACTCCGGACCTCGAAACTTTTTAGATTGAACGCAGCAACGCGCCGTCCGGTGGGGCATCCGGGCGGCGCGTTGTCGTTTCAGAGCCTCTTTGTTTCGGCGCTTAGCGTGTCTGCGGCTCCAGCGTCACCGTGCAATCGCCCTGCCCTTGCGTCGCGACCACGATGTTGCCCGCGGGAGCGCCGAGAGCGATCGGCGTGGACGAGCCGCCGCCAGGCATCTGGACGATCACGCTCAGGGAATCGGTGCGCGCAGTCGAGCCCACGGTGGTCGGCTCGGCCTGAGCGACGTTGCCGGAGGCATCACGTCGCATGATCTGGCAGTTCACCATGGTGTTTCCGCCGGCCGCCGCCATGCCTGACGACGAGGAGGTGCTGCCACCCATTTGGGCCCGGGCCCGCGACGGATCGCGGGGTACCTGGCTGACGATGCGATGCGAGCGCGGCTCCACGATAATGACCTCGTCTTCCGTCGTGAAATATTCGTAGCCCCGATATGCAGGCTCGATCGAGACGATCTCGGGCGGAAGCCGATGCAGACGCACGCGCGATGGAATGGTCTCGCCAACCCGGATCGAGATGTTCAGATTGCGCTCCGGCTGCGCCAGGCGTGCGCGGCTCACCGTTTCGGAGATCCGCACCTGCCTCTCGGTGGTCACTTGGGCCTGCTGGTTGACCTGCGTGTTGGTCTGCGTGGTCTGATTGGCCTGGTTGGTCTGCGTGCCCGTGGAGCCAGGCGCGGTCTGTGCGTTGTTGGTCGGAGCCGGGCGGCTGGTATCCGTCGCAGTGGCCGGCTGGTTGCTCTGTTGCGCCGGCGGCTGCTGCTCGGCGGCACTGCGCGGCGGCTGGGCCTGGTTGCGCTCGTTCTGGTTGGCCGTAGCTCCCGTGCGCTCGTTCTGCTGGCCAGCCGGGCCAGTCGTCGGGCCAGTCTTGGACTTGTCGGATTCGGCGGTCGATTTCTGCGGCGCAGCCTTGTCCTGCGCAGCCTTGTCCTGCTTGGTTTCCGCACTGCTCTTGCCCGCATCGCGTCCGGGCTTGGCGCTCTCGGCCTCCCGGTTGCGATCGCGCGAAGGCTCGCGAGAGTCTTGCGCCTGGTCCCTCGCCTTCGGTTGATTGCGCTCCGAGGCCGTCGCCGGCTGACGCTTGTCGTCACTTGCCTCGCTCTTGGCAGCGCCGCCTCGATCCTCGCGGCCTGCGCCCTGAAGCCGCTCTTGGGCGCCTTGCGCGCGCTCTTGAACGCGTTCTTGAGCCGCACCACCGCGCTGCGGCGCAGCGCCCTTGGCCGGCTCCTCGGTCCGTTTCGGCTCGTCCCTGCGCTCACCGGGCGCCTGGGCATAGGCAAGGCCGGATGCGAGCATGAGCCCGACGGCCGCAGTCGATAACATCAAATGTTGACGCATGGTCCCTCTCCTCGACAATTCGCAACAATAAACGCGAACGTTCTGTTCGTACGAAGGTTCCTGAGCAGGAACGCAGTCGTGGAGGTGAGCCAATCAAGTCGCCATTACATCGCATCCTTCAGCGTCAGCCGCGCCGTGAACGTCACGCTGGTCTTGCCGACCAGCGCCATGCCTTCGACTTCCGCACCGCCGGGGAAATAGTCGCCGGAAAAGCCGCAGGTGACCTCCCTGCCGCCGAATGCGAGCGTCCTGCCGACCGCCTCGGTGTGCTGATTGACGATCATGTCGCCCCGCCACTTGCCGTTCCGGAAGGTGTAGCTGCCGGTGTAGTAGAAGTAGCTGTCGCCGCCCATGATGCGGCCGTCGCTGAGCACGACCACGCCCCTGGCCTGCCCACGCTTGCCGTCCCGCATCTCGATGTCGAAGATGTAGAGGCCGTTGACGACCCTGGCCTCCTCACCCGCTTCCGCTTCATCGCCAGCTGACATCCGATCATCCCCACCGATCCGCTGCCCCGATCAGTTCGGCACGTTCCGCTCGAGATCCTCGAGCCATGCCGCTGCACTCGAATCGGAGGGCGCGCGCCAATCGCCACGCGGCGACAATGAACCGCCGGCCGAGACCTTCGGCCCGTTCGGCATGGCCGAGCGCTTGAACTGGCTGAAGGCGAAGAAGCGGCGCAGGAACACTTCGAGCCAGCGGCGGATCTCCGGCAGATCATAGGCCCGGCGCCGATCGCTCGGGAAGGCCGGTGGCCATTCGCCCTTGGCAACGTCCTTCCATGCCTGAAGCGCCATGAAGGCGATCTTGGACGGCCGCATGCCGAAGCGCAGCGTATAAAACAGGTTGAAGTCCTGCAGTTCGTAAGGCCCGACGGACGCTTCCGTGCTCTGCGGCTTCTGGCCGGCCTCGACGGGCACGAGTTCCGGCGAGATCTCGGCCACAAGGATCGAGCCGAGCGTCCGGTTGACGTCGTCGCTGAACTGCTTGGAGGAGATCACCCAGCGGATCAGATGCTGGATCAGCGTCTTCGGCACGCCCGCGTTGACGTTATAATGCGCCATCTGGTCGCCGACACCATAGGTGCACCAGCCGAGCGCGAGCTCGGAGAGATCGCCGGTTCCAATCACGATGCCGCCGTGATGGTTGGCTAGCCGAAACAAATAATCCGTGCGCAGGCCGGCCTGCACGTTCTCGAAGGTGACGTCGTAGACCTTCTCGCCCTTGCCGAAGGGATGGCCGATATCCTTCAGCATCTGCGTCGCCGTGGTGCGGATGTCGAGCTCCTGCCAGCTCGTCTGCAACGCCTTCATCAGCGCGAGCGCGTTGGTCTTGCTCTCGCTGCCGGTGGCAAAGCCCGGCATGGTGTAGGCCAGGATGTTCTCGCGCGGCAGGCCGAGCAGGTCGACCGCCTTGGCGGCGACGATCAGGGCGTGGGTGGAATCGAGGCCGCCCGACACGCCGATCACCACGCGCTTGGTACCGGTGGCGCGCATGCGCTGCACCAGCCCGGCGACCTGGATGTTGTAGGCCTCGTAGCAGTCCTGCTCGAGCAGGCTCTCATCGCTCGGCACGAATGGAAAGCGCTCGACCTTGCGCAGGAAGCCGATATCGGCGGCCGGCGGCTTCAGGGCAAATGTCACCTTGCGGAAAAACGCCTCGCGCTGCCGCCGGTTGTCGTCGAACGTTCCCATCAGCGCGCGCTCCTGCCTAAGCAGGTCGAGATCGACGTCAGCCAGCGTGATCTGGCCGCCCTGGCGGAACCGCTCACCCTCAGCCAGCAGCACGCCGTTCTCGTAGATCGAGGTCTGGCCATCCCAAGCAAGATCGGTGGTGGATTCTCCGGCCCCGGCCGCGGAATAAACGTAAGCCGCGAGGCAGCGCGCCGAGGTCGATTGGCACAGCAACGCGCGCGAGCGCGCCCGGCCGATCGTGATCGGGCTGCCCGAGAGGTTGATCAGCACGCTCGCGCCCGCAAGCGCGAGCTCCGAGGCCGGCGTCACCGGGATCCACATGTCCTCGCAGATCTCGACGCCAATGGTGAGGCCCGGAACGTCCTCGGCCGCGAACAGGAGATCAACGCCGAACGGCGCATGCAGGCCGCCAAAGGCGATGGTCTCACCGGCGATGCCGGCGCCGGAGGCGAAATGCCGTCCCTCGTAGAACTCGCGATAGGTCGGCAAGTAAGATTTCGGCACGACGCCGAGGACGTTCCCGCGATGAATGACGACGGCGCAGTTGTAGATGCGATTGCCGAAGCGCAGCGGCGCCCCGACGATCAGGACCGTCATCAGCCCCGCCGAGGCCGCAACGACGCTTGCAAGCCCGCGCTCGACCGCATCAAGCAGCGGATCCTGCTTTACCAGGTCCTCGATCGCATAACCGGACAGGCACAGCTCGGGAAACACCGCGACCGCGACCGACTGCTCATGGCAGGCATTGGCCGCCGCCAACACGGCCTTCACGTTGGCGCTGGGATCGGCGACGTGGGAGGTGGTCACGCAGGCTGCCACGCGCGCAAATCCGTGGGCGTAAATCGAGTGGAAAGTCATCGAGCGCAGTACCCTCAAATCTCTCGCCGGCGGCCACCGCCGTCAGCTCCGGTCATATTTAGCCCATCGATCTGGCCCCGTGCAGGCCATCCGCCGTCATGCATAACGGATTTGCGCCCCATCCGGTCCAGTGCCGGCGAGGTCAGGCGCTGCGGGCCAGCACGCCGGGCAGATCGCCGCGCAGCCACCCGGCGATCCGGGGCCAGGCATGCGCATGGGTGCGCGCGCCCATGAACAGGCCGAGGTGGTTGCTGGGCTCGGATGCCGCTGCAACGAAGGCAGGTGGCGTACCGACGAGCCCCGCGGTGGCCAGCGCTTGCGTCGCCGGCACTACGTCGTCGTCGAGGCCGGCGAGCAGGAAGATCGGCGCCTTGACGTCCTTCAGGTCGATCGGGCGGCCGAGCGCGACGAAACGGCCCTCGGCGATGCGGTTCTCCCGGAAGATCGCGTTGACGATCTCGAGATAATAAGTGCCCGGCAGGTTGAGCGTCTCGGCGTTCCAGCGGTCGAACCGCGCCAGCAGCTCGGAGCCCTGCTCGTCCGAGAGATCCCGCTGCAATGCCGTCCTGATATCGTCGTTGTCAGGGGTTTTGGACCAGAAGCGCAGCATCTCCTCGCCGCTGACATTGCCGCCGCCGCGCGCGACGAGCTGGTCATAGACCAGCTCGGGCGCGTTGCGGGCGAGCCGGGCCAGCGAGGACTCGATCGACAGGTCCACGGGAGCACCGACCAGAACCAGCCGCCGCACCTTGCCTGGAAAGCGCGCGGCATAGAGCAGCGACAGCCACCCGCCCTGGCACAGCCCGACGAGATCGACCGGCGCGCCGATCTCGTCGATGGCGACGTTGAGATCGCCGAGATAGCTGTCGATCGAGAGATAGCGCATGTCCGGCGTCGCTGACCGCCAGTCGGTGAGATAGATCCGGTCGATGCCGCCGTTTTGCAGCGACTGCACCACGCTGTGGCCTGGGGCGAAATCGGCGATCAGGGCCCGGTGCAGCGCATAGGGCGCGCAGACCAGCGCCGGCTGGCCGGACCGGGTCTGCGAGCAATCGCGCAAGTCCATCGTCGGGAGCTCCAACGCAACGCGGCTCGGCGTCGTCCATGGCAGGCTGCTGTCATCCTGTTGCTCGGGTGCCCGCTCCAGCCACCAGAAGCAGGCATCCATGGCGAGCTGCGCTGCCGCAAACGGCCAGAGCCGTGGATCATCATGAGCCTGGGCTGACCTGCGTGGCGGTTTGGAGGTCTTGTCCACCATGGCTACCTCGACATCCTCACAGAAACGCCTCGAGGCTCACGACGGCAATGCCGAGGTCCCGAAAACTCCGATGGGTCGCCGCGACCGAGCCGTCGAGATCGATGCCGCGACAGGCATCCTCGATGACGGCCACCTCCAACCCTGCCTTGCGCGCATCTTCCGCCGAGAAGCGGACGCAGAAGTCCAGCGCCAGACCTGCGACAAAGACGGTCTTCAGCTCGCGTTCGCGCAAATAACCAAGCAATCCGGTCGGTGTCCGATGGTCGTTCTCGAACAACGCCGAATAGGAATCGATGCCGCGGCGAAAGCCCTTGCGCACCACGAGGCTTGCCCGTGTCACGTGGAGATCGCGATGAAATTCCGCGCCGGCCGTGCCTTGCACGCAATGCGTCGGCCACAGCACCTGCCGGCCATAGTCGAGCTCGATGGTCTCGAACGGCTGCTTGCCGGCATGGTTCGGCGCGAACGAGACGTGGTCGCTCGGATGCCAGTCCTGGGTCAGCACCAGATTGGCGAATTTTTGGGCGATCCTGTTGATGGCGGGCACGACCTTCTCGCCACCGGGAACGGCGAGCGCCCCGCCGGTGCAGAAGTCGTTCTGCACGTCGATCACCAGCAACACGTCGCGGTCGGAAATCTTCATCGCCGTCCCATTTCGATCTGCCGGGCGCGACGGCGCCGGGCGACCACCTCAGTGTCGGCCTTCCCGCGCGGCTTCGCAACCACTGGCACGCGCGGCAGCTGCGCGAATTGGTCACCGTGGCCGCCACGATGCAACGGTTTGACCTCGTCCGTGTTGACTAGGCGCACCCAAGGGCAGATTCTCGCACCGCCCGCGCCAGGCGGATCGGGTCGAAGCAGCGGAGGACAGGGCTGCCAGGGCCTGAAGGTCGTGGCGGCGATGAGGCCATGAATATCGGCAAGACCGGAAAAATTCTTCTCGCCGATATCGGCGGCACCAATGCGCGCTTCGCGCTGAGCCCGAGCGGTCAGACCGGACCGATCGACTATGTCAAGGTCGCCGACTTCCCGACCGTGCGCGAAGCCATCGCGGACGTTTTGGCGCGCCGGTCCAACGGCGAGCAGCCCCATCGCGCGGTGCTGGCCGTGGCGGGTCCCGTCACCAACAATCGCTGCGTCATGACCAACAGTCCTTGGGTCATCGACGGCAATGAGCTGCAGTCCGCGCTCGGCTTCGACAGCGTCCATGTGCTGAACGATTTCGAGGTGGTGGCCTGGTCCCTGCCTGCCTTGGAGCCTTCAGACCTGGTCCCACTCGGCGGCGGCGACGGCTTGGCCGGCGAGCCGTTGCTGGTCGTGGGGCCTGGAACCGGATTTGGTGTGTCCTGCCTGGTCGACCGCCATGGTTCGCGACTGGCCGTCGTCACCGAGGCTGGACATGCGACCCTGCCGGCGGAGAACGAGCGCGAGGAGCGCGTGATCGCCTGCTTGCGCCGGCGCCTCGGCCATGTCTCGATCGAGCGCGGCGCCCTCTCGGGCTCCGGGCTGCAAAACCTGTATGAAGCGTTGGCTGAGATCGACGGCGTTCAGGTGCCGCATCGCGATGCCGCCGGGATCACCAAGGCGGCCCTGGAGAACAGCTGTCTCGTCAGCCGCGCGACGCTCGAGATGTTTTGCGCCATCCTCGGCTCGGTCGCCGGCAATCTCGCGGTGACCTTCGGCGCCCGCGGCGGCGTCTATGTCGCCGGCGGAATCGTGCCGCGCTTCCGCGAGTTCCTCGCCGCCTCTGCGTTCCGGGCACGCTTCGAAGCCAAGGGACGGTTCCAGGATTATTTGCGCAACATCCCGACCAGGCTCGTGATCAAGCCCGATGCGAGCTTCCTCGGCCTGACGACGTTTGCCGAGCACAATTCCGGCTGAGTAGCGGTCTCAGGCGGCGAGTTCCCGTCATGCACAGCTGATTTGCGGCGCACCTGCGGTTCCACGCAGGTTCTGGTTGCCTGTGTGTTCCCGATGAGAAACAATCTACCCGTGTGTGGCGTAGTTGCGGGGGCGTGACATGCGTAAGCAGGATTCGGGTTTCGACTATCACCGCTATCACCGCCTGTTGCGCGAAGCGGACAGCGAAGACAAGCGGCTGGCGCTCATCGAGCTCCTGATCGAGGAAAAGGCCCGCGACCAGCTGGCTGCCCAGCGCGCTTCGGACCGCGCGGCCATGACGGCTCATACCATTGCCAGGGTGCTGAGGAACGGCCGCAGCCCTGGCGGTTGAGTTCTTCCCGCCAGGCGGCAAAAGCGCGGTCGGTCAGCTCGGGATAGTGGCTGACGGCTCGGGAAACATCGAATCGATCATCGCCTTGAGCTGATCCATCGCGATCGGCTTGCGCAGGATCGGCCTGCGCCGGAGCAAGGACGGCAGCAGTTCCGGACCGTAGCCTGTGGCGAACAGAAACGGTTTTCCACGACGTTCGATCAAATCGGCGACGGGGTCGACATAGACGCCCATCAGATTGATGTCGAGGATGGCCAGATCGTACTGCGCGGTCATGGCAAAGGCGCTGGCGTCGCGCACATTGTCTGCCTCGGCAACGACGTGGTGGCCGAGTTCCTCCACCATGTCGGCGATCATCATCCGGATCAACGCCTCGTCTTCGACCAGGAAAACGGAGAGTCCGTCCGCCATATCAACCCCGCAATCAGCCGTGCGAAGCTAAGCATAACCGAATTGCGCTGTAGATACACGAATTCGTGGCGGGCGCCGTTAATTCACACGCGCCCGAACCGATTCAACTTGATCAATCCAGTCCGCGCTCGTGGCTGAGGCGCACCATTGCCTGGATGAACACCTGCTTCTGCTTGTCGTCGAGGCTGGAAAAGAGCGGCTCGGCGGCATCGGCGACGTTGCGCTGATCGCCGGCGCGATCGATCAGGAACTGAGCCTCGTTGCGCATCTGCTCGATGATGTCGTCGGGCGGATCGCGCTTGGCGCGCGCAATCCGCAGGTTGAGCCGCTCTGCGCCATTATGCCCGAGGTAGTGCATCGCGCTCGAGAATCCGTACCAGTGCTTCTCCTGATCCGGCGTGAGATTCAGCTCGCTCTTGATCCGCTCGATGTAGGAATCGCTGTTGGCGACGATCTGCTCGGCGGTGAGCTGCGGCGCACCGGGCTGGGTCAGAACCGTGACTTCCTTGTTGTCTTTACCCTTGTTGTCCTGCGGCGCGTTCTTCGCCTCCTTGGTCGCCTTGGCGCTCTTGCCCTTGGCGCTCTTGGCATCCTTGTCTTTGGCCCCGCCCTGCTGCTTGGAATCCTTCGCCGCGTCCTTACCGGCCTCCCTGGGCGGCGGCGCCTGATTGCCGGTGTTGGTGTTGCCGACACCGAGCACGCCGGTGAAAACGCCAACCACGCCGCCGATGGCACCACCGAGCACACCACCGACCGGACCTGCCGCCTTGTTGCCGGCCGCGGCGCCTTCCTGAACGCCCTTGACCAGACCTTGGGCATTCGCCACCGCGGCGGCCCCGAGCAACAGCGCGAGCACAGACCCCAGCACAAGGCATCGCCGCAGGTGAAGCCGCGCTGGTGCCGCCGGTTTGATCATTCTCGTCTCCATCATCGATCTGGCCTGTCAGCGAGGATCAGCCGCCAGGCGCAACTCTATCGTTTCCGCCACTTCGAGGTCCAGACGCGGCCGATTGCTGTCCACGCCCGAAAAGTCTTTCACGCGAAGCGCTTATCCAGGCTCTTGCGAAACTGAGGCGTAAATGCGCACGGAAGCGTTTGAGGCCGTTTCGCGCGAAGTGTGCGTCGCAAAAAAACACCGTGCGCCGCGCCTGCGGCCGCATCGCCTTGCCGCACGTTGCGGCGTTTCCGGGCACACCATGAGTTTTGGACGCTGAGCCGTTTGGCTTTCTCGACAGATGCGATCAATCATGATCTGATCGCGCTACCAATTTGCTGCGACAGGCGTGACTTGCCCACGCAGGCCGACGGCACCAACAAGAAAATCGACCAACAACAACTCAAGAAACAAGAATTCAAGAAAGAAGTCTCAGAGGAAACTCCAACAACAACACCCAAGCGAGGAAACGAGATGTCACGCAAGAAACTGACGCGACGTCAATTTGTGGCTGCCACTGCAATGTCCTCCGCGGCGCTGATCTCAGCGCCCTATGTCCGGGGCGCTTACGCCGCCGGCAAGCTCTCGATCGGCTTCTGGGACCATTGGGTGCCGGGTGCCAACAAGGCCTCGACCGAGCTCGTCAACGAATGGGCGGCGAAGGAAAAGGTCGAAGTCACGATCGACTACATCCCCAGCCAGGGCAACAAGAACCTGCTCACCATTGCTGCCGAAGCGCAGGCGAAGTCGGGCCACGATATTTTCGCGATGCCGACGTGGTGGGCCCACGCTAATGCCGACCAATTGGAGAACGTCAGCGACATCATGGGGCCAATCATCGCCGAGAATGGCGAGGTGAACGGCACGGCCAAGTATCTGGGCACGGCCGGGAGCAAATGGCTTGGAGTTCCGGCCTCCGTCGGCAGCCAGATCAAGGGTCCCTGCTCCCGCATCGACCTGATGAAAAAGCATGCTGGCATCGACGTGCAGGCGATGTATCCGGTCGGTTCTGAACCAAAAGCTGATAACTGGACGCTGGAAACATTCCTGAAGGCTGCCGAAGCCTGTCACAAGGCTGGCGTCCCGTTCGGCATCGGCCTCGGCGAGACCACCGACAACGTCGATACGGCGGGCGCGATCTTCCTGTCGTTCGGAGCCCAGCTCGTTGACGCCAAGGGCAATCTCACCGTCAAGACCGATGCGGTTCGTCAGGCACTCGAATTCTATAAGAAGCTGATCAGCTTCCTGCCGCCCGACGCCGCAGCCTGGGATGACGCATCCAACAATAAATGGCTGGTCTCCGGCAGGGGTGCGATGATCATGAACCCGCCGAGCGCCTGGGCCGTTGCCAAACGCGACGCGCCCCAGGTTGCGGAGCAATGCTGGACCCACGGCTTCCCGGCCGGACCCAAGGGGCGTTTTGCCCCCTACCTGCCGTACTTCTGGAGCATCTGGAATTTCTCGAAGAACAAGGACGCGGCGAAGAGCCTCCTGGTCCAACTCTCGAAGCCGGCGTCCATCGAAAAGATGGTGGTCGCAAGCGGCGGCTACGATCTACCGGCCTACGAGAAGCTGACGACGTTGAAGGTGTGGCAGGAGGAAGGGCCGCCGAAGGGTACGCTCTATCACTATCCCAACCCCTACAAGCATCAGACGCTGTCGATTGCAGCCTCTCCCGCGCCGCCGAAGATTGCACAGCAAATCTACGCGCAGGCCACGCTGACCAAGATGTGTTTGCGTTATCATCAAGGTGAAGCGATGGAAAAGACGCTTGCCTGGGCCGAAGGCGAGTGTGAAGGCTTCATGCGGAGCTGAGACGGCCAAGGTGTCGCCGCAAGCGGCCGCAAGTCGTCTTGCGGCGACCCCTCGCCTCGGCACGAGCCGCGAGCAGTTCGGTTCTCGTTCCGATATCGAGCTCTTTGTACTAAACCGCGCGAGGAATATGCATCATGGCGGATGTGGCATTGCGGCCGGACAGGATTGGCGCCACGCGACCGGCGCGAAAACGCTCCGGTTTGCAAAAGGCGCTCAAACGCAGATCGACCGCAGCGTTCCTGATGACGCTACCGCTGATCATCCTCATCGCGCTTCTGGTGATTTATCCGGCGTTCTATTCGCTTCATCTGGCGACCCTCAACAAGTCGATGCAGAAATTCGTCGGCCTCGGCAACTTTGAGTTCCTGTTCAGGCGAGACACTTTCTGGCTGGTCGTCAAGCAATCCTGCATCTTTGCCATCACCGCCGTGGTCTTCAAGGCGCTGATCGGGTTCATCGTCGCACATTTCGTCCACAACATTCCGGCCAAGGGCCAGCGCAAATGGCGCGGCATGCTGCTGGTGCCATGGGTGATCCCGCCCGCCATGAGCACACTGGCATGGCTCTGGCTGTTCGATCCCTCCTACAGTGCATTCAATTATACGCTGTCGTTCTTCGGGATAGGCCCGATCCCGTGGACCGGCGACGCAGCCTGGGCGCGCTTCTCCGTCATTCTGGTCAATGTCTGGTACGGCGCGCCGTTCTTCATGATCATGTATCTGGCGTCCCTCAAATCGGTGCCCGACCAGCTCTATGAAGCCGCGGCAATCGACGGCGCCAATTGGTGGCAGCGGATCTGGTACGTGACGCTGCCGATGATGCGCAACATCATCGCGATCACGACGCTGTTTTCGCTGATCGTCACCTTCGCCAATTTCGACATCGTGCGAATCCTGACGGCCGGCGGCCCGCTGGACCACACCCACATCTTCGCCACCTGGGCGTTCAGGATCGGCATCGAAGGAAGCGACATTCCGCTCGGTGCCAGCGTCTCCCTGTTCATGGTGCCAATCCTGGCGATCGCAGCGATCTTCATCCTGCGGGACGTCAACAAGCGCGGGAATGAAGCCTGATGAGCTCAGTCACGATCGACAAGGCCGCGCCGACACGCACGGTCAAATATGGCAGCATGAGCCGCGACCGCAAATGGGCGCTGAGATGGTCGTATTTCTTCCTGACGCTGTTTGCGATCTTCTCGCTGCTGCCGCCCATCTACATGCTGATCACCTCGCTCAAGAGCAGCGCCGAAATCTCGGCGGCGACCAATCCCTGGTGGGTCTTTCACCCGACTCTCGAGAACTATATCGGCCTGCTGACGTCGAACCAGTTCCTGCGGTTCTTCTGGAATTCGGCGCTAGTCTCGATTTTCGTGGTCACCATCACGATGCTGATCAGCGTGCCCGCGGCGTTCGCCCTTGCCCGGATGCGGTTCTGGGGTTCGGCGACGCTGGCGACCGGTGTGTTCCTGACCTACCTCATTCCGGACAGCCTGTTGTTCATTCCGCTGTTCAAGGTGTTCGCCCTGTTCGGGGACTGGACCGGCATCCAGCTCATCAACCGCTGGTACGTGCTGCTCTTCATCTATCCGACGCTGACGGTCCCGTTCTGCACCTGGATCATGATCGGCTATTTCGCCTCGATCCCGAAGGAGCTCGACGAGGCCGCCATCATCGATGGAGCGTCCTGGTTCCAGACCCTGACCCGGATCTTCATTCCGGTCGCGCTGCCCGGGCTGATCGCCGCGACCATCTTCGCCTTCACCGTGTCCTGGGCGCAATTCCTCTATCCACTCGTGTTCACGACCTCAACGGACCAGCTCGTTCTGCCCGTCGGCATCATCACCACGCTGATCAAGGGCGACGTCTTCAACTGGGGACAGATCATGACCGGCGCGCTGCTCGGCGCCGCGCCGCCGCTCATCATCTACGCCTTCCTGATGGACTACTACATTGCCGGCCTGACTGCCGGTGCGACAAAGGGTTGAAAGCGAGGGGTTGAACTGAAATGGCCGACGTTTCCTTGCGTAAGGTGGTCAAGCGTTACGACGATGTCGAAGCCGTGCGCGGCATCGACCTCGACATCGCCGACCATGAGTTCATCGTGCTGGTCGGCCCCTCCGGCTGCGGCAAGTCGACCACGCTGCGCATGATCGCAGGCCTCGAGGACATCAGCGACGGCGACATCATGATCGGCGGCGACATCGTCAACGACGTGCCTCCGAAGGACCGCGACATCGCCATGGTGTTCCAGAACTACGCGCTGTACCCGCATATGACGGTCGCGGAGAACATGTCGTTCGGGCTGCGCCTGAAGCACTATCCCAAGGCCGAGATCAAGGCGCGGGTGACCGAAGCCGCCCGCCTCCTCGACATCACCGACCTGATCGACCGCAAGCCGAAGCAGCTCTCCGGCGGCCAGCGCCAGCGCGTCGCCATGGGCCGGGCCATCGTGCGCAATCCCAAGGTCTTCCTGTTCGACGAGCCGCTGTCCAATCTCGACGCGAAGCTCCGCGTGCAGATGCGGATCGAGATCAAGAAGGTGCACCAGAAGGTGCGCACCACCACCGTCTACGTCACCCACGACCAGGTCGAGGCGATGACGCTGGCCGATCGCGTCGTTGTCATGAACAAGGGCAAGATCGAGCAGATCGGCACGCCGAACGAGCTCTACCACAAGCCGGCGACGCGCTTCGTTGCCGGCTTCATCGGCTCGCCCGCGATGAACTTCATCCCGTGCCGGCTCGAGGACGTCGGCGGCACGCTTCAGATCCGCCTCACCGATCGTCTTGCCTTTCCGCTGCCGCCGGCCCGCGCCGCGCGCTACAACGCGCTGCCACGCACCGACAAGCTGCTGCTCGGCCTCCGTCCCGAGCATCTCACCGAGTGGCATGCGCATCTGGCGCCCGGCGTCGAGACTTTCGACACCGTGCTCGACGTCACCGAACCGATGGGGATGGAGACGCTGGTCTATTTCGGACTCGAGGGCACGCCGGTCTGCGGCCGCGTCGATCCCAATGCCGGCGCCAAGGACGGGGCACCCATGCGCCTGGCGATGGACCTCAACAACATGCACCTGCTAAATGAGGAGACCGGCGTCGTGTTGTGACGCCGCGATCCAAGAAAGCGAGCAGGTAGGGGAGCGATGGCGACCAACAAGAAGAAAATTTTCGTTACGCAAACTTTGTCGCAAGGGGCTCGCGCCCTCCTCACCCAGCGGGACGATATCGAGCTCGTCGAGTTTCCGAACCTGATCTCGGCGAAGGATTTCGAGGCCTTGTTGAAGAGCCATGCCCCCGTCCACGGCGTGGCCCTCGGCGCCACCGCTTTCGGCGAGACCGAGCTCGAGGCCGCGCGCGACATGAAGGTGGTAACCCGCATCGGCGTCGGCTACGACGCCGTCGACGTGCCCGCCCTCTCCCGCCGCAAGGTGCCGCTGATGGTCGCCGGCAGCGCCAATTCGCCCTCGGTTGCGGAGGCGGCGCTGTTCATGATGCTGACGCTGGCCAAGCGCGCGCAGGAGCTGCATTCCTGCGTCAAGGAGGGCACCTGGGCCGACCGGCTCGGCATGCTGCCGTTCGACCTCTACGGCAAGACCGTGCTGATCATCGGCTTCGGCCGCATCGGCAGCCGCACAGCGAAGCGCTGCCTGGCGTTCGAGATGAAGGTGCAGGTCTACGATCCCTACAAGGACGCCGCCGACATCAAGGCGGCCGGATGCGAGCCGGTCACCGACCTCGATGCCGCGCTGCCTCACGCCGACTTTGTCACCATCCACTGCCCGAAGACGCCGGAGACCGTCGGCCTATTCGATGCCGACAGGATCGGCCGCATGAAGGATAGATCCTACCTCATCAATACCGCGCGCGGCGGCATCGTGAAGGAAGCGGCGCTCTATGACGCACTGACGTCCGGAAAGCTCGCCGGCGCTGGCATCGACGTGTTCGAGGTGGAGCCGCCGCCGGTCAGCAACGCGCTGTTCGCGCTACCCAACGTCATCATGGCCCCGCACGTCGCCGGCGTCACGGTCGAGGCGGTGAGCCGCATGAGCGAGCAGACCGCGCGCAATATTTTGAGCGTGCTGGACGGCGATCCCATCAGGCAAAACGTCATCAACCAGGACGTGCTGGGCTGAGATTATGAAGGTCGGCGGCGCGCTCGCCCGCCTTCGGAAGGCCAGAAAGCGTCCCATTTTGGTGCAGATCGGGCCCCAACTCAGCCTTAATCAAACGCGCGTAATGGGCTTGAAACGCGGCGGCGGTGGGACAGACTGGCCGGCGCGGCGAGCTGGAGGATGGACCCTTGTCAGAGATCGACCCGACCGACCACGCGCTGGCGACCATCGCCAGCATCCTGGAGCACCCCGAGCCCGTTCTCGTCATTCGCCAGACCGAGACCGAAATCGTGGTCGCCGGAGAGCGTGAGCACATCGCGTCGGACGAGCCGCCGATCGTGGATGAGCATCCGGTGATCGACGAGCATCCCGTGGTCGAGGAGCAGCCGCTGGCGCCGGAGCACACCGATGCCGATGGCTACAGCAAGGTTGGTCCGGGACCCATGGTCGCGATCCGTCTGAAATGGACGGTTCATCGCGGCGATGACGGCCAGTACTATGTCCACGAGACCATCGGCGAGCAATCCGCCCCCGTGGTCAGTGGTCCCATGACGAGCGAGGCCGCGGTGCGCTTCGTCGACACCCAACAAGATGAGGCGAACAGGCGCTTCGAGCTGCTGCGCAGCGAAATCGCCGGCCGCAGCTCGCTCGCCGACTACGAGCGCAAGGGCGAAGCGTAAGACCTCACTTCCTGCCGAGATAATCCTTCTTCACCAGCTCGACGCCGGCGTGGCGGAGCAGGTCGTAGGCGGTGGTGACGTGAAAGAAGAATTGCGGGACGCTGAACGTCAGCAGCAGCGTTCGCCCGGTAAAGGGCAGCTCGGTGCCGTTCTTCAATCTGAAGAAGATACTCCGTTCCGCCGCCGCATCGATCTCCGCGCGCGACAGGCTCTCGATGAACTCGATGGACGTTGCGATGCGCGCCTGCAGCCCGGCCATGTCGTGCTCCAGCGCCGGCAGCGTCACCGGCTCGCACTGCGCCAGCAGGGCCGGCGCGACCGTGGCATGGCGGCAGGCCTCGCCGACCTGCTGGGCGAGGTCATACATGTTCGGCGCAAGGCGCATGCCGAGCAGAATCGCCGGATCAAACTTCCGGGCCTCGGCATAAGCGACGCCCTTGTCGAGCAGCGCCGACAGGTTACGCAAATAGGGCACGAACAGGCCGACCGAGGCCTCGTAGATCGAGATCGTCACTTCAAGGATTCCCTTCGATTTCTGCCTTCCGAAAAGTTGTCCGCTTTTCGGTCGACCAGTGGCTGCACATTGCCATGGAAGACGGCGCCTGCAAGAAGATCTACCCGGCCTGGTTCGATAAGGCCGTGTCCTTCCGTCGCTTTGCCTCGCCAAACTTTGGACCGGCTCCGGGCCTATTGAACCCGGAACCGCCGGGAGACGACTCACACCAACGACAGTGATCTAGATCACTTTTTGCAAGCGAGCCGGCGCGTAAGCGTCGGTGCGGGGACCACCTGTTCAGGAGACGGAAATGAGGAAGCTGTTGGCCACGGCCGCATTCCTTTTGGCGAGCACTGCCGCGCAGGCGCAGTACACGTTTGAATATGGCGGGCGCACCATCCGCATCGATCCGGACCGCGGCACGGTGCAGATCCCCGGCGTCTACGACAACACAGGCCAGAATAAGCCCAAGAAGGCCAAGAAGAACGAGACGGCGCCGCAGCAGGCTACGGTCGACCCGCAAGCGCCGGCTGCTCCGGCCCCAGCCCCCGCTCCTGCTGCGCCGCCCGCAGCCGTGCAGGCGCCCGCGGCCGTACAAGCGCCCGCGGCCGCCGTCGCGCCGCCTCCTGCGCCGCCGGCTCCGCCGACGGCCGCGACCGCGGCCAATACACCGGCCCAAACGGCGGTTGCGCCGCCACCTGCACCACCTCCGGCTCCTGCGCCGGTCGAGCAGCAAGCCGCGCCCGCCATGGCCC